>CALMEE010000137.1 GCA_937862885.1 uncultured Planctomycetaceae bacterium
CTGCGGGCCCCTCGGGGGGGGAAAGGTCAAGCCGCTAGCCGGGCCGCTCGAACTCTTCATCACGGTCTACCCGCCTGATCGACGCCGTCGCGATGTCGACAACACGATGAAATCTCTGCTCGATGCCATGCAACACGGCGGAGCCTACCACGATGACAGTCAGATTATCCGTCTGTCAATCGAACGTGGCAGCGTTACACCTGGTGGCAAGACCGTCGTTCAGATTCGGGAGGTCAACGAGTCGTGATATCCCTGAGACCCTACCAAGAAGCGACCGTTCAGGCGGTTTATGACCACCTGCGGAATCGCGATGACAACCCTTGCGCGGTCGTTCCCACGGCCGGTGGCAAAACCCCGATCATGGCAACAATCTGTCGTGATGCGGTAACCCAGTGGAACGGGCGGGTTTTGATCCTGGCACATGTCAAAGAACTGCTCGAGCAGACGGCCGACAAGCTGCGCATCGTCTGTCCGGAGGTCGAGTTCGGCATCTACTCGGCCGGACTGAAACGGCGGGACACCGAGGCTCCGGTCATCATCGCCGGCATCCAAAGCGTCTATCGTCGGGCCTGCGAACTCGACGCCTTCGATCTGGTGCTCGTCGACGAGTGTTTCGTGGAAGGCACGATGGTTTCGACACCATCAGGCGAAATTCCAATCGAATTCGTTCAGCCGGGAATGTTTGTCTGCCATGCGAGGGGTGTCGACCGCGTGGTTGCTACATCAGCGAAAAGTGCCAACGAATTAGTAACTCTGGAGTTTTCCGATGGGACAGAAATCACATGCACGCCCAACCATCCCATTTTTACAGAAACAGGATGGCGATGCGCAGGCACCATGGAAGTCGGTTCGTTGGCAATCGGCGTCGAGGGCATGCGAATGTTGTGGGAAAAGGTTTCATCCCTGGTCGAAAATTCTGGCCGATGGGAGTCTTCGGGTGCAGAAAGAGAAGCTCTGGATGAAGCAGCGATTCTGCTCGATCTCTTGCTCGAAGATCCACAGCAACTGCACGCAAGCCCCCGAAGTACGAAAAAAGATCAGTCAGACGATGAAATCTCGAGGACACTCGCCGAAGATACGGGGCGGGAACGGCCAGCTTTCCCGACCACAGTTGAGATTGCTGAAACGACTGGGGGAAGGTTGGGTTGGGGAGCACGTCGTTCCCGTCCCTGGTTTTCAAGCTCTTGCGCTGCCGAAGAACCTCAAGATCGACGTGGCTCACCCGGAGCAGATGATTGCGATCGAGCTGGACGGCCCAAGTCACCAGTCGCCACAGCGACGACGCCAAGACTCACAGAAGTCAATTTACCTGGCGCGAAACGGCTGGTTAGTCGTTCGCATCACAAATCAGCGGGCGGACGAGTTGTGTTCAACCTGCACGTCGCCGGACATCCTTCTTACTTCGCTAATGGCACCCTTGTTCACAATTGTCATTTAATTCCCATCGAGGGGGACGGGATGTATCGGCAGTTCCTGGCCGATGCCAAGATTGTCAATCCGCATATCCGGATCGTAGGTTTCACCGCGACTCCGTTTCGGCTCAAGACTGGACCGATCTGCACGGCCGATGGCTTCCTGAATCACATCTGTTTCGAGGTCGGAGTCCGGGAACTGATCCGAGACGGATTTCTGTGCCCACTGATTAGCAAGGCCGGCAAGGCCAAGGCCGATACTTCGTCACTTCATATTCGTGGCGGTGAATTTGTGGCCGACGAAGTGGAGTCCTTGATGGACGACTCGGAGTTGGTCGAGGCCGCTTGTACCGAGATCGTCGAACAAACCGAGACTCGCAATGCCTGTCTGATCTTTGCCTCGGGTGTCCAGCACGGCCGCCACATCGTTCGCATCCTGCAAGAAAAGCACGGTATCGAATGTGGGTTCGTTTGCGGGGACACGCCGACGCCGGAACGCGATGAAGTGCTGAAGCGGTTCAAGGCTGGCGGGCTCAAGTACCTTTGCAACGTCAACGTTCTGACGACCGGCTTCGACGCGCCGCATATCGACTGCGTGGCACTAGTGCGACCAACCATGTCGCCAGGCCTGTATTACCAGATGGTCGGACGAGGCTTTCGTTTGCACGACAGTAAACAGAACTGCCTGATTCTGGACTTTGGTGGCAATGTGCTGCGGCATGGGCCTGTAGATGCGATCAAGATCACCACGCTGGATCGAGGCGATGGCAAAGCTCCGGCCAAAGAATGTCCGGCCTGCCAGGCATTGATAGCAGCTGGATTCTCAACCTGCCCCGCCTGCGGTTACGAGTTCCCGCCACCAGAACGGAAACAACATGATGCCAAGGCTAGCGAGGCCGGTGTTCTGTCCGGTCAAATGACCGAAACCAAGTTTACTGTACTTGATACGATTTATAGTGTTCATATCAAGCGTGGTGCTGACGATGACGCACCACGATCGTTACGAGTCGATTACAAGGTTGGCTGGCATGAATACAAATCGGAATGGATCTGTTTTGAACATCAAGGTTATGCTCGGCAGAAAGCTGAGGCTTGGTGGCGCTGTCGCTCGCGGGATCCGATCCCTAATTCGGCTCGGCGAGCGGTTGAGATAATCGAAGGGGGCGGTCTGGCTCAAGCTCAATCCATTATTGTTCGATCTGTTAGCGGCGATCCTTACGAACGGATCGTCGAATATGAGCTCGGACCGATTCCGGAGTTGGTAGATACCGAATCGCTTTATGATCTGGACGAGGTGCCGTTTTGAGCCTGCAACATGTGTCTCTCGATTACCTCTCCCGTGGGTTGTCCGTTTTGCCAGCCCTGGTCGATGAAAAACGTCCTGCGCTGGCGGGCTGGAAACAATATCAGAATCGATTGCCAACCGAAAAGCAGGTCGGTGCCTGGTTCGCGGACGCTACCGGCTTATGCTTGTTGACCGGTTCTATTTCCGGCAATTTGGAAATGATCGACTTCGATCACGAAGGTGAGCTATTTGAGAATTGGTGTTCATTGGTTGAGACCGATTTGCCAGGTCTGCTAGGGCGTCTGGTGATTGAGCGATCCCAATCGGGAGGCCGGCACGTTATTTACCGAAATGAAGGAGCCGTTTCGGGCAATCGAAAGCTGGCCCAACGATTGATGGAAGTCGAATCCAGTGAACCGGTTTTAATTGCCGGCAAGCGATATGTGCCCAGACGAATCGATGGGAAGCAAATCGTCACGTTTACCTTGATTGAGACCCGTGGCGAAGGTGGGTTGTTTCTCTGTGCCCCTTCTCCGGGTTATCAAATCGAACAAGGTTCACTGACTGATATCCCGACAATCAGTGAATCGGAGCGATCGGTTTTAATCGAAGCTGCGTGTTCTCTCAATGAGTCATTACCCAAAGTCAGTCAAATTCCTAAAACGATTCTTAGCGATCGACGCCCAGGTGATGAATATAATGAATCTGGTGATATTCGGGAACTATTGACACGGCATGGCTGGGAGCAGATTCGTGGGGGCGAAAACGAACATTGGCGCAGGCCCGGCAAGAGTGTCGGTTGCAGTGCCACCTTAAGAGATCGAGTCTTTTATGTGTTCTCTTCCAACGCAACTCCGTTTGAACCCGATCGGGCTTACGCTCCATTTTCAGTGTACGCTCTGCTGGAGCATCAGGGGGATTTTATCGCAGCTGCAACGGCACTGCGGCAACAAGGGCTTGGCGAGCAAGGAGCTGGAATAACGGTTGATCTGTCAGGCTTGCTGGCCACCTGTGAACCGGAGACCCCCAAATCTTCAATCCATTATCCTGACCCCGGCCCGCTTCCTGAATCGTTGTGCCATATCCCGGGGTTTGTGGCCAGCGTGATAGAGCATTGCCTGGCCACCGCCCCCTACCCTAACGTTCCATTGGCGTTCTGCGGGGCTTTGGCGCTTCAGGCACTGCTTGCCGGCCGGAAGGTGCGCGACGAGGCTGACAACCGAACCAATATCTATCTGTTGGCTCTGGGCTATTCAGCCGTCGGCAAAGATTGGGCTCGAAAGCTAAACACGGCGATTTTACACAAGGTCGGGCTGGTTAATTCGCTGGGCGAGCGATTTGCCAGTGGCGAAGGTATTCAGGATTCGCTGTTCCTAAATCCATCGATGTTGTACCAGACCGACGAGATCGACGGGCTGTTACAGTCAATCAACCAGTCCCGCGACGCACGCCACGAGAACATTTTGGGCACGCTGCTGACCATGTATTCGGTCGCCAATAGTATTTATCCAATGCGGCGGAAGGCGGGTAAAGAAGCCCCAGGAGTCATCAATCAGCCGTGTCTGGTCGTCTACGGGACCGCTATTCCAACTCATTATTACGGGGCTCTTTCGGAACGGATGCTGACCAACGGTTTTTTCGCTCGCATGCTGATTGTAGAGAGTGGGCCACGAGGGACCGGACAAGATCCCGGGATCATTGAGCCTCCTCAGTCAGTGATTGAGACCGCGCAGTGGTGGTCCGATTTCCGACCTGGAACAGGAAATCTGGAAAATTGGCATCCCCAGCCCGCTGTCGTGCCGGCAACGGAAGCCGCTAAAGCCTTGCTGCGAGACTCACGTTTGCAGGCAGAGCAAGAATATTCAGCCGCCGAAGCCAGTAGCGATCCAGTGGGTACCACCGTCTGGGGTCGGGTTCATGAGCAAACACGAAAGCTCGCTTTGCTGTACTCCGTTAGTCAGAACCATCTCAATCCAGTGATTGATGCACCAGCCGTGACGTGGGCTAACGAATTCGTGATGCACCAAACAAGACGGATGTTGTTTATGGCCGGTGATCATGTCAGCCGGAACAGCTTTGACGCGATGGCCAAAGAGCTGATCCGCTATTTGAAAAAATGGAGAGACAAACATGGAGACAAATTGATGCCGGAATGGGAGTTGACTCGACGTCTTCCCTGGCGTCCGAGTGACCATAAGGAAGTGATCGAACTGGTCGAGAAACAGCAGTTAGTGCGCCGAGAGCTATACCAGAACAAGACCCGATCTGGGTTCGGCTATCGCCTGCTTGAAAACTGAGGTATTCGAATACCGCAATTGCGGGATTAGATTCAGGCCACCAAATAAGCCAATAACGCATGATGGATTAGGAATACCGCAGTAATCCATCAGGCCCGAAAAAATAAGGAAAACCCGAGAAAATAGGACTATGAATAATATAAATAATAATACATCAATACATCATATACCCACGCGTATATGCCCGCGCACGCGTGTATATGTGAGGGGGGGTGCAATATTGATGTATTGCGGTATTAGAAATCCGGCACTCTCTTCGAGCCTATTTGGCACCAATCAGGGGCTCTGCCGGTTGAAAGGCTTTCTGTCCAATAAGCCCTCACGATCGCCTATCTTGGCCTGCGTGGCGCACGGTAACAAGACCTCGCGTATCTGGGCCAGCCTGAGCGATATCGCGACACGTGGCACGTGTGGGGCCCACGTTGCGAGCCGGGCAATCAGTAGCATTTTGCGGCAGCTGTACGATTTTGCGGCAGTACGATTTTGCAACACTTTTGACCCTGGGGTTATAGGTACTTCCGGGCCAAAATCGACGGAAGACGCACGCGGGAACAGCCGCAAAGCACGAGACAGTTTTTTTTACAAGTCCGAACTAACAGGAGTAATCGATGAATGAACAAATCGAACGGTTGGATCACAGCGGCAAAAAGACTTGTCGCACGCCTGGGAGTCGACCGGCGAAACGCGTTGATGCTTGCCGTGCCATGGTCGAGAGCAGCACACAGCATGGTACAGGGATGGCGAATTCGTTTGAGTCGCCCTCCAGCAAAGGGGGAGAGCAATCATGTTCCAAGGCAGACTTGGCGGGAATTTGCATGTCGAGCAGCGAAGCAGTCAGCAACGAGGCACAACCGTGCAAAGAGGGACGATTGGTATCTCTGGGCAACACGTCGAATGAGTGGAGGGAGCCGCTACATCCCGAAGCAACGTCGACAGCATTAAGTAAACCCACAGGTCCAGTTTCAACAGACAACGTCATGCGTCTGTTGGACTACCAACATTGTTGCTGTGCCCTTACAGGCCGGGCACTGACACCGGATTTAGCTTCTCTCGATCACGTCATACCCATCCGTCTCGGAGGTGAACATCTGATCGAAAACACACAGATTCTGCACCGTGATGTGAATCGCTCAAAGGGCACTTTGACCAATGTGGAGTTTATACAGCTTTGCGAGGAAGTCGTCGCACACACGCGTATCGATATTCAACAGCCCAACACGAAAACCAATTGAGTTACTCATGCCTGAAATTGAATCAACACCAACACCACCCACAAGCGTCTGGAGAGAGACCATCTTTCCTGCCGCCAAAGGCATCGAACGTTTTTTTTGGAACCTCGTTTGGTTCCTCGTTTTGATGTGCATCCTGTTTTCGTTCAACCCGTTTCGTAAGGAGACAACCAATCATGAAAATCGAACTCAAACCCCTCAGCAGCATTCAGCCGTATCCGAACAACCCGCGGATCAACGATGATGCCGTGGAATCAGTCGCTGCCTCAATCAGGGAATTTGGCTTTCGCCAACCGATCGTGGTCGACAACGATGACGTGATCATCTGCGGTCATACGAGGTACAAGGCCGCCTTGCACTTGGGCCTGGAAAAGGTCCCCGTGCATGTCGCCAAAGACTTGACCCCGGAGCAGATCAAGGCCTACCGGATCGCCGACAACAAAACGGCCGAATTGGCCGAGTGGAATCTCGAATTGTTGCCAATCGAGATAAGCGAACTGCATGCCTGCAATTACGATCTGGGGTTACTTGGATTCGACGCGGAGGAACTGGCCAAGCTGCTTGATCCAGGAATCCAGGAGGGGCTGACCGATCCGGACGACATCCCGGCCCAGCCGGATGCCGCCACGACCCAGCCCGGTGATATCTGGATTCTTGGCGACCACCGCCTCATGTGCGGCGATTCCTGCAATCCGGAACATCTCGATCTGTTGCTCGCCGGTGCGAAGATCGATCTGGTGAACATGGACCCGCCGTACAACGTCAAGGTCGAACCCAGATCGAACAATGCCATTGCCGCTGGCAATAGTTCGTTTGCAGCCCCCAAGACTCATCACCAAAAATTCGACCTCGAGCGACATCCGGAAAAGGCCAAGCCGACACAGAAGAAGCTACGAGCGAAGGATCGCCCCCTGGCTAACGACTTCGTAACTGATGCTGCCTTCGACGACATGCTGCAAGCCTGGTTCAACAACGCCTCGCGTGTGTTGCGACCGGGCGGTTCGTTCTACATTTGGGGCGGGTACGCCAATCTCGGCAACTACCCGCGACCGTTGGCCGAGGCCGGGCTGTACTTCAGCCAGGCGGTCGTGTGGGACAAACTGCATCCCGTCCTCACACGGAAAGATTTTATGGGGGCGTTTGAGATCTGCTTCTATGGCTGGAAAGAAGGTGCGGGGCACAAGTTCCATGGTCCCAACAACGTCACCGACCTGTGGCACCTCAAGAAGGTCAATCCGCAATCGATGGTCCACTTGACCGAGAAACCCGTTGAATTGGCTGTCCGGGCCATCCAGTATTCATCACTGACCGGCGACAACGTGCTAGACCTGTTTGGCGGCAGCGGATCGACGCTGATTGCCTGCGAGCAGACAGGACGGAAAGCGTTTCTGATGGAGCTTGATGCGCTCTATTGTGACGTGATCGTCGAACGGTGGGAGAAGTTCACCGGAAAGAAGGCAACTCGGGTTATAGCAGCCGAGACGGTGGCGTCGTGATGACCTCAAACCGATCGGGAGGACTGGCCAGCATTAATTGCCGGCCATTGTCCCAGTCCACATCAATCTGCAGCCAGCGATCTTGGCCGACGCCGACTTCGCGAATGTCGGTGACGACTCCGGTTGTGCCTGGCGCGATCGGGTTCGGATCATCAGGCATCGAGAGGAGTCGGATTCGGGTACCAGCGGAAATTTGGTTACTCTTCATGGTATGTGCTCTTGGGTTGAGATGGATGAAGTTACAGAATGCGTCCCAGCAGGCTCTTGCTCATGGCCTCGACCGCTTCGATGGCGATGAAGTGTTCGTCGAGAAGCGGGCCGGCGGTGTTTTCTTGTTGGGCGTCGGCGATCTCGAGAGCCTCCGCCAAAGATTGGAGGCCTTCGACCGCCTTGTAGTAGGCTTCGCGAATCTCTTGAGCTTGGTGAGCGTTCATCGTGCGGAAGATCGTTTTCAATTGGTCTTGTTTCGTGGTCATCGTTTGGTTCTCCGTTGGGGTTGGGGGTTCTGCGTTTCGCAACAATGCGTTTCGTTCATGACACATGAGCCATGGATTTTTAGGAACATCAAGCCAGCTTCTCCAGAATCTGGCATGAATTCCGAAAATGGCCATCCTTGGCCCGATTCGGTTGCACGGGTTTGGCTATTCCTTGCCCAAGAAAAAGGTCAGCATGCGTTGCTGTTCGTACAGCTTGGTCAATTCGGCCTTGGCTTCTTTCGCCTCCCGCAGGTCTCCCTCGGCGAATTCCATCCAGTTCATCGTGCAAGGTTCGTCCGCCAACATGGCCTTCGAATCTTCGACCGCCTTTTGAGCTCGCCAGAGCATTTGGTCGGCAGCCTTGGCCAGGCGTCGCTTGGTGTCGGGAATCATCCATTCCAAGCGGCGGAGGTGTTCGAGAATGGCTTCTTCGGTGGAGTTGTTGGTCGTGTCGTTCATCGTTTGTTCTCCTGTGGGGAAATGAAATGGAATCGTTTATCCGACAACACACATGAGCCATGCGTTTTGAAAGACATCAATAGCCGGTGGAAAAAACATGCGAGGAATTTTCAGAATTCTCGGCGTTCCCGAAATGTTGCCCACGTTGGCCCGTGTCGCGTCGTCTGCACTTTCCCGCCTGTTCGGCCAAGCCACGAGAAAACGCCCACACGTGGCGAACGTGGGGCGATTAATGGCGACGAGCGTGGGGCTGGTCGTATGCGGCTCGCGAGTGCCAATCCAGCCTGGCGACTAGCGGGCAACAAAACGGCCTCGTTCGGTTTTGACAAAGCGGGATTCGTCCCCTCGGGCCAGTTCCCGCAGGATCGCGCTGTAGAGCGTCGCGTGGGGCGTCTTGCCACCGGGACTGGTCCAGTAGCCTTTGGCCTCCATCGCGTCGATCATCTCTTTGGCGTTCATCGGTTCCGCCGATTCCGACAGAACTTTGAGCGCGGCCGCCATACAGCTCAGCTTCTTCTCGCCAGCATCGGCCGACACGGTTTTTGGCTTGCGGGGCTTCTTCAGAACACCTACGGCCGTCGTGGATTCGCCGCCAATGGTTTCTATCGTTGCCGGTTCGTTCTCGACGATTGTGATGTTCCCTTCGGTGGTCACCTTGGCCTGTCGCCCACGCCGCCTTGGTTCGTCTTGCAAACGCTGGGCGCTCTTGATGACGATCCGTTTTCCGGTCGCCAGGTTGGTGGCATCCCAACCCCCTCGCGGTCGTTCCGCATCGATACGAACCTCGCAGCGTTTTCCCGAAACATTCGCCCAGTACTGGGCACCGACCTGCACTTCTGCCTTTTTCATTTGAGTCTCTCCAAAAAACGGTTGACGGTTGGCTGCCATCGTCAGGCCGATCGAACCACCGATCGACGATCCCGATCGCGACGGGATTTCGGCTTAGGTTCCGAAGACCAAATCTGCCAATCCCATGCAGAGAAAATCCACAATCACCTGCGTCTCGGTATTGGCGGCGGGTACGTCCAAGCCGCGGTCGAAGTTGAACATGGTTTGGCGATCCGCGATCCGTTGGACCCAAAGTTTGGAAATTTTGCTACGTCCCAGTTCGTAGTCTTCGCTCTCGGCATGTTCGGCGAATACCAAAGCGTCGAAGCGGTATTCGTCGTTGATTTTGCCTTGCACCCAAGAGCCGCCAGCGTTGGGGTTTCGGTTGGAAATCTTGGTGATCGTCAGGTCGAGGTCGTGCGTGGTCATCTTGTTTTCTCCGGTTGGTTGTTGGTGAATCGTTTCGCGTTAACACACATGAGCCATGCGTTTTGGGAAACATCAAGCGCTCCAGGCAAGGATTCCGGAGGAATTCCAGAATGTTTTTCACCCTTCGCGTTTTGTCCGCCATCAGCGGCCAAGAATGTCCCAAGCTCGCTTGGTTCCGTAGCGAAGTTGGCCACCCTCGACGATGTAGACCACGGCCTCATCCTCGACGTCCCCGTCGTCCCGGTCGTCGTCGTCTTGGCTATCGTTGATCTCCTCGCCCGAGACAATTCCGCAAATGTCGTTTTCAAATGGCCACTGTTGTTGGGTCATCAGCAGCACCTTGGCCTCGCCCCCCAGCGTGTCGCGATACTCTTCCAGTCTTTCAATCAATTCGTCGATGGTCATGGTTTGGTCTCCTGTGTGGGTAATGAATTAGTGGTTGCTTCCGTCAAGAAATGCGATCAGTTCCGAAAGTTGCCCGTTGACATGGTTGATGTCTCCGACGTGTCCCCAGTGGATGGGATGTTCGTCGTTGCCTGGTGCGGGCATGTCGAACAAAAGTTCCTTGACCCGTTCGAGCAAGTCTTGGGCGACCAAGTGAGCATTCTCGTAGGCGGCTTCGGCGTTGAGGTTGGGTTTGCGTTCTCGTTTCATGTTTGTTCTCCGTTTGGTTTAAAGATGCGTTTTTCGTTCCAACACACACACATGAGCCATGGGTTTCGAAGAACATCAAGCGCGGTGGCGAAAGATTTCGCTGGAATTTTGGAAGTTTCTTTTCGTGAGAAACATTCGTACCTTTCATTACTTATGACGCTTGGTAATCGGTATTCGCAAACATTCGCGATCTGTGGCGAAATCTGTGGAGAAGGCGATTTCTTATCGAGCCGCGGAGAACAACGCGACAGTGGCGAAACAGTGCGTCGTCGTGGCCAAACGAAAGAAAGCCGGGTGGTCGTTCCCGGCCTGGCGAGGTTGGGTACGGGATCAAGCAGCCCGGTCGTATTTATGGGCCATTTCCAGAAGCTTTGCCTTGGCGGCTTTCCAATCGCAGGTTTGGCCGTCTTGGGAAAGTTCGCCGAATCGTTTGTCGCGAAGCGCTCCCTTGTACCAGCCTTTGGTCCATCCCAGCCGGTAGTACAGGCGGTTGAGTTCCGTTTCGCCTTCACCCGCTTCGGGTCGATCCCAACAGCTGCGGGTCCCTTCGCGTTTCTCGTATTCCCAATCGCTGCAGCGTCGAGTGTTCAGGGCCAGTTCGACCAATCCCAGGCACATTTGCAGGTATCCGACCACCTTCTCTTTGTTGAGCGTTCCGGCGAAGGCCCGGAATTCTATCCGGTTCTTTCCGGCGGCCAGGTGGGTCAGGTTCAGCAGGTGGTAGCGATCCGCTTCGCAGCGTCGCTTGGCGTCGTCTTTGTTCCCGTATTGTTTGATCTTCTTGCTGTAGATGTTCCGTTCGCGTCGTTTGGTGCCGGTGCTGGCAAAGATGGCCCGTTCGTGGTTTCCTACGAGGGAAATCAATCTGGCCAAGGCGGCCGCGTCGCCGTTCCATTCGATGGTGATGTGCAGCCCGCAGGATTCGTTGACCTTCGCGCCGTGGGCGTTGATCGCGTCGATGGCACCTTCGACCTGTTTCATCCCTTCGTAGCCTCGCAGCTTGGGGCTTACGAATTCGCATCCCTTGCGGTTGGGGGCGAAGGTCTTGATGCTCGAGTCCCGTTCGGCTCGCCATCCGGTTGGCAGCCAAGGTACTTGGTATCCGTTGTGGTACGGGCCAATCGGCGTGGTGTCGGACTCTGGCAGGGTGGTCTCGAATTCGATTCCGAAGGCGATGTTGTTGGCGTTCATTCTGTGGTTTCCTTTTGCGTTGGTTCGTTGTGTATTGCGAGGCGTAACTCGCTTCGCGTGACACACATGAGCCATGCATGTTTGGAAACCTCAAGCCAAGTTCTGCATGTTTTCGCCAGGAATCTGCATGTTTTTTTTGAGGCCACACGTTCGCCAAAATTGGCCCGTGTCGTGGCCCAAAAACTGGCCAAACATTGGGCGAAGTTGACCCGAGTTCGCGACTGTGGCCAAACAGTGCGAACCTGTGGCCAATGTTGGAAAGTGGGGGCATGATGGCCGAGCAGCGACCCTCAATGGACCCCAACCGCCTGACACCCGCGCAAGCTGCCAAACTTCTGTCGGCCGCCGCCAAGATTCAGGTTCCGGTTACCCAAATCGAACAAGACATCGCCGACGGTGCGCCATCGAATGCGGATGGCACACTGAGCCTCGTGGGCTATGCCGCCTGGTTACTGAAGGAGATGGGCCATGGCGACTGATCCACGAAAACTGCGACCCAGCGAATTGTGCCGCCTCCTCAACTCGACACCGCTGGGCGAGGTCATCAACGAACGACAACTCCACCGTCATCGCTCCCGAGCTGGTATGCGGATCGGCGATGGTCGGCATGTCGATCTGCTGCGCTACATCGCCTGGTTGATTCAGATTCGACATGAGCCCAAGCCCGATTCGAATGTCGACAGCTATGAGCAGATGAAGGAACGGGCTCGGGCTCGTAACGCCGCGCTCGCGCTGGCCGGTCGAGACATCGGTGAACTTCCGGCAGTGGTCAACATCGACCGCAAGAGACAGGCCGCTACCGACTTTCGATACTTCTGCGAGGCTTACTTTCCGCTGACTTTTCATCTGCCTTGGTCGAACGATCACCTCAAGGTAATCGCTCGCATTGAACAGGCGGTGTTACGCGGTGGTCTGTTCTCGATGGCGATGCCGCGAGGTTCAGGCAAAACGACCATCTGCGAGTGTGCCTGCATCTGGGCGGTGCTCAATGGCCATCGGGATTTCGTCTGTCTGATCGGCAGCGACGAAGGGCATGCCATGGATATGCTCGAGTCGATCAAGATGGAACTCGATGGTAATGATCTGCTGCTGGAAGACTATCCCGAAGTGTTGTATCCGATCCAATCGTTGGACGGCATCGCCAACCGCTGCAATGGCCAACTCTACAAAGGCCAACGAACCCATATCGGCTGGACGGCACGAGAAATCGTCATGCCGACTATTCCCGGCAGCATCGCCAGCGGTGCGATCATCAAGGTGGCTGGAATCACAGGCCGGATTCGCGGAATGAAGTATAAACGGTCGGACGGTAAGACGGTCCGGCCTTCGCTGGTCGTGATCGACGACCCGCAAACTGATGAGTCCGCTCGTTCGCTTTCGCAGTGTGCCACGCGTGAGAGTATTCTGGCCGGAGCAATCCTTGGTCTCGCCGGTCCCGGCAAAAAGATCTCCGGCATCATGCCATGTACGGTGATTCGCCCTAGCGACATGGCCGACAACATTCTCTCCCGCGACAAGCATCCCGAATGGAACGGCGAACGAACCAAGATGGTTTATTCCTTTCCGGAAAATGAACGACTCTGGCAGCGTTATACGGAAGTTCGAGCGGGGAGCTTGCGGGCGCATGGCGATCTGAGTTTGGCCACCGCGTTCTACATCGAGAATCAAACGGCCATGGACGCTGGTGCAGTGATCGCATGGCCCGAACGGTTCAATCACGACGAGGCCTCGGCAATCCAACATGCGATGAACCTCCGGCTGCAGGACGAAGCGGCCTTCTTCGCCGAATATCAGAACGAACCACTGCCCGAGGTGACTGGGCTGGAAGCGGAACTGTCGGCCGACCAGGTTGCCGCTAAATTCAACCGAATGAAACGAGGTGAACTGCCGCTGGAAACCAATCATCTGACTATGTTCATTGACGTCCAAGGCAATCTGCTGTTTTACGTCGTGGCGGCCTGGAACGAAGACTTCACGGGTTACGTCATCGACTATGGAGCCTTTCCGGATCAAAAACGACCGTACTTCACACTCCGCGATGCTCGGTACACGCTGCCAATGGCAACCAAGGCCAGCGGATTGGAGGGCGCGATCTACGGCGGACTGGAGCAACTGACGGGCAGTTACCTGTCGCGCGAATGGCGTCGAGATGACGGTGCCCACTTGCGAATCGAACGCTGTCTGATCGATGCCAACTGGGGCTCATCGACCGATATCGTGTACCAGTTTTGCCGGCAGTCATCTCACGCCGGCATCTTGCTACCCAGTCACGGACGATTTGTCGGTGCCTCGAGCCAACCGTTCTCCGAATACAAACGCAAGCCCGGTGATCGCGTCGGTCACAACTGGCGGATGCCCAATGTGAAAGGCAAACGCGCCGTTCGGCATGTCATTTACGACACAAACTACTGGAAGTCGTTCATCCAAGCTCGGTTGCTGGTGCCGATGGGGGACCGCGGCTGCTTGTCGCTGTTTGGTGATAGTCCGGAACAACATCGACTCTTCGCCGAGCATTTGACTGCCGAGTATCGCGTCAAGACTGAAGGCCGAGGGCGGACGGTCGACGAATGGAAAATTCGACCTGAGCGACCAGACAACCATTGGTTTGACTGTATCGTCGGTTGTGCTGTAGCAGGCTCGATCCAAGGTGTGTCGCTGGAAGCAACGGGCACAAGTCCCGGACTGGAAACCCGGCAGCGAGTCAGTTTCGCCGAGCTGCAACGGAGGCGGCGAGGATGAAAAACGAACCGAAGCCAACAGCATGCAAAGGCATCGTCTGCCCAAAATGCGCCTGCCGGCATTTCGTCACAACACATACGGAACCGCTGGTCGACGGTCGTATCCGCCGGCGAAAAGTGTGTCGGCACTGTGGCCGAAAAGTGGTCACATTCGAGTCTCCCCAAAAATAGATTGCTACATGTAGCAATGTCTGCCCGAATCGGTCCGCTTCGCGCGCAAAGGGCATGTTCGACGGCATAGGTAAACGTGGAGGAGTCAGTCCGGTTCGAGCAAGTCTGCTCATCGCCGGGTACCTCTCGACCGGGCTCCTCGTTTTTCGCATTACGCAGCTATGCCAGACGATCTCAAAGACACAATCACCGAAAACGCGAAAGGCCCAGCCAAAGCTGCTGGCGACGCTGGTTCTGTCGAGCAACACAAGCTCACCGATCAGATCGCTGCGGATAAGTACTTGACCTCCAAGGAGGCGATCAAATCGAAGCGTCGTGGCTTGCAGTTCAATAAACTTGTCCCGCCAGGAGCATCCTAATGGTCAACTGGCTAACAAGACTCTTGGCCCGAGGCGCGACCTCCAGGCACTCAACGAAAGCCGTTCGAGTGCTGCGAGCAAAGTACGATGCGGCCGCCACCAACGAGGACAACCGACGTCATTGGCGGAATGCGGATGGTTTATCGGCCAATGCAGCCAACAGCCGTGAAGTCCGCCGAGTCCTTCGCAATCGAGCCCGCTATGAAGTGGCCAACAACAGCTACGCACGGGGCATCGTGTTGACTTTGGCCAATGATGCGATTGGGACTGGCCCGAAGCTCCAGCTTTTGACCAATGACTCGGAAGCCAATCAGCGGATCGAGCATGAATTTCACCACTGGGCTCGTGCCATCAATCTGGCTGAGAAGCTGCGGACGATGCGAATGGCCCGTGCTCAAGATGGCGAGGCCTT
>CALMEE010000138.1 GCA_937862885.1 uncultured Planctomycetaceae bacterium
TTCGCCAGTTTCCGCAAGCATCCAACAGATCCCCGCCGCAAATCACCGACCACGCACAACAATCGGCAAGCGCAACAATTGTCACGCGCAAAAATTCTGCAAGCGCAACAGTCGTGAGTTTTTACCCGCGTAACGACTTCGCTAACCCGGTTGCCGCGGGCGAGCGTCCATTTCAAGAACCCGCCATCGGCAACTCGGGTTCAGCGTTTTGTTATTTGCTCTTATCAGAGCAGGTGGCCGAACCACATTTCCACCGCCTTTTCGTTGACACCATTTTTGCCCGTCCACCAGCATGCTGGGTACATCCACTCGGCTTTGTAGTGATGATTTGGGAGTGAGCAATCTTCTAGGCGATGATATTTTTTGAGAAATGACGTGCGGGGGCGCAGTATGTCGCAATACGCAAAGGTTTCAAGGATGTGCCGACGGTCTTGCTTGTTACCACGAATGATTTGGATTGACTTTAGAAGGTCTTGAAGCTGTGCGCTCTTCGGCAACGATCGGATCGCATTCAATGAATCAACTAGAATTCTGACGGCATCGTCTGTTGGTGCCGACACAGCGAGTCGGCGGAACGCCTCAAATTCCAGCAGTGCGACAACGGCATTATCATGCTCCATTGAGTTTGACCGGAGGAAACGTAAGGCCGCGTCACGATGGGGAGACACAGTGAACTTCGTTTTCGAGTTTTCAAGGCCCGTGACCCCAGACTTTGTTGTGAGTGCAGTGATCAATGAGGCGTCAGTGCATCCATAAAAACATGCGTATGTTCCCAGAATAGAACGAAAGTCGGGCCGCTGATCGTAAAGACTGGAAACAAAAGCGTTCGCAACATTCTGTTTTTTAATCGCGGCGTGCGACTTCGCGAGTCGTTTTATCAGGGCTTGAGGAGTGATACTAAATGAAGGTGGAACCAAGCCGCTTTCTACAAGATATGCGACGGCATCAGTCGGCGTATCGTCTTGATCAATCCACATTCCATATTCCGAATCAAGATCCCACATGGAACTAAAGAGGATCTGAATCGCCTTGTGATCAGCGTCCATCAACGTCGCGAGTTTGGCGATCCTCTTCTGTGTCTTGGGTGAAGTATTTCGTTTCCAAAAATCGCTTGGCATAGTAGCAGCATCGCCTTGAGCAAATAACGCGAGCGATCACCCAGTCGCGGCGATGGATTTTCAATTGAGGAAACGCCCGGTTCCGCGACTTGGGTGCATCGCTTTGTTACGCGGGTTTTTGGGGTTTAGTTTTTTATTTTTGGGAAGTGCCGGAGGGCAAGGACTGCTGGTCGCAGCATGGTTGCCGACAGCGCGCACTCCGTTCTCCTGGGTGACATTGTCGGCGAAGCGCGAAGTGTTTTCAAGTGATTAAATTTTATGACCGCGCAAATTTGCTTCAATTGGCCGCCGGCATTGGCCTTGCCGCCACCACCGACCAAATCTGCCCTGTCGAATTCTCTGTCATTCGCCAGTTTCCGCAAGCATCCAACAGATCCCGGCCGCAAATCACCGACCACGCGCAACAATCGGCAAGCGCAACCATTGTCACGCGCAAATATTCTGCAATCGCAACAGTCTTGCACGCGCAAAAATCTGGAGTTTTAACCCGCGTAACGACCGCGTTGACCGGGCCGCGGCAAGTAAACTTTCCGTTACAATGCCGCCCAATCCGCAGCTCCGTGTCCAACGCTTTGTTCTGCTCGATCATTGGATTGACGAGATCGAATAAGAGAAACCGTTTCTTCGAAACTCCAGTGTATCGAGACCAGATGCGTTCCAAAATAGTACAGCAATTTGCTCCGTGTCTTCGTATGCACGCTCCGCAAACTCGAGCGTACAAATCGATTCCCATTTTGTTTGCGGTTTCTCCGCATCGAGTTCATTTGGCAATCCGTCTTTGATAGCGACGGTTTCAATCAGTTCTGGCTTCCCGTGGGCGATGCCATCACGAGCTTGAAACAGCGCAGTCAGCGTCTGGAATGGTCGCTTCCCGGAATCGATTTCTACGTTCAGATGCGTCGCCAAAATCTCAAGCTTGTTCTTGTGCGGCAATCGTTCTATAGCCGACCAAAATGGTAGAACAAGAAACCCGATGTGATTGAGAAATGCCTCGAACTTGAACGCAGCCATGATTACCGATGCAAGCGTTTCATAGTGGTAGCCGGGACGACGCTCTTTTGCGTTCTCCAAGAGTACTCCATTACCATGCGACAATTCGGCAAACACGTTAACGTGCCGCGTCGCGGTGATCTTTGATTTTTCGTTGTTCATTATCCCCAATTCCCTTGCTGTAATGCTGGACATGGACAAGCGGTATTGGGTTCACTTATCAAGCAGAACGGCCGCGTTAACCGAGCCGCGGCAAGTGATGTTCCATTCCAAAACCGCCCGGCTACCGCGGCTTCGTGTTCAACGCATTGTTATGCTGCCAGTTTGTGCTAAGGACGGATCAACACTCGAACTGGAAACGGTCCATTGTCACGATTCAGATCATTCTCAATTCCTCGCGGATTGCCAGCAAGGCCTTCAGGGTCATAAACAAAACAAACCAAAAGTTTACAGTCCGGATGAGTCTTGTATCGTTCAATGTCCTCAATCAATTGAGTGCCGATCTCTTTGGCGCCGAGTCCGGCCCGAGTTTTTTTGATTTCAACAACGATTTGTTCATTTTTTAGCAGAAAGTCCATCCGCGACGATTTGCCCGCGTAACTTGGTGATACCTCTTCGGGTCGAACATCGTCAAAATGAATGAACAAGAGTGAATGGACCAGGTCTTGGACATCGTATTCATCGGAAACCTCAAGTGTTGGTCGAGCGCCATGACGAGATCGAATTGTTCGGGCAACCTGATGAAATTTGTCACAAATGTTTTCGACGTGACGAAGCGGATTCACTGGAGGTGACTGATCTAGAAATCCATCGCAAAGATCCGCAAGAGCAGCCTTGAGAATCCCAATGCCGGCTTTTGTGGCACCTGTATATGGCTCAGTCACGGACTGGGTATATTGCTTTGTGTACGTATGGTTTGTTCCAACCACCTGCTGTAAGAATGCAACACACCTAGTCTGCCAAGCATAGAAAGCCTCTGTGTCCAGAGTTGGAAAGCCGATTACGCCGGGGGAGTTCGGACGGTGCGTTCGAAGCACTTCCTCGCCCTGCTCTATAAGCTTGGATAGTCGAGCCGGGTTTTCAGAAGACGTGTTCATTAGGCAGCATAACGCGAGCGATCACCCAGTCGCGGCGATGGATTTTCAATTGAGGAAACGCCCG
>CALMEE010000139.1 GCA_937862885.1 uncultured Planctomycetaceae bacterium
GATCCATTACTTTTCTGCCAAGATCAATCTTTGGAACGGTAAACAAGTACGAAAATTCTAGGTCAAGATTACTGCTGATGTTTCCCAGGCGTGGCCCGTTAATAGATCGTCCGGTTAATCCCTGCATGCAATGTTTACCAGATAGGACGATTGTAAGTTCATTGAATTTTGGTTCGCTTCTCATGAGGAGTTCCTGTCGAACCACTTGCTGAGACATCGTTCAAGCTGAATTCATCAAGGAACTCATGCTCGAATTCGTAGCTAGACGATCGAGAACGACGAAATATAAGACGCAAGCTGTCGGGCATTCTTGACCAATTCGAATTCGGCTTCTGCGGTTGCGTCGAAAGTCCATGCGACTGATATAGGCGCAATGATCAATCCGGTTGCATTGTCTGGTTGGGCAAAATCGGTTAAATTTGTTGGACTGTTGATTCTCTCGATCGTTTTGAGCGGAATTCTTGGTGAAAGTTGCACTTCACAAAGGCGAAACACGCACTACAGTTCATGTGCTAACACAATTTCGCGGTTAACCGAGGCCCGTGTACCGGGGCATCTGCGGTGGGAGACCAAGTTTTGCTCAACTCCCTTCGAATTGGGGAATGATTTGGCGGGCACCATTGTTTTAATTGAGATTTTCGCTTCTTGTGACCAAGAATCTAACTGTTTTTGAATCATTGATCGAATCAGCCTCAATCGTTGCCAAAGCGACTGGGGCTGACGCCGTTATTTTCCTGTTGGATACTGACGTACGATGGGAGCTTCTCAGCCGAAGCTTCTCCCGAACGCGTGTAATTATCGCCAGCCATTCTAAAGAGCTTTTGGCCCAAGCGGCGGAAGCCGGTTTGGATACAGTTCACTTTGATATCCATGAAGCTTCGATTCAAGATCGTTTAACACAATCCATACTCGATTCGATCGCCAGTGAGTTCGTCATGGCGGGGTCCTCGGTAGTCGCGGTCTATAGTAACTTTGATACCGACGAATTGGATACGTTGAGTGTGATTAAGCTGAACGAACGCTTGGGTCGATTGACGGCGCGCGACCTCCAAAAGTTGGAAACGAATGTTCCCCTGGAGACTTTAAAGGCGGTGGTGGATTTGGCATGCCAAATCGGACGCGAAGGGCGCGAAGGTAAACCGGTCGGAACAATGTTCGTCGTGGGTGACCACCGCAAAGTGCTAGAGCATAGTCGTCCCTCGGGCTTTGATCCCGTCAAAGGCTACACCAGAAAAGAACGAAACATCCTGGACAAGGGGGTGCGCGAGGGCATTAAGGAAATTGCGCAGATGGACGGCTGTTTCGTGGTCGCATCCGATGGCACCGTCGAATCCGCGTGTCGCATTATCGACACGAATCCAGTGGACATAACGATGACGACTGGGCTTGGCTCGCGGCACTACTACGGAGCGGCGATTAGCAAGAACTCTAAGGCCATTGCAATTGCCGTCAGCGAAACAAGCGGCACGGTTAGGATTTTTCAAGACGGCGAAATCGTATTGCGAATCGAACCGCTGCAGCGTGCTATGAAATGGAAGATCGGCGGTCCTAATTGGGAAAGAAGTACAGACATCGAGCGGGATGGTCCCTAACAAGCCGCCGAAAAAGCAAACGGACAACGTGAATAAGGGCCAACCGGCTTCTAGTTGTTAGCGAGTCGAGTTGGTTGCTGAGCCAAACTTCCGCAATACGTGTTCATGCCTTCCCAGGCCTAATGGTCGCTGCTTCGATGTGGCCAAGTTCAGGTGCAATAGTGGAGATGGTCCCCAACGGTCGTCAAGTTCTGTCCACCCTTTCTTGATGAATCCGCCCGCTTCTTGGAAGGTTCGAGCAGCAGCGTGTTACTCATTGGCATCCACTGCTAACTCGCGATAGCGCGCTTTAGCGTGGTCGACCGGTCTCCGTCCAGCGCCGCGGCGCTGGAACTTTGGTGCCACGAACCAGGACTCCAACTGTTCCCGGCCATTCCGATAAGCCACATGATCGCGCATCAAGACAAGGAAATGGCCCCCGCCCCATTTCTAAAACCACTTGATTTTGAAGTAGGCCGTTAACGGGCCTCGTTTCCGCTGCGCGTGCTCGGGAGGATCGACTCGTTTATAGGTTCCGAATATCCTGTCCCAGAAGTCGACTAAAATACCGAAGTTATGATGCCACATTTTGCCGTTATGGTGCAGGTAATGCACCGGCCGTGCCATCCAAAAGCACAATTCTGGTCGCTCGTGTTGTATCTGATGCGCATAGGCGGCCAGCGCAGCGTACAGAAAACAGCCAACAAAAAAACTGGCTCCAGGATACAAGCCCCAAAGCATCCAAAAGACGATAAAGCCGACGATAGAAATCGGTAATGATGGCAAGTAGTAGTCACGAAACTCCCAAAGCCACCCCTGCCCTTGGTTCGCTTGGTGGTGCTGCGCATGAATTTTGTAAAACAATTTTCCCGCATGCATCAATCGATGCACGATATATTCAACGAACGTTCCAATGAGCAATGCAAATAAAAAAGTGATAGCGCACAATGTAATCACTTTCCAATCGAACATACAAAGTCTCCAACAACTCAAAGTTCCTTCGCGGCTCAGATTTTCGCCGATTGAGCCGACCGGGATTTCACCGCCGTAACTCCACGCGCCAATTATTGGTTAGTTTATCTCCTCGATGGTCTTGCCGACAATATCCAGAGGCACCCCAATATCGACAACTTTTATCAATCCACAGTATTTCTTTCCAAAGTCCGTTGCCATTATTGGCTTTCTCGCAACAAAAGTGACCGTAAAGTCTGCGAGAACTATCGGGTTGTCTGCAGCATTTTGCGGTTCAACAGCGTCTCCCTGCAAACCCGTGGGAAGATCAACGGCCAGTTTTTTGGCTTGGTTTTTGTTGATCGCCCGTATCACTTGCTGTAGCCCGCCAGCAAGCGGCAGGCGAATTCCAGTCCCTAAAATTGCGTCGACGATCCAGTCGCAAGGCTTTTGTTCCAGCCATTCCTGAAATTCGGTTCCCGAGTCCAAAGCTTGGGGATTCCCGAAAATTCGGCATGATAAATTCAATGCATTGACAATTTTCCAATGCACGGCAGCGTCCGATGAAAGTTCGTCTTCGTCCGCCAACAGCCCGATGTCCACTTGGTAGCCTCGTGTCACGAGCTGGCGTGCTATGGCCAATCCGTCGCCGCCATTGTTTCCCCTCCCACATACAATGACTACACGTTGCTCAAGCGGGAGCACATCACTTCGTGACCACGCTTCCAACGCATCAGTACATCCGCGCGCAGCATTTTCCATCAGCAGCAAACTTGGCACATGAAACACCTCGATCGCCAAACGATCAAACTCTCTTGCATTTGCCGTCGAAAGAACAGTTGAGTCTGAGTGCATTTCTCAATCCAGTCGTCGCTAAAGAACAAGATCATCGATGAGAAGTCAATTTTCGAACGAACAAAGCGACGTATTCTCGGGATTCCGCATACAGACCGTCAGGTTTGGAATGTCGAACCTACCAAGTATTGCCAGTCGTCCTGTTTAAAAAATGGCTGGCGATAGGCTCTCTTACGGCAAGAGTATCCGTCGCTCGAAGAGCGTTGGTCATTCGTTTCGGCACTCTCATCTTAATCGTTCCAGCCCGACACGCGCACAGGTCAAGCAGATCATCTTTGGAAACCTTGCCGCCCGACGCGGTCGCCGGCATTATGAGTCAACGCAGCTCGGAAGCTCGGTACCGATTTGCGCGAAAGCGTTTTTAATTCTCCGGAAAAAGTCACGACCAATACGCCACTTTCGTTTTGCATTCCCAATTGCGGCAAACCATCGTTCTTTGCGAAGGGAATCGAGGATGGGCGATGCCACAGGTAATCATCAGCGGGTGGTGCCTCAGCGATCATTACCGTCGCCTCATGTTCGTCGGTGACATTTTCAAGCGTGAGCGCCCGCCCTTCGACAAACGGTCCATCTGGACCACCAATCACTTCGATTCGAGTCAAGTATTCGGGTGGAATGTTTTCTGCGACGCGCATATTGTGGGGGCTATCCCAAGACTCATTGAGATTAAATTGACTGTATATTTCTTCGTGACCAAGTAATGGGAGTACGGCCACGCGCCAACTGAATTTGCCTTCATCGGGCGCAACGGACCAAGTTGGTAAAGGGAACTCTCGATTGACTTCATAATAAGACAAAAGAGCATGCCCGACTCGTTGGAGCCTTTCCGAACGCTCACTTAAAATTGCGAGTGATTTCGCGTCGTCCACCATCGCCGTCAATAAATCGTCAAGGCTGCGCGGACGCCGCACAACGATCGCCACATTCCGTTGGTTTGCCGTGACTGACAATCCGTCCTGGGTTATTTCCGACATTACCTTGGGCCAAATTTGCAGCTGTTTTGAACTCTGGACCGCCATGTCATCCATGTCGCTGGGCATGGAAAATCCTTGATTGACGGATGACATGGATTTGGCGTAGTCAATCAGTTGTGTTCGGAATTCAGCAGCCCTTGTTGAATCCGAGAACGAAAAATTACCTGAGCCCAACTCCGCCGCAGTCAAATCCATTGCAAAATCAAACCGATCCAACGCGTCGACGGCTTTAATGATGTTGTTTACCTCCGGACCCATGGCGCGCATCGGCCCCAGGAACGTTTTAAACGTCGGGCGGATTGGTGAAATAAACCCTTTACCAGAAATCGCTGCTTCTTGGTTCGACCTCGTGGACAATAATAAACCGCCGTTACCGGCATGTTCGCCGAGCAGTTTGTCGATCAATGTCGTTGGTCCGAAAACCACGTTTTCGTCATCGAACAGCCAAACTTTGGTGGCACCCGCGCTATCGACAAATACTTGTTCCGCATCCGATCCCACCTGCGAAAAGTCCTGGCCGAAAGCGTCTGCAGCGGCAACTCGCTGACCAGTGACGACAACGACCAAAGGTAGGGACTGGGTTGATTCTTCATCGATGCTCGCCAATAAACCAAACAATTGTTGGTCGGCAATAAACGTCAACGCGTCGATGTCGTTGACTGACGAGAACAGATTTCCAGCCGCCGAAAAAATGGGTTTAAACAACTCGTCCCATTCGATCTCCGCCATTTTGGGATTGGCAAGCAAGCGGCGGATGTCGATACGGACGTAAGCAAAATGATCTTTGTGAGTGAACCGCGGGGCGGCGCCGAAATTCGATGTCTCTGCTGCCGCCGCTGAGGATCGGTCGACGACGGTGGTTTTTCCAGAACGCGATTTTGCTTGGCCGGAGTTTGAATCGCGACAGCCACCGCTGAATAAAAGAACGGTGACTAGAACGATTTGAAAAAAGAAGATTTGCCGCATTGGACCTCGCGCCTTTGTACAGTGAAGTTGATTCGTATTCTGTGTTGATCAACGGGAATTTTTTGCAAAAAGTGCCAACAAGAGCACGCCCAGTGAGCTAATCGTGAACGTTCAAATTGTTGGGTATTTGTATTGCGATTCTTGCCGTTTTCCACGGCGAAAACTCGGTGGCTTGTTCGGAGAATACACGGGGGCACGCCCCAAAGTCTTACAAGCATTACTCCGTTATTCCTGGTCTTGCTTCGGAATTTCCATGACTTTGTCAATTATTTTTTGGTCAAAATAGTTGATGGCCATGCCAGCGTCGACAACGATCGACTGGGCTACGATGCCGCTCGAGCGTGGGCTAAGGAGAAAACAGGCAACATCGGCTGCCTCTTGAGTTTGCACAGCGCGTCTCCGCGGAATTATTTGTTCTGCATACAGATACGCATCGACGTAGCCCGGAATTCCTGCCGACGCAGAAGTCTTCAACAACCCGGGCGCAACGGCGTTGAAGCGAACATTTGAGAAATTGGAAAAGCTTTTATTAAGAAATACAATCGACGAATCTAATGCAGCTTTAATCGGTGCCATGAACCCATAATTCTCACTCGCCATTTTGGTCGTCGAAATCGAAACCGTGACCACGGAAGCGTCATGGTTGAAATGCTGGGAAAAGGCGTTGGCAATTGCGATTAAAGAGAAGCATGAAATATCGAGGGTCCTAAGGAACTGACGCCTTCCGGTCAGATGAAACGGCTTCATCCCACCTTCATAGTCGGCGAATGCAATCGAATGCACTAACCCATCGATTTTGCCTGAACTGCCGATCGCAAGAGCCACTCGCTCGATTTGGGACTGATCTTCCACGTCGCAAACGTAGATCGAACTATTAGGGAAAAGTTTGCCGACTTGATCGTGCCGCGCGTCGGATCGAACAACGAAATCTACCCTACAACCAGCGTCGATCAAGGTTTTGCCAATGAAATAGGCAACGCTCTTTTTGTTAGCGACGCCAAATACAACGATACGCTTCTTATCAAGTTGCAAGAAATCGAACGCCATCTTCAACTCTTCGAAACAGGCTGGACAACACAAACAAACTCCAAGCTGGCAACCAATTTCGACTGCCGCCGAACCTGAGCTTTCATCATGTAAGCGGTGCTAACGCGCTCAACCAAACCGCATTGCACAGAAATCGTGTCGTTAGGTCTAACCTGTTGTTTAAACTTTATGTCGCTCATTCTGGTCAACATAGGAATTCCGGCGACCGTGGAGTTGTCGTTAACGTCAGGTGTCGAGTCATTTCGATTTGCAAGTGTGCTGAACAAAAGCACCGCACCGGCTTGAGCAGCGCATTCGCACAGGATCACTCCCGGAACGATCGGGTGATCGGGAAAATGCCCGTCGAAAAAATATTCGTTATCTCGAAAAGTCTTTTCGCAAATAATCGAGTCGTCTTCCAATTCCAAGATGCGATCGACTAACAGCATCGGCGGGCGATGCGGTATCGCGTGGAGGATACGTGGGTCGATACTTGCGGTCGGCGGAGTATTCAAATTGATACCTTAATTTCGACTAGTCATCTCTCAGATTTTGCATCATACCGTTTGAATCTCAGGTGGGAAAGGCGACCCGTTTTTGGGAAAGGATATGTGGAAACATCCTAAGTGCAATGCCTCAAGGTGCCTTAAGATACGGTTTGAGCGAACACATGGCGTTCTCGGCCAGTCCAGTCGGCGCTTGTCCTGTCTGTTGTTAGACTTAGGTGTAAATCGAAGAGTCTCTCGTCAGAGATCTGCCCTCTGAACAAGAGGTTTACAGACATTGTTTGAAAGAAGTTCTTGCGGCGAACAACGGGTGCATAACATTTGGCGATGAAACACTGCACCGAGGAATTGTGGGTTGTTGGTCAAACTCAAGAACCTGACCATGACACAGAATATTTGCAAACGTCGTGATTTGGTTACGAAATAAGGTCATTGTCGAACGCGGTGGCGAATTTGGACAAACCGTTCAAACTGCTTTTGACGAGGTGAATAGATATGTTGACGTGCGAAATTTTGGGTGAGGAACAAGATGATTAAGGCATTCTATTTTATTTGCGCGGATGGGTTTTTACTCAGATTTGGCAGATCACTAACTCTGCTCGTTTTCATTTTCGCGGCAGTGTCGGTAATTGCGCGATACGATGTCCAAGCGAATGACAACTGGCCGCAATGGCGAGGTCCGGCGTTAGATAACCGCAGTGATGCCGTCAATGTGCCGATCGAATTTGGAATGGACAAGAACTTAGCCTGGAGATTCGAGATGCCCGGTTCCGGTGGTGCCAGTCCCATCGTGTGGAATGATCGTGTTTTTATCACGTCTGTCGATGGAGATGATCGGATTTGGTTATTTTGTATTGCGACCACGGGCGACGAGTTGTGGCGCAGGCAACTGGAAGGCAAGAATACAAACTCACGGGACAACGCAAATTCCGCCAGTCCTTCGCCATGCACAGACGGCACACATGTCTGGGCGAACTCAACCGCCGGATTTCTAGAGTGTTTTGATTTTTCTGGAGATCGTAAGTGGGTGGTTGATTTGCAAAAGGAATACGGTCGTTTTGATATTCAGTTTGGCATGACGTCAACACCCATTCTGCATAAAGGTGTGTTGTATTTGCAACTAATTCACGGTTCGATGCGAGATTCTGAACCCAGTTTAGGTTATGTGGTGGCGATTGACGCGGCAAACGGAAAGCAAATCTGGATGCAGGAACGGCGGACCGATGGCACGCGCGAAAACAAACACTCGTATGCCTCGCCCATAATCTACCGTGACGGGGCGCATGAGTTTCTAGTCACGCATGGGGGAGATTACGCAATCGGGCATTCGCTGGAGGATGGATCGGAAATTTGGCGCTGTGGTGGACTGAACCCGCCAGGACGAGGCTACAATCCCTTCTTGCGCTTTGTCGCTTCCCCCGTTTTTGCCGATGGCATGCTGATTGTTCCGTCGGCGAAGAACGGGCCTGTGTTATGTTTGAACACATCGCTGAGTGACAACGTTACGGACAAAGAAGACGCATTTTTTTGGAAGATGCCGGACGGCACTCCCGATGTTTCGACGCCGTTGGTCGCTAATGGTCTCGTCTTCTTGACACGAGAGACTGGCGCATTGACGGTGGCCAAAGCGGATAACGGAGAAGTCACGTATTCCGCCCGCTTATTTGCTGGGAATCATCGATCAAGTCCGGTCTACGCTGAAGGGCGGGTTTACGTGGCCGATCGCAACGGAAAAATACTGGTATTCAGCGCGGAGGCCGAACCCAAACTGCTCGCCACAAATGATTTGAATGAGGAGACGACTGCTTCTCCCGCGATTGTTAACGGCCGTGTGTACATCCGGACCTTTGATGCTCTCTACGCGTTTGAGCACGGTTCTCAAGAGTAAAAGCCGCGGTGTTGTGTTCTTTGAAGTGCACGAAAAAAACCGTTGTGCTGGGTTCAGCACAACGGTTTGAGCGAAAGACGGCGAATCGTCGATCTGCGAATTTTAAACTTGGAGCCTGGTCGGGCTAGACAAGTTCCTTTTTCGACCCGATCAACGTGCGAAGACGTTCTGCGAGCAAGTGAGCATCGAACGGCTTCTTAAACGTTTCATTGATTGCAGATCGATCGAAAGAGATCGGATTGCCATCATCAGGCAACAGAGCAATCAATATTGTGGTGGCAAAGTCAGGGTTCTTACGCAGGTTTTGGCAAATCTGTAATGATTCCACTCGACCGATCGAGAAATCAACGATTATCGAATCGGGGTGGAAACTTTCAGCTTGAATGCCTGCTTCAAAACCACTTGCTGCAACAGCAACTTTAAAAGATTTTTCTGGCGGTAATTCTCGACGCAGGTTTTCGATAAGTACTTGATCCTGGGCAACCACCAAAATTTTGGCCATTGCTTCATCTTCAAGGTCTCCCAACGGCATGCCGTGTTCCTTGAGGAACTTGATCAAGAATTCGCGCGGGATTCGCCGGTCTTGTGAACCGGGGATCCGATAGCCTTTGAGACGACCGGAATCGAACCATTTACTTACCGTGCGTGGAGCCACCTTACAGATCTTAGCGACCTGTCCAGTTGTGAACACCTTCATCGCAGGTTCTCCATTTCAACTAACTCGTCTTCCGCTACGCCACTATGCAACAGTGTTGCCTTCGCAACAGGATCGCATCATGACGTAACTGTCTACTTCTAATCCGGCCAAGATCGATCAACCATCCTGGTTCGACCGATGCAACGAATTCTCAGACCGGAAATCTGGGTCGAAGCAAACAATGTAAATTAAACGCTTTGTAGCTTTAGTACAGTTGTACTAGTGGGTCATATTGCGACATCGACCAACCGGGAATTCTGAAATTGGTAAAAACCAGCAAAATCCGTGATTTCAAAAATGGAAGAGCCTATAATCGCTTCTACCATCCCAATTTACTCAATCCGGCAGAGATGCCTAAGAGAAGAATACGTCTGGATAAAGATGGTATTTCGGCGCACTTTGGCTAACCAAAAAACATCGATTAGCCAAACCATCTTCAATCGCCGGATCAATGCTTGAACCGGACGCAAGTCCCCCCTGGGTTCATTTTTCATCATGCGTATCAATCAAACGGGATTTGACGGATGCACCAGGAAATTGTTTACCCGTCCTTTATTTTCGTGATTTCGCTTGGTGGGACTTTAACAACTTTCGGGTTTCGCTCGCCGTAAGCAGACTTGCGGGAAAAGTCATTCGTTAGCTGGCCAAATTAACGGAAAAGTGACAGCACTTTTGTTGGGTCGCTCATGCCCACGAACAGCATAGGTGCAACAAACAGTCTTGGTTCACAGTTTCATTGTTGACTGGTCGCGAAATCGTTTCCCGATAACTTGTAGCGGTCCTGCGAATTGGAGTTCTTGAAGCCCAGCAAAACACAACTTTTATTGCCTCGCGTTTGTTTGCCCAGCTGGAAACGATACGGCTACCAAACTCGCAGTCAGATGTTGGCATGACGTCTCGAAGAACGGATCGCGCATTACGATGCGTTTCTTGACTTTGAAAGATCGGCCAGAATTTGCTGGGCGGCTAACTTACCTGGACCGCCGGTAACGGCACCGCCGGGGTGTGTGCCAGATCCGCATTGGTAATAACCTGCAATCGGGGTGCGATACTGATTCCAACCCTCTGCAGGACGTTTAAAAAACATCTGTTTGACATCCAACGCGCCGCCAAAGATGTCCCCTTCAGTTAGGCCAGTGCAGCGTTCGATTTCATCCGGCGTGACGACCTCGCGTTGAATCACAAGGTTACGGAATCCTGGAAAAAATTCGTCCAATGTGTCCTCGACGGTGTCACCTAGATTCTTCCGCTCGGTTGTCCAATCTCCGTTTGCCAGTCGATAAGGCGTGTACATAACAAAACAAGACATCACATGCTTTCCTGCGGGGCTCATGTCCGGATCTAGCGTTGATTGCACGCAACAGTCCATGAACGGACGTCGACTGAAACGCCCGGCCAGACAATCCGCATAGGCTTCCTCGATGTAATCAATGGTTGGGCAAATGTTGGTGAAACCCATGTATATGTCGGAGCGATTCTCCAGACCAGGAAATTTCGGCAAATCGTGCAATGCAAAATTGACTTTCGACGCGACACCCCAAAATTCATATTGATTAATTGCGTCTACCAGATCTTGTGGCAAATCTACTGGACGGACCAATTGGTTGAAAGTGCGTCGTGGGTCGAGTGAACTGACGACGATTTTGGCGTTTATTTCTTCGCCATTTGCCAAGCGGACCCCAAACACCTCGCCGTTTTCGTAGAGGAGAGAAGCCACTGGTGCGTTTGTTCGAATCGTGCCACCCAAAGCGGCGACGGCGCGTGCCAACACTTGAGTGAAACCGCCATTGCCAGCCTTGTGAAAACCCCATTCGCCAAATACGCCGTCATATTCTCCCATTTTGTGAAACAACCAAACCAGCCCGGAGCCTTTCGTGCGGGGGCTGACACGGCTGCCAATAATTCCGCTAGTGGACAACATGGCCTTGAGTAGATCGGTTTCGAAATATTCATCCAAAATGTCTGCCGCCGTTGAATTCGCAAATCGATCTAAGATTGCTCTGATATCAGGAGCCAGACCGGCAATGTACGACTCGAATTTTTCGAGGTGCGCTTGGTCTTCTGCTGTATTGCCTTTACGATTCGGGGGAATCGAATCCATTAACGGCTTGAGTGCGAAGCAGGTCCGTTTTATGAGCAAACTCAAGTCTCGATAGGCTTCAGCGTCAGCAGCTGAATGTCTGGCGATTTCGTGATAATTTTCGTCGCCGTCGGGGCCCAAAAGCAAATAGTTACCTGCGTAACCTGGCTGAAAAGTTCGAATCAACGGCAAGATCATCAGTCCATGATCCACAAGACTGAGGTCTTGCGTGATTTCCGGGCGCAACAAGCTGATGGCATACGAGAACGTAGTGAATTTGAAACCGGGTCGTAATTCTTCGGTGATCGCAGCCCCACCAACGAACGGGCGGCTTTCCAATACGAGGGTTTTCAGACCAGCTTTCGCCAAATAAGCAGCGTTGATCAAGCCATTATGGCCACCGCCTATCACTAGGGCATCGATAAGTCCATCTGTGGCTTCACTTGGTTTATCTGACATTCAAATTGACTCCCGAGGGTGTTGTTGTCTTGCGAGGTGGATTGAAGAAAGGAAGTGAGGCAACCCGTACCAAAACATTGGCCGGCCGGCGCAAGATCGAAATTTCCAGATCGACTTCTGTACCTGGCCGAGCTAAATCATTTGGCAATTTTGCTATTGCTATGGGCTTTTGCAACAATGGCGAAAAAGCAAAACTGCTTGCGTAACCAGCGTACTCCCAATTCGCGCTGCCGCGGCGATAAATGCTCATCGTCGCTTCACGATAGACTTCATGCTTGTTAGTCGGGATACCTGTTTCACGATGTAAACGCTCGTAATCGTGCCAATCCGTTACCAAGCCAACCGTTTTCCAGCGATTGGATTTTTCTACCGTTTCGAGTAGCAGCGCCGCCTTTCCCCGAAATTCGCGGGGGTCTCCATTCAGTTTCTTAAACATCCAACCCCAACCCAGCTCCAGCGGAGTATCACGCTGGTCGTCGACCCAGGCATACCGCGACGAATAAAAGTCGACTCCCATCAGTAAGAGCCCAGCTTCCAAACGGGCAATTTTCAATGCCGTGGTTCCAATTGGCGTCAGATTGAATCCGCTGCCGACTGAGAACAACAAATTCCAGAGTTCAATGCAGTGTTCAGTCGCGCTCCAGATTTCATAGCCCAAATCACCAGTGTAGCCGGTTCTGGAGATCACTACGGGCTTCCCCGCAATGTTCGCTTTTGTGACACCGAAGTATTGCAGTTGATCGATGCCGTCCGTCAGTTGGCCCAGCACGTTGGCCGCATGCAACCCCTGTACAGCGAGGATTCCATAATCGTCCGACACGTCCTCGATACGCACATGTTGCAAGTTCAGATGACGCGCTGTCTGCTCCAGATACCATAACGCCGGATCGGCAGTCGTCATCCAGAATTCATCTTCTTCGACGTGCAACACTACGCAGTCCTGGACGACGAATCCCCGTTCGTCGCACATCACACTGTATTGCGCCATTCCAGTTTTACAGTCGCCAATATTTCTCGCTAAAACATAACTCAACAAAGCGGAACTGTGCTCGCCAATGATTCGGTACTTGAACAGCGGGCTAGTATCGAAAATTGCTGCAGCGTTTCGAATCGCGTAATACTCTGTCAAAATAGAATGCTGGTAATTTGGCGCTACGAGGTAACCAGACCAATTTTTCCATATTCCCACATGGTTCATTGGTGCCAAACAACGATGAAAAGGGGTGGTCTTCGGCATTGACGGCTTTCAGTTCAACTCCAAGTTATTTTGCTAGATCTAGTGTATTGATGTTTTGGTTCAAAATTTGGCACTTCGCGCTAATCGCCGGTTAATGACGTGGAACAAATTACCTTGGTACAAAGCTTTTCTTACCCATACCCACACTCGCACTCAAAATTTTTGGTGCCTAAGAGCACGAGTACCATTTCATTGAGGACAACTGGGATTATGAGGCCATAAACCGACAGCGTTCAACGAGAACAGTCCAAGATTCGGTCAATCTGTAAACGCAAGTAATGTTAACCCATCATTCCGCATGTCAATTGATTGCCGGTCGTGGCGGAACGCTGTTTCGCAGCACATGTCGATTGCGATTGAACCTCATTCTCCCAACGCGTCATTCTCCCGAAATATCGTTGCAGAGACGATCGATCCGGGTGGTGCGACTGCGGTATTTCGCGTGGCTTAAACATGGATTAACCGTCGACGAGGGATGAGTTCGCGTTTTTGTTACCGCGTTGGATTTCACCTCGATGCAGCTTCATCAACGTTGCAAATACGTCTTGCAAAGACTCATCGGCCGCGCGAATCTCATAGATAGTGACATCGTGTTGCCGAGCAATCTCCGAAACTCGCGCCAATAAGTTACTGGCGCTGTCCGTATTAATAATGACCGAATTCTCTTCTCGGTGGAACATGACGTTTTGCACATAAGCTAGCTTCACAAGTTCCGACGCTAGTAGGGCATTATCGCTTGAGCGAATCGAGATTGCGTTAGGACAATCTGCCAATATTGTGCGAACTTCTTCTGGTGAGCCGCTGGCCAAAAGTCGCCCGCCCGAAACCAATAAGAGTGATGGATTGACGGCCTCAACTTCGTGCAAGATGTGACTGGCTAGGATCAGGCTACGACCTCTGCGCACCCATTGCTTGAGATATTTGGTCATGTCGAACCTACCAACGGGATCCAGGCCATTAAAGGGCTCATCCAGGATCAGCAATTCAGGGTCGTGGGCAATCGATTGGGCGAGTTTACAACGTTGTCGCATCCCCAGCGAGTATTCACCCATATACCGATTCATGGCATGCGCCATGCCGACTTGCTCTAAACTCTCGATCGCGCGCCGCCGTGCTTCCGCCGCTCTGAACCCATGCAGGCGAATCAAGTAAGTGGTCCACTCCAGCCCAGATACACGGGGGTAAATCGGTTCAATCGCGGGGCAATAGCCGATTTGCCGAAGTTTGGATTGATACATCCAAGGATTAACGCCGAACACCTTCAGGCAACCAATGTTTGGACGCATTTGACCAATAATCAAATTAATTAGCGTAGTTTTGCCAGACCCATTTGGTCCCAATAGTCCATAGACACCGGGTTCCAAATGCAGTGTGATATCGTTGACGCCGATGACTGTTTTGTAAAGCTTGGTGACGTTTTCTAGTGCGAGCACAGACAACTCCAATTAGTTTAGGCGCGAAGTGTCGCAGCTACTCGTCGGGACAAAACAATGATACTTACCACGGTAATCACTACCAAAATACCAAAGGGGAGCAATGAGAAGTCGGTTCGTGTTTCCATGCCAAATATCCAGCCTTGAACTCGATAGAAAATATTGAACAGTGACACGAAAGCCCATTTTGAATTTTGGCGTTCGACGGAACTGATTTCGGGATCCATCATCGAAAACTGAGTGACTTCAATAATTGACCAGGCGACGATCCCTAAGCCCCAGACTGCGAACCAAGCGAACGTGGCAAACCGTGTTTCAAAGGTCAATGAAGAAAACATCAACGCCAAGCTACATGTCGGCAGGATCAATACAATCGAAGCGACCACAATTCGAAGTGGGACTTGCCAGGTATCCAACAAGACTGACAAATCGGGTGACATCATCACACCGAAACAATAAACGACGATTGCAGGTGCTGCAGTTATCAGAAATACAAAAAATGCAGGGATACCAAGTTTGCCAACAATATACTCTTTGCGAGTGATGGGGCGTGCATAGTACAGCTGAAAGGCTCTGGAGCGAACATCTTGGGCGATCAGTGGAGGGACAATCAAGCCCACCAACAAGACAACTCCTATGCCCTGGAACGAGCGAAAAAAGTTCAATAAGATCCAAGACCACATGGCCGTTCGTAGTTGACGTGGATTGCCCGATTGCAATGCGAGATCGACGGCCTCAAAATTGGGAAACATGTAAGCGAAGCTGCGGAAGTACAGGTAGTTCATATACAATTCCGGAGTGCCCAACATGAATTCCAATCGATCAACGTAGCCATCCAAATTGGCATCCATCCCCCTCAATTCGGCATGCAGGTTCACTCTATCAGCTTCTGAACCAGAGATCAGACCATCGTTATCAACATCAATGAGATTGAAGCGTTCCAATCGAGTTGCTCTGGCTACATCTTCACCAGTTTCCAAGGTGAAAATAACTGGAGCAGTGTTGTTGAATTGTTCCAAGAGTTTTTCAACAAAAAAGATTCCAATCGCGGCCACGAAGGTAGGAAGAAGTGCCAGAAGTATCGTTCGTTTGATCCAATTGTTTCGCAAGTTGATTTTGATTCCGGCTTCCGTAATGATCCACCAGCGGCCCATCAAAGGAGTCCAGTCGCCCAACCATTTGCGATAACCCACATCATGAATCGGCATTGGCGGCGTCCTTCACGGCTGAAATAAAGACCTCTTCGAGTGATGTCTTGCCGGGTACCATGGACTGAATCACATGACCGTTTTGGTTGGCAACTTCGTAGATCTTCCGTACCAGATCAGGATTTTGGTTGGAGATAAGCAGATTATTCGCTTCATCTCGTGAGACCGTGAAGCCGTTACGTTGAAAGGCGTCGATGGCGGAATCGACGCTCGCTAGGATGCGCACATGCATCGCAGGGGAAGCGGTTCGGTTTAGGGTTTCCAACTTCTCCGATACCCGCAACTGTCCCCTGGCGATGATCACGACATCTTCGCAGATGTTCTGCACGTCAGGAAGTATATGGGTCGAAAGCAGTACCGCTTTCCTATGTTCATTTGCTAGGACGCGGATACGGCTGAGTAAAGCTTCGCGTTCCTCGGGATCCAAGCCAGATGTCGGCTCATCAAGTATCAAAAGTTCGGGGTCATGAACGATGGCGGCGGCGAACTTGATCTTTTGTCTCATCCCCGTGGAATACGTATCGACATTTCGATATCGTTCTTGTCCCACATCGCAAAAATCCAAGATCTCGTGACTCCGCCTTAATCCTTCTAGGTAAGGAAGTCCTGCCAAGTTCGCAGAGAATCTGACCATTTCCACGCCAGACATGCCAGAAATGTAGCAGTCGTCTTCCGGCATATAACCGACACGGCTCCGTATCGCGCGACCTTGCTTAGCTAAATCAAAGCCAAGAACTTTGCCACGACCGCGGCTGGGCTTAACAAGTCCCATCAAGATCTTGATCAAACTCGACTTACCTGCCCCATTTGGTCCCAACAGCCCCGTGATACCGGAATGACAGCGAAGCGAAATATCGCGCAATGCGACAACAGACCGATATTGCTTGGTGATATTCTCTAGGTCAATTGGATATTCCATGAGCCTGCGCGTTTTCGGACGTCAATCGAAGATTCAAGCTACCAATAAGAGCGAGGACACGGACGGCAACACGGATTACGCTAACACCCGGCTGACGAAAAAACAATTGGCAATGAACAAATCGCCACCAGGTCGCATGCGTGACGAAACGCATGTAGCTTACCAACCCATTACCATATTCGACTCAATGACTTTTCTGGCTTTTTCAAGATCAGTGCCCGTTTCATGCATGTACAATCGAATAGCATTGATCTTATCGCCTGATGCCTTGGCTAGACAATCGCGCGCCGTTGAGCAGGGGTCAAGCGGTTTATTGCTAATCCCCAAAACGCCTTTGGAAATTACCCAACTATCTCTTGGCCGTTTCGTTAAACGGAGGATGGACTCCCCGGGATAAGAGTCTTCAGCTACCACGGTGGCGGATTGCTCATCGTTGGCCCAAGTGATAATGATGTGCGCGTCGGTTTCGATTTCAAACAATGGCATTGTCTAGTGCTCCTTAAACTTCGTCCAAAATAGAGTAATACAGAACCATTGAGCGACATCCGTTTTTCAGCATGGTTCTCATTAACTTTAATGAACAATATTTTAACCCAAAATTCAAGGTGGGATTGGATTGTCCGAGCCCGATTGCGGCGTTTTTCCACGAATTTGAAGCCGATCTGAACAAACGAGACGCAAATTTTTGCGCGGGTGAAGCGCGGAAATATTTTTGTTGAGACACAGTTGGCGTCGTTCATCGAATAAGCGGTCGCCCTGGCGTGGGAGCAGCACTGGAGGCCGTGTAAACTATTTGACGAATTTCCGGTTTCGTTTGGTTGAATCATCAAATTCGTTAGATTAAAATCAGGTCATTGCATCCACTTCCAATACTGGTGCGCTGCTTTGCACATCGAGCGAAGCTTTTGTTTAAATACCGCCAGCGAAAAACGTCAGCCGTTTAGCAAACGAGTCTGTTATCTTGTGGAAGGAAGGATATGTTTCGAATTAGACGTTGCACAGTCATTGCTGTTTTAGTTGCTCTTCTTTCATACGCGTCAGCGGTTGCACAACCAGTTGCACCTGAATTGAACAGTCGTCCGGGAGCAGCCTTTACTCTCTACCTTAATTTCACGGGCTTCCAATACACGGGTAATTGGGGAGGCCAAACCCCTGGCACGACACCGGCCTACAATAACCAAACTGGATCCTCGTTCACCGCGGTGGAACAGGCCGCGATCAAGAATATTTGGGCACGTGTGGCGGAAACTTTCACGATGTTCAATATTAACGTGACGACCGTCGATCCCGCTGCCGCTGCTGGACATACAAGTTACTTGGCACGGCAACATTATTATGATACGACCGCGCGCGTTCATCATACGATCATCGGCGATGGAGCCAGTAACTTCTTCGGTGGTGCGGCAGGTGTATCGTATGTCGGAGTTTGGGACAGCTCCAATGCCGCAGGTTCCGGCCGTGGTACGAATTGGACCTTCACGAATCGGTCTGGTGGTTACGGATCGTTTAAAAGGATTTCATCAGTTACCGTTCACGAAAATGGACATGCGGCCGGACTCTCGCACCAAGGAGACTACGTTGGCTCAACCCGCGTCAACGAGTATTCGACAAACAATGGCTCAACGCACACGCGTCCAGTGACCGGTACCGGCAATGCACAGAATCGGATTGCCTGGGCGGTTGGGCGGGTAAATACGAATACCTCGGTCATCCAAAACGACGCTTTAAGAATCTTGCAGAATGACGGCATGGGGCCATTTATCAATGATGGAATCGGTCGAACAATGGTCAGCGCAACCGAACTGGTAACCAACGGGAACGAAATCGATTCGTTGGCAAATCAAGGAATCATCGTGCCGATTAGCAACACGAACCCGAATCCCATCGGTGTCGATAATTACACCAGAGGTTATTTTTCGTTCACGACCGTCACCGGCGGCATCAATACGATCACCGTAAATGCTGGTACGCAGTGGATCACAACTGGCGTGCCCGATCCTCATCAGTCCTTAGATGCGACATTACGCATCTTGGATATGTTTGGAAACCAATTGGCGGTTTCCGCGACCGCAAATTTCAGTGAAACCATCTCATTGCATCTGGATCCTGGGAGTTATTTCATCGAAGTTTCGAGTGCGGGAGGAAAGTTCGCCAGTTTGGGACCGAATAACAATTGGGACCCGAAATACTTCTACGACATGGGTTCATACTTCTTGACCGGTACGATTTTGGCCGTACCGGAACCGTCGTCGGCGATATTGCTGACCAGCGTTTTCGTCGTTCTGGTGCTGGGGCGAAGTCGAGTCCAAGGTCGTGGTCGATACGGAAATCGTCGTTAATTCGGGCCGGGCATTTTAATAGATTAGTGTTACCTTCGGCTAAAGCGAAAACGCACAAAAATATATCCGCAAGATTTGTTGTGCCGCGAAAATCCACGTTGTACTTGATGTGGTTAGACGCCGTTTAGTCAAGACATTTTTGCCGACTTAATACGTCCGTGTGGTTCTCGGAAATTCAATCGCGCCAGGCAATTTTGCCGACAAAGCCAATATTCGCAAAAAATTGCCGAACTCATCCAAGATAGTTCGTAGAACAACGAAGTAACTCTTATCGATTTGAATCACGCTCAGCAAGAGCCTAGTTTAAGGATTTTTTGTGCATTCTTCTTTGATTGATCAGGCCGTTACGGCGTTTTCACAACACCGAGAAATTACTATCGAAAAAATTTCCAGCGACGATTTTGTGGGAATTATTGCAATAGTGACCGTTTTTGCCACGGCCATCCTGATTGTCTTGGCCAGCTTGGCAATCGGTTCTTACACCAAATTACGATCGAAGCGCATTCGTAGTGATTTGGTGAATAAATTGGTCGACCGAGGCTTTACAGCGGAAGAGATTTCCAACATCTTGATTTCGTCTGGAATAGGAGTTGCCGATCCGTTGTGTGGCTCGCAAGGGAAAATGGATCGTTCGAAAGCGTTGCTCAGCGTGCCGCCGCAAAAGCCGATTCGCAACGGTATCGCTTAGTAGCCTAACGCGGGTGGTATTTCGCTAAACGACTGCCTTTTGCGAACGGGAAGTCAACCAACTGTCGACGTCATTGGCAACGATTACTCCATAGTTTATCGTTCCCAGCCAACCCGACATAATGATCCCACAACTTCCGGCATGATACAAACCGGGAACTTGGTCGGGCAATGCACGGCTCACGGCGAGACCCTCAAACTTCGTCCCGAAACTCGCCCCGTCAACATGCTTTGTATAATGTTCGAACGTGCGCGGAGTTGCGGCTTCGATGTGGTCGACACGCTGCCGAATGTTGGGGACGTATTTGTCTAGCGCATCGAGGGTCGTCTCTAACAAATGCTGCTTGGCAGCGGCATACTCCTCACTATTCAGTTCGTTCCAATCCGCGTAATTAGCGTTTGTACTGGAGACGATGAAGTGGCGATTGTCTCGGCTGGGACGCATATCTGGGTAATAGAACGAAAAGGTGCGACTGGTGATGTCCTTGCTCAACAACAATTCCGTACGGAAAAGTTCCGCAGTGGAACTGAATAGTAAATCACCCGTGTTTCGATCAATTTCATCATCTGCGTGCAGTGACATGTAGACTTGTGTGCTTGAGTTGTTGAGTCGCACGTCGTTGGCTTGGTCGATGAAGGCCCGATCAAATTTGTCTTTACCTATGAGATCAAAGATTGTGGCGCGCAGATTTGCGTTTGACACAACGCTGTCTGTTTCTATTTCGCGACCTTGTACCGTCACAGACTTGATACGACCGTCTTGGACGTTAATTTTTTCGACGTCGCATCGAATCCTAATATCCACTCCATTCGCCAACATTTCATCTTCCATCCATTTGACGAGTTGATCAGTGCCACCTTTGAATGTGTAGACGCCCTTGGACATGAAATTGGAAAACACGATGCCATACGTTATTGCTGGATCTTCGAGAGTGGAGCCGTTGGCGTAAGTAATTGGCTCCATCAACAAGCGAATCACATCTTCGCGTCCCGGGAAAAACTCGTCAAACAATTCACGCGTGGTCTTGTTTTGGTCATCAAAAAAATTCATGCCGCGAGCCGTATCAAAGAAGTTGCGGACGGTCGATTCTTCGATGCCGAATCGTTCAATCAGAAGTTTTGTGAAGTCCTCGCGATTGTAGCTCGTCGTCAATGAGAACATTGGGTTATCAAAGCGAACTCCATGCAGAGGCACAATTGCGTCAGCGATCTGGTTTGTCCAATAGCGACGGCAACTCTTCACCATGCCATGCGGGAAGCCGTGCAGCGAAATATCGAAAATACTGCCGCGCGGGCGTTTAAACCAAGTTGCCAATCCGCCGAGCTTGTAATGTTGTTCGAGCAACAGCACTTGGCGACCATCCCGCGCCAGGATATTCGCCGCCGTCATGCCTCCCAAACCACTGCCTATGACAACAACATCGTAGCGACTTTTAATATCTTTTAAGAAATCTTTTGGCATATATACGCTTGCAATGAACAATTCCGCACCCACGGGGGCAGATTCGTTTTGCATCCCCGAATTCGCTCGCTTCGTTGGTCATCCATCACTTCAAATGGCGATCCAACCAGTCGAAAAATACCCGATGCCACAGAACACCATTTTGTGGTCCCATAACCCAATGGCCTTCTGCAGGGAAGTAAAGAAATCGCGACGGAACACCTTCGACTTGTGCTGCCGTGAAGGCCTCGATGCCCTGAGTGATTGGAACACGAAAATCGAGTTCGCCATGGATAACCAACAGCGGCGTCTTCCAATTCTTGACGAAGCGATGGGGTGAAAATTGATCGTATTTCTGCTGCAGTTCTGGGCTCTTCCAATAGGGGCCGCCCAGGTCATGATTTACGAAGAACAACTCCTCCGTTGACCCATACATGGATTCAAGATTAAAAACGCCGCAATGCGATATCATACAAGCGAACCGTTCCTCAGCGTTTCCCATTAACCAATACACTGTGTAGCCGCCAAAGCTGGCACCCACCGCGCCAGCTCGGTTCTTGTCGATATAAGGCTCTGCAAGCATCGCATCCGTCGCCGACAAAATGTCCTGCATTGCTTGTCCACCCCAATCACCACTGATTTGGTCATTCCAGGCTTGGCCGAATCCCGGTAGGCCCCGTCGATTTGGAGCAACGATCACGTAGTCCTGGGCTGCCATTAAATGAAAGTTCCAGCGGAACGAAAAGAACTGACCGATTTGACCCTGTGGCCCACCCTGGCAGTACGTCAACAGCGGATATTTTTTGTTTTTATCGAAGTTTGGCGGATAAATGATCCAGCAATGTATCTTTTTCCCGTCGGTAGCATCTACCCAACGTTCTTCGATCATGGGGAGTTCTAAATCGTAGAAATGATCATCATTGATCTGAGAAAGAAATTGCGTTTCCCCTGTCTCGAAATTAAGCAGTGCCAATTCCATCGGTTTCAACATGCTCATGACGGTGATCAATCCAACTTTGCCATTACGAAAAACATGCTTGAGGGCGAAATTGTACTGTCCACTCGATAACTGCTTTCCCAATTGTGAATTGGGTTCGACAGGAAAGATATCAGACCCGATCGCGAAGACTTGATCCGTTCCTCGATGTTCGCTGGAGTACGCAAAGCCACCCCCGGGAAGCCATTTTGCCGCGTGAACAGTTTGATCCAAGTTTTCCGAAGCCTCATACAGGCTGTTGGTCTCCAGGTCGTAAACCATAATTCGATTTCTATCGGCTTCGAATCCTGCAGTTTCCATCGAATGAAACGCAATCTTTTTCCCGTCAGGAGAAAAAACAGGATCATTATCGTAACCTAGTCGATCTTGGCTGATATTCTTCATTTCCCCATTGATTACATTGACCAGATATACGTCGCTATTCGTCGTTTCGGCCCACTTAGGATCGAGTTTCATTGTGAAGGCCAACCACATCCCATCCGGTGACCAATCAAATTGTTCATTGCCCCCGAAGGGTGGAACTGGGCAATCGGCCTTGATGCTTGGCATCAGATCGCGTGATTCACCAGCCAAGCCATCCGGGCTCACGAACGCGACGTGCAGATGCGAGTACTTGTAGTCGTGCCAACTGTCCCAATGTCGATACATTAGGCTGTCAATAATTCGAGCATTAGCCAGCGGAAGATCTGCGTAGAGTTCATTGACGGTTTCGTCCAACTTTATACGTTTTGTGAAGGCAATCCGATCATTGGTCGGAGAGACTTTCAAGTTAGAAATTCCTCCCGGATAATTGGTCATCTGCTGCAACTCCAGTGTGCGCAGGTCGAGCATCCACGCCTGAACGACGGGTTCCTTTTCATCACCGCGCATCCCTTCAAAAACCAAGTTAGTTCCCGCGCCCAAATCAATCCACTGCAATCCGCCGATGACTTTCCAATTGCTAATCGGCACAATTGGGTTGGGCAAATCCGTGCTGATAAGATGAATGGAGCTACGACCGGAGTTTTCTTCGAGCTTAAAGTGGCGTACTGAAAACGCGATATGTTTCTCATCCGGTGATACGGAGACGGCTCCTAATCTGCCTAGCTTCCAAAGTAACTCAGGTGACATCCTGTTCTGTTGAGCAATCGATTGCTGATTGCTGCAAACAAGCGAAATCAAAAGCGCGAGACCTAAAACTATGGCGGGAGCAAAATTTTTCATGGCGACCCGATATGCAAAAATAGTATTGACCAAAGAAACTCAAGTTCAGCGATAGACGATTGTTAGGGCGTCCAACTCCAGTAGTCGCGAGACCTTGCTGTGCACCAATTATAGTGAAAATTTCACTATTGCCTATCGGCTTATCTAATGTTGCGGAATGACAAATTGGCCTCTATCCTGTAAGGCAGTCGCAATACCTTGTGCGTGAATAGACAGCCAGGCCAATCCAATTCTTTTGAAGCGTGAATTTCCATGTGGTTCCTCAAGCTCGTAGTTGCGATCATCGTCTTGAACGTCGCAATGCGAGTTGCAATTCGTATCCAGGTTTGGTTGTTGATTCGCGAAATTCAGTTGTGCCTACCGACCGTGCATGTGGTCAGCGATAACCAAGTGCCCGAAACATTCATGCCCATCCTGCGCTATGCGCGCCGTTGCCTGTCCGAAGAATTGCCGTTGCACCACGTCGGTACGCTGGCTATTTGCGTGGAACTTCCGAATAGCATGATTCGCTATACAGATGTGTTTGTCAGCTACGATGGGCGAACTATGGCGTTGGCGATGGGCAATCTCAATCCAAGTGAATTACCATTTACGGTCACGTTTGAGAGCCAGTTGCTCACTGGTGAACGACTGGTCACCGTGGATGGCGTAGCGCATTTGCTGCCAATGACGGTGGAGGCTATGGTGGTCGTCGACGTGATGGCCGATGACTTTCGCCAACAATTTGTGACGCATTTGGAGCGGATCGACGAGCGGGTTGAGCCAGCATGCATTGACTATCGTGAATTTTCATTGTACGCCCTGACCGAATTCATTCGCAACAACGCGATTGACGAGTTTGAACTAATGTTACGTCGCGGCAAGATCTACGAGCGGTCAAGAGGTCAATTCCACTTCTCGACAAAGGGACTACAAGAGTTGCAGCAGTCTGTCTTGCGAGGTGAAGCCAAGCTCCATGAAGTCCGCGCTGCGCGAGTTGCGAACATAGATCCGCAGATTGAGGGCAGTCGTGAATATTCGGCAGAAGCTGATGCCGCTGGCTACACGTATTTGCAGGAACGAAATCTGGCCATTGCCACGCGCCGCTCCCAATTGACAAAGTGGGGGCTTTTGTTCGCAAGTGCTGTGGTATTCTTCTTGGCATTTGGCTTCTGGTTTGGATGGGCAATTTCTGGCCTGTTGCTCTTGGTAGTATTGGTGCACGAGTTTGGGCACGCTATTCCGATGGCGCTTTTCGGATATCGGAATCGTCAAATCTTGTTCATCCCTTTTTTCGGCGCTGCGGCTTTCGGAGAAAAACATGATGCTCCGGCTTGGCAACAACTGATTGTTTTATTCATGGGACCTTTACCAGGTATTATCATTCCGCTGCTCGTCATGGGGGCGATGCTATTTCAGCAAAGCGATGAAGGGCTGATGTTCGACACCCATGGACTTGTTTCGCAGATTGCGCTCTTGGCTCTAGTTTTGAATTATCTGAATTTGTTACCACTGGGGTTCCTGGATGGTGGGAAAATTGTGCAAATTTTGTTTTTGTCACGATTTGTGCGGGCTCGCTTTGTGTTTCAATTGTGTAGTGCGTTGACCTTTCTCGCCTTAGCCCTGTGGTTACAAGAAGCGATCATCGGCATCGTCGCCCTTTTTTCGTTCTTGCCGCTACCGGCCCAGTGGAGATTCGGTACCTTGGTGAAATGTTTGCAAAGTCGCCTAATCGATCAATCTATTTCGAATAATTCGGAAGATTTACGGAAAAGAAACGAAGTATTTCGTATGCTGAGAGAACCACCTTTCGATCGAGTACTTCCCGCGCAACGCATGGAAACGGCCAAACAATTAATTGAATATGTTGAGGCACGATCGGTCGGCTGGCCCACGCTAATCGGAGGGATGGTGGTCTATTTGATGTCGCTTATTCTCCCAATTGTCTTCCTGATAGTAATTATGGTGATAGGTGATGCGTGGTTGATCTAATGCATTTTGAATGCATACTTTCTTTCGCGCACCCTGTGCGCGAGACTCTTCTTGTGGAATGCGTGATCGAATACCAGATTCTGGATGAACCAAACTGTAAAGTGTGATTATGGAAAGACATCGAATTGATTATATTTGTTAAATTCTGTACCGCGAGAATTTTGCACCACGAATTGAGTCAACTTTTATGTCTAACAGAGGGTTTAATTAACGGCAAAGCACAATGGCGACCGAAATTTCCTGCCCTCAATGTAATGCGAAGCTCAGCTTTGGCGCTAACCCGCCAAAATTTTGCAGCGAATGCGGGTTTCGATTCAGTTCTGAGTCGTTGACTTTGCCGACAGCGACTGTGGCGAAGGTCGAGGCGACTCAAGCCGATGCGGACGCGCAGCACACGAACCAAGACCAGTTGGACGCCACTCAAGATTTCGACAGTGGAAGCGCAACGCGACCGGCACCCATGATCGGTGTGCCGAAAATGGTCCCCCCCTATCGGATTCTAGATGTGCTGGGGCGTGGTGGTATGGGTGCGGTTTACCGGGCCGAAGACATGAACAGCGGCCGGCAAGTTGCGATCAAATTCTTAGGGGCCGGACATCGCCAAACGACGGAGTCGATTGAACGCTTCAAGCGTGAAGGACAGATTGCGGCCTCGATTTCCCACGCACGTTCAACATTCGTCTACTCAGCTGGCAAAAGCGGTGACCTGTTATACATCGTTATGGAGCTTATGCCGGGTGGGACGCTCAAGGATGAAGTCCAAACCAATGGCCCGCTCGAAATTAACCGAGCCGTCGATTGTATGCTGGATGTGATTGACGGGCTGATCGCTGCCCACGAAGTGGGAATTATTCATCGCGATATTAAACCCTCGAATTGTTTTGTTGAAGATGACGGGCGAGTAAAGATCGGTGATTACGGCCTTTCTAAGTCATTTGATAGCGAAGTCAGCTTGACGCGAACCGGCGCCTTTATGGGGACGCCTCAGTTTGCAGCTCCTGAACAAGTCAAAGGTGAGCATGTCGACGAGAGAACCGATATTTACGCGATTGGCTGCACATTGTTTTACTTGTTGACGGGACGTCCGCCGTTCGAGGGGGATTTCGCGAAAGTGATTCTGGGGATTGCCACCGAAAAACCTCCTCAAGCACGTGAAGTGCGCAAGGAAATTCCACCGACGTTAGCAAAGATAATCGCGGCAACTTTAGAGAAGGACCCTGTTCGTCGTCCGCAAACGCTCAGCGAATTGCGGCACCAACTAGAGCCCTTCGCCACAAAGGGTACGTCGTTTGCCGACGTTGGTCGCCGCATCGCCGCGTATTGCATTGATTGGATGTATGTGACTTCGATCTCTGGCTTCTTTGTGTTGCCAGCATTATTTATCGTGTATTTGTTCTTTTTGAATACTCCGAGTTGGCAAGCCGATTATTCCCAACCGTTGAATGTCTTAATCCCAATCTTCTTTACCCAAAGCATCGTCGCGATTCTTTATTTTGCGATCGCAGAAGGTGTCTGGGGATGTGGTATCGGCAAAATGATCATGGGATTACGAGTAAGTAATTTCCAGGGAGAGCTTCCCAGTTTATTGCAATCATTTATTCGCTCGCTAGTTTTTCCTGGAACTGTAATTGTGTTGATAAGTGCAATCCCCTTCCTGCTGGGGTTAATGGATAGCTCGCCGCTAATGGTCGACGTTGACGACTTCAACTCCGCAGGCGAATCGGGGGCGAGGATGGGTGTTCAGATGATGACTCAATCCCTCACTCTGAACCAGTCTATTTGGATTATCAGCGCCTTATTCCTGGTGACCATGAGAAAACGCAACGGCTATCGTGGCGTCCACGAGTTTTTGAGTGGCACGCGCGTGCGTCGAACCACACCGAACAATAAACTGGAGAAAGGCTCAATTCCGTTGACGGTACCTTTCGCAACGATGACCCAACCCCATCTCGATCGGTACCAGATCTTGGGCGCAGCTGGCAGACTTGGTCAGGGGACTGTATTCGTAGCCTTTGATCCTGAACTGAACCGGAACGTGTGGATTTCCTATGGTACTCTAGCCGAAGCTGACTCGAATGCCGCCCACACTTTTTCAAATCGGCCGACACGCCAAAGGTGGTTAGATCACGGACGAGATGGTACGGCTTTGTGGAATGTTTGGGAATCGGTCTCAGGCACTCCGCTAAGTGTCTTAGTCAAAATAACCAAGCGCGAATGGCCCGCAATTTGTGAGTTGCTGATTGAAACAGCAAATGAGCTGCATCTCACGTCCCTTGAAAACCAAGATATCTTATTGGACACGAACCAAGTTTGGGTTGATGAAGCGGGGCACGTCAAGCTAGTGAATTTCGCTTTGCAGTTGACTGAAGAACAACAGCAGAAGTTGGTTAACCCCGCTGCCGCGTTTGTAGCAATCATTGACCAAGTGGCTCTAGAGGTTACGGTGCCGATACGTTTTTTGGATTTCGTGAAGGAATTGAATAACAGACAGGGTACGCCTGACTTACTCCCCTGGGCAATAGCTCAGTTGGAATCGCAACGACCGTTTGCCACAAAATGGAAGTCGGATGATCGTCTGGGCTCGTTGGCGATCTCAGCCGGATTGGAATTGAGCTTGCTTCAAATCATTCCGTTTGGACTAGTGACGGTCTTATCAAGATTTTTCCCACTGAGTTTCAGCGGCTTCTTCGTGATCACGACGGGTGCAGTTGTTTGTTTGACCTTTGCTGCGGGCTACTGGCTTCGTGGCGGTTTGGTTTTCAGCCTGTTGAAGATCATTGTGTATAATCCGAGGCGCGAGCAAATCGCCAGTAGGTTACATTGCGGAATTAGAAACGTGGTGACTTGGTCGCTGGTGAGTTTTAGTTACGGTCTGATCGCTGCCTGGTTGGCCACCGTCAATAGCCGCATGACTTGGTCCGAGTCAACTTGGGTTACGAAGAGTTCGACGTTTGTTGATGTTATTGTTCCCAATTTATGGTCCTGGCCCTTGATGTTATTTAACCTCGCCGCCATCTTCGCGTTGATCAATCCGTCCCGAGGAATACAGGATTTTATCTGTCGCACCAAGCTCATACCAAAATGACGAAACCCGTATCGACAACATCGCAAAGCATTCAGATTAACTGCCATACATGCGGTACGTTGTTGTCCGTCCCTAGCCGGGCGAGTGGGCGCACTGTAATTTGCTCAGTCTGTGGAAGCCATTCGATCCCGCTGCACAAAGCTAGTGGAATGAAACGAGCTGCATGGAGCTTAGCATTCGGAATTAGTTCCATCTTTTGCAACGTCTTCACGGGAATTCCGGCAATCATTTTGGGGCTGAAGGCGTTAAAGAGCATTCGCCGCGGAGAAGCGACGCGAAGAGGACTTCAATTTGCAAGGACCGGTGTCGTGTTAGGCGCGTCTACGAGCCTGACCGCAGTAATTATTTTTCTGACGATCAGTGGTTTTGGTTTCGCAATTTATAGAAATACGCAATTGACGGAGGACTTGTCGGAAGCCAGGGCAGCCCTAAAAGATATGGCAAGCGTAAGTTTGCCATTTGATCCGGTTAAAGGCAGGTATATCGATGCAGCCAAGATCGTTCGCTTGGTCTCGCTGGAAGACGATGACCGCGACAATCGAATGATGTTAGCACAAGTCCGCCCGGGGCTATATTTTTTCTCCAACGAAATATTCAAATTGCACCTGACCAATCCAACGACTGCGGGATTGCGCCGTCGGGTCACCGTGAATCACGAAATTGTCGGTGCGCACGGCAACTTTAACGTCACGCAATACGTTGGAATTCAGGAGAGGGACAAGTCGTTGGCGCTGGTCAAACTCTATCTGGGTGTGATTCCGTTGAAAAAGGATTCCATACTGTTGATGGTGCAATTGTCTGAAGACATTAAGGATCTAGACAGTTACGCTGACCATCTTACGTCTGCGCAGATCGCTGCCACAATCGAGTTCGCGAGCAGCGATGACGAGATTCTAGAATTCTTTGCATCGATTAAGTAATTTTCTGCCAGAAATGAACGTGGTGCTCTGCAAAGTATCGAATCAATGCTCAATGCCAATAATTCTGACTCCGACTCAGGTCACTTCATTGGCTTCAAAAGGCGTCGAAATATATCGATACCGGCACTTAAGACGCAAGGTGTTATTTCCGATCAGCCAGTTCGAGGGCTTGCTTGAACGTTGGATCGCCACTGCTGTGCTCGATAATGATGTCGGGTTGAATTCCACGATCCTCGATGATGTTTCCCTGCATATCTAAATCGACCCAACGCGAATAATAAACGACCACTCCATTGGGCAACAACACCGGCTGTGGATTTCCGCTTGCTCCGCGAGTGGCTTGTCCCAATAACGTGACTCCTGGAATCGCGGCAAACATTTTGGCCATTCCTTCGCCGCTGCTCACGGTTCCTGGGCCGATTAGGCAAAATACGTTTCCCTTATATGTCTTAGAATTTGCGGGTCGCAGTGGTTCCCGTTCTACTTCGTAGAACTCGTCGTGATTATTATTTAGGCGAAACCGCTGCTTTGCATAAACGACCGATTTGTCGGTGAAATTTCCAGCAACGGTTCGAGCTAGTTTTTCATCACCACCGCTATTCGCTCGCAGGTCAACAATGATGGCTGGAGCATCCATAAGCGAATGGACAGCGACTATCAATTGCTCAGATTCAGCCGCATTGGCAACCAATGAATTTAAGCGAATATAACCAACGCCTGAAGACGTTCGCCCCAATGTTGCCACGCCACCCACGTGTTGCAGGTTCTTCAATTGGCGATCGATAAGGTTGAAATCAAAATTTGGAGTCCAGGTTGACCGGTAGCGTGAAAGACGTTCTTGCCCTTGAGCAATCCAGACATGTGTGTCTTTTAACTCGGCCAGCATGTCGAGGATTACGTCTTGAAATTCGTTCGTATCGGCTGCCTCAATGGCCCTCTCCCGATAGCGTGCCGCTAGAGTTCGCCAGTCGATTCCTTTGTGGTGGAAATAGCTGTAATATCGATCCATATTTCTGATCAAGACGTCGAAACTGTCCTGCGAACTCAGTCTTTCGAGTTTGACGTGAGCGACTCTTAATTTGCCCGTCATCGACAAAAATATCATAATCCGCATTCCGTCGGCGTTATCAGGAACACGAAAAATGATTTCGTGTGGTGCCATTTCAGGTCGCTCGACTCGAAAGACGGAGTTGCCAACAGTATTTTGGCCAACAAGGAAGAAGGAACCGATGTAACAATTGTTGAACTGATCCTTTTCGAGTTGCAATGCCTCTGCGGCCGCCGAAAAGGAAAGTCGAAAATATTCTCCTGGTGCAACTGGAACATATTGGCCAACATAATTCCATACCCGTATGGTTGCATCACCCGAGAGTTCTAACGCACCGTTTGTAGCGCTGCGGATTAAGGAATTCTTGCCGTTCCCGCCAGCACCCTGCGCGATTTCCCAACCGGGAATGCGATTGCCGTCCCATTCGAGATTTCCGTTCACCAGAAGGTTATCTGGTTGCGCCATCAGCGCTGAGCGGAGACCGCAACTGCACCATGTCAATGTGACAATGAGCATGGTACAAATTGGCACTGCGAATCGATTGTGTCCGATTCTGAATCGCTTTAAACAGGTCATAAGTTTCATTTGTAGCCAATAGCCTTTCGAATACCTTCAAGTTGGATTTGAGTCTTAACGCGCAAGTGACGCACGAATACGTTTGTCGAATTCAGTAATCAAAATACGTCAATATTACCCAGCATGTGGCCGGTCAACCTTGGCAATAGTGGTAAAGCATGATGGCAGCCGCATCAGCAACATTGAGTGAATCGATTGGCTCAACCATCGGAATGGTCACGCGTTCGTCTGCCAATTCATACCATTCTTCATCTAAGCCGTGTGCTTCATTGCCTAGCAGCAAGACCATCCGCGAAGCCCGGTGTGAAGATTTCAGCGGAATGCAAGGCGCTTGCAGCGTAGCGGCAATGATACGGAATCCATGATGCTGCCTTAATTGTGCGATATGCGCATGAAGCGTCTCGATCACGCGAACTGGAAAGAAGAAGATATTTCCCATCGATACGCGCACGACACGTCTGGAGAATGGATCAGCGCAACGCGCACCCAACAGGAGCGATGTCGCTCCCAATCCAGCACTTAAGCGCACTATCGAACCTAGATTGTCTGGTAAAGTAATATACGGGCAACAAACAATAAGTTCGTGTGAATCGGTATCGAGCACAAGAGGTTGTTGCCAGTTGGTCGGGCGATGCCCACAAGCGATGACGCCTGAATGGAATTTAAAACCTATGATTTCCCGAATCAGAACGTCCTGAACCACAAGCACGTTCGTGTCCTTGTGCAAGTATTGGCGAAATCCGTCAATTCGCCGTTCACTTAACAGAACACTCTCCACCGTGAAACGGCTGGCCAGAAGTCGTTGTACTACCCAATTTCCCTCCGCAATCACCCATTGTTTATCCCGCGTGTGATTGGTCTGACGTAGATTGCGATATGGCTCCAACCTAGGATCATCCAAATCGGTAACCCAGTCCAGTGCCATGTGACTCCAATGTGCGAATCAGTGAACGCTTGTCATGTTGTAACCGGCGAAACGAATCCGTCAGGCTTGATAGCCAAGAGCGAGCAATCGAGACGTTGAATTGTGTTATCGATTGTGCTGCCCAACAACTTGTTGCCGAGGCTACGCGGAGCAACGGTTGACATGACAACCAGGTCAAATTTTTGTTGATTAGCATATTCTGGAATTGCGTATTGGGCCGAACCAAATAGCAGCTTGACGCCGGGATGATCAGGATTCAGATTTAAAGCCACGGCGAGGTCGCGAAGTTTCTGTCTTTGTTCTGCCTCCAATCGCTTGGTAATTTCTTCATACTCTTGGGCATTCATCCGGTGTTTTAGAAACTCGTGACCAAACCAATCCCAGCAATACAGCAATGAAGGTTGTTCTTCGCGATCGGTTTTGACGAAGCAAGCCATATCAACGATCTTTTTGTTCAACGAGGTCTCGTCGTAAACATCAACGCAAGCTAGTACGCGGTCTGGTGTCACCGGTGAACTAGGAGCCACCAACAAGACTGGGACTGGGCAGCTGCCAAGCAGTTGATATGCGGTTTGTCCAACTGGACCGGTCCGCTTGCTCGCGGCCCCTTTGCGATAGCGAATCACCACATCGATATTGTGCTGTAAAACATACTTCGCGATCTCGATCGAGGATTTGCCCTCAAGTATTTGCAAATTGACTTGGCTCACCCCCGCATCCTTAAAAGACTTGGCGACGTTATTCAGATGTTTATGTTTTTCCTCAGCAAGTGTTGCCAAGGTGCTTTCGATTTGCGTGTGGATCCATTTCTCGCCGAAATAGGGTTTCCGTATCACATCAACGACATCCACGCTCGACCCAAATCGCAGAGCAAAGTTTAAAGCTGTCTGCTCCGTTGTGGTGGCCAGCAAACTACCGTCGGTAATTAAAAGAATCCTCGAAAAGTTTAATTCATTCATAACGTTTGATATTCAGTTGACATGGTGTGCGGATTGGCGATTGCATTTGGCCCACCAACGAAGTTGTTGTTCTCGTAATAGACGAGCGGAGTTTTCATAACGCACAACGCGACATTGGCGCGCGAACCTGCGACGCCGCGCAGGCAATCCACTCACGCATTGAACCTCTTCATCAGTTGGCAGCTAAAAAACCCTCAATCTACGTCGAAACCTTCAAGCAAATATAGTTTTACCAATACCGCTCCATATTTGCGATAGGATTTTGCGTCAAAAGCACAGGACTCACTTGTACCAAACTGTCTCATTCCTACATTGGTTTGGAATTGGTCAAAAAATAAAAATACGAGCGGCGTATGAATAGCGGCGTATGAATAAGGGTCTGAAATGACAGATACGGAAATTATTGTCGAGGGAGTGTGGATCCAATTGTTTCTCGCTAGATTCTAAAGTGGATCGTCGCGATGGTTTTCCAGTACGATCCAAGGAGTAAATTGTGGATCGATGGAATTCATTTCGAGTTGTGCTCGCTCGAAAAAACTCGACAATATTTGGAGCAAAATTTGGGGCTGAAACTTGGGCCGTTTGAATTCTTTACCGTTCAAAGCACTCGTCGCCCGAAAACTCGCGCGGCGTTCAAGATTGTACTGCGCTGCACTGGCTAAGACACCATGTTTGTTAAGGTGGCAAAATTGAATTTGATGAAGTTAAACCTGGTCAATTGGATCGAACCGCGAGTGAGGTAAAACTGTGTTCCAAATACTTGAATATTTGTTTTTTGCCGGCGTCCTTTTGATCGCGTTGGCTGTGGTCCTTTTCTTGGTGACCCTCGTTCGCAAGCGGTTCAAGAGACTTTGGATACCATCCTTCATTTTGTGCGTGGGAATCGTGACGCTGATAAGTCCGGCGATCTACACCCGCATTCTCCTGTCAGTCGATCTGGGGCCACGAGAGAGAATGGTAGATGGGGAGGTGCACATCAGTCTGAACGGTTGGGACGGAAATTCATACGCCTTTCTTCAGACAAGACCCGAAACAGTCGTTCTGCAAATGGCCAATGCCGATGTTGACGACCAAGCGTTGCAATACTTACGACACATGAAGAATTTGCGGGAACTGGATCTTAACGATTCCAAAGTGACTGATCAGGGCTTGAAAGTTTTAGTGGAGCTGGAATCATTGGAAGTGTTGCGGCTGCGGTCGACGCTGATTACCGATCAGGGGTTTCGCGATTTTTTGATGACGTTGCCGAACCTAAAAAATTTAGACATTCGAGAAACGAGTGTGTCGAACGAAGTAGCTAATGAATGGAAGAACGCAAAGTCTGGACGCCGTATTTTGAGATAGTTTGGTCTCTTGCTGGCGGTTTTGTATTGACGAGGATTCAACAAGGGAGTTTGGAAAAATGAGTGATTCCGTTGTCGGCCTTAAACTGGATGCCAATGCCAATCATGATGAATCTCACGCAACGTATCTGGGGCGCGCCTGTGAGTTGGCCTATCTGGATGCAAAGCAAGGCAGCATTGAGTTTCGCAAGCAACTTGGATTGGACGCTGAGTTGATCAGTATCAGCAATACGCAGGCTTATATTGGGGAAAATGATGGTGCGATCGTCGTTGCCTTTCGTGGATCGGAGTCGTTCACGACAATTGACGGGTTTAAGGATTGGCTTCTGACTAATGCTAGGAACTTCCTGATCTTGCCGGAAGGTCGAATTGGAACCGACTTTGCCGCTGCGGGAGTTGGGGCAAGATTTCACAGTGGTTTCATGAGTGCTCTTAACGATATTTGGGATCCACTATTTGCAAAAGTCGATAATGCGTATTCCGAGTGCGAAAGGCCAGTATGGCTTACGGGGCACAGTTTGGGCGGTGCACTCGCGTTGTTGTGTGCTTGGCGGCTGCATCAACATTTCGTAGCCGTCCATCAGATTTGTACGTTTGGTGCCCCTATGATCGGCAACGACATTGCGGCGGAAGCTTTTAAACGAGAGTTTCCTAGCAAGATTTATCGATATGTCGACATCGGTGATATCGTCCCCAAATTGCCAACGATTAGCTTGTTCAGCAATTCTTATGCCCATTGCGATACGGAAATTGTTGTAGGCGAAGCGACTGAAAAATCTGCACTAAATTGCTTGAAAGAAACGGCTGCGCAGACAGTCGATGGTGCTATAAATTCTTTGGTAGCCAACTCACTTTGGTCCGAAGTCAAAAAGGGAATGCCGTCCCATCTAATGGGAAACTATCTGTCTCGCTTGACGTCCAAACGTCGACAATAGGTGGTTGCTCTAATCGCGATTGGTTTCGTCGTCGAGCGATGCCGTGGATGCTGCATTCGGTTTTCGAATTGTGCGCCAGGTTCGGAATCGACTGTCGAATTGAACAGCCGGCGTGGGCGGTCTGCTACTGTCGGGTTCGTTGTCGTAATTAGGAATAAAATTGACAACAGCGAATCTTCTTTTTCGTCCCACAATGATTCCACGGATTTCGCTGCGCGGCGACAACGTTTAACCAGTGCAGCAACGCTGCACACGTGGGGCGTGAATTCAAGTTTACTTACTTGCAGTGGCAACTAACTACGGTAAACTTAAGGGGAACAGGAATACTGAATTCGATCCCCTACTCTTTCCGTTTGTCTTCGATTTTTGAGGTGCGTGGATTGCTTTTGATTGCGGTTCCGATATCATTCATTTAAGGCCGCTAGGCACAGTGCAAATTGAAATGCTTGGAAATATACCTTCACTTAAAACAAGGGTCATGTTATGCCAACGGTTTTAGTTGTCGATGATACCGCCGTTGATCGTCGCTTGGCGGGAGGCTTGCTTGAGAAATCGCCGAATCTGCACGTGATCTACGCCGAAAATGGCCGCCAAGCATTGGCGATTGTCGAGGAAAAGAGCCCGAATTTAGTTGTGACCGATTTGCAGATGCCAGAGATTGACGGGCTAGAATTGGTCAATGCCCTCGCCAAGTCCCATCCGGAAATCCCAGTCGTATTAATGACGGCACATGGTAGCGAGGTTGTCGCCGCGCAGGCGTTAGCAAACGGAGCCGCTTCGTACGTTCCCAAAAACGATTTGGCGGAGAACTTGGTTCCTACCGTAACGCATATCCTGTCGATGTCGGTAAGTGACCAGAAATTCAGTCGACTCATTCAATGCACTGAAAAAACAAGTTTTGAATTCAAACTTGATTCCGATGTTGAATTAATTGAGCCACTTGTTGATATGCTACAACAAATTGTATCGAGTATGGAGTTGTGTGACGCGACGGGGCGAATTCGCGTTGGTGTGGCTCTCGAAAACGCGTTGGAAAACGCGATCGTGCGTGGCAATCTTGAAATTCCAAGAGGCGATGCCTCACAGGTGCAGAAGCTGATCGAGAACCGTTCGCGAACTGAGCCTTATCAAAGCCGGAAAGTTTATGTTACAGCGACCATTGATCGCGAGCACTGTGCTGTCCGCATCAGAGATGAAGGTCCCGGATTCAATATCGACAACATACCTAAACCGGGCGATCCATCTGTTTTCAGAAACGGTGGCGGACGCGGTTTAGTCTTGATGCGCAACTTTATGGATGAGTGTAAATTCAACCCGCAAGGGAATGAAGTTGAACTCGTCAAACGACGTGAAGACTGAGACTTTCGCATCGAGTAGCGGGGCCACTTCACGATGGAATCTGCCGCTATTGAGTAAAGACTTTGTTTTAGTCGCGGAAGGATCAGAACGGAACTAGCCCAGCAAAAACGCTTGCGTCAACAGCGATCCAGAGGGCCGTTTACGTATCAGTTGCGGCTGCGGTTTTGCCAACGATGGGACTCTTTGAACCGATTTTCAACGGTTTTTACGAACTCACCCAATATGTCGGAAACTGGTACATCGACGTTGTTTCGTTCCACAATTTGAACCTGTTGTTTCAAACGGAACTCGAAATAGTAAAGATACTTCAATCCGTCGCTGTTTGCCTTTCGCAATTTTTCGGTTCCTTCAAAAATTGATTTCGAATCCCGGACTGCGCGTTCGCTCTTATTCGCATCAGAGAACACCAGCATCGACAAAGATTCATTGGCGGGTCCAATAAAAAGTGGATGCCGAAGTGACTGATTCATGTTCAAGGATCGGAACGATTTTTCAGGAGCGATCAGTGCGACGCCCTTTACGTCTTGACCCATCTTGATGCCCCCGAGTGGCGCCCATTGCCAGTCGGAAATAGTCCATTCCATTGTTAAGATACTTGTCTTGCCGACGGCGACTACTGTCAATAGGTCGATGTTAAGTTCTGCTTCATTATTACGTTTGGTAAGGAACGATTTGCATGCCTCAATATCCAGTAGCGTTCCAGAAATTTCAGCAGGTTTGAATTTTTCATAGTTGAGGGGAGTCGCCAGTCCAACTTTAATCGTGCTGTCGCCGTGGCCTCTTAGGTCTGGGACCAACACTGCGCAGCCTTCACTTTGCAATTTCTCTGCATAGGACTCCATCGATTTGCGATTGCTTCCCCAATCATGCAACAATAATACGGGAGTCGCTTCTTTGCCGTTCAGGCTAGCATACCAAGTACATGTGAGGTTAACTTCGTCTTTTGTCCTGATCTCCACGACTTCGGGAGGAGGAATCTTCTTCTTCTCATCCTTTTTGCCTTTTGAATCATCTTGAGCAACTGACAGGTATGCCGACAAACAAACGGCGACGATTGCGCATCCAAAGAGACGGTATCTGGATGGTAAGGTCAATGATTTCGAAATCATGTTCATGGAATTAAATGGCACCAAATTATTGATCGAAAAACTTGTCGGCATGGGGCCAAGTTGAGTGGCGGAGCGAGGCAACTGGAGCTTACTCGATAAATGACAAGGTGTTTTACTGGCCAGACCGCGAGGCCTTCGCGACCAAGCGTAAACCAACTTCATGACTGGTTTGCCCACAAAAATATTCGCTGACGCTTGACCCCAGTTGATGCGTAGAATTGCGAGCGTAGGCAACCCTTCAGTAAAATAGTAGGTCTTGCTTGAATGATGGTCAACTTCTGGCCTATATTTTCGGCTTAACCCGCGCTGCCGCTTGTTGATTCGGCGAGGTGTGTGTCGCGCAGAATCCCGTAGAAAAACACGACAATTTAGTGGAAAATTGTGGGTTTTGCGTATGATCTGACTTGCTAAATCTCCCGGACCGTTCGAAAATCAGAATAGGCCTTTACTTCAACATTCTCGTTAGTGTGGCAAATTTCAACGATGTCGTTGCGTCAAAAGCTCAGAATTTGGTGGCAAATCCGCTCGGGGAAAGATGATACCCCTCTCGACGATGAAACGCCATTTTGGCTCATCAGTTTCTTCTTTCACTTAGCAATTCTTGTTGTCTTGGCCATGGTGTTCGTTCCGATTCCGAACCGGAATCGCGTCACGATGATTGCGCCACCGGTGAGTGACGTTCCGATGCAGGAAGTGATGCCGACTATCGACTTTAATTTCGAAGTCAACGAAGAAATTGGGGCTGAGCAATTTGAAAGTTCTGATGCTGCCATGGCGATGGCACCCGATTTTTCATCAGAGATTGATGTTACTGAAGAAACCGAGTTGCAATTGAGCGATTTTGGCGAACTTCAATTTGAAGACTTTATCGCCCAGCCGGTCGCGATTGAATTGGAACGGCTGCCAGTCCGCGGCAATGCGGGGTTCGCAACGGTTGGGGCTGACGGGGCCGTCGATCGTATCACGCAAGAAATTCTGCGTTCACTCGAAGAGCGGAATACTTTGGTGGTATGGATGTTTGATCAGTCGGCCAGCCTAGTTCGACAAAGGGCAGAAATTTTAAGTCGATTCGACAATATTTATCGGGAACTTGAAGATGTCCGCGAAAGAGGCGGTCAACAATTTGCACGACGGAATAACGACGATCCTCTGCTTACTCAGGTCCTTGCCTTTGGCCAGAACTTTGGCGAGCTTCTGCCGAAGCCGACAACTGATATCGAGTCCGTGAAATCGGTGGTGCGCGATATCCCCATCGACGAATCTGGAGTTGAGCGTGTATTTTCGGCAGTGATTGCCGTTGCCAACAAATACAAACACTTTCGCCGCGTGGACCGAAGAACGGGTGAACGCGAAAGAAACGTGTTGATCATCATCCTTAGCGACGAAAAAGGCGATGATGAAGAACTGCTGGACGAAGCTGTTAAAGTCTGCAAGACCAACGAAATTCCAGTATACGTGATAGGTGTACCAAGTCCCTTTGGAGTCAAAGAGACATTTGTCAAATATGTCGATCCCGACCCGCAGTTTGATCAATCCGTACAATGGTTGCCAGTGGATCAAGGGCCGGAGTCCTTGTTGCCGGAACGGTTGAGGCTGAACTTTTCGGTTCGCTACGAAGAGGACATTCCCATCGACTCTGGGTTCGGTCCGTTTTCGTTGACGCGCTTGTGCTATGAATCGGGCGGAATTTATTTCACGGTGCATCCGAATCGGGATCGAGGTTCGGTAGGACGCCGGGAGACTGCCGTTTACTCGGCGCATTTCGAAAAGTTCTTTGACCCCGAGATTATGCGCCGCTACCGTCCGGACTATGTGTCGACCAAGCGTTATCTTGCCGATGTGCAGTCCAGCAAAGCAAGAATAGCGTTGGTTCAAGCTGCTCAGGAATCATGGGGTACACCGGTATCTCCGTTGCGGACTCGATTCCCAAAATTGAATGAGGCCGCGTTCGTCAATGCAGTTTCGGAAGCACAACGCCCTGCCGCTCTGATGACAAATCAAATCGAAAGGCTGTATGACATCTTGAAATTGGGAGAGAGTGACCGAAAAGACGAAGTTGTCTTGCGCTGGAAGGCCGGTTATGATCTTGCGATGGGAAGTGTTTTGGCGATCAAGATACGCGCAGAAGGTTACAATAAGCTGTTGGCGATGCTAAAAACTAGGTTGACCTTTCAAGATCCAAACAATAATGTTTGGTTGCTTCGTCCAGCCGACACGATTCTCACCGGTAGCGCTACCGAGAAGCTGGCCGAAAAGGCGAAAATGTACTTATCGCGTGTCGTCGAAGAACATCCCAACACGCCTTGGGCCTATCTGGCCCAAAAAGAGCTTGCCGTACCTCTTGGCTGGGAGTTAGCAGAGGCGTATCAAGCGCCACCTCCGCCTCCACCAGTCCCCGATCCGGCGGCCAATAACAATCCAGCACCCGAACGTGAGATGCCTCGTGAGCAACCGTTACCACGGCGTACTCCAAAGTTATAACGATGCTGAATTCGCAAGCTTCATTGTGAACGCCAAAGATTGAACTCGCTCGTGCAAGAAGCTCGACCGAATGCTGCACTTTGATCGAGGAAGAGATGATCTGTGTTCAAAGGAATCGTTTGTGCTCTTTTTTGGTAAGCGCCCGGGGAAGTGCATGTTGACAGTGATGAGAAACTCCAGATTTCG
>CALMEE010000140.1 GCA_937862885.1 uncultured Planctomycetaceae bacterium
TTCGATCGCTACCTTGTTCTTCGGACATGAGAAAGGCGGACCTAACGCATTTGGATATGCAGTGATACCAACGCGTAACCGCAACATCCACGATATTCTTTCTGGCTGCAGTCATCCTAAAACCCTATCAATGTTAATAGGCAACGAAATAACCCAAGCGAAACTCCTCGAATCCAAGCAAATTCCCGCTTCGAATTACAACCAATTTGCCACGCATTTCCCCAAACACTCAAAAAAAGCTTCATCAAGTGCCCACAATCTAACATAATCCACAGTCATTGAAAACACTTAAATGCCTGTCCTTTTATTAATTATTCAGGGCTGGAGCGTTGGTCAGCATGACTCGAATCAAATTGTACGCCAAAAGCGTCCTCCAAAACTCTCGATGCAAAACCACTTAGATGCCTTTTAGCGCTCAAATACCTGTCCTTTTAGTACCGCGCCTCGCCAAAACCCCGCAAATCATCCCGTTTTTGAAGTCATCCCGTTTTTAGAACCGCCGAAAAATCAATAAAACTCGCATCGGCCGTCTCACGAAGGCTCAGATAACTGTCCTTTCTATATTTGCCGATTCTGAAAAAGATTTGTTTTGTAGCGATTATGCTGATTGACATTAGACGTTTTCCACTTATATTCGAGACTTGAAGATGTATTAACACTTGGTGAAATCCGGTCATATTCGGCGAATTCCGGCCAAAACGGTCAAAGAATTCTGAGATGGTGCTGGAATTTGTGCCGCGTGCATCAATACGTGAATCGTCTTTTTTCCCGTTTCTACTTCTTTGGAGGTCTACGTCATGAGAAAATCGTTCTCGCAGTTGAGCCTGTCGATTGTGGCCATTGCTGCATTCGGCTTGATGGTTTCGGTTTCCGCCGAAGCCCAAGTGACAAATTGGAATAACCCACGCGGAAATGACGGTGGTTCGTCCACCGGTGGATCGACTCGAAGCCCGGGCTCGGCCTTGCTTGACCAGATTTCAGCTTGGCAGGGTTCTCATCAGTCAACGCCTGCTCCCAACCCGATCCCTGAATTATTGACAAATGGCAGTGCATCCCAAATTTTTGAGCCCGCAAATGCTGCATTCCATGTTTTTGCATTGGACGATTTTTTTTACAATGGAACGGATTTGTTAACTCGGTTTGATTTTGCTGGCTTTCGAAATTCTGGCACTCCGTGGGATGCTGCGATCACTGGATTTCGAATTGCGATTTTTGATGACCCAGCCAACGTTGGTGGAACTACTTTCTCCAATGCTTTGTATGATCAAACATTCGCTACCAATGGATATTCCTATGGCGAACCATCAGGCATTCAGGGCTTGGCTAACTCTGGTTATTTTGAATTTAACTTAGGCGGAGTTCAACTGGCTGGTGGTGCCGGCACACGTTGGATTGGTGTTGCGCCAATCATGGATTTTGCTGGTAATGGACAAACGTTTATTTATCAATCGAATTATTTGGGCGGGTCCCCTAACGGCTTCAATGGCCTGCTGGCAAATCCAGGAGGGGGTTTTGGCCAAGGAGCCGTTATTCCATTGAACGCTAATTTGGCTTATCGTCTTTGGGGCACCCCGATTCCAGAACCATCTGGAGCGCTGTTGCTTGGTATGTTGGCCGTTGGATTCTTGGGCGTTCGACGAAAGAAGTAAGCCTTCAACTCAATCTAGAATTTTGCGTGAACGTAACCGCATAATTTTCGAGATTCGATTCAAGTTGGACCGAGCTGCTGAACAATGTTCAGCAGCTTTTTTTTGTAACGACTCGATGTCAATCACGATTCTTGATAACGGCCATCTGCAAGGCATAATCCGGCAATAACCTCAATTCGCGTTAGAAGATATTCTGTAGAGCCGTTGTTCCGTACGCAGGATTAGGTCTTGTCCGAACACAGCTGGTGATGCCATAACGCCAACTGGCATGTCCATTCTTGCCAACTCGAACGCTTCACGATCAAGATCGAGAACGGTTATCAATCCTTCCCGGCTGCTCAAATAGAGTTTATTGCCCACCAGTAAGGGTGTCGACGAATAATTGCCGCCGATTCGGCGTGAAAAAATCGTCTCCCCTGTCTTGGCATCCAAACAAGTCAAAACGCCGCGATCGGAGATGGAATACAATCTCCTTTCATAAATGACAAACGATGGCATGTTGGGTGCATTCTTTGCTCGCCAGCGAATATGGGTTTGCGTCACGTCTCCGCTACCGGTCGGATCGATGGCTACAAATTCGGGTTGCATATACCCAGTCGAGAAGATGATCAAGCCGTCCACCAAGACGGGGACGCAAACCAACGAAAAACCTGATCCATGTTCGGCTCGCCAGATTTCTCGTCCGGATTTCGGCTCATATGCGGCAATCCATTGCGCAGTAGGTACGATTGCTTGAACGGTTCCGTTAATTTCGGTCAGCAGCGGTGTACAGTAGGCTTTATGGACGTCGCCATCTGCTCCTTTCATTGCAGGGCGATTCGTTTTCCAAAGTTCGTTGCCTGAAGCCACGTCCAATCCAACTAGAAATTGTTGATCGATACCATCACACACTAGAATTACGATTCCGTCATATACAACTGGAGAGCTTCCGGGTCCCACACCATGATCGATTACGTACTGAGTCTGCCAAAGTTGCTTTCCGGTTTTTGAATCAAGGCACCAGGTTCCAAAACTTCCGAAGTGACAAACTACATAATCACCATCGATAACCGGAGTGGGGGATGCATACGAGTTGAGCGGATTGATTGGGGCTGGCTTGTCTACTTCGTTCAACAGCAAATTGTGCAAGATTTGGCCATCGTCGATGTCAACACAAACGGCACGCAATTCTAGCCGCTCAATTCGGCCTGATGAGCCAGTTCCCTCGATAGATTCGTCGTGGTGAGGAATTGCGGTTGTGATCCAAATATGTCGCTCCGAAAATACCGGCGACGACCAGCCTTTGCCCGGAATTTCCGTGTCCCAAACGAAATTAGCGCGATCCCAGTTAATGGGGGTATTTGACCTCTCAGCGACAGTGCTATTGCCGTGAATCCCCAAAAACTGAGGCCAAGGTAAAGCGGAATTCATTTCTTGTGACCAAGATTGTTTCGAATAGAACAACCCAAACGACAACACCAATGCAAACAACGAGAACGACCCAGTGTTCCAATACCTAGGTTTTAAATCCGCTTGCTTAACGATTCGAAAGAGTTGCTGAAAATTCCGCAACATAAAGATGCTCCTTGGCTGTAAAAAACGAAGTTTGTGCTGATTTTACGAGGGTCTGGGCTTCTACGCGAGCGTACAGGCAATTCCTGGACTAAAAAGTGAACATCCGAGTTCTGTTCGTTAGGGCACGAACATTCGTATTTGGTGAAGTGGAAAACTCTGCTATTATTCCAGTTTGAATCGTTCAAGAAAACCAAGTTGAGCGAAGTTCAGGCAGCGTTAAATTCGCTGTCCAATGGTGAGAAAAGAGTCGCGCAGGAAACGCCACTCTTTTTCGCGGCCAAAGGAAAACAAGTCATGCACATAGATTGGGCGGCCAAAGGATTACGGCGAAAACTGAAACGGCGTTATCGGCGATTCAAGATTTTACAACGAATTCGCCGATTCAGTACCGCTGATTATCATCGTATCTATTTCTATCATTCGCGCAAAACCGCTGGAACGTCTTTAGTCAAGATGTTCATGTCACTGGATGGTCAGGACGGAAATCTGCTCTATCGCAAATTAGAAAGCCAGTCCAACCGTTTGCTGATTGCGGGCTCCTTGGTATTTGCGGGTTGGGACAAGCAGTTGATCGAAGAGGGTGAATACTGTTTCGGTTTTTCGCATCTCCCGTTCGATGATATTATCCTGCCGCCATCGACCTTTTGCCTGACAACTTTCCGAGATCCCCTGGAAAGACTTTTGTCTCATTATCGCATGTTGATCGATTTTAGCAAACAAGCGAATCCACATGAATGTTTTGAGGAAGAGGGAGCTTGGTTGGGAAGTTCGTTTGATGATTTTCTGGATCGCATTCCACAACATCATTTGCTCAATCAACTGCACATGTTCAGCAAATGTTGCGACATTGATGAAGCAGTCGACCGTATTCGGTCGCTACAACACGTGATTTACTTCAGTTCCTTTGGCGATAGCGTGGCGGAACTGAGCAATCTGATTAAACGAAAACTCATTGTGCGGCACGAACGCAAGAGTCAATATACATTGCAGTTAAGTGAGAATCAGCGTCGGCGGGCGATCGCAATGCTGGAACCCGAGTACATGATGTTTGAACGACTCGCTCGATTCAAACAGTTTGACACGGTTTAGAGCAAGTTGAATTGAGAAGAGCGGAACGCTACATTCCGAACCGTAGCCTCAGTGCTTGCAATTCATTTTCTGTATTAATATTTTTTAGACTAGTCAGTTGCGGGTCGATGTCCCTAATTGCGTCCTCATGGACTTCTTTGCAGTCGATCGCATTGAGAAGTGATTGCAAGGAACGCTGGCCATTGGCGAGTAGTTGCATAATTTTCGGTAAGATCGCAATACGGTAAACTCCAGGCAAGGGCTTTCTTTTACAATCGTCAACAAAGCACACAGCTTCATGATCTTCTAGAAGCGCAAAAAGCCTTCTGCCAACGCTGGGCAAAAACAAAGGGAAATCGCAGCCGACCAGTAATGCAGCTTCACAATTTGTTTGCGAATGATTCAGCCAGTCAAAAGCGACACGAACCCCTTCCAACGGACCAATATCTGAGAGTTCATCATAAAGCCAGTGTACGCTGTCGATTTCCAGAATTCGCTTGGCGTCGATCAACTCTTGCGATAGAGTTGATTGCCGCCTATCAACGACAACCAAAATTTCCGTGAACTCGCACAATGCGCTGATCACATGCTCTATAAGTGGTCTTTCACGAAAATGAAGAACGCGTTTGTCTCGTCCCATACGGCGACTCTGGCCTCCGGCCAAAATAACACCGGCATGTTGATTTTGTTCGTTCGAGGTCATAAAGATATGCCTGCATGCACGCGTTTTCTGAACTTTGTTTGTACATGGTTGAAATGCGCGCGATCCGCTCAAGCTCGAATTTGAACCAAACTCGAACCTACCTTCTCCAGTGTGATGACAGTGCCCAGCAAGGTAAAAGGTGTGGCTTCATAAATTCCGATTGGAATTATCTCACCGATGAGTCGAGGATTGCCCTGGAAAACAACAATCCGATCGTCATGGGTGCGACCGGTCAGTTGAATCGGTCCGCTCGCCACTTGATGCGCAGAATCAGGTCGATTCGACTCCTGACCCGGCAACTCTATCGACAGACCATGGGAAGCAACCGAATGATTGACAAATTCGTTGGTTAAGTCCGTTATTTCGACTGCTGATGGATTCACGTCTTTTGTATGACCATTGGTCCGGTTTTGCTCGGAGCGTTTGCTGGGACCCTCGACTAATACTTGCACTTCTGTCCCGACGAACGGCAAATTGAGTTCGAGGCTAATCGCGTTTTGTACTGCCAACAATTCATTGTTGCGCCGCTGCTTGATGTCGTAGGGCACATCATCGATCATTCGATCATGGGCCTTGGTGCCAGGACGAGCACTATATTTGAAAATGAAGCTGTTTTTGAAACGGCATTCGGTAATCAGTTCGATTGACTTTTGGAACTCGTCTTCAGTTTCCCCACAGAAGCCGACGATAAAGTCGCTGCTGACGGCGGCATTTGGTAGATGTTCTCGAATTCGCGCCATCATGTCGCGATAATCCTCCACGGTATAACCGCGCTTCATCCGTTTCAGCACTTCGTTACTGCCACTTTGCAGAGGAACATGCAAGTACGGTGACACTTTCGGCAGATCGCGTACCGCGTGCAATAAACCCAAGCTCATATCCTTCGGATAGTTTGTGACGAATTTAATTCGTTCGATCCCCTGGATTGGGTGGATGCGTTCCAGCAGATCGGCTAATGTCGTCGTTTGGCCACCGCTTTTGTATGTGTAGCTATTGACAGTTTGCCCTAAAAGCGTGATTTCTTTACAACCTTGATCGGCCAAAACTTGGGCCTCAGCGACAATCTGTTCCGGCGGCCTACCTTGCTCGGGACCACGTGTGTTCGGGACGACGCAATACGTACAAAATTTATCACAGCCGATCTGGATCCGTAAATAGGCTTGAAAAGGAGTTGGGCGCATGGCTGGATCGCGCAGTGGATCAAAGGTCTCATGGCTTCGCTTAATCTGTTCGTTTTTGCCGTCATTGCGCGACAAGCTCAAGGCAGATTGCTTGTGTCCAGTGTTCTTTACCTTTTCAATTAGATCGGGAATTGCTTGCAGCTGACCAGGCCCGACAATTAGGTCGACGAAAGGAGCGCGGCGAAAGATTAGCTCTTGGTCTTTTTGTGCCATGCATCCCATGACGCCAATAATTTTTTCCGGATGCCGCTGCTTTAGACCACGCAAACGGCCCAGCGCACTATAGGTTTTGTTTTCGGCCTGTTCTCGCACGCTGCATGTATTGAATAGGATCGCGTCGGCAAACTCAACGTGTGGGGTCACTTCATAGCCGTGTTGGCGCAGGCTAGCAACCACCATTTCGCTGTCCAGCACATTCATCTGGCAGCCAACTGTCTCGATGTAAAGTTTTCTCTTTTCGGATTCCATGAGCGAATTCTAGCCTGCTGTCCAAGCATAACCCGGAGGACTGGTCGGGCCACCGTATGCACGCAAGTTACGGCTTGAAACACAAAATTTATGCTTGGTGCTAAGTCTTGACAAAATCCTGGAAAACCGATATTCGCAGCGTACTTTTGTACAGTTTTAGCTAGTCTAGTTTATCACGGCGCATCGTCCTTTGGCGAGTCTAAATTGTACTCAGGCTAAAAACGAAATCGAGACGTTTTACGGTAGCATGCGTAAGGAATAAACGAACCAATTGAAGACTATTGTGTGTTCATGCGGTTAATGCCATTTCTTTTGTAGTTTCGGAAGAAAATTGCCTTGGCTACCCAAATTTTTTTATGACACCGAGTCCATTGGCGCGACTATTGTCGATAGGGCAGGCAAAACTACTTCACGCTCGAACATTTGTTCGGCTTGGCGTGGCTTGATCCAGACGCATATAATAGGATTTTGCGACAAACACGTGAAATTGCCGTCCTTAGGATGAGGGTCGGGCGAAAATTTCCGGGTTGAGCTCAAGTCGAGTCCATTTACAATTCAAATCGTCATCTCGGAGAGCGGAATTACTTCGTTAAGAGTCAACTATCGCTTTCCTCACCGAACCGACACTTGCCATTGATTGCAAGATGGAGCGGTGCCAAGGACCGTTGGACTACTGACGCCTTCTCAAGAATTGAAGCATCAAACTTACATAATAGGAACCAAGAAATGAATTATAAAGTACTGATCAGAAACGTATCGGCGTTCGTTCTGTTGGCAACAGCAGTTGGAACTTGCAATTTGAGTTTCGCTCAAGTTTCGAGATTGGATGAGCTGGAACGAGGCATTCGTTCGGAACTACGTGCGGCATTGCCTATAATCCGTACCACCACGACGGGTCAACAGTCGGTACAAATTAGCACGACGGTGCGTGATGGAGTCAGAATCACACAAGTAGTCTCTTCACCTGATGGCAAGTTCACCATTAAGGTCGATGAAGATGGTGCGATCGAAATGGAGATGGCGCGTGAGTATGGCTTGGATGATGCGGAGAAATTATCGGATTCACATCCCGAAATCTCGATGTACATGAAGGCCATCCCGAGGGAAGTCGGCGACAGTAAGATCAATGTCAAATTTGAAATCACGACGACTGTGAAGGCTGATAACGAGGATCAGTTGAAAGAAGTAGACGAAGATGCCTACAGACTCTACAAACAATATGGACAGGGCGCGATTTCTACCATGCCGGCAATGAGATTAATGGGTGCGGCCGATGCGTTTGAAGCCATGGAACTTGCGGTGGAAGGATTTGGCGGGGAGGGTATCAGGGTGATTCCACGGGGGATCGCAGGCGACACGGCTGAGTTACGATTGGAAGTCGGTAAACTCGAAGCAACCGGAGGTGCTGGTGGCGGCGCGGAGGGACGCATCGAAGGTGGGGGCTCAGTCACCATTCGCGGTAATGCTCAGGGCGACGCCGTGGCCAGCGAACGAAGCTCTTCAAAAGCTGAGGAACGTGCGCAAGATCAGGAGTCGAGACAAGAACGGAACAACCGCTAAGGATTCCATCGACCAAATCATCTGAATGATGAATCAAGGGTTAATCTGCGCGGGCTTACTCGCCAATAACTGACGGTAAGCCCGCGGTGCTTTTTGCCAGATATTTCGGTTCGCGTCTTTGCGCGAATCGACATGACATCCGTGCACGTAGTCTTATATCTGTACAGTTTCGTCTTAAGAATAGCCAGAGCCTCAGCCCGCTCGTAACTTATCGCCGCGACATGATCGCCACCGCATGCTCGCAACCGTATGTGATGTGACGCGAGAATGCCACTGTGACCAACCCAATCACTTGACAGGCAATTTGATAACATTATCTCGGTCATCTCGGCATTCAACATCAAGATGTTCCGGGTAAACGTTTTCGCGACCGATAATGCGAATCCGCATGGTTCCCTCAGTTTCTAGCTCCGCAAGTTCTTTTCGCTTTTGATTATTTAAATACGAGGCAACATCATCTTTAATGACAACTTGAACCGTTGTAATATTCGGTTGATGCGCGGCAACCAACAACATTCGCATAACATCCAAGGCCATCGATTCCTCAGTCTTCACGACCCCGCGTCCAGAGCAGCAGGGGCAATCGCGATAGGAACTTCGCTTGACACCGGGCCGCACTCTTTGTCGAGTCATTTCAATTAAGCCGAACGGGCTCGTGCGTAGAATTTTCGTGCGGGCACGATCACGTTTCATCGCATCGCGGAGAGCATGTTCGACACCACGACGGTGTTTCTCGCGCCGCATATCAATGAAGTCATTTACAATCACACCACCCAGGTCGCGCAGCCGCAACTGACGAGAAATCTCTTTGGCGGCGGCGAGATTCAAACGATAGGCGGTCTCTTCAGCGGAATCATCAACGCGAAAATTTCCGCTGTTCACATCAATCGCAACTAACGCCTCAGTTTGATCAATGACGATCGAGCCACCTTCGGGCAGTGGAACTTCACGCCGATTAATTTGCGCAATGGCGTCCTCCAAGCTGTATTTATGGAAAAGCGGATCCCTGCCTTCATAGTACTTCAATCGGTTGACTTGACGTGGCATGACAAGTTTCAGAAACTCGCGTGCACGTTCGTAGGCATCTTTACGGTCGATAACGATCGAGTCCATATCCGAGGTGACGATGTCGCGAATCGTGCGAATTATTAGATCACTTTCCTCGTAAATCGGCGTCGGAGATTGATCGCTCTTAAGTCGACGTACGATGGCTTTCCAAAGCCGGAGCAGGTACGCCATATCACGTGACAAGTCGCGCCGTGAGCGCCCTTGGCCAGCGGTCCGTACAATGAAGCCCAAACCTTTAGGTGGATTTAGGTCCAAGAGAATTTCTTTAAGCCGCCTCCGTTCGCCTTCATCATCGATTTTGCGAGAGACACCGACCCGAGCCAAAGCTGGCATTAGAACCAAATACCTACCCGGAATGCTGATGTACGTAGAAAGGGTAGGGCCCTTATTGCCGATCCCCTCTTTGATCACTTGCACCAGCACATCATCGCCACGTTGAAAAATCTCTTGAATTGGTGGCTTTACCCGTGGTCGCGAACTTAGCATTTGGCGTTGAGATCGGCCACGTCGGCCCCTGCCAGAATTTTGTGGACGATCCGCATCCACGTCATCGTCGTCGTCAATTTCAACCCAATCGCCATGCTTGCGACGCTGGTCGTTTCCCTTTCGATGAGGTCGACCGCGGTCGTCCCGGAATTCTGGAGCCTTGGGGTCATAGCCGCCCTGAGCATAATAAGATGGCTCGACATCGCTGATATGCAAGAATCCGTTTTTGCCCACGCCAAAGTTCACAAAAACGGCCTGGATACTTGGCTCTAGATTGACGACTTTGCCTAAGTAGATGTTGCCAGCATAATTGTCTTGGCTGGCTCGCTCCATGTACAGTTCTTCCAGCCGATTATCTTCGAGGATCGCAATCCGGCATTCTTCCGGTTGCGATGTATTGATCAACATTTCTTTTTTCATACTTATGTTTTTTCTTTTGATAGGCTCGCGCGGACCCGATAGTTGATGAATCGGCTTGCACATCGCGGCAGTAATTAATATCTGTTTCGCTCGTTCGGCAAAATAAGCCGGAGCACAATTTTGATTTCTTGCTAATTTTGAATGACCAGATATTGAAATCGGCTGCATTCGTATGGACTTGTTGCATGTCGCCGCAAGTTCTGGCTTGATGATGGAGTTCGAGCGTCGCCGGGCGACAAGCTTGATTGCCTCGTGAACTCTTGGCTGGCCATTGACTTGCTGAAAAACGACTTTGGTTTTTCGATCCGCGTTGAATTTCAAAGCGACAAGCACCCGACACTTTTGACTCAGAAGTCTGGGATGAGGATAAACCTAATCTTTCATTTGACATCCCGCTATGAATTCGGCTTTGAGTGCCGCCAAAAAAGGTCAGAACAGTGGCGGGCGTTTTCAAACCATGTTGGCCGGTCCAAGCAGGGACCGTGTGCGCTCGTGGCGATGCAGTGATTTGCACTTCGGATTCAGCGTGTGGGAAAGACATGGTTAACGAACTTGGCACTCTAAGTTTTTGCTAATTGGTTCGCAATCAGGCCTGAATCGCTGTACTCTAGGTGGTTGAAAACAAACTCTCGGGGTTCCAACCTTATTCGACTTTTTGTGTGTTTGAGTCGCCTTGGTCAAACGTGAAACCATTGTTGACCAATTCAGCAAGCGCGTTCACTGCTTCTTCTGCATCTGGACCAGTGGCTTCCAACGAGATAGACTCGCCGTTCATTGCACAAAGCGTCAAGATTGACAACACACTTTTACCATCGATTCGCGAACCATTCTTTATGATCTCAATCTGGCTTACGTATTTTTTCGCTAATTCAGCGAACAAATGGGCCGGGCGCATGTGCATGCCCTGTGGATTATTGATCACAACGGCTCGAACCAGCGTAGGATTAGGCATTGCGTTGATTGAAGGACGTTAGGAAACAAATTGGTTGTTGTCAGCCTCTTCCAGTAGCTGATTGATATCGTCTGCTGTCTTGGATTGTTTTAGGAATCTACAGAAGGTGTCATCGCGGAGGCGGCGAGAGATATTTTCCAGAGCCCGCAAATGATCAGCCGGACGGTCAGGCGGGGAAATCAACAAGAAGAACAATTGAACTACATCTCCATCAAGGCTTTGGAAGTCAACTCCTTTGGTGCTGACGCCCACAGCACCAATAAGCCGATCAACGCTGGCGTGTTTTGTATGAGGTACTGCGATACCTCTTCCGATTCCCGTGCTGCCCAATTCTTCTCTCTTCATGATGGACTGGACGATGCTCTCCTTTTCTTCGCTCTTGATTTGACCGGTTGCAATCAAACCGTCGACAAGCTCACGAATAACCCCGTCTTTGTCCGTTGCTTGTAGCTCGGCTTGGATCGCCTCGATCTTGATAAAGTCACAGAATTTCATTCAATCTACCTTTCAACCTTTCTAATTAGTGGAGTTCTCTCGAAACCGCGTGAACGGATCACCGGAGGAAAATGCAAAGAGCCCAACCGGGCACAGTTGCTTGCTAAGCCGGCGAGTCTTTATGTGTGCGATTCCGATGTCCTGTTAATTTCTCTTTATGTTTTTTTAATTGACTTTCGATCTTTTGCATCACACCATCAAATGCAGCAATGACATTCGTGCCCTGATCGTTGGCAAAGAAGTCTTGAGTTTCTTCTGCCGTGACAACCATTTCCACACTAGGATTGGTGGTGTCCTTTAGGTTTACGATAACGTCGACTCCGGTGATTCGATCAAAGAATCGAGAGAGTTTGCTAACCTTTTGCCCAATAGACTGCTGAACTGGTTCAGGCAACTGACCGTTCTTCGACGAAATAGTAATCTTCATGAGTCTCTCCATGAATACTCAACAGATCCAACCAACTAAATCATTTCCCCACCAAGTCAACGATACCAAGACTCAAGCGAGGAACGCTGCCCGATCTTTTTTCCACACATAATTCTAGCGTATGTCAGGTGGTAAACAAATCCCATCCTGGACATTATGTTGATGGCTGAATCGCTCTATTTGAACGCAGATCCACTGAGATGCTCTAGATTTTATGAGGTGGAAATCAAGGCCGCTAAACCCCCGGAACTTAAAATCGTTGACCGTCATGGTTTATTTGGCTAATCCGCGAGAAGCTCGTCGCAGGTCGGCTGCGCACTCGCACCAGAGAACACTTCTTGGAACCTTTGGAGTCGTCTGAGCCATGGAACCCCTCACGCGAATCGTGAGGGCATCCGCCTATTTTGGTCTGCGTCGAATTGACCACGGAACGAGGTATCAGAATATTTGACAACGAACTCGAATATTCGATACCGGGCCAAGTCGTGCAGCGGATGGTTTCTTTCCACGCTATGGCGTCTCTCCGAAATTCTGATGAAAGTCACGCAAAGGCCCGACTTCACTTAGACAAGCAAACTTTTACCTGTCTTAAACTTCAGGCAATCAGGATGGCACTTGAGCTAGCGATTTCGAAATTGATTGAAAGATCCAGCCACTGCATCCGACCCAATCGACTCGTCTTCAGATGCGGTCTAGCAAAACCAAAAGCCGGGCTTGTAGCCCGGCTTTCGTAGCGGTTTTGGCATCAAAGTCAAGTTGTTTACACAGTGCGCACTAGGCACGTCCGCATGTGTTTAGGACAGCTTTATTTGCCGTTCCAAAATACTGCAACAGAACCTGGTGAGCTGGCGGCCAGAGTTCGAGTAGCAGCGATCGTGGAATCAACCACGACGTTTGATATTACGCCCCACGAGTCAACAACGACCCCACCCGAACAGGTAATCAGCCACTGAGTACCGATACGAGTGAAGCTGCAGTGGGCTGGAACTGTTTGGGGAGTATGCCATTTTGGTAGGCTTACGTTTTCCACCCCAAGTAAATGTGGAGCTTCTAAACCGGCCTTGGCAAACAAATCCTCTTTCATCAATAAAGCTGAAATGACCGACATATCCATGATGTTTCGCAGTTCGGCGAACACAACATCTTTGGACGCCAATTCAGCGAACTTATCGGTCATATTCTTAGCCCATGCATTTGCAATCGCACTGGCTTTGGCCGTTTTACCGGTTGCACTTACACGTGATTCCTCTTCAGTGAGTGCTTTGGCGCCAGAGCCATTGATTTGCCACGCCAATCCGTCATCCGACTTTTTGAGCGATTCATAGGCACACTCTAACCAAAAGCGTGGAGAGCTATTTCCATTCAACGTTTGACGGCGTTTTTCTGCCATTTGCAACACGCTGGGCATGTCGTTAATCGCTGCCGTCTCGAAACCCATGGCCAAGCGTTTCATTTTATAGTCAGCGGCCACCAACACATTCGCATAGCGGCTATCCGTGGGCACGCCCGTCAACGTAATGACGTTGTTTCCGAACTCTTCCTCAGCGCGACGAGCGTGCTCTGGACCAAACGATCGCAGGAATGAAGTGAATCGTCGAAAACGTTCGACCCCCTCTTTGGTTGGGTCGATTGAGACACTAATACCATAATCCCGCCGAGCATTGTCAGCGGTGGCTAGAGCCACTAGGAAGTCTTCGAGACGAACAACGGGCATCCCGGTAGTAACGCCCACAATATTGCCGTCGCCATCAACGGTCCACCCTTCGCCTGGCCCCGCCAAGACAATGTCTTGTGTTTCAGGATAGACGAAAACGTATTCCAGCCGCTGAATCCCGGCCATGTACTTGATTTCATCTGGCAACTCTTGGTTGGAGCTGATGGCCGTATGCAACGCTTGCTCAATTCCTTTCAGCGAAATCATGCGCATCTTCGAATTTTCGAGGAGCGCCCCGTCCACTTTTCCCGCATGTGCCAACAACTGCTCGCGCATTTGATTCTTGAGTTCTCGCGGAACCTGATTCAGAATCCCCGAGGCATCGACTGAAATACCGCCAACGTTTTGGAAGAAGCCCCCTCCGAATTGACAATAAACATGAGTTGGGTTGGCGAGTAAAGCGACGACGATTACGCCGCAGCAAACCGCCCAACGCAACCAATCTAACTTCGTGTCGAAACGTTTCGACATATTAATACTCCTAAAACTAATGCCCCTGGTGTTGACTATACTAAATTGATCTCTTCAAAAATGCCAGCCAAAAAAGTTCGGCATGATGTTTGTCACGTCAACTCTTGGAAGACTGGATTTCGATGGCTCAAAATGCTAACCCCTGCCGACTCGAAATTGATCTGATATAATAGATCTAGATCGACGAAACGCGCCGTAAATTTGTTTCGAGGACGGAAAACGTCAAAATCTTGCCAACTCCTAACGCGTTACGCCTTACACGGCAAACTCGACTTGGAGTACATGAGCTATAAAATGTCCACGTTTATAACAGGATAACTAGGATTTTGCCGATTTCAACAAATTCCTAGCAAATCCTTTCCTCTCATTATAGTGTGTTACAAAGGTAGTTAGCGCCGAATAGTTGAACCGAAGAGCATTTTTTTAGAATTGCGAGTTTGAATTTTTCGTCTTAATTGGGAACTTTGATCATTTTCCAGGCCCACAGACTGCTGTTTGTGCTGCTTTTGCTGCGTTTTTTGTAGTTTAATTGTCTCTAGTTTTGTTTTAATGGTTACCGTGGCCAAGGACCTCAAGCCCGCTGGACTTGCCTATCTCGTTATACGTGAAGGAACGAAATGGTCAGACGTCTTTCGTCTGATTCCCGGAAGAACCGTTACAATCGGGCGTTCGCCAACGTGCCAAATCGTCATTCGTGAGGATCAGGCCAGCCGACAGCATGCCGAGATATTTGTAAATAATGGGCGATGGATGTTGCGCGATCTATCCAGCCGTAACGGTACCGCCATTGGCGAAAAACGAGTTTACGGTGATAACCCGCTGAAGCCGGGAGACGTCATCTGGATCGCGCGGACACAATTGGCTTTTGTAACGGATCTATCCGATGCATACGGTAGTAGTGCCGGTAACTTGCAACAAGCCGATGCCAAGACGATCGCCGGACTCGAATTAGATGAAGCGCCAACCGAGTGTCCCTACTCAGGTGAGCCGACGACAATCACTCACCGCCGCGAGCGACCCAAGTTTCACGCACCTGTTACTTTGGACGAAGATGCGGAATTAATGGCGATCCCAAAGCTGGGAAAAGCCGCCGCCAAGCTTTGTCGTTTGGCATTCGAATTGGCCAACGAAAAGGACTTGAACGGAATCTCTAAATTGGCGTTAGGTGGCCTGATGGAGGGGACTCAAGCGGATGCCGGTGCGATTTTGGCGATCCCCAGAAAAATGCCAAAACTATTTGATCCCGAAAAACTGGAAGTGCTGGCATGGCAGGCGGCACCCAAGAACGCCTACATGCGCGTTTCCAAATTCCTAGCTGAGACTGTTGTTACCGAAGGTGAAGCTGTGCTCGCGCGCGATATCGCCGACGACAGTGCGTTAGGTATTCGCGACAGCAAGGGGGAGATTCAAGCTACCAGCGTCATTTGCGCTCCGATCTTAGTCGGCGGGCGCATTGTGGGGCTGGTCCATCTCTATTCGACAAATCCATCGAAAGTGTTGGATGCCGACGATCTGGATTTCACACTGGCTGTGGCTGAGAACGTTGGCTTGGCAATGCGTAATCGCAATCGAGAACAGCGACTTGTCGAGGACTTGTCCAAAGTGCGCAATGAAATTCATCAATTGCGGCACCAACTAGGCGTGGAGAGTGAGTTAGTGGGTGGCAGCGCCTCCATGCTGGAAATTCACCAACAAATCGCGCGGGCCGCACCCTCGAACGCAACCGTGCTGGTTTGCGGTGAGAGTGGCGTCGGCAAGGAACTCGTCGCGCGGGCCGTACATTTTTCCAGTGAGCGCAAAAAAGGGCCTTTCGTATGTCTGAACTGCGCGGCGCTCTCCGAGTCACTTTTGGAGAGTGAGTTGTTCGGTCATGAACGTGGTGCGTTTACGGGGGCGACTGAGCGAAAAATCGGCAAGTTTGAAGCCGCTGATAAGGGAACGTTGATGCTCGATGAGATCGGCGAGATGAGCCCCTCGATTCAGGCCAAGTTTTTGCGGGTCCTGGAAGGCCACCCCTTTGAACGTGTTGGAGGCAGCAAAGCCATTAAAGTTGACGTGCGTGTGATCGCTGCAACCAACCGCAATCTGGAGCAACATGTGCGCGATGGCGGATTCCGCAAAGATCTGTTCTTCCGGCTCAACGTCGTTAAAATCGACGTTCCTCCACTGCGTCGGCGGCACGAAGACATATTGCCACTTGCCGAGCATTTTCTGCAAAAATTCTCCGTCGAGACCGGCAAGAAGATCCGTGGATTTTCTGAACGTGCGGTTCGCTTGCTGGAAACGTATCGCTGGCCCGGCAACGTGCGCGAACTCAAGAACGTGATTGAACGGGCAGTTGTGCTGTTGCAAGGTGATACCATCGATGTCGACGATTTGACACTGTCCAGCCTCATGACCGCCAGCGAGTCACGTATGGAGTTCTTGGCCATGAACGAACCGTTCGAGCCAATTCCATTGGACGAAATGGAACGTAAACACATTTTGTCGACCTTGATCGCCTTGGCGTGGAACAAGAGCAAAACCGCAGCCGTGCTGGGAATCGAACGCTCAACACTTGACCGCAAGATAAAAAGGTACGATCTGGAGCGCCTAAAACCAGCAGACTAGTCATTGGCCATTGACATCGATGGGTGGCGTTGTTTTTTCTCTGTTTATGCAGCTTAAATTAGTATGGTACGTTTAGACGTAGTGGCGCCAGATAACTTGTGGCGTTATTTTATCTCTGTTTGAGCAATCTATTATGTCTCAGCCAATGTCCAAACCGCCCGTTGATCGTGAACTTGTGTCCGAATCAATTCGCCAAACATTGCAAGACGAGGCTGACGCTATCCTGTCGATTTTGGCGTATCAAGATGATAACCCCCAGCCTCATTGCGCGGCCGTTGAGTTGTTGTTAGGTTGCACCGGCCGCGTCGTTGTGACGGGCATGGGGAAGATGGGTGCAATCGCCAGAAAATGTGCCGCAACCTTTTCGAGTACAGGGACGCCAGCTATCTTTATGCATCCGGCGGAAGCGATGCACGGTGATTTGGGGATTGTAACGTCTGGTGATGTATTGTTGGTTCTTTCATACAGTGGACAAACAGATGAAGTCAACAAGATAATCCCATACATGCGACGACATGGCATTCCAGTGATTGCTGTTACCGGCAACGTTGACAGCCCATTGGCGCAGCATGCTCAGGTAATTTTAAACGTTCAGGTCGCCAAAGAAGCCGATCCAATTGCTTTAGCGCCAACCTGTAGCACCACGGTGTCATTAGCTGTCTGCGATGCGTTAGCGGTTGCTTTGATGCGAATACGTGGTTTTACACGCGAACAGTTTGCGATCTACCATCCCGGAGGTAGTCTCGGACGCAAGCTCTTGTTGACGGTTGCCGACCTAATGATCACGGGTGACAATCTCCCAATTGTGGGACCTTCAACAGCTTTGCGAGATGCAATTTTGGAAATCAGCCGCAAAAAACTAGGAGCGGTTTTTATTACCGATAAAGATGCCCGCTTATTGGGAATTCTGACCGATGGTGACCTGCGGCGGACGCTGCGAAATTCGAGCAATCCGTTGCAGGACCCGATCGAACGCTTGATGACTCAAAATCCTTCCGCGATTCATGACGATGCACTGGCCGCTGAAGCGCTTAGAGTTATGGAAACCAAGTCCATCACAATCTTACCAGTCGTGGCGGAAACAAAATTGATTGGCGCTATTCACATTCATCACTTGATTCAAGCCGGCTTGGCATAGTTCGATAATCGATCGACATATTGAAGGACAAGTCGACATTCCATTAAGGATTTAACTCTGAACGACGACATCGCTTCGCGAGCGCTAACCGATTCCCCGACTTCGCCAGGACATCAGTCGTCAGAATTGCTGGCGGCAAACACGGATATCGTGGAAGAGCGGTTGCCCGCGCGCTGGTCGGCTGAATTGAGCCTGTTGGCGGTCGTATTGATTTGGGGCATGAACATGCCCATGATGAAATTTGCTCTAGGGCGGATGGATGAGTACTTATTCAACTTCGCGCGACTATCTTTTTCCTCGCTGCTCTTAGGTTGCCTGATCCTATTTCGCCGCGATAAGTTCCTGGATCATTCGCCGCATGCTAGACCGATCGGGTATCAGATTTTTTACATTCTTTTGTTCTCATTGCTGGCGGGATTTGCTTACCAGCTATTTTTCATGTTGGGAATGCGTTCGACTTCGGCCGGGAATACGGCGTTAATTCTCTCGACGATGCCAATCTGGGCGTCGCTCTTGGCATTAGTTTTTTTGCGGGAACATTTGTCACGGATTGCTTGGATTGGTTTGGGGATCGCATTGGGAGGAACCACACTGGTAGCGCTCGGAAAGGACCCTGGTCCAAACGCAAGCTCGCTAGTAGGCAATCTATTGGTCGCATTGGCTGCATTATCTTGGGCCGTGGCTTCCGTCATTAGTCGCCCCATGATGAGGAACATCGGGCCAATTCCTTTGGCTTTTTCGGCTGTCACGATCACGTTGCCACTACATCTATTGCTGGCGAGATCAACGCTGTTTGACATCCAGGAAATGTTTCAAGATCCTCTGTTGTTTGGTGCGGTTGCGTTTTCGGGATTGTTTTCCACCGGTGTCGCTTACGCTCTATACAATTTTTCAGTAGCTCAATTGGGGACGGCACACGCGACCGCTTACCAGAATTTGGTGCCCGCTGTTGCGATCTTTTTCGCATGGCTATTCATCAACGAAATCCCATACGAATCCCAGATTATTGGTGGCATCCTGATCATTTCCGGATTGTTGATCATGCGTTGGAAAAGGACAGCAATGGCCATCAGCACGGCAAAATGAAATTTGAAGTACCAACAGGCTTTCCAAATGACGCTGGTAATCTGTTCCCTTTGGTCATTCAACATGAAAGTTTGCCAGACAGGACCGTAACAGCATTTCCGTACAGATGGACTCGGCGATCTTGCAGATGCCCGCGTACGATTCCGCCTCGTTTCGATGCTTGGAAGCCGATCAGCTCTGATTTTTGAAGCCTTGGTGTCCAAAATGGGATCAAGGCACAATGGGCTGAGCCAGTTACCGGATCTTCATTGATTCCAACACCTGGGGCAAAAAATCGAGATATGAAATCGTACTGAGGCCGATCGGATTGCGCTGTTAATATGACGCCGCGCACTCCCAGGTTTTTTAATTGTGCGAAGTCCGGATTACACTCGCGCACCGTTTCCGCAAGGTCTGTCTGTACCAAGTAGTCTAAACGGGTCGTTGCGAACGTCGTCACCGGCACTCCCAAAGCTTCAACAATTAATGTGTCCGGTTCACCGAGCATCGAGTCAATTCTAGGAAAGTCGAGTTCGATTTCACTCCCATGCAAGCGCGCAATCAGCTCGCCGCTCAGCGTACTAAACACTAGCGGTTGTGACGTGCCCTTGGTTTCAAATAAGACGTGTGCGGCAGCTAGAGTCGCATGCCCGCAGAGATCAACTTCGGCCTCAGGCGTAAACCAGCGCAAATGAAAGCGGCCGTCGTTCATTGGAGCAACGAAAGCCGTTTCCGACAAATTCATTTCCGCGGCAACATTTTGCATCCACCCTTCATCAGCCATCGTAGCCAGCAGACATACCGCGGCCGGATTACCAGCGAAAGGCTCTTGGGTAAATGAGTCAACTTGAAATATAGGATGCATAGACATGTTACGAGACCAATTCAAAGTTTTGCGAAGAAACGTAGTTCTGAATTTGAGTGACCGCGGCTTACTCAATCCGAATCTGTTCGTTGTAAAAAAGTTGCCATGTTGGCGGCGATAGCGATAGCGGCAGTTTCAATTCTAAGTATAGTTTGACCGAGCGATATGATTTGGCAGCCATTTTCCCTAGCAACCTGCAGCTCTTGGTCGGCAAACCCGCCTTCAGGGCCAATCAAAAACAGAGTCTTTAAAAAGTTCAATTCGCTGTGCGTACTCGACCATAACATATCCGACCACGACGAACCGCTGGGATGCAATAAGAAGCAGGCATAGTCGGCGAAGCATCGCAACACAGTGGCGAGTGTTCCCGCGGATTCGAATGCCATCAAATGGTTGCGCCGGCACTGCTTGCACGCTTCGATTGTGTATCGTTGAAATTTTTCCAGATGTTGATTGCCCGGCCGCACAACCGAGTATTCGGTTACCAACGGAATAAATCGATGTACGCCAATTTCTGTCAATTTTTCGATGAGGAAACGTTGCCGTTCAGCTTTCGGCAAGGCTGATGCGATGACCAAGTCGCCCGGCAATTCTCGCGATCTTTCAGTTATGCAGCTGATCTGAAACCAAATCCGCTTCTTGCCCAATTCGGCAATCGTTGCTTGAGCTTCTCTCCCTTTGCCATCAAACAGTATTACGCTGTCGCCGATTTCAAGGCGTAAAGCGCGCAGTGCATGGTGGGATTCGGCATCGTTCAGTTCAACTCGTTCGCTCGCGAAGTCGTCAACAAAAAAACGATCAGACATGGTTGGGTTGTCCCTTAATCAGTGAACGAACGACTAATACGTGGTCGATGGATTTGCACGAATCACAATCGCACCGGCTATGACAACTCCAAAATACCTGCCGAAAGAGTTGTAACATCGAATACGTATGGTCATGTTTCCACTCAGCAGGTTCACGTGAGCTTTCGTTTTGCTTCGACCCGCCACTTTGCCATTTGAAAAAAAATTCGCACTTTCGTTAATTGGGTTGGTGAAAATTTTGCCAATCGTTAAACTTAATTGCTAGTCTTAATCCAAGATGACCATCGCGTAAACCTGATCAGCACGGCATCCAATTCAGAATCGGACAGTTGCTGGTCGGACATATCTGTTTCATTTGATATTGGCTCTGGGGAAAAATCTCAAGCTCAGAGGTACTTCAATTTATAATGACCCGAGTTTACTACAAGCAGCCGAGTGGCGTTGAATTTGAAATCGACCTTCGTGATCCTCGCGTGGCTGCCTTGCTCGCGTGGTTGTGGCCAGGTGCCGGTCATTTCTATCAACGCCGATTTCTCAAAGGCTTTATTTTCATGGTCGGCATCTTGTCCCTTTTTTTTTACGGCCTGCTGATTGGTCAGGGACGTGTCGTCTATGCATCGTTTCGTCCCAACGATTTTCGGTGGCAATACTTCTGTCAGGCTGGTTTCGGCACGCCAGCGATTTTTGCCTTTGTGCAGAAACTTAAGACTGATGGTGGCGGCGACCCTCTTCTTGTTTTGTGTGACCGATATCCACCGGGTGCAATCGTCGAAGGGAAGCTCGTCGAGTATGATGTCATCCCCAAAGGCAGCAACTTCTCAGAGAAAAGGCTTAAAGATGGTTTGATGGCCCCACCATTCATCGTGGAGGATCCGAACAAGAACGACGTCTTGGGAATGTGGCATTCAGCCATGAAGCAGTTGTACGATATCGGTACGATTTTTACGCTGGTTGCTGGGTTGTTAAATTTTTTGGCAGTCTACGATGCCTTTGCAGGACCTTTAGTTCCTAACTCCGCCAAGGGACGCGCGGGGGGTCAAAAGCAAGATGAACCCAAAGAAGATTCGGATTCATAAGATAAAACGGAATATCTGAAAGTTTCCGACAACGCGCGGTATTCCGAATCGATTGCGAAACTCCATGTTTTTTTAAAAATAGGTTAATCAATGGTGCAATTACTTGGGGAGTCGATTCAAGTTCACCTCTGGTACAGTTTGCCGCTAATTGTTGTTGTGAGCATCGTTTTTGGGGCAACGAGGCACGAATATTTGCGAGAGATTATCTACCATGCAACGAAGTCATTCGCATGGTTGATGTTTTTCATGTTCGTCATTTTTATCTTGGTTTGGTGGTTTAGCCGTAATCTGTAAACCTTAAGCAAGCTTCCAGACTTGGCTTTTTTGCATCGTTTTTGATGAGCTGAGTCGCCGCTAGGCAACATTGTTGCCTAATGGCATCACGGAATGAATTCTGAGAAAAATCGCCGCAAGAATTTGTTGCTTAAATCGAGCGTTATGTCGTTTTCAGTGAACTGCAGTTGCGGCAAAGTCACTGTCTCGGGCGATACTCCAAAAAATACGGCTGAATTCGTGAATAACACGAAGCCAGAAGCTACGTTTTTCCGTTAAGCATGTGCGTGAACAATTACTGGGTGAGAACTTGGTCGAGCCCAGGAATTCAACGCTTTGCACTGCCTTAGTGCAAATCAGGTTTGATGAGTTGTTGACTGCCCGTTATAACGTGGACCCGATTTGTTCTGCACCGCTAATTTCACTAGGACCTATTTGAATTTCGCCGTTTTTTGATGGGGGAAAATGCTGTGGCTTGTCACCAATTGGCCGAACGAATCCAACAACTGCAACCCGAAGCCACGCCGATGGAAATCGCGCGTATCTGTCTAATCATTTACAATTTGGTTGACGACCTCAGCAAATTGCAGGATGACGAATATTTGTTTGATATTTGGGCCGATATCAACTTGAAGCTGCAAGCGGCAACGGACCAGCATCAAGCGGTTTCGGAAGAATTAAACGACTTGGCAAAGAGCGATCCAAAAAAATTCTCGCCGGACCAAATCTGGATTTTGGTCAGGGCCATTAAAGTTCAAAGTCAAATTCTACGCTTGTATCACAATCAAGAAGTCTTTGAACTCAGCTAATCCGAGTCATCATCGGACCCACAGTCGATGCACAACAAGTGGTGTTCGCATTTGGTAATTCAAATGCTGTCCGTATTACTTGAGGAAATTTCGGCCCGAAGTCATCGGATGAAAGATTGCACTAATGCATTGCCCTGCCGCGCAGGGCAATTTCAAGTGCTCAACGGCGAACTTTAGTGCACGCGTTGCCCTGGTACAGCACCGGAATCGGCGGCCAATAAATAAACTTCGCTTCCGCCCGATCCAGCAGCGCAAACCATTCCCTCGCTTGTACCAAATTTCATTTCGCGAGGTTTTAAGTTCGCAACCATGACAACTAATCTGCCGACCAGTTGTGCCGGCTCATAGGCGGCCTTGATTCCGGCGAACACGGTACGAACATTATCGCCACCCAAACTCAACTTGAGTTTAAGCAACTTTTTCGCTTCTGGCACATGCTCAGCTTCAATGATTCTGGCGACGCGCAAGTCAACTCTTGCAAAATCATCAATCGAGCATTCTGCGGCTAAAGGTTCCGCTTGCAACGCCTCGTCACTATCTTGCCACTCGACTGTGGTGCTCTGAGTTGCATCATCTATCAAATGTGCAGGCGTCGGGGTTGCCTCGGTTTGTTTACTTGCTTCGATCATTGCTTCAATATCCTTAAGTTCAACACGTTTCAAGAGATGTGTAAATTTCGAAAGTGAACGCCCCACCAACGGAGACTGTGATTGTTTCCAAGATACAATGGGATCGTTGAATAGCGCGCCGACTCGTTCCGCGAATTCAGGCAGTACTGGGGCTAAATAAATCGCAATCTGTCGAAAAAGATTCAAGGCAATCGTGCATACTTCTTGGAGTTCCTGAACTTTGGATGGATCTTTGTGCAAAACCCATGGCTGAGCATTTTCGACAAACGGGTTTGCTCGATCAGCCAACTCCATAATCAGCCTCATCGCCTGACTAAATTCGCATTCCTCGTAGTGCTCAGCAATTCTCTCGCCTGCCGCAGCGGCTTGTGCAAACAAACCGCCATCATCCGGGTAGGTAGGCGAAAGTCCGATCGCCTCGACAAATTTAGCGCTGCGACTCGCTAGGTTCACAACTTTGTTGACGAGATCGGTATCTACCTTCGCTTTGAAATCGTTGAAATTGAGATCGATGTCATCAAGCCTGGAGCCCAATTTCGCCGCATAGAAATAACGCAGATACGCCGGGTCTAAGTACCTTAGATAAGTTTCGGCCTTGATGAAGGTTCCTTTGGTCTTGCTCATTTTTTCGCCGTTAACGGTGAGGAAACCGTGGATGTGCTCACGCGTCGGCAAATTAAAACCTGCTGTCTTGAGCATGGCCGGCCAGAATAGGCAATGGAAATATTGGATGTCTTTTCCCAAGAAGTGGTGAATCTCCACGTCATCGTTACGCCACCAATCATCGAGCTTCTGATTGTTGAGATCACACCATTCCTTGGTCGATGCGATATAGCCAATCGGTGCATCAAACCAAACATACCAATAGTGTTGGTTGTCAGTCTCGGGAATCGTGAAGCCAAAATAGGGCGCGGGCCGCGATACATCCCAGTCGCGCAAGGGTTCGCTCAAAAAATGGCCTCGCAAATAATTGGAAACTTCTTCCTGCAAGTGAACACCGGGTGCCGTCCAGTCCTCTAAGAAGTCGTGCAATTCTTCGATGCGAACAAAAAAATGATCCGTCGCTCCTTCAACGGGCGGTTTGCCGCTGAGCGCGCTGATTGGTTCCACTAGATCGGTGGCTCGATAGGTGTGTCCGCATTTGTCGCAATTATCGCCATACTGTCCTGGAGACAAACACTTCGGGCATTTGCCTTTTACGAAGCGGTCGGGTAGGGCTTCTCCGGTCTCCGCATCAAACAACTCGACAACTTGCCGCTTCACAACCAAACCAGCTCGATTCAGGGCACTCCAAATTTCATGACAAATCAGCCGGTTGGCATCGCTGTGCGTACTGCCATAGTGGTCCCACTCGATTTGAAACCCCCGAAAATCTCGTTGATGCTCGGTGCTCATGCGAGCAATGAACTCCTCTTCGGAACATTGATGATCCCGAGCGCTTTTCATGATCGCCGTACCGTGTGTATCGTCGGCCCAGATAAATATGCATTGATGGCCGCGCAACTTTTGAAACCGCACCCAAATATCGGTCTGAATGTATTCGACTAGGTGTCCAATGTGTATCGGCCCATTGGCATACGGAAGTGCGGCCGTTACCAAAATCTTTCGGGGTGAGTTGTTTTTCCTTGATTCCACGCGAGTTCTCGACATTTTTGGGGATCGCTTCCTTTTCGAACAATAAAATTGTAGCTAAATTAGTCTTCGGTCGAAGGGTAGTACTTGAAGATGGTGTAGCATGAACAGAGCATTGTCGGCAGAACTCATCAATTTGGAAGACTACAGGCTGGTCAATTCAGAAAAAATCCTTTCACCATCGGCCCTGGTTTTCAAAGAGCTGTTGGAACATAACCTAACTGAAATGTTGGTGACGGCCAAATCTCCCGCACGTTTACGGCCTCATATCAAGACTCATAAGATCTCGGAGATTGTGTCCCAGAAGATTGCCTTAGGCATTCGCAAGTTCAAATGCGCGACGATTGCCGAAGCGGAGATCTTGGCAGCGGCCGGTGCCGAAGACGTTCTGATTGCTTATCAGCTTGTTGGCCCGAACGTCGAGCGTCTTGCCCTCCTGATAGAGCGATTCCCCCAAACAAGGTTCGCGTCGCTGGTCGATAGTTTTCAAGGGCTCACGCTTTTGGCAAACCGTTTTCGCGGTAAATCCCAGGTATGCAAATTGTTCATCGACTTGAACTCGGGCATGCAACGGACGGGCATTGACCCAGGCGAAACTGCCGTGGAAATTTACGATTCAATTTGTGCCGCGGAAGAATTCGAAGCGGGTGGATTGCATTGGTATGACGGACATATCCGCGAACCCGATTTACACCAGCGTCGGCAAGCCGTACAGCACCAGTTTCAGCAAATCGATGCGTTCAGAAATCATTTGATGAGCCTAGGACTTCAGGTTCCGGAAATCATAGTAAGTGGAACCGGAGGATTTGCATTGTGGGCAGAGATTGACGACTCCGCATTAGTTTTCAGCCCAGGTACGACGGTGCTTTACGATGTCGACTACTTGGACCGCTTTCGCGAGCTTGCGTTTAAACCAGCCTTGGCCATTCTCACGCGAGTAGTTTCCAAAAACCAAAAAAATCGGTTGACGCTCGACCTTGGGCACAAAGCGATTTCTCCCGACCAGCCGGCGGGAAGACGCGCCTATTTCCCAGCCTTGCCCGATGCAAAAGAAATTATGCATACGGAGGAGCATCTGGTGATCGAAACGGACTTGGCTAACGAATTCGGCTTAGGTGACCATTTAGTCGCCCTACCGTATCATGTCTGTCCAACCTCGAATCTGCATCAGTCGGTAACAGTAATCGAAAATGGTGAACCCGTTGATAAGTGGCCTGTCGCTGCCCGTGACCGCTTCATCACCATCTAAGAATCCGTTGCACGATAAAAACTCCTGCCCGAATTCATGCAATATTCAGTTAGTCTGATCACGCACGGGTGTCTTGTTAATAAGTCACTGACCAATGAAGCTTCGTTCGTGCTAGTGAAATACACAGCATGCAGAGGACAATCTGTAAAACGTGTCAAGAATCTGCTGGGAATAATTGCCGCCAGATAACCGTTGGGTGTTGATTCGCGATAGGCTCAAGCGGGCGCATCGAGTATATTAAGGACTTATTCACCGCAGTGGTTTTGATTTTTTTATTCTTGCCATGTTTAGACCAAAAACCGATCTCGAAAAACAGGCCATTCGTTTGGAGGCAGCCGAATATGAAGCCCAATTTGATGACGCCTCGCAATCGGCTGTTTATCGCTTTTTGAGAGATAGAGCGACGCGTGAAACCTTTGAGTCAATATTGATTGCCATCATATTGGCTATGTTGTTTCGAAATTTTTTGGGGGAAGCCTACGTTATTCCAACGGGTTCGATGGCCCCAGGTTTGATGGGTCGTCACATTGATGTGCCTTGCCCAAAGTGTGGATTCCCGATTCGTTCCGGAGCCAGCAGTGAAAACAATATCGGCCCGATCTCGGGCTACGTGGAAAAGGTGGTCTGTGCGAACTGCAGCCATATTTTGGAGCTCGAACGATCTCGCCGCCGCGAACACCGTTCCTATTCCGGCGACCGAATCCTCGTTAATCGGTTCATTTACGATTTCCAGGCGCCCAATCGCTGGGATGTGATTGTATTCAAGTATCCCAACAATGGTAAGCAAAATTATGTGAAACGCTGTGTCGGCCTGCCAGGTGAAGGGTTGTTGATCGAAAACGGTGATATCTATGTTTTTGACTTGGAGACGGAGACGTTTGCCGATCGGCGGATCGCCAGAAAAGATCCAGAAAAATTAAAAGCAATGTTGCAGCTTGTTCACGACACGCAACACACCAGTGCCGAGTTGGATATGGTTGAATGGCCTTCACATTGGCAACAGTGGGGGGCTGCCTCCCCGAGCTGGACAACTGAGCGGCCGGCGCACGGTTGGACATTCGCAAATTCAGGAAAGTCTTCGCAAATGGAATGGCTCGGTTACCGGCATTGTCGCCCCATATCTGAGACGGTGACTCGGACCGTTGAGACACCTCTCACGAATGGTCAAATCCGAAGAACCCTGACCGAGGAAATCGTTAGTGAGTGGAGCCAAGTTGAGCTGGGGATACGACCAACGCGATTAAACCAATACGCGGGCGAGTTAATCACGGACTTTTACGGTTACAATGAATCTTCCCAGCAATACTATGCCCAAAATGGTGCACTGCGACGCGATTTGAAGATTGGCGAGTCCGGGTTGCATTGGGTCGGGGATTTGGGGCTCGAATGCGATTTGGAGATCAAGTCCACCAGCGGTAAACTTGCTTTCGATGCCGTAGAAGGTGGAGTGCATTTCACGTGCACGATCGATGTTTCAACCGGTATGGCTCAGCTCTCCAGCAGCGATGCGATCGTCAAATTCATGCGCGGGAATGAACACGTGCAACAACCCCCGGCGGCTGAGACCCCTGTGAAACGTCCCGGACGTTATCGCATCAAATTCGTTAATGCAGATGATCGTTTGTACCTCTACGTGAACGACCGATCGATCGACTTTGAGGTTAGTGAGTACTCGCGCAGCGGCGATGTCTTTCCCAAGTGGACAGAGGAAGACCCATTGGATGCTCAACCATTGGGTCTAGGCACTCAAGGCGTTGAAGTCGTCGTAAATCAAATCAAAGTTTGGAGAGACGTTTATTACGTTTCGGGTAACCGATCACTTGGCTTTCAGGAAATTCGTCGAGAGTACCCGCATTTCCAAGACCAAGATGCTCAACGTGCTGCCTTTCGCAAGATTCGTCGCATTCTTCGTACGCCGCAATTGTGGGAAACCGAGGAAGGAAAACGTTTGTTCGCTGATCGTAGTCGAGGGGAAGAGTGGGTGTTTCAGCTCAAACGGTATCCAGATGATGCGCGGCGAGACGAATTCTTACCGATGGGCGACAATAGCCCGGAAAGTAGCGACGCAAGAGTCTGGGACGGTCCTCCTCATGTCGACCGAGAGATGCTGCTAGGCCGCGCTATGTACGTTTATTGGCCGCACGCGCTCAACAGACCCCTGCCGTTTTGGCCGAACTTTGAACGGATGAAAAGTATTCGGTAAAACTGGCTAACTGACGACATCAATTTGCATATTCAATCAAGGATGGGAATTAGTATGGACGCGATATTACAAGCCGTTGGGTTAGCAAAATCTTATGCCGGACGGCGCGTGGTTGATGGAGTCAACTTGGACGTTGGATACGGAGAAATCGTAGGTTTATTAGGGCCAAATGGAGCCGGCAAAACCACGACATTCCGCATGCTCTGTGGTATGCTACAGCCTGATCGTGGCCAAGTCATTCTGCGCGGTGAAGACGTGACGAATTGGCCAATGTACGTACGGGCACGCGACGGCGGAATGGGCTATCTGCCACAACAGTCCAGCGTCTTCGCCAAATTAACCGTTGAACAAAACATTCTAGCGATTACGCAACTTTTGAACTACAGTCGCAAAGATGGCAAAGCTCGCTGCGATGCGCTACTCAAGGAATTTGAAATCGAACATATTCGCAAATCGAAAGGGGCAAGTCTATCCGGCGGCGAACGGCGGCGACTCGAAATCGCGCGATGCCTGGTTTCCAATCCAGAGATCATTATGCTAGACGAGCCGTTTGCAGGCATTGATCCTGTCACCGTACAAAATATCCAAGTTGTAATTCGCAAGCTGCGTGATGAAGGGATCTCGATTTTGATTACCGATCATGCTGCTCGGGAAATCCTGCAAATAACCGACCGCACATTCGTGGTGAGCGAGGGTAGAATTTTGTGCAGCGGCACCGCCGAGGAAATCTGCAACCACGAAGAGGTGAAGCGCAAGTACTTGGGTGAAATCGAAATGCCCAGTCAGACTCGTTCATCAGCGCAATTCGTTTTGGCGTCGAAATCGAGCCAAGCCGTGCCGGCCCCCAAGGGACAAATGCAACGAGAAGCTGATTCGGAACGGTCGAATTCGGTTCGAGCCCCATTCGATGTTCATAAGATGGATTGAAACATCCGGACTTCTGCTACAAAATAGTTGACCACTCGGCACAGCACACTGTTGTTTGCCCACCACGAGCGTTGACGTGAACTGCCGAGCTCCTTGATGAAATCCCTGACGGCCGACTGGTTACGATATGCCTGCGCGACATTACTTGGCGATTGACTGCGGTGCTTCCGGCGGACGATGCATCCGAGGCAGTTTTGATCGCGGTCGAATTCAGCTTGAGCCGATCCATTCGTTTCCCAACGGCGGCATCGAACGCAACGGACGATTATTCTGGGACGAAGGTGCGCTCTGGCGCGAAATTCAAATAGGGCTGGCTAAAGCTGCTGAACGAGGCGAACCGATCTGCAGCGTCGGCGTCGATACATGGGGCGTGGATTTTGGCTTACTTGATGACAAAGACCGGCTTATTGCGAGTCCCTACCATTATCGCGACCGACATACGCAGGGTATCTTGCCGCGCGCGTTCCGTGTTTCTTCCCGAGAAGCCATATTCGAGGAAACCGGCCTGCAATTCATGGAACTGAATACCCTGTTCCAACTTTTCGCTATGCGCGAGGCCCGAGATCCGGTACTTGAAAATGCGAGCAAACTATTGCTGATGCCCGATCTATTTCATTGGATGTTGTGCGGAGCGACCAAAACGGAAAGGACCAATGCCTCGACAACACAACTGTATAATCCCCGTACGCAATCTTGGTCAACAAAACTCATTGAGTCATTTGGCCTGCCGGCACAACTATTTTGTGAAATTGTCGATCCAGGCACGATCCTGGGAACCCTGCGCACCGATCTTGTCCATTCAAGATTCCTGAGTGAAACAAAGGTGGTCGCACCCGCATCGCATGACACCGCCAGCGCAGTTCTTGCCGTACCTGCAACAGGCTTTGCGGAAAGCCAACCAGAATGGTGTTACATCAGTAGTGGCACGTGGTCGTTGATGGGACTCGAGCTTGAAGCCCCCAGAATTGAAGACCGTATTCGACAACTGAACTTCACCAATGAAGCGGGCGTTGGAGGAACCACTCGATTACTGAAGAACATTTCTGGCTTATGGTTGTTGCAAGAATGTCAACGCGCGTGGCGAGAAGCAGGCCATAATCATGACTGGCCAACGCTTGTTCAGTTAGCTAAAGCGGAACAGCCTCTGAGGACAATCATCGATCCAGATGACCCAAGTTTTCTGGCACCGTCAAATATGCCGCAAGCAATCCAAGCATTTTGTAAAGCACACGATCTACGCACACCAGAAACGCTCGGACAATTCGTGCGCTGTTGTTTGGAAAGCTTATCGGAAAAGTATCGGCAAGTTTTTGAACATTTGTGCACGATCGCTGGTAGACGCTTGACGAAAATCCACATCGTAGGAGGCGGAGCCCAAAACGAACTTCTCTGCCAAATGACGGCGGATGCTTGCGGTGCAGTCGTATTGTCTGGCCCGGTTGAAGCAACTGCCCTGGGCAACGTCATCATGCAAATGGTTGCCGATAAGTTGGTCCCTAACTTCAGCGAAGCGCGCCAAATTGTTCGCGAAAGTTGCGAGCTAAAAGTCTATACACCGCACAAGCTCTAAGCCATTCGCCATACGCTTCACACGCGGGCCAGAATCAGGCCAAGCCCTTCCAACGACGCAATCCCCACTCAGCAATCAAACAAGCCAGCGCGGCGAGAAACAAGCTCCATTGATGCCACCACGGGTAGATGTGTTCTTCCGTAAATGGAATCTTTCGATTTCCCAATGAATTTACAAAGCGATTGAGACGATCAGCATCGATTACTTCCCCACCCGTTTTTTCAGCGATGAGTTCCAGCAACTCTCGATTTACGGCGACTTGTGCGAATTCGATAGATTCCGGTTGCGAAATAAAACCCGTTTGTTCTTCACTGATCAACTCTTGTTGGTGGTCACGCACATTCACGTTGACACGATGCAAACCCGCCTGTCTTGGCAAATAGGTCAACCCGTACTCGCCTGCGATCGTTCGCGAAGGTTCACACGGCAGCTCAAGGATATCGCCGTTAGGTAATGAAATGGTCGCATTGACGGTTGCGCTATCGATAGGTTGATACAATTCATCTCGCGCACGCACCTTGATTTCAACAGCTTCGTTCGCATCTTGTCGATCCACCTGCACCTCAACACGACGTGGCACGTTGGATACTAACCAACGTGCAAATTGACGCCAGGCAATCATCAAGTCGTCGTTGGCCTGATCATTCAAAGCATGCCATCGCCAATAATCGCCTAATAACAAAGCGGCAGCACGCCCTTGCCCAAATCGCTGTTCAACGATCGCCGGCAGTCGTTCACCTTGGCGATTAGAGACAGTTGCTAAAACACTTGCACCCGGTTTGATCGTGTTGACGTAGTTCATCGTCTTGAACGTTGGCATGTTCGCCAACCGCTCTTCTTCTTCCGCCTCCGTCTTTCGCACGCGGATCCACGGTTCGACCCAGCCTTCTCGCGTCAGTTCAAGCCGATAGCCTGCATCATGGCCGCCTGGAATGAATCGATCGATATATACTGGCAACATCTCACCAATGGAGGTGCGATCGTACTTGCCATTAACGAACGATTCCTGTCCACCTAACATCAGTAAGCTTCCGCCGCGACTGGATACAAACTGTTGCAACAAGGTTTGTTGGTCCTGCGTGAAAAAATCTGCCTCGACATCATCTAGAATAACGGCGTGATAGGCAAATAGTTCTTCCGCAGAATTCGGAAAGCCATTGCGCAGTTGGCTTTCTTCGTCGATTCCAACCCGCAAGAAGACTGCTTGGTCGTAACGCTCCGTTTCCTCGTCATCTTGGTTGCCAAAGCCCCGGAAGAGTGGATTGGAAGACTCACCGAACTGCGAACGAAATGTAAATTTCGGTTCACGTTTTGCAATTCGAATTAGGCCCACTAAGTTCAACTCGTCATCGTCATCCAACGCGCGACGCAGGAACTTGAACTCCCAATTTGGACGACCCGTCACATAAAGTACACGATAGGGTCCGCGTTTCCGATCGATCAACAGTTGATGCTCGTTGTTGACAAACGTCGCTTCCGACGAATCCGCGAATTGCTCATTGCCGGCCACAAACGCCTTGACACGGTACAGATCAAGCCCCTGTTTTTCCGGCTTAACATCGAACCGCACTGCAAACGGCTGGTTATCTTTCACGTTGCGGACTGTACGTCGATCAATCAGCACAGAGTCTTCATTCAGGAGTTGCACCTCGACCGAGTTTCCAGCAAAGCCACTCGTCTCTATTTCAACAGCAAGCGAAATCGGCGCTGTTTCGAAGTTGGATTCGCTGGCGGTCGACCGCACAATGCGCACGTCATGAAGCAAGGCATTGTCCCCCACCGCGACCGGGTAGATGGGTGGCATCGCTTGCCAGTCCACATCTGCTTCAAATGTCTCGGTCGAAATGCCATCCGTTATCAAAACAACCCCAGCCATGGGATGAGCATGGTAACGCTGCGTCAATGTTTCGAGTGTGGAACGCAATGACGTGCTCGCTTCAGTGGCATCGAAGCCTTCAAAGTCGCTAACCGAGTCAAGGCGAGAGCCAAACAAATAGGTGCGCAGATCAAATTCGGTTTCTAATTTTGTGAACCAATCGTTATTCTTTAACAGAAGATCCCGCGCTACGTCGGCCCGCGATCGATTGGTCGCTAGATCACGGACATTCATGCTCTGACTATTGTCAACGGCCAAGACGAGCGTATTCGCGCCGCTCTTCGGTCTCGATTCACTACGCATTGGCTCAAGTAGGCAGATTGACAAGAGGACAAATCCCATCAGCTTCAACAGCACCAACAGACCTTTAAGTCCGTTTGAAAGTTTGGCATTTCGATAGGACCAAACCAGTCCAACACCCAGTAGAAGGCAGAGTATCAATACGGCTGGCCACCATTCGGCAGCGTTCCATAGACCGGGAAACAGGTGCGTACGAGTCATTATTGCCCGGTCCCCAGCAACTCATAATATTTGCGGACGGCTTCCTCATATTGAGGGGGCACGGGATCGCGATCGACGGGCACACGCTGATCCTGGGCCGATCGACGCAGCAGTTCGTCAGCGATTTGCGTCCGCAACTGAACTAACGGACGAAGGACTTTCAGTTCCACCAATTCCCAATTGGGTTCCTTTTCCTCGCGCTTGAAGTCCTGTCTGAAATCACGAGCCGCTTCACGAATTCGTGTCGCCTCCGCCCTCATCCGTGAATCTGGAAC
>CALMEE010000141.1 GCA_937862885.1 uncultured Planctomycetaceae bacterium
CTCCGTTTTGGTTAGGCGTAAATGGAATCAGCGAGGCCTGCGGCGAGAAAATCGACAATCGCCTGGGCCTGGTCGGTGGTCGCGGCGACGTCCAGGCCGCGATCCCAATTAAATACGGTTTGTTGGTCGTCGATCCGCTGGAGCCAGAGCTTCGAAATGCGGCTGTGGGCTAATTCGTAATCTTCGTTCTCGGCGTGTTCGGGAAAGACCAGGGCGTCGAATCGGTGCCCCGCAATAGTTCCGCCAACCCAGGTTCCGCCACCCGAGGCGCGCCTGGTGGTCTTGGTGATCCGCAGGTCGTTGCCCAGGTCGTCTTCGAAGCGTTCGTTCGTGTTCTTCATCGTTTGGTTCTCCGTGTGTTTGGGATTTGTAAATTCGTCTTGCGACAACACACATGGAGCCATGGAAATCGAAACAGCTCAAGCGCGGTCAGGCCACAATTCGGCTGGAATTTCAATGATTTCCGGCGTTTGGCCAGTTTTGGCAGAAATACGTTTCCATGGTGTTCATTGGTTCCAGGGTCAGGTAAACTTTGGAGGATACGAAACGCGAGAAACAAGCGGTAATCCCATGGCGAAGCTCAACGAGTACGTGAAGACAGCGGAAGCAGCAGCGATCCTTGGCATTTCACAGAACAGTCTTCGCGGCTGGACTGACGCCGGGAAGATTCGTTGTCATCGCAATCCGGCCAACGGCTACCGTTTGTTCAAGCGAAGCGAGCTGGAAAAATTCCTGCGGACCGTCGAAGCCAGCGGAAACAAGCCGCCGGTGCAGAAAAAGAAGTGAGATGAGGCAATGAATCACGGGAACATGAGCCAGAGAATTTTCAGAAAATGGTGCTCGCTGTGACCAAAGGTGTCCAACCAGCATTTTACGTTGGACGCTTGAATTGACTAAAGACGGAGTTGTGTGCGCTCAAACCGATTTGTCCGCCACTCACTCCAACCATCAAAAGCGAATGCGATAGGTTATGACAGCGGAGTCATTTAGTACCGTTTTCAAAAGCGCCACGAACGGTAACGATCCGTTGCCCTATCAAGAGCGTCTTACGCTTGCAGACTCGTTCCCAACGCTACTCGATATTCCTACCGGGTTGGGCAAAACGGCTGCTGCAATCCTGGCATGGCTGTGGCGTCGACGATTTGCTGGTGATGCAGTCCGCAATGCGACTCCTCGTCGGCTCGTGTATTGCTTGCCGATGCGAGTGCTGGTCGAGCAGACGCATCGAAATACCATCAATTGGCTGAAGCAGATCGGGCTGTTCACCGATGCGGCGAAGGAACAGCACCCGGAGTGGTCGCGGCCAATTGGTGACATTGGCGAACATCCTATCGCTGTTCACTTGCTGCTCGGAGGCGAGGAAAATTCCGATTGGGCCTTATGGCCAGAGCGAGATGCGATCCTGATTGGCACCCAGGATATGCTCCTCTCGCGCGCGTTGAACCGAGGCTACGCCGCCGGACGCGCTCGTTGGCCCCTTGAGTTCGGATTGCTAAATAGCGACTGCCTTTGGATCTTTGATGAAATCCAGATCATGGACACCGGATTGGCAACAAGCTTGCAGTTAGATGCCTGGCGTCGATCCTTGCGACTTCGCTCCAGTCGCGACTCGTTTCCGATAGCCAATGAGAATCACTTGCCCAAACCATGCCATTCACTTTGGATGAGCGCCACGATGGCAAAGCATTGGCTGGAACGGGCGGTGGATTGGTCGCCAAAGGCGGCAGCCGAGTGGGGCGACCGCCAACAGTTGTCGCAAATCGAGCGAACTGACGTGAGTCTTCGTAGCGGTCAGCTTTTTCAGATTCGGAAGCAGCTTCGCCCAGCACTTATCGCTGCGTTGGAGAGGCCGAAAACCAAGGATGGTCGAGCAGACAAAGCGGATTCCGAGCGAAAACAGGCCGAGTACTTGAAACGGCTGGCCGAACACATCAGTCAGCCGAATCATTCGGACACGGGCCTGACATTGGTCATCGTAAACACCGTCAACCGCGCGACGAAGCTTTTCGAGCTGTTGCGCCGCCAGAATGCTCTAAATAGCGTCCCGATCAAGCTGATTCATTCGCGCTTCCGTCCCTACGAACGCGAACAGTGGTCTGCTTTCCTGAACCAAAAGGACGACTCGCGGCGCATTCTCATTTCGACCCAGGTCGTCGAGGCAGGCGTCGATCTGTCCGCTAGTGTTCTGTACACGGAACTGGCTCCCTGGGCACCTCTCGTACAGAGATTCGGACGTTGTGCTCGATATCCCGGTGATTCCGGACAGGTCATCTGGTTCGACCTCGATCTCGGCAGCGACAGGCAGCCCGTCGATCATTGGGCCAAACCTTATGACCGTTCCGAACTGGTTGCTGCTCGCGAGAAGCTTCGCTCGCTCGAGGATGTCGGTTTGAAATCGTTAACCGCCATTAAGGAAGCAATTGACTCGGAAACGACGGGAGAGCAAGCATTGACACTCTTCCGCTACGAACCGCGTTTTGTTCCACGCGATAAAGATCTGTTCGATCTCTTTGATACGACGCCTGATCTGACTGGGGCCGATGTCGATGTTTCTCGGTACATCCGCGACGGTGAAGAACTTGACGTCCAGGTCTTTTGGCGAGACATTTCGAATGACGAGAAGCCCGAGCGGAAGGATCGCCCGCATCGCTGCGAATTATGCGCCGTCCCTTTTCACCGCTTTCAGGAATTTGCTCGCGAGGCTCTGAAGCAGCGCCACCGCATCTGGCGACGCCGTTATTCCAAGGGCTCCAAGCGATCTTCTGCATGGGAGCCACTGGAATTCGGCAGCGTAGAGCAAGTCGTATATCCAGGCCAGGTTTTTCTGCTGGAGAAATCCTGCGGAGGATACAGCCGTGAACTCGGCTGGACCGGTGACCAACGTCACACTGACTTTGAATTACCGCAACCGTTCGCGTCAGCGAAAGCAACTGCTCAGGATGATGACGACGATGACGAGAGCCTATCTATTAGCAAATGGCTGACTGTGCTGGAGCACACGCGACACGTTTGCCAGAAGCTGGACGAGATTCTCGATCCCACCGGGCTCACCGAATCCGAAGTCAAAGTCTTGCGATTGGCCGCGCGCTGGCATGACCGTGGTAAGGCGCATGTCGCATTCACTGCAAAGTTAAGTGCCGATCTGCTCGCGGCCGTCAACGTACAACAGAAGCTCGGCGGACAGCCGCCGGCAAAGGCACCCGAGGAAGCTTGGCGTCGCGACCGCGTGAATTCGAGTGGCGGCGATCAGCGCCGTCCTGGTTTCCGTCACGAGCTTGCCAGCGCCTTAGCGATTCTGGAGATGCTCTGCTTTGCCAAGTCGCCACACGAAGCTTTTGCTTGGCCTGATGGACTCGACAAAGCTCAATTCGTCGGCGAAGCCGCAAACGGCACAGCGATGGTCTCTGCCGATGACCCGCTCGCACAGGAACTGTCTGAGTTGTCGGCCGTCGAGGTTGATCTGCTTGTGTACTTGGTCGCCTCGCACCACGGGAAGGTGCGAATGTCGCTGCGCAGTTCGCCAGATGATGAACGTGACAATGTTCCCGATCCGTGCCCGGCGGACAAACGGCAGGCACGCGGCGTTCGCGACGGGGACGCTTTGCCTTCCTGCCAACTTCCCGCCGCCGATTTGAATGCGACAGCTATCGTTGCGCCGGCGGTCACTATGTCGCTTGACCTGATGGAGTTGGGGCTGTCTCCGCGTTTTGGAGCATCGTGGCGGGAGCGGATGCAACTTCTGCTTGAACAGCTTGGTCCGTTCCGACTGGCTTATATGGAAGCGATGTTGCGAGCGGCGGACTGCCGCGCCAGCGCCGAAGAAGACCAAGTTGTAACCCCGACTGAGAAGGGAGCGTGACTCATGGCCGGTCAAGTTCTCGAACTTCGAGGCTGCACCCCCGAGCCACTCGGCAATTACCTCAAGGGCCTTGGCGTTTTCCGCCTGATCGCCGAACAGGCTGATCCGCAGGCGAGGGCGTGGTGGAAGGATGGGGTGTTGCACGTCCTTCAACAAAAATGGAGTCGAACAGAATCAACGAGTGCGGAAGACCATTGCATCGATTGGCTGTTGAGCGACTGCCGATTCACACCCCTTATCGCACCCTGGCAGACCGGCACTGGCTACTTACCAATCGGTAAGCGAGACGCGGGCGGCGACGCACTTATCGAGCTTCTGAAGTCCGAGCATCACGGGACTGAGGCATTCCGTAGTGTATTCAAAGATTTTTCCGCTAGTTTGAACATCTCACTTCCGGACGATCCCTCACAATGGCTTGAAGCGATGAAAGCAGCGGGCTCAGAGCATTCGGATGCCGACCTGCTCCGTCGCATTCGCAATCGACTCCGCTTCATGCCAAGCCTGAAGTGGCTCGATTCTGTCGGACTGTCGGCGTCGCGTTCACATGATTCCGACGTGCCCTCGTGGTTTCCTATTCTGGCACGAGGGGGTGGTGAAAAAAGCGGTCAATACATAGTGAATCACCAGCAACGTCTACAGACCGTGCTTCTCGGCGACAGCGAGTTGAGTATCAACCAATTGAAAGCTGCGGTATTCTCAGAAAACCAGTGCCGAGTCTTAGAGAACAAAGCTCTGTCTGCCATGTACTTTCCGGCATACGTCAAAAACTGGAACTCTACTCAAGACTTCCTCCCCGATGGCGAAAGGTGCGTAAATCCGTGGGATTTTATCCTCCTTCTTGAAGGGTGCCTCGTCTGGGCGATGGCCACGACACGTCGAATTGGAGCGACATCGGAAAAGGCTTCCTTCCCGTTCTATTCGCGTTCGTCATTCGGCGGCTCTTTGACGACAACTCCCAAAGAGGTCGAAGGCTCAGAAAAATCCATCGCCAAGGGTGAACTTTGGTGCCCCGTATGGAACGCCCCATCGACTCTCACTGAGGTCGACCGCATCTTTGGTGAAGGGAGAATTCAAGTAGGTGCGAAGGTCTGTACTCGGTCGTTGGATTTTGCCCTGGCCATGACAGGATTCGGAACCGACCGAGGAATTCAAGCGTTTCATCGGTACTCAATCCTGGGGCGCAGCGGCTCAATTACGACCCAGGACCGCACCGTATTGCTCGCCGTGCCGAACGGTTGTTTCGTCCCTCATCGGGCCACGGGAATTTCACTTCTAGCTGATCTGCGGGACTTCGCGGAGAGCATCGCCACAAACCTTACGGAAAATGGACAACAACCACGACGGCTGATGCAGGCGAGAATTGAATTTGAGCGCGGTTGGTTCGATACGACGTCCGCGACGGTAACTGGGTCACATGGCATCGCTCAGTCGCTTGTGGACTTGCTTGTTGCTACCGGTCGTCTGGTACGCGAGTTGGGAACTAACTCAACCAAGCCAGGGGTGGTGAAGATAAAGAAGGGAGAGAAAACATCTGAACGCGTAATTGCCCCTGTCGGTGACCTTCAACGGCAATGGGCAGAACGCACGGCCAAAACAGATCAAACATCGGAGTACCGTCTCGCCCGTGCCATTGCCAGCATTACGGCCTGGGGCGAGCGAGAAGTTCAAGGACGCAAACGTCCGGCTGTAGAATCCATTCGTGGCAACTTGATTTCCCTCGTTAGACCTTGGGCAAAGTGGGAATGGTACGATCCCAAAGCACACAAAGGATTTCATGATGCGTCCGTCTGGTCACGCGGCGTGCCGGTGGAAGTCAATCTCGCTGCCGTGCTCCGTCGCCGTTTGATTGATGCCCAGCGCTGTGCCAGCGAAGGTTTACCGCTTTGGAGTTCTTACGGCGCGAGCTTCAACGATCTGCTTGCCTTTTGGAATCGTGAAGTGGATGAGGATCGAGTGTCCGATTTGATTAACGGTCTGGCATCAGTTGAAACATGGAGTTGGAAACCAGGGTCAAAGCGCCAAATTGAAATCGATGCTTGGCAAAAGAACAAACCAGAGCGATCAGAAACGCCAAACATTGATACGTCGAAGATGTGGTTCGATGAATACGACTTACCTCGCGGAAAGCTTCATCTTCCCGCATGGGTCAAACCGGAGGAATTCGACGACGCATGTGAATTGCCCCGCGTTTATCACTTACTGAAATTGTGCTTCGTGGGCGGGCGGATGCCGCACCGACCTGTCGAAGGACAAACGACTCCTCGAACCGGTGACGAGCCGTTCCCGCCGACATGTTTGGACGTCTTGACGTTGTTGCAGGCGGGCCGAATGGGCGAAGCAGTTCAGCTTGCTGCCCGTCGTCTGCGGGCGAAGGGCTACCCAACCTTTCTCCGCGACGACGATTTGACGAACCTGACAATGCCCGCCGATCAATGCCGCGGTTTGGTTGGCATGTTACTGATACCCGTTCGCCAGCCCGGCGTTTGCGCCGCGCTAGCGATTAAACCCGAACCAACCCACTAATAGGAGAACAAAGAATGCCTCTCGATCTTTCACCACTTGATACCGCATCTCGACTGCTCGTGGAGGCGACATTGCGTGTCGCACCTGGTTCCGGCGGTCGGTTCCAGCCAACGGGGTTTCCCGATCTTGGGCCCGCGCTTTACAAGGGAGTTCGCACCACTCCAAGCAGTGACTCGCAGAATTCATCAGCGACGGAGTCAGTTGATATGCTGCTGGTCGAATCCGTCCAGTCGATGGCAAACCGCCTTGAAGAGGTTTGCCTCCAGGGCGAAGACTATAATGAGGATTGCCAAGGCATCCCCTACGTGCGCGTGCTCGACGCTCACTCCGACAATGCATTCCTAACGTCGTCAGTGCGTGAGCCGCATCGTTTAGGATCGCCATACATTCTCGGCAAGAAGAAGAGCTGGACGGATTACAAAGTTGAGTTTGAGAAAGCCCTTAACGCAAAGAAAGCTCGCCCAGTTCACATTTGGAAAATGGTTCCAGAAATCTTTCGTCGCGATCCGGGATGTGTGTTACATGGTGTCTTCCTTGATGATATTGACGGACGAATCCGCCTACCACGACTCGTTTCCGCATATATCGAAGCTTGCTCTCCGAGTCAGGCAAATTCAGGTGGCGTCTATCGCGGTGAGGTTACTGCATCTGACAATATCCCGTATCCGCGTCAGGAATTCACTTCACATGCCATCACAGCGTCGTTCATCTTTCACATGTCAACGCTGAAAGGGTACGGTCTGGACGCACCGAAGAACAGATTTCTGCAATCGTGGGCGTTCTATAAGATCGACCGATTTCTCAATCAGTATCTGCGGCTCAGAACCGCCTGTGAATTTGACGTCGCTGAGTTGAACGTCAGTTTGGACGGCCAGCCCAAGGATTTGGGCGGTGGCGAGGGTAAATGGCCATCGTCACCGGACATCTTAAAGGCATTTACCGACGCTCGGGACGCTTGCTTCTCTCGCCAAACAGAGGGCGATGAATGGGTGCAGAAGAACGTTCGAGTGGTTGCCTTTACAGGTGACATCACTGATTCAGCTTCCAATGATGGCGACGATGCAAATTCTCCCTCCGAAGACGGTGGAGGCGACGAATGAGTCTCACGATTTCCATCCGTTTCTTAACCGGCCGGGCGCACCTGCACCCGTGGCAAACGCATCATAGCGAAGGTCGGGTCGAGTGGCCGCCATCACACTGGCGTTTGCTGCGCGCGCTCGTCGCAGTTGCGGGACGTGGCTTGACCTCGCTGCCGTATCCGGATGACGCGCCCGCGCCAAAGTGTGAACTGAAGGTTGCGGTGGTGGGTGTTACGACTTTGAAGAAGCGTGGCGTTCCCAAAGAGGCTCAGGGAAACCTGTCGCTGTCGAAAGCCGGCGTGCTCACGATGAAAGCGCCGATGACAGAGACGGAGTTCGATTCGTGGAAAGCTGCGAACACCGGAGATTCGTTTGCAGCAGCGCTGGACCAGTTGCGAAGTCTCGCGTGCGCACCAGAGCCAGCAGCAATGGCCGATGCCGAGTCGGACGCAATTCCACTCTCGCGACTTGCTCAACTCCTTCATGCCTTGGCCGTGACGTCGACGATCTGGCTGCCCAAGACCGCCGGCGGACACACGCGACAGTACTTCCCGATTCATTCCGGCGGAATGGTCAAAAACTCCGGATCGGCAGTATTTGACACGTTCGCCACGGTGCGCAAAGATCAGCCCCTGCTGTTTCACTGGACCGGCCTAGAACTTGGTGAGCAGCAGTTGAACGACTTGAAATTGCTGCTCAGCCGGATCACCTACTTTGGCCGAGCCGAGTCCTGGTGTCGGGCGGAAGTTCACACTTGCGCGCTGGAAAAAATCACCGCCGAGGGTACGAGCGAAATCCTTCCTCGGAAAACCCACTGGGAGTGCGTTTGTATCGAGGGCAACGAACATCTCAAGCCGGTTGGCAGGGAATATCGTGATTATCTACTGGAACGGCGATTAGCACCGATCAAGGAAATGAACGCTGAAGTCATCGACTTGTTGCCGCGCACGAACACGTCGGACGGAAGAAAACGCAATACTGCTGAGACAAATGCACTGAAGGCCGTCCTACAAGCAGAGTTGCCAGAAAAACTTCTCCTGCGGTGCCTGCTGCGCGAATCCGGCCAGGACATCAAGGATGGTTTGGAGCGACCCATTGGAACACGTTGGGTCCACTACGCTGTGCCGCGTGAGATTTACGATGTTCCACGCCCGAAAGTTCAGCCCCGTCCGAGGACTGTGGAAACGGTTGATTTCGTGCGCTACGCGCTGAATACGGCCACGGTGAATCATCCGGTTTTGCCGGCAATCACCGATACGCTGCTGGTTGCGGATAGGTTCCGGAGTGCCGTGATGGCATTGCGCCGTGAGCCAAGCCTAACGCTAAGTGGCCATGACGCAGATGGCTCTCCGTCAAAAGATCACCAACATGCCTATTGGTGGCCAATGGATGAGGATAACGACGGATTCATTGACCATGTTTATGTCTGGGCACCTCGTGGATTCAAACAGTGCGAAATCGACGCTTTGCGACGGCTCACTCGGTTGCGGCAACGGGGCGGGCGACCCGATCTGCTAGTCACCCCCGTTATCGTTGGCCGGGCGGAGGCATACGATTCATGGAGCGTTGGGCAAAAAAGTGAATCCAAGGTTTTTGTTTCCGCCACGCCGTACTTCTGTCCCCTTCACCTCTCGCATGGTCGCGGGAAGTCAGGTCGTATACGGTCGTTAAAACGTGAAGTCATCAAAGGTTTGCAGCTTCAAGGACTAATTGAGTCGGAAGATGAGGTCTTTGATGTCGAAGAGATCGTCTTCGATTACGCGCCCGATGAACTTGCATCTGTTGTTCAAGCCATTGGTTCGCATGCGATCACGGAACCGACATCGCCGCGACAGTTCTTCCCAGTTACTGAAGCTCCCAACGAATATCCATCCCTCCCAAAACGTATCGTGACATCGGACGTTCGCTATAAAGGGGCATCTCTGAAGGCCGCTGATGAAGGTTACTGTTTTGGGGCCACGATTGGGCTTCGGGTCGATCATGGCACGCGATTCATCCGCGCCCTTAGCTTTTGCCGTCGCCGCCGGAATCAGGAACTTCGTGGTCGGGCGCGAATGCTGCAAATCACGTTCTGCCAACCAAAATCGCCGCAGCCCTTTGCCATCGGTAGCCAATGCCATTTCGGATTGGGGCTGTTTTTACCAATTGACGAGTCAAACGACGATGGGTGAAAAAGTTTTCCCGGAGCCGCCGGGTTGCCAGCCCGACGGCTCACGGCATTCAACCAAATTGTCAAAGAGCGGACGAACGCCAGGGGCTTTCGGGCAGGATTGACCTGCCAAGAAGGGTTAATTCGATGGGCAGCGATCAGACTTCTCGCATGCGCTGTTCGACCTGTTCTCGTTTGCGAAGCAGGTCGGCTCGAGACTTCTCGTTGGCAGCGATACGGCGTCGGAGAGATTCGGCTTGCTTGCTGTGCGAGGTGGATTTCTCGCGGCGATGCTCGCGGTCGC
>CALMEE010000142.1 GCA_937862885.1 uncultured Planctomycetaceae bacterium
CGGTGGTGAATTGGGATGGTCGGCCCGGCTCCCTGTCGCGGACATCTTCCTCCCCTCCGAAACCAGACGGCTCCCCACATTTTGGTCGGGCCCCCGCCCCGCCGTAAATCGGCGAACATTCTCGGCAGCATTCGGATCCAAGCCCAACGGGTCGGCATCTAACGTCACAATGATCTGAGCTTGATCGTAAAGCACCCGATGCTGCAGCGGCTTGCCAAAGGCCAACTTGGTAGCCGCCCGCTCATTATCATTCGAAATCGACGTGAATTCATACCATGCAGCCTGAGGATACTTCGCCATGAACTCCTGCTTCAAGCGGTTGGCGGTAGGCGACGTCGTTGGTTCCGCCAACACCGCCACTCCTCGACCGTCGACACCCAAGAAACTAGTGACTTGCGTCAACAGCGATTCCCAATCGGCGTCCTTGCCGTCGATCCGCGCGGAACGACTTCGATCAGGATCATAAAGATCGAGAATCATAGCCTGAGTGAACGCATCGGTACCGCTACCCGATGACGGATGATCTGCATTGCCATCCAGCTTAATCGGTCGGCCATCGACACAGGTCGCCAACAAAGGACGTGCAACCCCGGCAAACTCAACAGATGTCGCGTACTTTTCGGGGACTCCCGGAATGCGGTTGTGCGGCCTAAAGACGAAAGGCGCAATCTGCTCTTTGCCCATGCGACAGCCGACCATGCTGCCGAAGGCCATGGAAGCGCCCATCAATTGCATCCAGCGTCGCCGAGAAAGCCCGTCACCAGCCTGCGACGCAGCTTGCGCGAAGTCATGCTCCAACACCTCGTTCAGCGACTCGCTTTGCTCCGAACTCCCGATGAATTCTTCGAAACTTCGAAAGTATTGCTTTGCGTTTGTTTTTTTGATCATCGATGACACGTAGAACAATTCGTATTTGGATCAATCCCCAGTTTCTCCACCCACTCCTCACCGTAAGCCGACCAGTCACCATTGGGTGGTTCGAAATCCATTTTCGTCACGAGTTCCGGATCGCGAATATTTGGAGTAGGGTTTCGATGGCAATCGAGACACCACTTCATAGATAACAATTCTTTTTGCTCTACAATTTCCATCAGGTCGATGCGTCCGTGGCAAGATACACAAGCCACACCGCGATTGATGTGAGCGCTATGATTGAAGTAAACGAAATCCGGCAAATCATGCACGCGGACCCACAAAACTGGATCGCCGGCTTCTTCGCCATACTTGGCAGATTCAAGACTCGACCGGACCGGCTCAAGCGTATCATTCTCCGGCCAAATTACACCAAGCGTCCGCCCGTCCACAACTCGATTACCTCCATGACAATTTCCGCAGGTCGCGGTGGGAGGAATCGCTGCGTGCGCGGCATCATGCACAGTATTGTGGCAATAGCGACAATCCAATTGCAGCAAACCAGCATGAATGCGGTGACTGAATGGAACAGGCTGTTTTGGCTTGTGTCCCAAATTGATTGTCTGCGGCAGGGTTGCAAAAAACAGGACCGTTGCAACGTACACTGCTAAACCTGCCCCTCCTCCTAGAATCAACAAGGTGAAACGATTCACCCAGTTGGGAAAATGGAAGTCTTGCATGCTATAACTTCTATTCTGATGGCAAAATCGACTATTCGAGACCGAAATGGTCAAGGGATTTACGAGCAAAATCCCCATTTAAACACCGCTAGAGCGTCACCGAATGTAATCGAGTTTCAAAAATGTGTCGACGCGACAAATGGTCACACACCGTGGTGAATGAGCAGCATTTACCCAACGCACCGGCCTCGTCCGGAGCCTGCGAGGCGAAACGATATTGGCGACCTGCACTTCACACGACTTGGATATGGTTTGCGCCCATCCTACCTAGCATGCTCAATTGCAGTGGAGAACAATTTGTTTCCTTGACGCGTAAGTCCTGGAGTTTTTCAAAACGTCAGTGTTTAGCCCATGCGTAAAATCCGTAAGGACGGCTAAGTTAAATGAAGCTCCAAATCACTAAAATCGGGATGCTTTTCCACAGATATTGAGATTCACGCGCCAATTTTATTCGGGTTTGAACGAATTCACTTCTCTGTGGTTGTTTTGCCGTATAGACTAAACCTTAGATCTACGCTACTTGCCGCTTCTCGTCAGGTTTAATGTATCGTGCATGAGCCAATGCAAATCAACGCATTGAGACCAACTACGTCAAAACCGTTCGTTTGTGCAGCACGATACCCTAATTGCCAACGTTTTTCCCTTTGGAACCGAGTGATGCAGCTAAATTTGCTTGCTACGAAACGAACGTTTTCTCTGCCATTTTTTCGCAAACTGCCTGGAGTCTCCCCGCATCTTTGTGCAGTGGCTTCCTTTTTAATCGTGTATACATGCGGATCGGGTTTCGGAGCGCACCCGTCAATGCACGGCCAAGAGAAGCAAGACCAAATACCACTGGAAGCAGAACAGATCAATAGTACTGCGGCTGGTTTACACAATAACGGCGAATACTCATTAGCGGCCGAAAAGTGGAAAGAGCTGATTCAAAAGTACCCGAACACCTCGTTGAGCAACAAAGCGAGATACTATTTGGGCGTTTGTCATTACAGCCTGAAAGAATTTGATCTGGCCATAGATTCCTTTCGGGACGCTATCAGCAAAGCAGCCAACGATAAGACATTTGGCAATTTGCCGGATGCATACCTGCTTCTGGGTTTCAGCCAGTTTTCATTGTCCAAAGCCGCCAAAGAGCGGGGAGATGACGAAGAAACCAGCGCAAAGTTGTTGGCTGATGCAGTGAAGTCATACGAACAACTTCTGGAAAAATTCCCGGATCATAAACTTGCACAAGATGCCCGATATTTTAAGGGTGAAGCCCATTATCATGCGGGTGATTTAGGACAGGCTGTTGCGGCTTTTCAACACCTGGTGGAAAACAAAGCCGATGGCAAGTTCTACCAACAGGCGTTGTACGATTTGGGTGAGACGCAAATGGAGATGGGACAATTCCAATTAGCCATTGATAGCGGGGAAACGTATCTGGCGGAATTTCCCAATGGTGATTACACGAGTCAGGTACGCATGCGAATACCAAGCGCGCAACTGCAACTTGCACTCGCCGCTTCGAACGCAGGGGATTTCGGGGCATCTGGCCAACTTTTTGCCGATGCGGAACAGCGCTTTTCCGAAATTGCCGACGATGCATCCGCCAAATCTCGCGATGACGCCTTATTCAAACAAGCTTTCGCGATTTTACACCAACAACGCTTTGGCGATGCTGCCGACACGTACGCCAAAGTCGTCGAGTTGTTCCCGGACTCGCCGCGTGCGGCCGAAGCAGCCATTTCCGCTGGAAGATTTTACTTCCGAGCCAACCAGGACGAGCCTGCCAAACGGTGGTTGCTGCATGTTGAGCAAGCCGACAATGAGTATTATTTAGAAGCCCAACATTGGTTGTGTCGACTCGGTTTGAAGAACAATGAATTTGCCGAAACGTTCGAGCGTGCCAACTCCGCACTTGCCAAAGCTCAGGGGACGCCGCTGGAAATCAGCCTCATGCTGGATGCCGGCGATGCGCTGTTTGAAATTCCGGAACGCCGCAACGAAGCCGCTGACGTTTATCAAAACGCGGCTAAACAATTTCCGCAACATGAACTGGCCCCACAAGCTTTATATAATGCCGCCTTTACGCGGTTCAATTCGGGAGACGTAGCGACCGCAGCTGACTTAGCGGAACAATTCACGACCACTTATCCAGAAAGTGAATTTTTTCCAGATATCCGAGAAATTGCCGCTGAAATTGACTTGCGGGCGGGTGAGTTGACCACGGCACAGTCCACTCTTGAAGACGTATTGGCCCGATTCGATAAACATCCGCATCGAGATCGTTGGAATAATCGAGTTGCCTGGATTCGTTTTCTACGCGGAGACCACGATGGCGTGATCGCTTGGCTGCGCCCCATCATCGACGGCTATAGCAATCCGCAAGACAAAGCGGAGGCGCTACTTCGCGTAGCGGCCAGCCAATTTCAGTTGCAGCAGTTCCAAAAAGCTATCGATGCCTGTGAAGAATCATTGGCGGCCAGCGCTATCTGGAGCCAAGCCGGGCAGGTTCGCTTGTTGAAAGGACGAGCCGAGTACGGGGCAGGGAATCTCGATGACGCGTTGCAAACGTTTCAGGCAATCCTTGACGAGTCGCCGCAATCGGGCTTAACAAGCGAGCTCAATTTTCGCATTGCGGAGATCCTTTACGAACAGCAAGACTTTGTGGGAGCGCGCCAGCATTACCAATTGGTGATCGATGACGTCGAGTCGGAATTTCGACCCTACGCGTCGTATGGACTGGGCTGGTTAGAAATGAAACAAGAACGATACGCCGAAGCGATCGGCATTTTCAGCAATCTACTCGAAAGCTATCCACAACATACGCTAAATACAGATGCCTTGTTGGGGCGAGGCATGTCGCACAGATTGGCCGGAAGCAATGAACTAGCCATCGCCGACCTCGATAAAGTTGTATCAGCCGACATCGGACACGAGCAAAAGATATCCGCCTTGTATGAACGCGGCTTGGCCGAAGTCGGTCTAAGCAATTGGGACGATGCCGTCGACACGTTTTCTACACTGCTCGAAGTTGCCCCAGATGCTCCATTGGCAGATCGCTATCAATATGAACTGGCTTGGGCCCAATTCGAACGCAAGGATGCAGCGGGCTCTGCGGAAAGCTTTGCACACCTAGCTGAGCGATTCCCAAAAAGTCCGCTGGCCGCGGAAGCTCACTTCCGAGCCGCGCTGTACGCATATCAGCAAAAGGAATACGCGAAGGCCATTGAGGGATTTGTCGCAAGTAAGTCAATGGCACAAGAAGATTCGCTCAAAGAGAAGGCGATGTTCCGTCAAGCGTGGGCTCATTTCCACCTAGGGCAATTCAATGAGGCCCACGACGAGTTCAACGAACAGGTACGGCAGTTTCCACAGGGTGAACTGTCGGCGGACGCACTGACCATGATTGGCGAGTCGTTATACAAATCAAACCAGCACGCACTAGCAGTGACCGCATTCAAGACCGCGATTCCTGAACTCGAAAAATCACCAACGGCAACACCGGGTATGGGGTTATTATCCCGATTACATGGAGCGCAATCCGCCAACTTGTCGCATGAATATCAACAGGCGCTGGAGTTTGCTCTGCCGATACTCGAGCAGAATCCCGATTGGGAATTTATCCCGGAAACATTATTTGAAATTGGGGTGGCGCACCATGGCCTGGGTGAAAATGACAAAGCAATTGCTGCTTGGGAAAAGATCGTAAAAGAATTCAATGCAGTGGGCGCTCGAGCACGCTTCATGGTTGGCGAGACTTTGTTTGGACAGAAACAGTACGACGCCGCCATCGATCAGTTCAAACTTGTAATTTATGGTTACGGTGGAGATAGTGCCGGAAATGACGTCAAGAAGTGGCAGGCCAATTCCGCGTACGAAGCCGCCCGATGTTACTTTGTGCGAATCAGCTCAAACGACGACCCCAACGTGAAAAAACGTTTGATCGAAGAAGCTACTAAAATGTTTAATTTGGTCGTGGAAAAATTTCCGGAAAGTAGTTTCGTCGAAGATGCTCAAAAGAGTCTCAAGACTCTGGAAGCACTCAGGTAATGCGGCAAATCAAATCTTGGAAAAGCAACGTATGCGTTCGAACTTTTTCCCAAATCTGGCATTTCACGTAGCTTAACTAATTCAACGTGGTCTTTGGAGCAACATACGTGCAACTGAATCCAATCCAAAGTGTTCAATATGGCCATTCGTACAATTCGACAACTCTAACGAAGCAACGGTGGCGGCATCTGAGCCTTGTGAGCTTGATTTGCGCAGTTGTTTTTTTGGCATTCGCGAGTTCTGGAGATAACTGGCTGGCCGCGCAAACCTCTGGAATCGATGGCGAAAGCGGGCAGGTTCAGCAATTGGAGCCTGAAGAAAATCGCTCCAAGGGTATTAACTTCTTGGTTCTCTTGTCCCAAGGCGGCTGGTTCATGCTGCCGCTTACGTTGCTCTCGATCCTGGTGGTGTGCTTGGCAATCGAGCGAACATTGGCGTTGCGACGTGACAAGATTATGCCGCGACGCCTGGTCTCGGAACTGGGGCGCATGGCAGCTGACGAAGGCGAGTTTAATCCGAGGCGAGCGTTTCAACTTTGCCAAAAGTTTCCTTCGCCCACTGCGAAAATTGTGCAAACCATGTTAATCAAAGCTGGTCGACCTCAGTCCGAAATCGACCACGCCGTTTCCGAAGCTGGCCAACGTGAAGCTAACCGTTTGCAGTCAATGGTTTCTTGGTTGACGTTGGCTGCAGCAGTCGCTCCACTCATCGGCTTACTCGGCACGGTTTGGGGCATCACTCAAGCCTTTTATGTGACGACAACGTTATCAGCCATGGAGAACAAAGGGGCGGCTTTAGCCGAAGGGATTTACACGGCGCTGGTCACGACGATGTTCGGTCTTTCAATCGCGATTCCGGCCGCGATCTTGGCTCACATCTTCGAAAACCGCATTATTAAATGGTGCAATCAGATTGATGAATTGGTCCTTAATTTGACGCCTCAATTGGAACCCTTTGAAGGGCGTGTGCGCGCCTCTTTCAACGGCGAAACTCATGATGTTCCTGGAGCACGTGCGGCTAATCCGGTTTCGGCCCCTTCATTACCGAGATAACGAGAACCTTTGTGGAATTGGAATTGAAAATGATTTTACGGTTCGACCATCCGTCGAATGTTTGTGAGAACTGGCATAGAACCGCGAAGTGAATATGGCTGTTGTATTGAACAAACCCAAAGCAGTTGCGTCGCTAAGCATCTTGCCGCTGATCGATGTTGTCTTTTTGCTTATCATTTTTTTCCTCGTAGCAACTCGATTCGTCGAGGCCGAACAAGAGTTGGACGTCAGTTTGCCATCGGCCAGCGAAGCATTGCCCGTGGTTTCCAATTTGCGTGAAGTTGTCATCAACATCAATCGCGACGGCGAGTTTTATTTGGACGGAAAATATCGTTTAGAAGAAGAGGTCGAGCAAATCCTGCGGCAACGCGCGGCGAACAACCCATTGAACCAAACCGTGGTCATTCGAGTTGACAAAGAAACCGACACACAATACTTCATTACGGCCATCGATATCTGCAAACGGGTTGGAATCCAAAACTATACGGCCATGATCGATAAGCCGCATGAACAATGATGGCCTTTTCTCCGCGAGCATAACGCACATGGCGTGAATAGATGAAACAAGAATTGCCAGCATGACCTTTGACCCAACCCGGCGGTGACCGATGTCACAATCTGGCTCCAAGAAGCGATCGCTAGAGATCACCGGTTATCGGGCCGAGTGTGTTGAAACTTTCGACACGCATTTTTGGCCCGTTGTGGTCGGCCTGTGCACACTTAGTGCTTTCTCGGCAGGTGCGATAATCACGCTGTTGGACGGCGCGGCGATGTGGATTAGCCTATTGGCATTGCCGCTGTTCTTCTTTTTGTTCTTGTTGTTGTTGCGTTTGCTCGACAATCGCCGACTTCGCCGCTCGTTGCAATTGGGATTGTTGTTGAGTATCACCTTGCACTTAGTGATGGTGATCTTCTCCAGCCGCATCGAGCTTTTCCATGGTTTGTTCAAGCCACAAACGGCAGTTTCCCAGCGATCCAAAGCAAGACCCCGGACCGTGGAAGTCTCAATACAACGACCAGATCAACCCTGGCTTAAACCAAATGAAACCCCCTTGCTTGAACGCGAAGAGCCTCAACCAGAGCGCGAGCAACCAACCGTCAATCAACAGGTTGAGCCCAAACCCGTTGAATTAGAACCAACTCCGCCTCAACCGCAACAACAAATCACCAAACGCGCAACGCAATCTCAATCCACTCCCAAGACTGGGCAAAGTCTATCGCAATTGAGTCGCTCCGAGACGAGCCTGCAACCGACGTCGTCGACCCAGGCCGAATCCGCTCGCGCTTCGGCGGCCAACCCAGCGACAGCGCAGGCAACACCTTTGCAGCTGACGGAAAAAAGTATTGAGGCCACGCGCAGCCAGGCCTCTGCATCTGAAGTTCCCCCGAATCAACGCGCGGAAAGCCGTGTGGAAGTCGCGCAGGGCATGTCGATGAGCGCGCCTGCTGAACCAACACGACGCCAACCAACGGCGACCGCAGAAACCGCGAATGCGCTGGCGGCATCCCCCTCAACGCGAGTCGTTAACGCGATGCCCGAAACCAACCTCAACGCTGAAACAACTCATGCGACTTCGATCACTTCAAGCCGGCCAGCGAGCCAGGCCAGCGAGGCCGCTCATAATGACATGCGCCATGCCTCGACACGGTCTGCTGAACCGCAACGCGTTCTCCAGCAGGGAAGCGAAACTTCGTTGAGCCGATCTGAACAACAGGCACGACCGCAACGTCGTGAGAATGCCAATGTCGCCAGCGTCCAACTCGCCCCAGAGGTCACGGAAACGCAACGACGAGCCATGAACCCGTCTGTCCAACCTACGACAACGGCCCAAGCGGAATCACCGAGGATCCCTAGCCAAACGGTGGCAAATCAAGCCGCGGAAAACATGCCGGCACGCGAGATTGCCCTTGATCGATCAAGCAGCGGTACGGCAGGAATCGGGCAATCAAAGAACACCGGAAGAGAAATTGGCTCCCTACAGAGTCCGGCACAAACAGCAATGGAAGCTGCGCGGCGAGACAGCCAGCTAAACCGTGAAACCGCGACTGCGGCCTTCACTCCGGTCGAAGCCTCGCAGACCCCTGGAAGAATCGCCAGTGCCACGGCACCCACGTCGACCATGATCGCCGACAATACTCCATCAGCATCACTATCGGCAACATCTAACTTGCACACCATGTCGGACAATGCCAGTGCCGCAACGATTAGCACCAACACGGCTCAACACCGCGATCAAATTTCGGCTGAGCGCGGTCAAACCAATGTCGATACGGGTGCCATGCGTGTCGTGGCGGACCAGCCACTGGACAAACTCGAAGGAGGCGGACAACCTGAACTTAATCGTTTACCAGAGGGCAGGGGAGTGCAAAGTCGAGAAATGGCTGGGAGTCCCACGCCCACCCTCGATAGCAACGTTACCGCCAACGATATCTCCGCACCATTTTCAGCACCCTCAGCTCGAGCCGCCGAATCCTCTTTTGCTGAGGCCCCAGCTGATATCACATCGCAAAGACAACGCGGAGATCAAATATCATCGCAACGAGCGACTATGGCCTCCCTGACGGAGACCGAAAATCAAACTGGCACCGCCAGCGGTTCTGAAATTTCACGTCGCCAAGGAACTTCGGACAACTTCTTGAATCAACAGGCCGCTCGATCATCTGGCAATGTTGGCACAAGCAGCAACGAAGAAGATGATGACGCAGGCACGCGCCCAGCCGCATCCCTTGTTGCCCAAGCCGAATCGGCTGCCAGCCAATCACGTGGCACCGGAATGCAGACTGAACGCACATCCATCAACGATCGGCGGATGTCGACCGCCGGCTCGATCAATCCGGGACTGGAAAACGCCAACCGTCTGCAAACTCAGGGTAGCTCCATGCAAGCGGAAAGCGAACTATCTCGTCGAGGCAGCGGACCAGATCAAACCAATGGAAGTTCGCTTACCAATCTGCCTGATGCGAGTCAACCTGGCAAAGCTAACGAACTCGCGCCGCACGCAACTGTCGAAGCTCAAGTTGAATCGAGGCAGTTTGCGAATTTCGATGGCGGTCGTGGCGCTGATACGGCATCCCTCGTCGAACGCGATTTGAACGCTCGAAAACAAGATGTCGATGGAATGACACTAGACATCGATGCACGGCGTGGCGCGGCGGGCTTGGACAGGCTGCCGCAACCGGAAATCGGAGTGGAAAACCGGCGCACAAGTCTAAAAAGCCAAGAATTGATGCCTGAGGAAACCACGCGTTTTATCCGCGAAACTGCGGGAGGAACGCCTAACGTAAATCCCAACGCCGTCGTTGCTCAACAGCCGTTTCGGGGGCGCAGCGAGAATTCACGCGCCACCGAAGCTCCCTACACGGAAGAAGCTATTGAACTGGGATTGGCCTTCTTGGCTCGCTACCAACACCCGGACGGAAGTTGGTCACTTGGACAGTTCGACGTCGGCCACCCTGAACGAGCATTGCAGTTCCACTCCGATACCGCAGCCACCGGTTTAGCGCTGCTGGCGTTTCAAGGAGCAGGTTACAACCATTTGGAATTCAAATACGCCGATAAGGTAGCCGCTGGAATACGCTGGTTGATCTCAAATCAAAAGCCGAACGGCGATTTGTATGTCGAATCCGATCTGGCGTCAAATAATGTCTGCAGGTTTTACAGCCACGGTATCGCCGCGCTCGCCTTGGCGGAAGCGTATGGCATGACGCATGACCCCGAAGTGAAACTGGCCGCCCAAAAGGCGATCAACTTCATTGAACTCACTCAACATTCCAAGTTGGGAGGCTGGCGTTACTCGCCCGGTATCAACAGCGACACTTCGGTTACCGGTTGGATGGTGATGGCCCTGCAAAGTGCCCGCCTAGCCGGGCTGGATGTCAAACCCGAAACATTAAACCATGTCAAGAATTGGCTCGACTTTGCCCGCGACACCGATCTTGAGCACAAATTTCGGTACCGACCCGACGCAGTCAGCGACCAGCAATATGATCGTTCAGCTAGCCGCATTCCGAACCCGAGCATGTCAAGCGTCGGACTCCTTATGAGACTGTATCTAGGATGGAATCGCAACGATCAACGGCTGATCCGAGGAGCCGACTATTTGTTGGAACATCTACCCAGCGATGCCACCGAGACACAACGCGACACCTACTACTGGTATTATGCGACGCAAGTGCTGCGCCACGTCGGCGGTGAGCGTTGGGAGCGTTGGAATTCGCGACTCCATCCTTTGCTTACGCAAACGCAGATCCGTGAAGGCGACATGGCCGGGAGTTGGCATCCCTATGAGCCTGTGCCTGATAGTTGGGGACGTCGTGGCGGTGGGCGACTTTATGTGACCACCATGAATTTACTTTCGTTGGAAGTCGATTACCGCTTGTTGCCTCTTTACGATGAGACCGCCAAATAATCCACGCGGCGAAATGCTCCGCGGCCAAGTTGGGCTAATTCGTAACCGTTCACGAGTTGTAATTCGTAATCCTTCGCGATCTGAGGTTTCAAACGTTTGTTGGTTCGGACCCTAAAAGGGTTTTTGAGTTCTCGTCCTTGCAAGCGAAACTCAGCACGATTGTCAGACAAGCTGGCACAGGACGTATCCGCGCTGCATTCGCTTCAAAGCAGGAGCTTTATTAGCGAAAAAGAATTATGCAAAAGGAAAGTCCGTTCTAGGTTTCGAACTGAAATTTTCTACGGATTTTGACGAACGCTGGAAGTCTGCATCGCCAAAGTTGCTTTTGATCTTGTGGGAAACCTGGCGAAATCTGAAATCTAAAGGAAAGGCACTTTATTGCACACGCTATTAACCCTGGATCACGTGGCGCATTAAGCGATGGCTCCGCTGCTGAAAGTAGAATTCCATTTGATCCATCAATTGGATCAGGGTATCGAGCAGTTCGACCAGTTAATTCAAGCAGAAATGAAAACCCACCGGATGCCAAACTGCTTATCGCTTTGCCGGGTGCAGTCAGAGCACTGGCACACCGCTGGATTCGAATCCTGTTTCAAATCTGGAAGAAAAAAACCGCCTAGGACCCGGCTCGTTACATCAATTCCATGACGCTCAAGATCAACGGAATCTTGCCCTTCCTCAAACCACCAAAACAATCAAAAAATCCTCAACTTGCCGTGTTGCAAAAGCTCGGATATCTGTTTTTAAAACCTAAAAGGACTACAAATCCTACTTCAGATGGCTGAGGCGGCACAAAACGAAGTATAGATTTTTCCGGAATCAATAATCGGCGTTTTAGTTTTTGTTTTAATCACAAGAATGATTGACCCAGCTTCAGTACCGACTATGCTAGTGTTCACTGAAACGGCCGTTGAAAATACAAGGTACGACGATGATCCAGCAGACCGAACATGCTAACACTAGAAATGTCTCATTTGGCGCCCAAGGCACTTCATACCGCTTCGCTTTTGGATGGATCATAGTGGCAATTCTGTTATCGCTTGCGATTGGCGGGACTACAGGCTTTTTATTACAAAATGTCATTGAGCCGAATTCCGACGAATCCCAGATTGCGAATGTTGTGCAGGGATGGCCGGTCACCGTCTTGATGCTCATCGGACTGGCTATTTTGATAGTGTTCTCAGTCGGTCAAGCACTAGCTTGGCCGAAATGGAACGATGCGCTTTTGCTAGTTGCGATTGTCATTCATTCGTTGTTACTGGCACTGTTTTTGTCATGGCATCCTGAGGGCGAACTGTACTCAATCGTCCTGGTAATAATGGCGGTCGCAGCAACTATTCTATACTTGGTTAGGTACCGTGACGTAGCATACCGGCATGCATTATCTGACCCCCAAATGTTCGCGCTCGCGACAACCCTTTTTTCGGCTGCGCTAGCGCTCGCTTTCTCGTTTGGGTCAGTGATTAACTCGATAAGTCGAACTCAGACTGATCCAATAACTATTCCTGTTTTCAGCTATGTCCCGTTTTCTATCGCCATTGCTTTGCTTTTCGCAATTGTTGCAACAGGACTGCTCATGATATTCCGAGGTTGGCACCAGGAGGTCGTCAATAAGATTGAACGTGTCTCGATCGATCGAAATCGATCACAAGAAAGGTTATTTACCGACGCCATGAGGGATGCCAAGACGATCAGGGCTTATTTAACCGGCAATCACGCATCCCAATTTGTCGACAAAACGAAGTACTTTTATACCTTGGCTCAAGGCCTTGGTTGCAGCATTATCCTAAATACAGACGCCATTACGTTGCAAACTGCGTTTGGCGAAGATCTGGAACCTCTTTTGGCTCGGTTCCAAGAAGATGGAATTGATATTCAGATGGTCGATGCAGCACCAGCGCTTGAGGCAATTTTGTTTCAGGACCCAACTGGAACTCCATATCACGCTGTGCTTTTGTTAAATCACGCCACGGACCTAGACAAAGGCATGTGGGTCAGCATTGTGGACAAAACGGAAGTCCAATTCTTGTATCAGCTTTACACTCAGGCGATGGATAAAAGAGCAATCGCTCCTCTTAAATCAAGCATGCCGTTCTGGCTGGCGAATAGAGCCATGAGAAACACTCGGAGTATGGCGTGCACTAGAGAACGGCTGCGATCAAATCTTGTTGTCACCGATTCAGTGTTCCTCACCAGAAGTTATTTAAGGGAACTAGCGACATGGGAGTGGAAGACACCTAGTAGCCCAAATAGCGTGAAACCAATAGTTCTCGGAATTGATCAAACTCCTTTAGATCGCTGGCTTGAAGGTGGTCCCCTAAGCCGCTATTTAGAGTCCTGTCGCGACCGGGTTAGTCGAATATTCATAATTGATGAGCTCGATAGCCTCGCGATACATTTTTCGGAAAATTCAACAAAGTCAGTCGATATGAATAAAGGTAAAGCTAAACCGCAAAAATTGTCGACTCAAAAGGTACTTTGTGACGTTCTTAAAGCACATTTGGGCGGCGTTCGAATCGACGATTTGGAAAATTACAACGTTGGAGTCATTTTTAAGTCCTTAGGTGACCAAACACGGCTTCCACTTGACGTTGACACGGCTGTTTTCATATGGGACCAAAATCTAAGCGAGCCAAAGCAATTGCTGGCAAAGGGGCTGGACGAGAGTCTTCTGGCAAAGCCAATGGATGGGTTGAAAACAAGTTTGAGCGTTGTATATCGCGACAACGCAATAGGTGCTGAAATGGGCGACGGCGATTCAGGCCTTTTTTCTTGCAAACGGGACGATGCGGCTCGGGTAGTTGACGAATTCCGTGAGCTCTGGGACACCGAGTTTCAGATTGCTTTGGATGGACAAACCGCTTCCTACCACAATTGTCGAAGTATCGCCAAATGGATACTTAATTACAAATGCGATCAAGCCGGCGAACCAGGCTCTTCAGGGGGCGGCGAAGTCAATTCCACTTCAATTCTTGACGAAAAGGGTGGCACACCGGCTACCGATTCGCTGGTTCAATCAAGTGATAAGTCAATGCATGTTGATGCTGCTGCAGCAGGTGCCGGGAAAGCAGACGAAGAAATTGAGCCGTTGACGTCGAAAGGCTCAATTAGTAAGAATGGTGAGGAGAAGGAGAATTCGCCCAAAAATAAGAGCGACGGGTGATCTAATACCAATTGAGTTAAAGCCACTCCTCGACGTTCAGATATTCGGTGCATTGTGGAGTTGTTAATAGTGCGTTACTGTTGTGTTTTTAAGGGACGGTATAGATGATAATGACGACTTGCCATGATTTTGAATCGTGCGATACTGACGGTTCGATCCACTTGCTTGATTTTCACGCGACAGTGATTGACGGTACCCGAACATTTGGCGCAAAACTGTTTCAACTTGAAGAACATATTCGCAGAATGATCGATGGCGCTAGGGAAATTCATTCGAAGTTCGACATCGATGATGCGATTGTGGCCGGTCTCGTCGAGTGTGAATTAGAAAATCAGCGACTAAAAACTTCTAATAATGAAAGTCAGCAGATCTTAGCGGCAAGATTTGCAATATGTTTTCCCGAAAGTGATCTTCGATCTTCAACAGCCAAGTTGATGATAAAGATCCACGACATTTCCAGACCAATCAGAGCGCTTCGCACGAGATATCAACATGGGTGCAGTCTAACAGTAGTTCCACAGCGTGCCATTCCGGTCTCATTGATACCCCATCAGATCAAGAGTCGCGGCAGTTCTCATTTTCGACGAGCGGAGTTGATGGCCCAACGATTGCAGCCCGGTAGCTGGGCGCTCCTGTTGCATGAGGATGGTTGTGTCAGTGAAGGTGTCGGAATTGGCATCTCGGGTTGGAATATTTGGACGGCAACTGGTGACCAGCTAAATACATTGGGTGCGGATCGGGCTGTCGATGGCATTGCCAAACGATATTTAATTGATGTTGCAAGAAATATAGGTTTAGCCTGCTGCGAACGTGACATGGAACTTCGTGAATTCCTCGAGGCAGACGAAGTGTTTGTAACTTCGTCAACGCTTGGGATAATGCCAGTCAAGGAAATTAACGGCTTCAACCTTAATCGTGGGTCCGTATGGGGCAAAGTATCGATGTCTCTTCGAACTGAGTTCGAGCGGGCCTTTCAATTTTCACTTGTTGACAATCTGCCACTAAATGCAGCGAATTCCCAATTTAAAGGTCAAAATTCAGACGCATTTGTATAACAGCGGAACGGACGGATTCCCAATTTGGAAAGTCCGGATTAAGAACATCCAAGAATACCCCGCTAAACCCCAAAGACTGGTAGAGTTTTCTCGCAGCCAAGTTATCTAGTGTTGTTTCGAGTTTGATACAAGCGTAAGAATTGGCTTTGCACCAATTTGCAATCTCGGTAACCAGGCGTCGTGCAATTCCTTGACGGCGTGCAGCGACCTTCACAAACAAGTCGTGCACATTTAGGACACGCTGGAGCGCCCAAGTGCTTAGAACCGATTGACAAATTGCAATTCCGATCACTGTATTTTGGTCGTTTATCGCGAGAAAAATAACCGACTCGAACTCGGTTCGTTGCAGGTACTTGCATATTCCTTGGCGGTGAACAACGATATCTGTCTCAGATAACTGTTTTAAGCCGTACCTAGTACGCCCTTCGGCCTGCATTATTAGATGCAAATCTTCAACGATCTGTTTGTCATTTAGGTCTTTCAAATCTGCTAGGCGAACCAAAACTTCCCTTGTGTCAATCGACATTGGACGTTAACCACTGAATTTGCCTAAAAGCCTATTTCTAAAGAAATCTAAAACTTCTAATTCTGAATCACTACATGAATTTTGCCTGATCAAAGATTATCGCATCGGTATTCTAGGTTTGAAAGGGGGAATCCCCCAAAACTGTTCGGCACGAGAATTGCGGCTCTATTTTTATTTATTGAGTTTGGCACGAAAATTCCGCCATGAGCTAGAACATTGATTTAGTCTGTCGAGATCGCAGAAACCGTCAATGGCGCAGAAAAAACGAAAAAAGATTCAAGACCAAGATCTATCCAGGCTCAAGTACTTTGATAAGCTGGCAACACTGTACAAGCGGTTGCACAATGAGGCTGTGATCGCGACAAAGCCGGTAACCGAAAACTCCACTTTGATCAATTTGTGCTGCTGATTCTACTGTATTTCTTCAATCCGACGGTGACCTCGCTACGCGCTATCCAGCTAGCTTCCGAATTGGAAAAGGAACACAAGAAATTAGGCTGCCAGCGGGCTTCGCTCGAATCGCTTTCCGAAGCATCGTGTGTGTTTGACGCGGAACGATGGTTGGAAATTATTGGTGAACTGGGAGTGCAACTTCAGCTGCTTCAGACACGAGGTCGCGACCAACGACTGAAGGATATTCAACAACTTTCGACATTGGTTGATGGAACTCTGATGTCAGCATTGCCTCGCATGATGGAGGCATCATGGCGCAAGGAAAACGATTGCAACGGGCTGGTCAAGTGGCGACTTCATACTCATTTCGAAGTTGACCAATACGTTCCCCGGAGAATCGATGTTAGGCCAGACGGAGGTGGCGCCCTCGATGAACGAGCGGTGCTCGAACGAACGATCGAACCCGACCAGCTTTATGTGATGGATCGAGGTTACGCCAATTTTGCACTATTCAATTCAATTGTGGCCAAAAAAAGCAGCTACGTCTGCCGCTTGCGAGACAACAGCGCCAACGAAGTGACCGAGACGCGGGATTTGAATTGTAATGCTTACTCGAGTCCTTGTAGTTTTACTGTGTTTGAAAACCTGCCAGATCATCGGCGCCCTAACGTTCACCGGCAACACTGGTTGAGGGAGATCGTCTTTATTGTCCTATGCGGCACGGTGACTGGCTGTCAGAGTTGGACGGATATCGATTTGTTTAGGTCAAGTTGCGGCCGATGCCAAGAACAACGAAATCACCGCCGTTCCGATGTTGTTGGATTTGCTGGATATCAAAGGTGCCGTGGTGATGCTGGATGCGGTGAACTGCCAACAAAAGACCTTGGCCAACATTCAAGACAAAGACGCAGACTGTGTTGTCAGCGTTAAAGCGAATCAAGACAATCTGCATCAACAGATTGTCGAGACTTTCACTGGTTAGGCCAGTGACAAAATCAGCAGCCCTCAGTGTCGCACTCATCGCTTAGAGAACAAGACACACGGTCGAATCGATTCACGCACGCCAACCATCGCCCCAGCCCCTCGTCAACTCAAGGAGTCAGGAAAATGGAGTGGAATTCAGTCGATCGTGATGATTCGCCGATGTCGCACTCAGGCGGAAGGATCCGCGCAGCGGCATCCGACGCCCAACGCTGATCATGTTACCTACTTCATATCAAACTAACTTCCCAGTGCCAAAAAGATAGATTCCTATGTGAAGGAACAATGGGCGGTTGAGAACTCACTTCACTGGTCGCTGGATGTAACTTTTACAGAGGACGACAGCCGAATACGAAAAGGGAATGGACCTATAGTGATGGCCATTTTCTGGCGCCTTGCACTATCCATTGTCAAACGAGACATTCTGTTGACAAAAAAAGCCTACGCCAAAAACGACTTGTAGCTTCTTGGTGCGAGAAGGCTATGGAGGCATTAATCTTCGGAAAATCTTAAATTTCAAATGCAATTGCCCTGATGCTCAGTTCCCTTTCTCAGGCCCAACAACCGAAACAAGTTGAAAAACAAATTACCTGAAATGACCTACAACTCGGTTTTCAATCCCCGTTTAAAGGATTTTACTCGTCCTGCCAGGCGTTATAACCTCGACAGGATTCGCATATTCTTTACAGAATTTAGATAACAGTTAGCAGGCTGGATTGATGGAGCTTGGAAAAAAGGAAATTACTGTTTGGAAAACTCTCCGGAATGCAACCACTCGGCTTGCCTAACCGTGGATTTGGACGCTGTCCATTCGTCCAACATATCCCATTTGACCTCATCCAATTTCTGCATTTGCTCGGAGGTGGCAGTGATCGTCGTTAATTCTATACGGTGGCCGTTAGGATCAAAAAAATAAATCGATTTGATAATCCCATGATCTGTTGGGCCGATGACGTCAACGCCACTTGCTTCCAACTCGGACTTGGCATCAATTAAGTCTCGTTCGGTCGCTAATTGAAACGCAATGTGTTGCACCCAAGCTGGAGTATTTGCGTCGCGTCCCATTTCGGGTGAATTCGGTAATTCAAAAAAAGCCAAAATGTTTCCATTGCCAGCATCCAGGAAGATGTGCATGTATGGATCCGGTTCTTTGGTGGAAGGCACGCGATCCTCCGAAATCGCCAAAATAAATTCCATGTTGAGCCTCTTGGTATAAAAATCGACTGTCTCTTTGGCATCGCGGCAGCGATAGGCGACATGGTGAATCTGCTGGATCTTCATTCTGTAATCCTGAGTTAAGCTTCATTTGTTTGGGAAATTGACCTTGTATTTTTTAAGCGATTGCATCGCTACGTACGCTGCCAACCGTGCGTTTAAGCCCGAATTCGTGCGAAGTCGCCCGCAAGTACACCATGCGGACAGGTCAACGCGGCGAAAACGTCATGTCAGCTCGGCCGGATAACTGGAGTTGGCAAATCGTTGAATTCGCTTTCTCGATCTCGCTGTGCAAACTCTTCCAGAATCTTGTCGGGGAACTCCGGCAATCTCGACAAGAACTCTCGTTCGGCATGGCTGGCTGGTTTTACTCCCTTGCGGATCAATCGCAGATTTCTAATCGCAGCCCGCTGCATACATTGATCTAGTGGTTGATTAGCTAACAGCCGAAAATATTTTTCGTTCGACGATGTAACGCATCGTCCAACATTTAGAACATGATCCCCTGGAACAACTTCTCGCCACGTATGATGTGGCAAACGTTGAGCCTTGTGCACCACATCCAGAATTCGTTCTGGTGTCAAGCTGGTCAACGTCTCAAAATCTTTCATTACGAAATAAGTCTTCTGAAACTCACTAATTAGGTAATCAGTTGTTGCAAGCCGGAGCAAGTCCCAATCAAGCGATGGATCAATTAGAACACGATTTGATTCTGGTGAATCAACACTGTATTTCGTCTCACCAGGCGACGATAAGATGCCGGCACCAAAAACCTTGAGTTCTCCATTTTGCATGACCAATCCAAACTCCACGGTGAACCAGTATAGCCTCCCCGCATAGAGCAACAGTTCGTTAGCCTCCTCGTGGATCCGCGCTATTTCCTGAGGGTCCTGAGTTTTGTTCAATTTCTCGGTTTTTTCACGGTGAATCATATCGTTGGCCAATCCATGGTTGTTCATGACTTGGGCAACTTGCGGAATTGTAAATGTGGCGACATGCCCGGCGACATCATGGCCGATATCTGGTTCTTCGAGGTAATCGGTTCCCAAGGGTCGCATAAAAGTCGTGACGGGGAAGAACTTGTGACTGTGGCAATGAAAGAATACTTCCGCCGGTATGATTTCGCTGACAGTCGCGAGTTGCCACCCAGTTTGCTGAAAGATACGGGCGTTCAAAACATAGTAGTTCGGGATGACCATCCCCCCGATTTCGAACATTTCTTCACCCTGCAAATATTCTTTGCAGGCGAAATGTCTCTTCGTGGCTTGTTGGTCATGGACCAGGCAAGCCCAACTTACGTGATCTTCCAACGTCAGGCTCTCGTACTCCTGTGCATTTGCGTAATGATGCAAGTTCACGGTTTCGCCACTTAGACTGCCGATACCGAATGGTTCGCCCGATTCTGCGCAGCGATAGTAATCGACCGCAACGTCCGGTGGAATCGGAAAACGCACATTCCTCTTTTGCAAGATGGCCTTAAGCAATCCAAGCCATTCACTCCGCTCGGGTGGAATTACGTCATCGATGTTCACACCATGCTCCAAGGCAATCTTTCGCATTTCGTTGGTGTCAAGTGTATCGAGGTGCTTGGTCTTACTCGTCATGATAACACTCCTGACTTATGAATCGAGTCGTCATCAATCATTCAACAGCAACTAGGATGCCATTTTTTGGTCGAGTTCCTTGTTCTTCCTGCGTCAAATTTGCCGTTAAAGTCGGGGGATCGTGGGATACGTAAACCAGTGGGTCCAGAGAAACAGAAGCAATTCAAGTGAAAATGACTCCAGCTCGTGGTCCAGGAACAGGTTGTCGATGCGCATCAGGTTTGGCGCTGATACAACTCGCTGTTTCCGAAACGTTTGCAGACAGCGAGAAGTATCGTTTTAAGGAGTCTGATTCGCGAGCCAACGGAAAGTAAATTCGAGGGCTCAGATTTTATCCACATTCGACGATGCGAGTGTGCCATCGTCGGACTTGCAAACTCATGAGCGAATTACCTCGTGGAGCACGTGCCCGTGGACGTCGGTGAGTCTGCGATCGATGCCGTTATGGCGAAACGTCAATTGCTTGTGATCAATTCCCAGCAAGTGAAGAATCGTGGCGTGGACATCGTACACTTGCGTGCCTTGATTCCGCTCAAGAGGCTTATAGCCCCACTGATCGCTTGGGCCGTAACTGATGCCCCCTTGGACCCCGCCGCCACACAACCAGTTTGTAAAGACAAATGGATTGTGATCACGGCCTTTGCCTCCCTGGGTCGACGGCATACGGCCAAACTCGGTGGTCCAGAAAACAATCGTGTCGTCCAGTAATCCACGTTGTTTGAGGTCGCGAATCAAAGCGGACGCGCCACGGGCCATGCCCAAGGCAAGCGGTCCGTGATCTTGTTCTAGGTCTTCGTGAGAATCCCAATTGCGACGTGGAAAGCTGTTGTCATTGCCCGACCAGACTTGCACGAACCGCACTCCGCGCTCGAGCAACCGTCGGGCGACCAGACATTTGCGACCAAAATGATCGCGTTCTTCGGCGGCGTTGATATGCGATGGCCACTGCGTCCCCTCGGGCTGAATACCATACATGTCCAAGATATATTTTGGTTCGCCTGAAATATCGAGAGCTGCGGGCGCGGCCAATTGCATTCGCGCCGCCAGCTCATACGTCTTGATCCGCGACTCCAACCGACCGTCCAACGGATGTTGTGTCGCATGCAGCCAATTTAGATCTGCCAACAATTGATGCGCGGCCGAATCGCTTTCAGGAGTCACAAAGTGTCCAGTCGCATGGGGATGCAAATCGGAGATCGGATTGGGCCGCCCAGCAAACACCATCGTTCCCGAATGTTCCGACGGCAGAAATGCGGCATCCCAATTCTTAACACCATTCGAGGGGAACCCCCGATGATCCGGCAACACGACGAAGGTCGGCAGGTTCTCGTTTTCGCTTCCCAAGCCATAGCTGATCCAACACCCCATACCGGGGAAACCCGGCAGACTAAAACCGGTCGCCTGCAAAAGGGTCGCTGTGCTGTGAACTCCCGACTTGCCAACCATGTTATGGATAAAGGCCATGTCGTCGACGCATGTCCCCAAATCTGCAACGACTTCGCTTAACAACTTGCCACATTCGCCGTAGGGCTGGAAATCCCAGACCGGTTTTTTCCAGGGTCCCAAACCATCTTGAAAAGCCTCCACATGCTCACCAAAATCAGACGGTTCGCCATGCCGCTTGACCAGCTCCGGCTTGAAATCGAACAAATCGATGTGGCTAGCCGCACCGGCCATGAAAAGCTGTACAACACGCTTCGCACGAGGCGGACTCGCAGGACGATCGTCGACTCTGTACGGCAATGCGTTTTTCACATGGTTCGTATCCTCAGCCAACAGCGAGGCCAAGGCCAACGTTCCAAACCCGCCCCCCATACAACCGAGAAACTCGCGCCGCGACTGGGTAGCCAGCATCATTGAATCATTACACAACGGTATTCGGCGGACCATCGTCAATCAATAAACAGAAATTCATTCAAATTAAATAGCACACGACATAGATTCGGCAATCCATGTTTGGCACCATAAGATACAAGATCGCTCAGTTCCTTATCGTTGGGTAAGCGTGAGGTGGTTTCCAAGAATGCACGAGCAACTTTTGGCGCCAAACTATCTTCAGAATTTTCAATTGCATCGTCGGCCAGTTGATTGGTCATCAGTTTTTCGGCGTAGTGTTGGCTCATGATCAGAATCAGGCCATTGTTGAGCATTGCCAATGCTTGCAAAGGCGATTCGCCTTCGTTGCGGTTAGCAACTTGTTGCGAGGGATCGGCACAATCGAGGGCATTCATGAATGGCTGCAATTGAGAGCGGACCGTAAAACGATATACGGACCGCCGATAACAACGCGGATCATGGAAATCGTGCAGGTCGTACCGGTATTGCGGCGAGTGCTCGGGTCGTTCGATAACGAAATCTCGAAACGCAGGTCCGCCCATGGTCAGGTCGAGTTTGCCACTTATTGACAACACGCTGTCGTGCACCGATTCAGCGTCGAGTTTGCGTCGATTTGCCCGCCATAACAGTCGGTTCTCAGCATCCAGAGCATTTGCACGTTGGACCCGATCACATTCAGCATCCACGATGGACGACTGGCAGTAAGTGTGGCTCGTCACGATTAGCCGATGCAATTTTTTGAGGGACTGCCCCTGGTCGCGAAATTCACACGCAAGCCAATCGAGTAATTCCGGATGGCTGGGTGGCATTCCCATCTGTCCGAAATCGTTTGACGTGCTCACGAGCCCTGTGCCAAAGTGATACTGCCAAACGCGATTGACGATGCTGCGCCAGGTAAAAGCGTTGCCTGGATGGGTCAGCCATTTCGCCAGCGCGGCGCGACGGTCCCCTTCACAATGCTCCGCTGGCAGATTCAGGTCTGCAGGCAGTCCAGGCACCAAGCTCAACGCCCCTGGGCTTACGGACTCACGCTGTTGCGTCACCTCGCCGCGATGCAGCAAAAAAATCTCTCTTGGCATGCCGCCCATTGGACCGACTCCGGTAAAATTGCCAGAGCCGTGATGAACCGTCCCCGCGTACACGTAATTCGGAAGGGGTAACTCGAACAACTGCTTCGCCAAATCCTCTTGCTGGGCTTCAATTTCTCTAGCCTCTGCGGCATCTTCATCGAGGCCAGAGCGCAGAGACGCTAATTCAGCCATCGCACGCTGTAGTTCACTTCGGCGAGTCGCCGTTTCGGGATCAAGATCATAGGGTCGATCAGCGCGATCGAGGGCGGCAAACACAGATTGCAACTGGAAATACTCAAGTTGACTAATCGGATCGAATTTATGATTGTGACATTGAGCGCATCCAACTGTCAGACTCATGAAAGATTGGATTGCGTTTCGCACCATGTCATCGCGATCCAAGTGGCGCGCCACCTTGCCGTCGATTTTCGACTCGGGAAGTTCCTCATGTCCGATAAGGTCCCATGGTCCGGCGGCTATAAAACCAAGGGCCTCGATACCATCAACCGTTTGCGGAAAAAGCACATCCCCGGCGATTTGCTCCTCGACAAATTGACTCCACGGCTTATCCTCATTCAATGCCCGGATTACATAGTCTCGGTAGGGCCAGGCATTCTCGCGCGGCTTGTCTTTGTCGTATCCATGCGTGTCGGCGTAATGAACAACATCCAGCCAGTGCCGAGCCCAACGCTCTCCATACCGTGGCGACGCCAATAGTCGGTCAACCAATTGTTCATAAGCATTTGGATCGGGATCGGCTTCAAATTCCGCCAACTCTTCAGGAGTCGGCGGCAGACCGATCAAATCATAAAACAGCCTACGTGCCAAGACTCGGCGGTCTGCCGGTGCCGAAAACGTCAACTGATGATCGTGAAGCTTCCGCAGAACAAAGGCATCAATCGGGTGGTCCGTTTTCGAATGCAGGTCTTCCCCCGACTGACTAGGTATCGAAGGCGGAATCTCCGGCCGCTGCAAAGGCTGCAACGACCACCATTCAAGGTCGACATTCGTTGGCGGTTGCAATACGAACCCGTCGGGCCACTTAGCACCCTGCTGAATCCACTGACGGATGGCACGAATTTCATTCGGTGACAAAGGCGGACCCTCCATAGGCATATCTGCTCGTCCATTTTTTGGAGTGATCAAGTCAACCAAATAACTTGCGTCGGCGTCCTCCGCCTCGATCACCGCGCCGCTGTCGCCCCCGGCGAGTAATGCGTCGCCGGACGTCAACGACAACCCACCTGCCAGATCGCGGTCATTATGGCAACTCAAACAGCGCTCTTGAAACGTGCGCGCGACCTCAAGCGTAAGCTCATCTTGACCGCTGGCGGAATTCATCGCCAACATGAGCAGGATAACGAGAATCAATGGCTGATTATTATTATTTTTCAGCACCGCGACTCACTCGATCTGACCGTCCAAATTTTCATAGTTCTATCTTTTTGAAGCCACTTTGCAGTATCTTCATGACAAAGGCTGTCGCTAACTATTCTAAATTGGTAACACAAGAAACTGAAGTGATGGCTTTGTTGAAATGCTTTGCCCTCGTTGTGGCGTGAGGGGTAAGCACGACATTCGACAACTGACTCGTTTTGAAGTAAAAACTCTAACATTGGCTTCTTTGTTAAAATGCAACCTAGGACTTTGCAGCAAGATTGCTGCCGCAAGTTCTTATCATTACAATTCCAATTCTTGCAAATGAAGTCGATCATTACCAAGCCGTTCGCCGCTCGGGACGAAATTGCTTTGAGGTCGAAAAATGCGTTTTGGCAAAGTGTCAGAGTCGACGCAAGCCAATGCTTGTGCGGTTTGATGTAATGGGTACTTTTTCTTAGTCGGCTTAACCCTCTTTCATCCAGTGGAGAACGAAATGCACTCCGACATTCTCAATTATAACGAAAACCAACTTGTGGAAGACAAAGCGATCTGTAACTTGTTGGCGGAGCACATCGATGGGTACTTGAAGGGTGCGGTGAGCAAGGTTTGGCATGGGCATCCAGTTTGGTTTCTGGATGGAAATCCAATCGTGGGCTACAGCAAACAGAAACCGGGCATACGTTTGATGTTTTGGAGCGGTGCAGATTTCGATGAACCTGGTCTCGATGTCCTCGGCAAGAGATTTAAAGATGCGTCCGTGTTTTATCAAAGTACTTCACAGGTCAAGAAAACTGATTTGCGTCGTTGGCTCAAAAAGTCTCAGGAAATCCAATGGGATTATAAAAACTTAATCAAACGAAAAGGCCGCCTGGAGAGAATAAAATGATGCCGTGCATTTCGAACACAAAGGAATAGTTCGAAAATAACTCAACATTGAACTTAAACGACCTGGAAGGTTTATGACTCGTTTCAGTCTAAAAGACATCCTTTTCAATCGTTCCAAAGTCGAGTATCTGGCCGATTTGTTTTGTGCGGTCGACGCTGACTTCCCGAAACGCAAGTTTGTGACTGGCGTGGTCAAACGCCTCCCAGAACTGGAATTGAAGCAACGAATCGTACTAATCGCCGAACAGCTTGAGGCCTTTTTACCCACGAATTTTCCCCAGGCAACTGCGACATTGGTTAACGCTCTACCGCCACCCCTTGACGATACCAAAACCGATGGTGACTTCGGGGATTTTATTCTTGCGCCACTGGGTTTAATTGTGGTCCGCAATGGTTTGAGTCCAAAGTACTTTAAGCGTTCCATGTCGACGCTGAGAGAAATAACCAAGCGATTTTCGATGGAGGATGCCATGCGTTCCTTCATTCGCATATTTCCATCCGAGACACTTGAGGAGCTGAAACGTTGGTCAACCGATGCCAACTACCACGTTCGCAGGCTGGTTAGCGAATCGACGCGACCGTCACTTCCATGGTCGGGCAAAATTGGCTTGGCGGCGGAAGTGACATTGCCGTTGCTGACGCAACTTCACGCCGACAAGACGCGATATGTCACGCGCAGTGTAGCCAATCATCTGAATGATATCGCAAAAACCCATCCCGATCTGGCTGTCGATGTACTTTCAAATTGGCATTCGACGGGCAAACAAGAACCTGGTGAATTGATGTGGATGACACGACATGCCTTGAGAACGTTAATCAAACGCGGGCATCAACGTTCGCTGCATTTGCTCGGATATAATCTCGCACCAAAGATCCAGGTGGGAACGATAAGACTTGAACAATCGCAACTTCGATTCGGCGACACGTTATGCTTTTCGATTGACCTGGTGGCGAGCCGAAACGAATCACTGTTGATCGATTATGAGATTGAATTTGTTAAAGCCAATGGTCGGCGGACTGCAAAAGTTTTCAAAGCTGCGAAATTGAAATTGGAAAAAGGTGAATCGGCCACGGTCAGCAAACGTCACAAACTTGTGGCGAACGCGACAACTTTCAAGCTCTATCCGGGCGAGCACAGGTTATCGGTCCAAATCAACGGCCAACCCACGCCCTCCGTCAATTTCATGCTTAGGCAATAGCCGTCACGCGCAAGGCAATTCAATTTTTTCAAAATCAGTGCGTTTGCAGGAGCATATTTGGCAGGCAAGCAGTCCAAGTCACCGTCCATGCACCCGCATAATAGGCAATCTCGCGTTCGCCGCTACGCACCACGTATCAGGCACCGCGCATCAGGCGCCGCGCATCAGGCACTGCGCAACACACTCGCTCGCGTTTACGGGATTTCGACATCGCCGTCTTCAGAAGAGTCGGCTCGCATAGCTTCTTCGATGCGGCTTTGCAAGTCCGCAGATTTGGGCACTAAGTCTCGGTAACGGTTGGCCAGTAATTCTAACGTTTCTTTCAGCTTCAATGCACATTGCGAGCTTCCACCGGAACCCCAATATTCGGCAAAGGAACTGTTCAGTACTCGGATATCAGCATGTTCAGCGTTGAGACGTTGGAGGTCGGAGACAATTTCGGCAACCATGAATGCCAGCTTGAGATAGTCGCCGCAATCACCTGGAATCGAACCTGCAACATGGATGCCTGACCATGGGGACGCGAACGGATCATCCGAATGAGCCGTTGCAAGTTCGGCCAATTCGCAATCCATCTTCAAATTGAATTCCGCGAAATCGCGTTGTTGTTCCTCCCATGCGTCACGCGTCTCATGCATCGAAAAGGCAAACTCGTTATCCAGTTCCAGATGATGACCATCAATACAGTCAAAAACAACACCGAAACTGCCCATCGCCATCATGTTACAGATTGGGCAATCGCAATCCTCGATGTGAGGCTGGAATTCAACGCCATCGACGCCCTCGATGGCCACGCCCGAACCGCGTGGAACACGGCGACGGTCACATTCAATAATGAAACTTGGTGGCGAACTACCTTCGCAAGGACTGCTGAGCCAAACGTCGCGGACGTCCCGTAAATACTGGCGGAGTTGGGACAAGGCCGTTTCGGCTGGCTTCGTTGCCAACCTCCTGTCACCACTTACACACCAATCCCATCCCGCGTTGATCACCGCGCGGCACAAGTCGAAGTAGACGCACATTTCCTGGCGCCCCAACGGCGCGGAGGCATAGCCATCCCAGTTGTTCGGCAAAGCAATCATTGGTCCGCCATCTTCAAATCGACGACGCTGGCCATCGGTAACGCGCTCACTCCATTCGATAGCGCCATGCAGCAAATTACGAGGCGAGCGTCCGAACAAGTCATCCCTGGGGGTCATCAGCCAATCGCGATGCACGGCGACCGTGAACGGATGGCGTTCGTCAGGATTATCTCGCGCCGCGCTATGTTGCCAAGCATGGCTGTGGACGGTTTCCAAAATTCGCACCGCAACGTCCGACAAAAACGGGTAGCCATAAAGAATGTCGCGATTGACGACCGGTTTGATGAGAGGTGAAAGACGCCGTTGATTGACCAATTCCGCCGTGGCGTGTTCATGCAGTTCCCACCACGGCGGGAGATGGATAGTCAAGTGGAAATATGGTTTGCCACATTCGTCATCGACGAAGGCGAACACTGCATCGCGGCTAATCGCTGGAAAGCCCCCGCCAGTGAACACGCGTTTGGTTTGAAAATCGATCGCGACCCAGGCGTCGGCATTGTTCAGGGCTTGAATCGCAGTCGAGTGTTGTCTTGCATCGATTGGCAAGCCGCTGGGAAACTCGCAGACTGCCGACGTACGGTAGCGTGGCCAAACACTCAACGCCTCGTCCCAACTCGACGGATCTTCGGACACCAACGCGAGCACCGTCAAGGCCGAGTCAATGTCCATCGAATCCGCCATCAGGCAGCGCGAGCTTTCCAAAACAACGATCGTCGCAAATTCACTATCCTGCTGCATTCCCGCATACCTCTTCATAGACAATCAAATTGGATTAGTGGACAACGTACACGCAACGTTAGGCTTTGGTGTGAACGGACCTGGAGGCATGTCAACGACAGAGCGAATGCGCACTAAATCGATTCTAGCCGAACTCCGAAGCAGATCAGACGATTAAGTTGACGGGAACTAGGTGGAGGCACTGGCTCGATCAGCTCCAACTGGTTGTCCGCCATGTTATTGGAATAACTTTGAAGCTTGGCATTCCATTGTCGCAAATACTACGTGAAGTTTCGAGCCGTTCTTTTTGAAAATACCTGTAATTCTCGACCAGGATTGGAGCGCGCGAACCATATTTGCATCAAACGCGTATAGGTTACGACTTGTCTGGAAACCTGTGCAGTATGAGCACGAAACATCGGTAGGCCTCAAGTGCCTCACTGGAGAATTTTGAAAATTTTTCAACCGGGTGATGCACGTGGCTAGGTCATCGACTGGGCGTAGAAACGGGCGTAGAAATATGCCGGAAATGCGTTGTGTTTTTTGGACTGCCGGTACCCGTACGAGATTTATGAATGAAAATCGCTGAAGCGAATTGAACTTAGGATGTTATCGACATAAGATTTAAGGGTGACATTGATCACGCGTTATTGCAAATCGACTGGCGGACACGTCAAAATCATTGACGGTTATGGTGCCAGATGTCCCCAATCCCAAAATTCACTTGCGGCATGCAACAGCAGACTCTCATTGAATCTCTCGGCGGGTTTTTTCAGGATGTTTGGCGCATGCGCGAGGCCCGATTCGTTATCGCGGCTGCGGTTTTGGTATCACTAGTACTTATCTTGGTTTACGTTATCCAAAAACTGCGTGGCTTAGCCCTGGAAACCCGCCAAGTCGATTATACGGAACATTTGACACAATTTCGCAAGATGCATGAGGAGGGTCAACTTAACGATCAAGACTTTCGCAGAGTCAAACAACATATCTCGAAGCAGGTGAAGGAGAAGCCTACACCTCACGACTCTGAAGAGTTGGAAGTTGAGCAGGGAGAAGGAATTCTCGACGATCCTCACGAAGACCGTTGAGATGGCGGACTGCTGAGATCACGGACTCGCGAAAATTGCCTTCGAAACAAATGAAAACACCGTTTTGTTCCATTAGTGCCGGGTTGAGAATTGGCGTTAAGCTTGAACGGTGTGTCGGATTGAGACGATTGTGATTGTTCTGGGGAACAAGTTACAAAATCCCTTGGACAATCTTAGACTGAATTTTTGGCACCCAGATTACTGAAATTAGAGTTATGCTCGAACGCTGCGGGCAAGGATGCACGAAGGTTCCGCGCAAGTAAAAGATTTGAACGCCCTTGTTAGGGCGCATCGGTGAATCGCTGCGCTCACGTGTGAAGGCTGTGTTTTGATCAACAACTTGACGAGAACTTTTTTCGAGATCAACTGGGAAGTTACATCAACGGTTGAACCCTTGAAAAGGAGTGAATCCATGCCTTTAGGCAACGATACCCCAAGCCGCCGAGGCGGCACAACAAAAAAGAACGCATACTGTTCCTTCTGTCGCAAGAGTTACCGAGAAGTCGGGCCCTTGGTAGAGGGACCGGGCGATGTGTATATTTGCGGCGAGTGCATCGAGCTATGTCAATCGATACTCGAACAAGAGAATCGACGCCGAGGTCCCACCAAGCAGCTCTTCAACAAGATCCCCACGCCGCGCGAAATCGTGGCGAAAATGGATGAATATGTGATCGGGCAGGGGGATGCCAAAAAAGTGTTGGCAGTTGCCGTACACAACCATTACAAGCGGCTGACGCTTGGCTGGGAAGGCTCCGACGTTGAAATTGACAAGTCGAATATCTTGATTGTCGGCCCCACGGGGAGCGGCAAGACGTTGTTGGCCCGAACGCTGGCACGAGTGCTCAACGTTCCGTTTGCCATTGGCGATGCAACGACCTTGACCGAAGCCGGTTATGTTGGCGAGGACGTAGAGAATCTATTGCTCAAGCTATTGCACGCTGCAGACTTCGACATTGATGCGGCACAACGCGGCATTATTTACATCGATGAAATAGACAAGATTGGCAAGACAAGCAACAACGTCTCAATCACTCGTGACGTATCCGGTGAGGGTGTTCAGCAGGCGTTGCTCAAAATGCTTGAAGGCACTGTGGCCAATGTGCCTCCTCAAGGCGGGCGAAAACATCCCGAACAACAATACATTCAATTGGATACGTCCAATATCTTGTTCATTTGCGGCGGCACATTTGTTGGAATCGACGACATCATCCGCAGACGCTTGGGACGCCGCACGATGGGATTTGGCCAAGATCAAGGGCGTCGCGAAGATCGAGACCTCAGCGAATTGCTGCCAGAGGTTTGCAGCGAAGACATCCAAGAGTTTGGTTTAATTCCTGAATTGGTGGGCCGTCTACCAGGCGTCAGTCCTCAAACGCAATTGAAGGAGGCTGCTTTGATTAAAGTATAACCCAAACCAAAGACCGCCCTCCCCCGCCAATATCAAAGCCTGTTCGAAATGGAAGGATGCGAGCTGAAATTTACCGACGATGCACTTAACGCAATCGCTCGCAAGGCGCTGGACAAAGGGACTGGCGCACGGGGACTACGCAGCATCATCGAGCAAGTAATGTTAGATATCATGTACGATCTCCCCTCGCAACCCAAAGGATCGAAAATCGTCATTACGGACGACATCGTAAACGGCAATCGAAAACGTTATGAAGTTCCCGACAGCAAGAGCGCCTAGAAGACCGCTACGTTAACCGCAATCCGATGAACTGAGGTCGATGTGTCCCCCCATCGACCTTTTTTTATGTTTCTCGACTTGAATAAGTTTTCGCGTGGTCATGAGGGATGGCACTTTGCACGATTCGGCTTTCCCCGAGTTGCCGGCCAAAATGAGCCCGACTGCGTGACGTCCGAGCCCTAGGGAATGAACATTAATTGTCGATTGTGGCAATTGGTTTCACCTTGCACAGATAAAGCCCCAGGCGTTGATTCTCTGGTTGGAAATTGCGTTGCTGGTCGTTAAACTAGACGCTCGGGTATCGGGAATAGCCCATTAGATTTGGTCCCAAATGGACTTGAACCCCAGGTACGATCTCACAGACCCTTATTTGAATGTTGGAAGCTCAAACGGAGCGCATGAATGAAGAAAATTGAGGCGATCATACGGCATTTCAAGCTGGAAGAAACCAAGAACGCTTTGAGCGAGTGCGGTGTCGGTGGCATGACGGTTTGCGAGGTCAAGGGATTCGGTCGCCAGAAAGGGCACACGGAAATGTACCGTGGGACCGAGTATGCGATTGACTTCGTTCCCAAGGTCAAAATTGAAGTTGTGTGTCCCGATGACTGCCTAGAAAAAATTGTTGACGCAATCATACAAAACTCGCAAACTGGTCAAATAGGTGATGGCAAAGTGTTCATCTACGATGTGGCTGATGCTATACGCGTGCGTACGGGCGAGAGAGGTGATAGCGCTTTATCGTAAAAACACAAGTCCAGTATTGCAGAACTATCTGAATTTGCTTTTTCTGATTGACGGTTCTCGCTGGTCGTGAGGTAGCATGTCTGCAGGATTGCGGGATTATGTGATGGCTGCGCGAGAGCGACTGAATCAAGGTCGCGAACGCTTGCGTGAGCTACACCGCAATGGTGCTCCGGGTCGACGGATTGTCAGCGGAATGTCCGATTTAGTCGACGAAATTTTAGGACAACTATTTCGCAAAGCCGTCAGCACGCTTGCAGCGAATGAGCAGTCGATTGCCGAAGAGGTGGCAATCGTCTTGCACGGCGGCAGCGGGCGTCGCGACATGGCGCCGTTTTCAGACGTCGATTTCATGCTGCTTTGCCAGAATTCGAACGACGCTCGAATCCCCAAATTGGCTTCTAGGCTCAGCCAAGACATCGTTGATGCGGGTTTCCAGTTGGGCCAAAGCGTGCGCACGCCGCTCGAGGCTTGCAGCATTGCCCAAAAAGACGCGTCAACGTTTTCGTCGTTGACAGAGTCCCGCTTTCTGGCTGGCAACTTGGAGCTACATAACCAGTATTTTACGCGGTTGCAGCGCATGTCGGCACGCAATTCGACGGTGTTGATTCGTGCTTTGACCAATGCGCGGCAAAAAGAAAGAGGGGAGTTTGCCGAGACGGTTTTCGTACTTCGTCCCGACATCAAGCGCTCACGCGGTGGGATGCGGGACGTGCATCTCTTGCGTTGGCTCGGGTTCGTCAAGTTTGGAGAAACCGACATCGATCAACTCTGTCGGAAAAATGCGATTACTCAACTTGACACTGCGCGAATCGTCCGCGCCTACGAGTTTTTGCTGCGGATTCGCAACGAGATGCACTTCCATGCGGGACGGGCCGATGATCGGCTGGGAAAAGGGGAGCAATTGCGCATCGCCGAAGTATTCGGTTATCAAGGGCAAGATGGTGTTTTGCCCGTGGAAGAATTTATGCGCCGATATTTCGACTTCACTACCGATATCCGCCACATCACCGACCAATTTGTCGCTTCGATGACCATGCATCGCTCGCTGGGCAAGATCTTTGCACCACTGTTCACTCGGCAAGTCGACGCCAAGTTTCAAGTTGGACCATATCAAGTTGGGTTTACTGACCAATCTCGAGAAACTGCGAGTTCTGACTTGGAGAACGTCTTGCAACTGCTGGATCTGTCGAACCAACATGAAAAGCAAATCGATCAGATGACTTGGGAACGAGTGCGCCGGGCCATGATTGAATCGCCATCGATACCTTTGACGGTAACAGCCGCCAAACACTTCAAGGCCATGTTTGCCGACGCTAAAAACATTGGCCGCACCATTCGCAAGTTGCATGAGATGCGCGTATTGGAACATTTGATCGTCGAATTCAAACACGCTCGGAATCTCGTGCAGTTCAATGAGTATCACCAGTTCACGGTGGACGAGCATTCGATTCAGGCGGTCGAAATCGCGTGTCAGTTCCAGAGTCGCAAAGATCGCTTGGGTAAGATCTATCGTTCGCTGCGCGAAAAAGGCCTGTTGAATTTGGCCTTGTTGATCCACGATCTGGGCAAAGGTTTTCCGGAAGATCACTGCGAAGTCGGTCGCCGGTTTGCCGAAGCGATCGGCGGCAGGTTGCAAATGAGCGAAGATGTAGTGGAAGATATGAAATTCTTGGTGCATAACCACTTGATGATGTCGCATACCGCGTTCCGACGTGACATCAACGATGAAGGTTTGGTTGCCGAATTCGGCGCTAATGTGGGCTCGGTAAAACTCCTTAAACTGCTTTATTTGTTGACGTGTGCGGATGTCTCTGCGGTGGGACCAGGCGTGTTGAACCAATGGAAACTTGATTTGTTGACGGATCTTTATCTCAATGCCAAGAATGTGCTGACTGGCCACCATGGTTTAGATGGGGTCGACACGCGGTTGGAGAGTATCTTAAAGCGAATCGGCGAACAAATCGCAGATGCGGACGTGCAGCGGTGGGTGATGCAACAAGCTCGCAATTTACCGCGCAACTATTGCCGTCAGATCCCTGTCGAGCTGATCGCTCAACAGCTGTTGGCCATTCGGGATACGATTGGTGACGAAGTCCAATGCTGGGTCATGCCACACGAAGACAACAAATTTATCGATGTGTGCATCGGCAAGCGTGAAAAAATTCGTTCAGGTATTTTCTACAAAGTAAACGGCATGCTGGCAAACAAAGGGTTCCAAATACTCTCCGCCGACATCAAACACCTAGCAAATTCGCTTGTATGGTATTGGTTCCGTATACGCGATTTGGATTTTCAAGCAACTGCTCCAGCCAGATTGGGCGAGCTTGAAGAAGACGTACGGGGCTTGGTCAGCGGAAACCTCAGTGAGCCAAAAACGCTACGCACGCTATGGAAAAAATACAAATTCGTCACTAACCCTCGGCAGGAAATCCGCGTCGAAGTTGATAATCAAACCGTTCAATCGGCCACCATCATTGACGTATTTGCATTCCAGAAATTCGGATTCCTGTATATTATTTCAAAGGAAATTTTTAATCTCGATTTGGATGTCAGGTTTGCGCGGGTTTCGACTTATGGAGAACGCGTCGTAAACGTCTTCTATGTAACCGATGATCAGGGCAATAAGATTCGAGATCGCAAACGTCTAAAACAAATCCAAAGTGCACTGCTTGAGGTCACTCGGCACCATATGGAAATCGAATGAGCACGGACGAGTCACCTTTACACTCCCCGTTGTTCAAAATGTGACCAAGAGTTGATTCGCGAATAAATTGATAATGGATACTACGCTTCCACATAACAAGCGAACATGGTCGACCCGGGTTGCGGTCTTTAGCCTGCTCGCGATTGTCATTGCCCCCATCGTGTTTTATGGCTGCCAACATGAACGCCTGTTATGGCAAATGGCCGCTCTTAGCGAAGAATATCGCAAAAGTGACAAACAAGCGGCTATTGAAGCTGCTTGGCAATTGCATCTTGCCGACCCAAGCGATACTCTCGCGGCAAGCATGCTGGCGAATTGGTTAGTGGAAACTCAGCAACCGCTGCGCGCTTTAGAAATTTGCGAGAAGTTTGACGGTGAAGAGCAGGTGGACTACCGTTTGAATCGCGTGCGGATCGCCGCATTGCGCCAACTGGGACGCTACGATGAAGCACTTCAGTTCGTTAAGAAGAACGGACCAATCATCAAAGCCGGTAACTGGTTTGTTCAGAATTCGCATCGGATCGAATTGAGCTACAACCGCGCGCTGGCTAATACGGAATTGCCGGCAGCGTTGTCAGAGATCCAATTGGTTATCAACGGGATCGTTGGCTCACCCGATTTAGCAGAACTCACATTGCACATGGGTGAAGACGTGTTTGTACGTTTTGTTGCGGCGGTAGTATCGCTTGACGGCAGCAATTACGAACGAGCAAAAAAAATACTTAGCGATGAAATCGACTTTTTATCGGCACGTCACGCGAGGCTATCGCGGCAGACTGAGTCGCGTGCAAGAAGACTTCATATTGACTCCATCTTTGGCCGCGACGTAGAAGATTGGGTTATGTCAGGATATTTCGGCAATCCTGAAGGTGAAATTGATCTGGAGCGAACCAAGTCGGAACTTGTTATTCTGACGGCGCTGCGGGCCAAAATCTGGCAACTGCTCGGCAACCATCGGGCCGCACTAGCCGACATTTCGTACGTGCAGCAAAAGGATCACGATCCGCAGGTGGTGCTGAACCGTGTCCAGCCAGGTCGACACATGTTTCGCGTCCCGTTCCGTATGTTGTGCAACGCCATCGCTGCTCGGGCCTGTATCTATTCCGTGTCAGGAGAATTCACAACCGCGAAACGCGATTTCGACACTGCCATCATGGGTTTACGTACCTTCGATAACGCCTTGAGGCAATACCGACTCTTTGAGTCTGATCCATTGCTCACCGATCGAATTCAAATGAAAGAAGTGTACGAACAATCGCCGAAAAGGAACTTGGCATGGATGCTCTACCGTCGCTCGCTATTATTGCGCACCCTGAATCGTAACGACGAAGCTGATGCGGATGAAGCGGAAATCCGCAGTCTTGGCTTTGAACCAGGACCGTCCCTTGATGATATGCTGCCGATCGAACACTTATGATGCCACTGCACAGAGCGAGTGGTGACCTGTTGAATTCATTGTCGGCTATTAGCGCCGTTTAACCAAGCGTTGAAGCGTGGCCGCTAAGAAATCAACTTCGGAGAAGGTATTGTACAGCGCCAAAGATGGACGCATGGTAGCTTCCAGTCCGAACCGTCGCTAAAATCGGCTGAGGGTAATGCGTTCTCGCACTTTACTGCGCAACCGCTTGGCGGTTTAGGGTAAGCGCAACAGTGTCAAGCTGAACTCAAGAAGCAGCCGTGGCGTTGCAGAGTTTGCTGTCGAGCAGAGCGAATGCCAAGTTAGTCCAAATAGGCGTTGGCGTCGATGTTGACTTACAAACGTACTATCGAGAAAATGTCATGCCGCGTAGCAGATAGATGCACGCCACAACCGCGATGGCGACGAATAGACCAAACTGAGCGGGACCTGCGTCCTCAACCAGACGATTCATTTCGCGCGTGAGTTGATGAAAGTACGAATTCACGTTGAAACCTTTCGCCAAGAAAGCTTTTGGAAACTCCGGCGTATTCCGTCACAAGAATTCCTAGATGATTACAATCTGCGGTTCCAAGACAATGGCTAAAAAAGTCTAGCCTTCTTGGCATCGGGGGGTCTGGGAATTTCCAGAACGTTGAACGTTTTTTCGTGTTTTTCTGCTTGGGGACTCGACTTATCGGCGGCAAGGATCAGCTCAATATTTGCGTCAGAAAATGCCAGTTCCGCCCGGAGTATCGATGGTGTCGGTTATGTCTTCGGCCGCCTTTTTAGCCTGAGTTTCTTCTCGCTTTTGCCGAACGCGGCCATTCACCCAAGCATTGGCTGCCATTTATTGGGGGTTTTTGGCAAGGGACACGGGTTTGAAGTCGAACACTTGTTCTGACACCCGAAGATTTTCCTTAAATTGACAAGCAAAAATCACTTCATCCACTTGATAAATTAAGACGATGCGGCTAGATTCAAAAAATCGGAGAAACCCTCAGCAAGATGGCGACATGCGTGAACTTTTTTGATGTTCACGTGGTCCAATTACCTGTCGGTTCCGATATATTTTAAGCAGCTATTTTTAACGAGGGGCCGTAGCTCAATTGGTTAGAGTACCGGACTGTCGATCCGGTGGTTGCGGGTTCGAGCCCCGTCGGCCTCGTTTTATAAAACCCTGTGAAATTCAGTTTCTCAGGGTTTTTTCGTGCACCCTCTGGAACCTTGAGATCGCTCTCATTTCCCATCAAAATCGAATTTGGGACCGCTTTACGCAGACTGACTTACCCGAGTCCCGCTTTTCGGCGACTATGGATAGTGTGCTTGAACTTCCCACCATGCTACTGAGGTCGCTTGACGAAGGATTCGCTCAGAGACGAATCTTTGGGTTGGCCAGCCAAAGTTGCCTCGTACGGACTTGGCTTGCTGCTTCAAGTACCTACGAATCTACATCACGGTTCTGCAAGACCAATTTCCAGCGTACCCAAAAAACGACTAACTCAGACTTGTGCCGATGCGCGTCCTCGCAATGCATTGCGGATGAACTGATTGTTGGAATAACTGTGTTTGATCGTAGATCGATACACATTGGCATTGCTTTGCGAAAAATGAACGCGGAGATTGCTTTGTGGGCGGTATCTTATTTCTCAGGCGTGTCTTGAGAAAGCTATCACTCATCGAATTTTGTGAAATCGACGTAGTTTCGAAGCTTGGGAAATGTCAAAATCATTGCTACATTGCCTGGAATCAAGCACTCTGGTGGCGAGGTTTGTCCGTCGAATGGCGTGACTACAGGACACTGCTGGCAATCGGCTGAGGTCGGCGTCGTGCCGACCGCAGGGATTTCAGAGAAACCGCCCCGGATCGCAATCGTCACACGACTGCAATGGTTTGTACTGGCGATAGATCGAGGGGCACAAAATAGCTGCATCAAAGCTTGGAGTAAATTATATCGTTGTACGAGCATCGGGAATTCTGCGCTACATTCGCGGATGTTTTTTGGCAGTCCAGAGAGATAGCCGTGCAGCCTACGTCATCATCACAGAGTTGGTCATTTAGGAGCATTGATGACTGGAAATTCAAAAGGGAGTTTAAAGGATACTTTGTTGCCTTGGCGCCGTTTGCGAGAGGAGAGAGACTTTTTAAATCAACATGCGAGTTCGTTGGAGGCTGACGTTCAAAAATATCGGCTTACTTTGGTCGAGCATGAAGGGCAGATTTCGGAGTTGCGCGCCCAAAGCCAACAACAACGGGAGTCGCTGGAAGCCAAGCTCAACCAATTGAGCAGACAACTCGAGCAAGAAGAAGCGAATCGAGCGCGCGAAAAAGCCGCGCACCTCCAACAATTGCAGCAAGCTGTCTCAAAGTCCCATGAGCTTGAGCAGCTTTTGGTGGATGCCAAACAGCAATGTCAGCATGCCGAGTCTCGATTTACGGCTCAAACGGATGCGCTGTCGCTGGCTAATGAAAGGATAGCTCAATTGGAGAGCACGCTCAGAAGCCACGAAATGCATTGTTCAACAATCGAAAACAAACTGCGAGCGAAGGAGCAGGAATTTGCAAGCGCATTGCAAGTCTTGGAGACAACTCGAGGGGCCTTAGCGGAAGCCAAGGCTCAATTATCTGACTCGATTGCACAAAACGAATCAGAACGCAAAATTGCGGAGGAGCGAATTCGACAATTCGATTCCGCCTCCGATGCTTTTGAAAGGACGCTGGACGAAAACCAATCCACCATCGCCACCTTTGCTCGTATTTGCGATGAACGAGCACAACGGATCACCGAACTAGAAAGTCTGGTTAGTCGATTTAACCAAAATTCCACTGAGCGAGAAGAGCGGCTTCATGTTCAGTTGAAAGAAATGCAGGAAAAACACCGTTTAGCTCATGACGAGTTGCGACGTGCGGAAGGGCAAATCCAAATGATAAAAGAGTTGGTTATACGAGAGACTACCGTATGACGAAAAAAGGTTCCGCCGCTTTTGGAAAGGTCCAACATCGCGATTCTGATTCTTCTCCCCCGCTTGAAGAGCCTCGAGCGGCTAATGGTGGCGCACAAAAAAAAGAATTGCCGGAAGAGCCGATGATCCACAGCCGACTTTACCGCAACCTCCGCGCGAAGTGGCAAGTAGCCGCTTGGGAAGAAATCGTTTCTCATGATTTGTCAAGCCTTGCCGATGACCCCGAACGCGGGAAACTGGCAATGATAGTGGCCGTGGCTCACAGCAGCTTAGGAAATTTTTCGGATTCCCGGACGTTTGCTCAACAAGCCATCGATTGGGGATGTCGCACCTCGATCGTCCGACAACTTCTGGTTTCGGCTGTCTACGACAGTTTGGCCAGAGCGGCAGTCGCCTTGCAAGACGAACAAATGCAGACGCAATGTTTTGGCGAAGCCTTACGATGTGGTGAGTGCGAGGGAGATCTGACAGGCAAAATTGCCCTACGACGAATTAACGAAACTGCACGGATGGGCTTGATCGATGAAGCAATCCGGCTCATCGAAGTGGCATCAGAGACGGAAGACTTGCGCCCATTTTCATCACGAAGCCAACTATCCGTCTTGAGAAACAAACTCGTCTCGACCAAGGCCATCTTGGGTCGTTTCGATCGAGATGCTGATGCCGATGGCAACTCACAACTGAGGCAAACCAATTCTGGCTTCGATCTGGTTGGGACTGACCGATTGGACGTGCAAGCTTGTGGCAATCCCCGCTTTTGCCAAGCATCACATGATTACTACACACACGACCTTGCGGATCGAGATGGTCAGGTCTTGTACCTGGATGTTAAGTCATTGCCTCGATCTGGGTTGCACTATATGCAAAAATGTTTAGCCACCATCCTGCATGATCGGCTGAGTTTTTGCGAGTGGTACAATGAACCGGGATGTTGTCGCAAAATGCCATGTGCGTTGACCGGCTATATGGGTCGTTGCGAGAAGTCAAATGCATCGACCATTGTACGAATGATAAAGTCGCATGACTTCGAACTGAATGACCCTATCTTTCCACTGGGCAAGATACTCAAACGTATCATCCTTGTTCGCGATCCACTGTTTATCCTCACTTCGTGGTGGAATTTGCAAATACTGCAAATGAATCAGGACTTGTTACGCCGTCATGGAGTCGAAATGAAACAAGTCAATTTTCGACATGACCGTAACGTGCTCAATTCGGCTTATCATGTCATTGCCAATTTTGCGACGCTGCCCAACACTGAGACGTTATGGAGTTGGCTGACTGAAAAAAAGGATTACATTTTGAACTTCCTAAAAAAGTGGAATTCAAGCGACGCGCATCAGTTGATCGTGCCGTACGAACAGGTCGGGAAGATGGTTGTGGAATTGCTCAGCAAGTTAGAAAATCATTTGCCACCAGATGTGCAGAAACGACTCCAAGATTTTGAAAGGAATCGGGTGGCTAATTTCAGTGCGCGCGGCACTCCATTTGAGGGACCGATCCCACAAATCACACAGTACCTTGAGGTGCATGCACCCATTTTCAAAGAAATTGCCAAAGAGATTGTCGAGGAGGATTCAACAGATCTTTGCGCAGAGGCTGTGAATTTATAGAAATTCGAGCCAAGAGAGTCGCCACCTGCTGCGCAACTGACACGTGCAGGGATTTCTCGTTCACGTAAAGGCTGTGAATTTGCGACGAGTGGAACTTATAATGTCGTCGTCCGCTGTGCACACGCAAAATTCAAGGATGTTCGGTTCGCGGGAGCGAGCGACGACGTTTATCTATTCACAGGCTAGCCACGCAAAAGCTGCCTAATCACCGTCATCACTTCGCGATTCAAGTCTCTTCCATGAACGAAAAATCAGACGAGTTGAGGTATCTGGTCGACGATTTTGACATCCAATGGAGTAACGGTGGACGTCCAAGTATCGTCGATTGGTTAGATAAAGTCGAACTCGAGGTTCAACCAGATCTGTTACGGTTGCTGATTCCGATTGACGTTGAATATCGCACACGCTTGGGCGAGTTGCCGCAGGTCTCTGACTACGACGCAATCGGCGAAGTGCATCGCCAAATCGTTCACCATGCCTTTGCGAATCCGACGGTTGAGGAGACTGGATTGGATCAAACTCTGGATTGGTCGGAGGTCAAGCTTGGCGCGCCTACGCTAGATCTGCACCGCTCGCAGGACCAAACCGATGATCGGACGTCTCAAACGCGAGACCTGCCAAACAATCTTTCGACAGCCAAGCCGATGGTCGTTGGGCAGTTTGAAATTTTGTCGGAGATCGCGAGGGGAGGCATGGGAGTTGTCTATCGAGCCTTGGATAAGAAATTAAATCGAATTGTGGCAATAAAGAAAATTCTGACCGGTGACCTTGCCTCAGAGGAAGAAATTTCCCGATTTCGATTTGAGGCTGAATCAGCTGCGAGCCTGGATCATCCGGCAATCACACCCATTTATGAAATCGGTAACCACGAAGGGACGCCCTTTTTTGCCATGAAACTTATCGAAGGCAGTTCCTTGCAAAACCAATTGAGTGAATATGAACAAGACACGCAGCAAGCAATACGTTTGTTGGCGACTGTAGCGCGTGGCGTGCATCATGCGCACCAGCGAGGAATCCTGCATCGAGACCTGAAGCCCGCGAATATCTTGCTCGATCGAACCGGTCGACCGTTTATCACGGATTTTGGCCTCGCAAAACAATCGAATTCCGGTGTGGATTTAACTCGTAGCGGTGCGATTTTGGGTACGCCCGCGTACATGGCGCCGGAACAGGGTATGGGTCGCGGCAAAACGACAACAGCCACCGACATTTACAGCATCGGTGCGATTCTTTATCGGCTGTTGACGGGGCGAACGACCTACATTGCGGATTCACCCATTGAGATGCTCATGCAGCTTCTGCACGATGATCCTGTCCCACCGCGAAAAATCAAATCCACAATCCCCGCCGACTTGGAGTTGATTTGTCTGAAATGTTTGGCTCGCGATCCTCAACAACGCTACCAGAGTGCCGCGGAGATAGCTGATGATATGGAACGCTGGATGGAGGGTGAGCCTATCTCCGTTCGCGCTGCTTCGATCACAACGCTGGCCGGAGTTTGGTTTCGACAGAATATGCGCATGGCCAGTAGCGCCGCAATTGTGGGTACGATCGCAGGCTTAATGTTAGCGGTGCTGGCGTTTATCGGGATTTATGCCAGTCATCTAAGTTTTGCTCGACACATTCATCAGCATTACTTCGCGTCGACTGCCCAGTCTTCCTGGGGCAGCAATTGGATCGTTCCAGCGTTCTTTTTCCCAATCTCTGTCATGTTATGGCCCTTGATTGTCGCTCTGTGCGGATTTTTCACAGTCGTGTTCACCCGACCCCAATCGCGCAGCATGGCAGGCAGCGCAGGTATGATTGCCGGCGTAATTTGCGGTGGATTATTTGGAATTGCGGGCACGCTCGGTCCCATTTTGTCCTTTACACAAAAAGGAATGGAAAGCGATATGCAGCTATTGGCGCAAATGGGATCCGAAGACGATTCGGTCCGAAATTACGCTAAGGCCACGATCGCCTTTCGATATCAAAAAATGAAAGAACAGCCCGCTGAGGTTTACGCCGATTTGCTTTATCAAAAGGTTAAAGCCGACCTCATCTATGGTCTCCCTGTGGGATTATGGACGGGTATGGCCGTATTCATGTTGGCGGCTCCTGCGGTCGTTCTTGGCTCGATAGTTGCGTTTTCATTGACGAGAGAATCGACAACGTATCTCGGTCCGTTTATTCGTTATGTCGATATCTGGTTTGCTGGCTGCCTTGTCCTCACGATTTTGATTCTGTTTGTAATCTCGTCGCCATTGCAGGCGGGAATTTACATTCCTGAATGGGGATTCGGGACCGTCATCATGTCGTCACTAATTCTGGCCTTTGCTGCTGCGGTTCGCCAATGGAATTGGAAATATCGAATTCCAATTCATATCGCGTGGATTTCCATGGTTGTCTGGTATGTAACCTTGGTTGCCCAAGGACCGACCGCTCTGAAGCATGCCGCTGAATTGGTGGTGGCCGGAGACTATTCGGCTGCAGTCGGGAAGATGGATCTTGAACTGAGGATACCGAGATCGAATTCAGCCATGATCATGAATCATTATCGGGCCGGATTGCTGAATGCTAAATTGAATCGACCGGAGCAGTATCGCCACCATAGCTTGGCCGCGCTAACGCTTGCTCGATCAATGCACAGCGCTGAAGATGTTGAGCGCGCCGCGAAGCTCTGTTTGGCAGGCGCTGAAGCCCAAAGTGAATGGACGGCCGTCCTAAGGTTGTTCGAACAGGCTAATGAAGTGGGAAAATTGGGACCTTATCGACAATGGTTTCTGTTGACTGAGGTACTTGGCTTGTTTCGATCTGAACGATGGGATGAAGTTATTCAAACCGCAAGAAAGTTGGATCGAGAATTCCTATTTTTGATCAATTGCTCAATGGACATGTTGGAAGCAATGGCCGTCCATAATTTAGGAGACACGGATAAAGCTAAGCAAATGATGTTGGCGGCAGATAGCTGGTGTGACGAAGCTTGGAACTACATCTTGACTCAAGAACAGCGAGAACTTTATTGGCATGAGCGATTGCTGTACGAGTTGCTCCGCGAGGAAGCCCGTCAGAAAATCATGGCGACGCGTTGAGGGCGAGGATTGCGAAGGCGAGAACGCAAGTTAGTACTTGATTTCTAACCGTTCGCACAGGTTACAAATCAACGGCAGATCCACTGGCTTGATTGCCGCTTTTTCTTCTGATCTGATCCATGATCGTGCTGATGGCCCGAGCGTATTCCCGAACGGCGTCCGAAAATCGAGAGGCTTCCGTCGCAGTTCTGGCATTTAGGAGCACGGCATCCGTTTTTTCGGTATCGAATTTACTTATCTTGGCAGCACTTCTCAACTCGTCAGAGATGACTTTTAACTTCGATACCAAACTCTCTCCTGCGACGCATTTAGCACGGACATAAGGCCCCTTGCCAAAGCGCTGCTGCTTTCCAACTTCGACGACCCCAGCCGAAACACCTCCTTTTTGCACAAGGATCCAAATCAACGCGATCGCCGTGCCAACACCTGGAACCAGTGTTGCGGTCAAATCCCGAGTCGTTATTCCTAGAATGACGGTTGCTAATGCCAATCCGGCGAAACAAGCCCAGGCTAATGGATGCGCTGGCTTAATTTTCTTCGTGCGGACAGTTAGTGGTTGATTGCTGGATTGTTGAGTCGTGAGGTCATGGTGAATAATCTTGACCACAATAATCGTAATATTGTCGGGACCGCCGCGCAAATTTGTCAAATCTGTAAGAAATTGGACTGCGTCATCAGGTGGCATTGTCGCCAGAATCGTCCCGATTTCCTCGTCGTTCACTAGGCCCGTGAGCCCGTCACTGCACAATAAAAAGGCATCTCCTTTCTGAGTCGGAAATGGACCTTCAAGATCCACTTTCACATCTGGATATGGTCCCAGCGATCTCGTGATGACGTTCTTGGGAATAAAATTGGCGGCCTCGTCGTCCGCCGAAAGATGTCCGCCAGCCCGCATTTCCCAAACCAAGCTGTGATCGGCCGTAAGTTGATTCAACTCTTGGTTTCGTAACATGTAGACACGACTATCGCCCACATGCGCAACGACGGCTCCCTGCGGCAGAATTAGCAGTGCGCTACAGGTGGTCCCCATATTAAAAAATTCTTCGTTTGCCTGTCCTTTGCGATTGATAATCGCATTCGCCTCGACGACGGCCTTTTTCAACGCCTCCGGAGGGGATACTTGGTCAAACTTACTATACAGCTGTGGAACTTGATCACAGGCAACCTCACTGGCAAATTCACCCGCCGCATGGGCGCCCATACCGTCAGCGACAACAAACAAGTGCCCTCGCTCCCGCCAGCGCTCTAAGTTGTTCGAAAGGGAAACCGCTAAGTTGTCTTGATTATTGGTACGGCGCATCCCAATGTCGCTTATCGTGGCGATTTGGAGGAAACTATTCCAATACGAGCCGTGATCGGTCATCTAGCTTCTCAAGGAAAATCAAAACAGGACACAGCAGGCAAAATGCTATCGTTCGACAAACACTGTAACACAAACCATCCCCCTCTTGCATCACCCAAGCGAAGGCCGTCGTTCAATATTTCAGCTGGGAAACGCGACGCCCCCAATGTTTGTTACTGAACTCACGAATTTCAAGCAAAACCCGTTTAATTATGCTTCCCCCGCAATCATTCCAAGTTGGGTCAGCTGACGTGAATCGCAATTCGTTTAAGACGACTTGTCCGAGTTTCGTCGTCGATGACAGCTTTTCTATCTTACCTTGCTCAACCAGTTTCTTCAAAGAGTGGTTCGCTTAATTCGCGTGAGCCTTGATCGGTATTGTCAAAATACTACTTAGTTTCCTAAACTCGCACGCCTTTGATCCGACGCTGCGCGATCTTGTTTTGGGGAAGGGCACTTTAATTAACAACGAAACTGGGTCACATGTGCGTTTCTGAATCTACCGCACCGTTTTTTCACAAGTTCTTGAGCGACAAAATGTTCGTTCGCCCTGACAGACATGGCTTGATCATTTTGTTGTTGGGCCTGACGAGTTTGTTTACGTCTGGGTGCGTAAGTCGCCAGCTCTTAATCCGCACGAACCCAGAGGGCGCTTTAGTGACTATTGACGCGCAAACCGTGGGCAATTCCCCGGTTCAAGTTCCATTCACTTATTATGGTACCCGCGAAATTAAGTTGGAAAAGGAAGGTTACGAGACAGTCAAGGTCAAGCAAAATATTCGGCCACCTTGGTGGCAAATTCCTCCCCTCGATTTTTTGACAGACAACTTCGCACTGCGCAAATTGCGAGACCAACGAATCTTAGAATTCGACATGCAACCAGCGCAAATGACGGATGAGAATCTTCTGATTCATCGCGCATCTGACTTGCGAAACAACACACAGCGCGGCACTTTGCCGATGCCCCTTGCAGAACGGGATTCTCCGGCGGAAAACCGTCGCTAATTAACACTGAACACGTTGCAGTTCACGTTTCTAGCATGCTCTCAATCTTTGCAGATACAGGTATCGGCTACCTGTGTCTTGATGACTCTGCGTCGAAGCGGAAAGCGAATTGGCACGAGGTGCCTACAAGAATCTTTTGTTGCTGACCTGATCGTCAAAGCTCCAATCACAGTCGGTCGTGTACTCGGTCACAGCGATTTGACATAGCACCAGCAGCTTAGTCATAAAAGTTGGTACCCGACCCCATATAGGTTCCCTTATAACCGGTGCTATTTGGGCGACGATCAAGGGCACCACGAACAATTTGGCCTGGGTCGCGTGCCAAGCCATCCATCAAATAGCGAGCATCTTTAATAATCGGTTTCAGCTGGAACGAAATATCACGAACATTGGAAACGGTTGCCGAAATATCGTGGTACAGTTGCGGATCGTTCAGGAGTTTACCCAACGAACCATCGGAACGGTTCAGTGACTCAGCAAATTCCTTAATTTGCTCGACGATTTCATTAGCCCCGTCAAAGGTCGTATTCAACTTTTCTACAAATTGCGGCCCTTGTTCACCTAGTGCGTCAGTAAATGATTCGATGTTCCTCAAGTTCTTGTCTGCTCGGTCTGCCATTTGGCGAAAACTGTCCAACGTCTCTCGCGTCTCTTTAATGGTCGTCTCGAACTCGGCAAAAATGTTTGGAGCCGACTTAATCGAACCCAAGATGGCATCGCGGGCTTCTTCGTCCCCGACGATTGCGTTGACATTTCCCATCACGGAATTGAAGTTATCGAGGGCAGTTTCGGCCTTCGCCGATAATTCCTGAATATTCTTGGCAATCTGCGCGACATCGACGTCGTCCACAGTGATGATATCCCGCACGCGTTCCGTGATCACGGCCACATTGTCACCAGCGCGTTCGATCGCACGCCCCGCATCACGCACCGCTTCAATTGCTTCCGGTAACGTATCAAGGGTCTCCGAAACATTGGACAAATCAATCTCTGTTAGTTTCGTAATCAATTCGACGGGATTGATGTCCACCAGCACGCGGTTGAATCGTGGATCAGGATCAAAGGCGATCAACGTTCCATTTTGAATCTTTTCGCCCCTGACTTCATCAAGGCCCGGCAAAAAATCAATGACAGCATCCCCTAAAAATGAGGCGGTACCGATCTTGCAAACGTCGGTGTCGTACAGGTCCTTTCCGCCATCGACCTTCAACGTAAGCCGAACACCTCGATCCTTGGACTCAATGTTGCTGACGTACCCGATACGAATCCCGTGTTTGCGAACCGGAGTATTATTGGCGACCCCGGGGGCAGTCGGTGTGTCAACGTACAACGTGTACGGCTGTTTGAAGATCCAATCGATGTCCCCGGAAAATAAGATCAGAATTCCGGTCACCAATAATCCGCAAATGACGACCGCGCCTACGCGAAACTGTATGATTCGATCATCCATCGAGCCACCACCATTCTTCCAACATTAACCGCACGTGCACATTCCTCTGGCCAGCCTTCGAACTGAAGCAACCGTCGGACGCTAAATCCACCGCCTCAATTAAGGCTCCTAAAAACAGAAACAGCCCACATATCTATTTTGCGAGAAAATCCTATCAACGCAAATGCATCTCATTGGATGCCCAAAACTCTCCGCTTGTCTGTTGATTTGGGCCACATTACCCTTAACCACGCGTCATATTGGAGTCGCTGCGGCTCGCATTTCCATTAGTCGTTCTCCGGCTTCTCCATTCACAAATTGACGTACTCGACGGTCGCGACATTTTTCGAGTTCATCTGGTGAACCGTCAAAGATGATCTGCGGCTCATCTTCCTGTAATCTAGACATTGGATACAACATGATTACGCGATCTGCAACCTTGCGGGCTGTGTTCATGTCGTGCGTCACAACGATACTCGTTACCGGGTTGCGGCGACGCGTGCGAATGATCAATTCGTTGATGACGTCGCTCATAATCGGGTCGAGACCTGTCGTGGGTTCGTCGTATAAAATCAATTCGGGGTTCATGATTAACGCTCGCGCTAAACCAACGCGTTTCCGCATGCCGCCCGAGAGTTCCGCTGGCTTTTTATAAACGACATGGTCGGGCAAGCCAACTTCAGCCAGACGCGCCAGGACCAACTCGCGAATGCGATGCGGATTATGATTGCCATGTTGCCGCAAGGGAAACGCAACGTTCTGTCCGATGGTCATGCTATCAAACAGTGCGGCGTTTTGAAAAACAAATCCAAACCGCAACCGCAACCGGCTCATGGCCTTTTCGGACAGCGTATTGATATCTTGATCATCAAACAACACGCGGCCACGGTTCGGCTTGATTAATCCAATCACTGTTTTCATGAGGACCGTTTTGCCGCAGCCGCTTTCGCCTAATAACACGAGCGTTTGTCCAGGGACAATTTTGATTCGGATATCGCGCAATACCGGTTGCTGACCGAAGGTGACGCATACGTCTTCGATCTCGACAACAGGTTTCTGTTCTTCCAATAACGATTCAATCATCAAAACAGGGTGACCCCTTGTGGGAATAACAGGAAATAGACCTTGTCGAGCCAAATGCCCAAAAATAAATCAAGGACCAATATCATGACGAAAGAATAGACGAACGAAGTGGTTGCTGCTTTTCCCACTCCTTCAGCGCCAGGCGCACAATGGAACCCTTGGTAACAGCTCACCATGGCTATTGCGGCACCAAAAAACAAACTCTTAAAAATTCCCGTAAAGATATCAAACCAACCCACGAAACTTGCGCTGTTTGACCAATAGTAGTGCCGATCAATATCGTAGACCAGCGTGCTGTAAAAATAACCTCCCGCGACCCCCATAAAATCCGCCATCACGGTCAACGTCGGGATCATCAACAAGCAAGCCAAAAATCTGGGCACAACTAGGTACTGGATTGGATTGGCACCCATTGCCGCCAATGCATCAATCTGTTCCGTAACCCGCATGGTGCCCAACTCAGCGGCCATGGCGCTGCCTACACGACCGGCCAACATGGTTGCCGCCAATACCGGACCCAACTCGCGCACCAACGTCATGTTGATCACTGCACCTAACCGCGTTTCCAAATTCAACTGGCTAAATTGAAAATAGCTTTGTACCGCCAAAACCATGCCGATAAACGTCCCAGTCAACGCGACAACGGGCAGGCTCAACACACCTACCTGATACAAATTGGGAAAAATCGTTTCGCGTTGGGGCAGTCTTGAAACCATCCAACTGATCATTCGCCAGCAAAATATCGAAAAATCGCCCAACGCAATGACTGACTCGATGACGATTCTTCCCCAGTCGGCGACCCATTCATAAAGGGCACGCCCGAAACCCGGCTTTTGGCCTCCGTTCGCTGGCGAGTTGACTGATATTTCGGTAGACATGGTCTATTGGGTGGATTACAAACTTTTGGATTCCGACTACGAACAGCGATCGGGGATTCTCAGTTGGAAACCAAATCGATAATCTTTAGGCATAGTTGTCTTGGCTTTTGGCGACACTTGACCTGGGTCAGTACCGAAGATGACGACCAGTTCAATTTGTCCGCTGGCAAATCGTAAGTGTGCGACATCGAGATTAAATGTTGGTTCTAGCGAATCTGTTAAAGTTACGTTAGTTTTTGGGCAATCATCAAATTCGTTGGTGAATATAAAGTCAGGAGCCAAAACGCAAGTCACCGTCCTTGGAAAATAAACTAAATTCAGAATTGCAGTTTCCAAAGTGTTTTAGACGAAGCCTGTTCGTAACACCTTGAAATAGCTAGCAATAATCGCAATGCCTTAATCGGACTTATTCATTGCATCGGCAAAATGTAACGATTAGGTTGAGTTTTCCGAGTCGTGTTCGTCAATTTGACCATGTGCTCACCTGGGCCGCTAGCGGAATAACGTGTTCCTTCGCGGCAGTGTGATGTCTGTTAATTTCAATTGGCATAAAGGAGAAAATATTGAGTTACAATCAAAATCAAAATCCATACAGCTTTGGTGCGAGCGAGCCACCGACAGGCGCGTTGCCCGAACACTTGCAGCCTCGTCGGAAATCGAGCGCCACAAGAATCGTCATCATCATTTTGGGGATCTTGTTTTTCCTGGGGCTAGGCTGTTGCGCATGCGGATTCGGGTTCTGGATGTTCAGCATTTCGGCATTGGAGACAGCCGTCAAGACGCAGTTTCAAGATGACCCGCGAGTCGTAAATGAGTTGGGAAGTCTGGACACTGTGAAGTTCGACTTTTGGAAATCAGTCGAAGAACAACAAAATCGAGGCAGGCAATTTTTTTACTTCACCGTAACTGGATCACGCGAAACTGGCGCGATCATCGTGAGCGATCAAGTTAGCAACCGTTTCAATACTGCGTATTTGATCACGCCGGATGGTTCAGAAATTGAATTGTAAGACTTGCCTTCCTTCCGCTTAGAACGGCAATTTCGCCTCTACGCTGTCCTAAACACACGCCACTTAATCGATCCGTAAGGCCAGGCCTTTGCAAGCGGGGACTACCGACAACGTCCGCGTGAGCGCGGCGACGTGATCCAGTCGTTTCCCTAAGGCAAACACATTTTGATTCGCTGTTTGGCGGAACTCCGGGTTGCGCCTCATCCTGGTGAAGGTCGATAGCATTCGGATTTGGCTGGTAACACCAGAGCAGAGCTGTTAAAATAAGGAAGTGCAGTTATTCGCGGGCCAACGTTTTCGAATGTTGTGATGCTACGTTTGCTGGCAGTTCAAGTTCATATCTTTTCATTCGATTTTAAATCGAACGAGCGCTTAAGCCTGGTTATCGTATCTGCGGGTCGCTCTGGAACGGCCCCGTCTAGTCCCAACATTATGAACTCAGGCTTGGTTGTCTATTTCTGCGTTCAAGACCATTTCAATAACACTACTTCCGCGATTCAATTTAATAAATTCGTACATCTATGACCGAGATCGAACCAGAGAATATTCGCAACTTTTGCATTATCGCCCATATCGATCACGGAAAAAGTACACTGGCGGACCGCTTGCTTGAGTTTACGGGAACGATCACAAAGCGGGAAATGCAAGATCAGGTGCTGGATGATATGGAGTTAGAACGCGCCCGCGGCATTACCATCAAGGCTCGTGCAGTCTGCATGAACACGACGTGGAACGGTCGGCCTTATGAAATGAACTTGATCGATACGCCGGGACATGTCGATTTTCATTACGAGGTCTCTCGATCGCTGGCTTGTTGCGAAGGAGCATTGCTACTGGTGGATGCCTTTCAAGGTGTCGAAGCGCAGACCGTAGCCAATGCCTATGCCGCCATCGATCAGGACTTGGTTATAATCCCCGTCATCAACAAGATCGATTTGAAGCATCAACGCGCCGATGAAGTTGCCCGCGAGATGGAGCAAGTGTTGGGCATCAACCAGGATGAAATCGTTCGATGCAGCGCGAAAGCCGGCATCGGCATTAAAGAATTGATCGATGCAATCGTGGATCGCGTACCACCGCCAGCCACCAATCGTGGCGGAGATTTACAGGCCATGATTTTCGATTCGCATTATGACGACTACCGTGGCGCCGTCACCTACATCCGGATGATGAATGGTCGGATCGAAAAAGGTCAGAAGATTCAATTTAAAGCGAAACGCACGATTTATGAAGTGCAGGAACTTGGTCATTTCAAACCGAAGCAAACTCCGCGACAAAAACTATTGGGTGGACAAGTCGGTTATTTGATCTGCAATATCAAGTCCCTGGAGGACGTGCAGATCGGCGATACAGTTGTCAGACCCAATTCAGACACTCCTGCCTTGCCGGGTTATATTGAGCCTAAACGCATGGTTTATTGCGGCTTATATCCATCGGACGGCCAAGACTTCAGTGAACTGCGTGAAGCGTTAACCAAGTTGCGACTCAACGATCCGAGTTTTGAATTTCAACCGGAATCCAGTGACGCACTGGGGTTTGGTTTTCGCTGTGGCTTTCTGGGCTTGCTGCATATGGAGATCATTCAGCAACGCTTGGAACAGGAAGCTGATATTGACTTGGTACAGACGGCGCCGAATGTTACGTACGAAATCGTGACTCGATCCGGCGAAGTGCTTCCGATTCATCGACCGCAAGAGGTTCCCAATGCTGGCGATATCGCGGAATTTCGGCAGCCGATGGTCCGCGTCAGCTTGATCCAGCCGGAAGAATATCTCGGTGCCGTAATGAAACTCTGTCAAGAGCGCCGCGGAATTCAACTCAATACCGAATACCTTTCGCCTACACGGATCATGTTGACGTACCGAATGCCTTTGGCCGAAGTCATTTACGATTTGCATGATAAATTAAAAAGCGCAACACGCGGTTACGGTACCATGGACTATGAGCTGATCGGGTATGAACCGGCGGACTTAGTACGTATCGATATTTTGGTGAATGGCAACCGGGTTGATGCATTGAGCATTATCTGCAACCGCGGAGATGCCGATCGCCGCGGTCGGGCCGTGGTTAAAAAACTAAAGGAAGAAATTGATCGACACATGTTTGACATTGCCGTGCAAGCGGCAATCGGCAGCCGCGTTATCGCGCGTGAGACGGTCAAGGCGTATCGCAAGAACGTGACCGCAAAGTGTTATGGTGGCGACATCAGCCGCAAACGCAAGCTTTGGCAAAAGCAAAAAGAAGGCAAAAAGCGCATGAAGTCGATTGGTTCGGTGGACATCCCTCAAAAGGCGTTCATGGCCGTGCTCGACCGTGGTGAAGAACGGTAGAAGTCGGCGATTACGCAAGAGAAATCTCTCCTGCTTATTCTGGCGCAACGGCGTACGTCACGCTTGCTCTCCCGGGAAAATTAGATTCGACCCAGCATTTTCCAGCTCACCCTCTGTTGCAAAGTTGTCGCAATCTAAAACTCAATCGTTGGCGATTCTCACTACTGGCGATACAATTAGCAACATTGATTAATTAAGCAAGTTAGGTGGATCATTTATGAGCAACAACTCCTGCAGTTCCGTTTTCGGTATCTATCTGCTTTTCGCAACAACTTGTTTGGGCTGCAATCAGTATGAGGCGAATCAAATTGCCATCCAATCTGCATCGCCACAAGATTCCCCGCAAGAACTTTCGGACGAAGTCAAGGCGTTGTTGGACCAACTGAAATCCAGGGCCGTAGTGGACCGTGTTACGGCTGCCTTAAAATTAACAGAACATTCCTCCGAGTTGGCAACATTCATATTACCGCTGGGAGAACACCTAACAGATCACTCCAGCGAAGTGAAACAAGCTGTTACCTTTGCTTTCCAGGAGTTCGGTGACGCGGCTATTGAGCATATCCGCCGCTTAATTGCTTCGACAGACAAAGAGTCGTTCTTTCTCGGTTGCGAAATGATTCGTGCGTTGGGCCCCATTGCCGAACCATTGTTGCCTGCTGTGGCTGAGTACCTGAGTTCATCCGATGCCAATCGACGCAAAGGAGCAATCTATGCACTGATGCCCATGAAAGAATTGGCGGCGCCTTATGTCGATAAAATAGGACCTTTGTTGAAGGACCAGCCAGATTTCAATACGACGTTATTTGCGTGTCGCACGATCATCGGCATCGGGACAAAGGCAAACTCGTTAGCCGGTGCTCTGCGTACGTTGGCGGAAAATGGCAATGTCTCGGAGCGGTCTTATGCCTATTGGGCCTTAGGAGCTATTGGTCCAGTCGAGGATTTTGACAGTGCAGAGTTTTTGATTCCAAAGTTGGACGAGTATTTGCAAGTGGAACGGCAACGGGCACTTCGGGGCATAGCCTTATTGGGACCACATGCGACAGCGGCTGTCGAAAAAGTGCGTTCGTTAATGGATAATGAAGTCAAGAATGTGGAACCTGAGGCTGCCTTCGCATTGTGGAAGATTACTGGCGAGGTACAGCCGAGCCTCGACAGGCTGATTGAACTTTACGAGCATCCAATTCATCAGTTGCCGGCGCTGTCCTATATCGAAGAGATGGGAGAAGCTGCAAGGCCAGCGGAAGCGTTTTTGTTAGGGCTGTTGGAAGTCCCCGATGAGTCCATTCGCGAGCACGCGATCAATTGCTTAGTCAGTTTGGGGACCGTGTCGAACCAAGCGATCGAAGCCATGCAGACAATGACCATGGCTGATCCAGACCTGCTCTTGAGGTTTTCCGCCAAAAGGGCATTGAGGAAGTTGGGGCACCATGAATAATCGACTCAGCTTAGCAGTTTTTTTCTTCGCGGGTTCTATGTGGACAGGCGGAGCGCTTTGCTGCCCGAGTTCCAACGCGGCGTATCGAGACAATGTGATGTCTGCCAATCTGCAGGATCGCGGTGCAGTCAACGCCAATCCACAGGGCTCCAACAAAATCGAGTTCTCTCTGAAAGATTATCGTGGACAATTGTATCGCTCCTCGGATTTCGAAACATCGGTAATCGTTGTCGTTTTCATGGGTACCGAGTGCCCGATTGCAAAATTGTACGCCAGCAAATTGCAGAAAATGCAAGACGACTTCGCGGGCCAAGTACAGTTCTTTTTGATTAGCTCGAATCAACAAGATTCGTTGGTTAAGCTTGGTCATTTCGTACGAAGCCACCAACTCTCCATTCCTTTTTTGAAAGATCCCGGCAACTTGGTTGCTGACAAGTTTGGAGCGCAGAGGACCCCAGAAGCATTCGTATTGGATTCACGCCGAGAGATCGTGTATCAGGGCAGAATCGACGACCAATACAGTTATGGCGTACAGCGCGCTCAAGCCGATTACCATTACCTCTTCGATGCAGTCAACGCAGTGCTCAGTCACACGGAGATTAAAATCAAATCGACAGAAGTACATGGTTGCATTATTGGACGGATTCTTCCAGCGAAAACTGGCGGAGCGGTAACGTTCGCCAATCAGATCAGTCGTTTGTTGAATCAACATTGCGTAACATGTCACCGCGAAGGCGAGATCGGGCCGTTTTGCCTGACCGACTATGCAGAAGTTGCTGGTTGGGCCGGAATGATCGCTGAGGTGGTTTCCAGCAATCGCATGCCACCCTGGCACGCCAATCCCGATCATGGTGAGTTTGCCAATGATGCGCGGTTAAGCGATGAAGAGAAGGCCATGATCATCGAATGGGTCGAGGCAGGGGCACCCTTGGGCGATGTCGAACAATTGCCGACGATTCCTGAGTTCAGCGAAGGTTGGCGGATTGGTGAACCTGACTTAGTGGTTCGCATGAGTGAACGTCCGTTTGAAGTTCCGGCGACCGGAAGTGTTCCTTATCAGTACTTCGAAGTTGACCCTGGGTTTACCGAAGATAAATGGGTGAGAGCGGCTGAATGTCGGCCAGGCGCGCGAGAGGTTGTGCATCACATTATCGTGGGTATTCGAGGCGAAGGGGAGTTTGGACGCCGCCGCCGCGGAGTCCACGACGATTTGGATTCTGAATGGCTTTCAGCCACCGCGCCGGGCGCACCACCGTTACAATTGGCTGATGGTTATGCCAAGCTTGTACCGGCTGGCTCGAGGCTGATATTTCAAATGCACTATACACCGAATGGCACCCGACAAAGTGACTTGAGTGAAATTGGCCTGATATTTGCGGATCCGCAAAGTGTAAAAAAGCGGGTGCTGACTCAACAACTGCACAATGCGCGATTCGAGATCCCTGCTGGCGATCCCCACTACGAGGTTCAAGCGTCCACAAGAATCGAGCGGGATGCAGAGTTATTGGCCCTCTTCCCGCATATGCATTTCCGAGGCAAAGCATTTAAGTATTTATTGCAACTGCCCGGAGTCGAGTCAGAAATTCTTTTGGATGTGCCCCGTTACGATTTTAATTGGCAGAATTCTTACGTGCTTAAACAGCATCGGTTTCTACGCGCTGGCAGCGAGATCAAGGGGATTGCCATATTTGATAACTCATCCGGAAATTTAGCGAATCCGGATCCGAGCAAGCCCGTGCGTTGGGGTGACCAGACATGGGAAGAAATGATGATTGGCTACTTTGATCTGGCCATCGATATCGCTGAATCTAAATAGCCCGTGAATCAGCGTTCGGCATCAAGCTCTTGGTTGGAGCTTGCTTCTTATTTAAGAAATAGATAGAGGTGCCGAGCGGCCTGATCCCGCGTATTGAAGCCAACGGTTTCGAATTGCGCGCTTTCACGCTGGCTAGGTTGTAACGAGTTGTAGAACGCGCGCGCCCAATCTTCGGCATGGTTCCTCTGAAAATAAATGCAGCCCTTCTTTTTTACCTCGCCACCATCATCCTTGAAGACAACTGTCGTCACAAAATGTGGCCTAAAAGCCAGCGGAGAATGATAGACTTGACTTTTCAGATGACTAATCAGGTTCGCTTCCGTTTCAATCAAGTCCTCGCCAAAAAATTGTCTAAAATGCTCAAGGTTCTCTTCGACTACGGAACCGTGCGAAGCCATCCCGTAGAATGGCCCTAGTTGTGACAGATAGCGGATATAGCGATTCAGATTCTCGGGTTGTTTCTCAGCTAGGTAATGCACGATGGACCAGGCAGTTGCATAACCAGTTGAATCCAAGCGTGCCGCTCCTACCGAGTCGAGAATGGTTGATCCATCTAAGCCTAACAGTTCGCGCGATTGTAGATAGTGTTCCAATTCAAACATGCGCAAATCGTTGATGACGCCAGCCCCTTTCCAACGAAACTTCTTGCCAAAGCTGGTCGGGGCATAGTATTCAGCGAGTCCTTCACTAATCCACATAGGCCACATCGACAAGCGTTGTTGAATACCAATGTTGTGCAAGATTTGATGCGCGCCTTCGTGAGCAATCGTCGACAATGCGCGACCTCTCACAACGTCGATACTCGTATTTAGGCTGGATGCTGGCTCGTATAAGACGATGTGATTTGTGACCATGTTGTAGTAGGCAAGGATGCCATCCGGAATCGATTCGTTGCCAGTGAGTTGCCGACTATAGGCCTGAAATTGTTCCCGGTTGGCAAACATGATCACGGCAAAAGGAACTTCAGGTTCGTGGATGTCGAATCCATCATCCCTGAGTTTGCGACGCATGCCCGCCAGCATCGATTCCAAGATTTGTTTGGTGACTTCAAAGAAACCTTCAGACGTATTGTAGATGAAGACATAGTTCTTTGACGCTTTGACGTTGAATCGCGCAAGGTCCCCTGTGCGAATCACATTTCCCAACTGCAGCGGTGTCAACGGCTTGAACTTTTGATCAGTAATTTGCAAATCCGCAATCGCGTACGCATTTAGTTCACCGCTGGGTAATAGAACAACTCCAAAGTTGTCGCCTGATCGGCAAAACAACCGGCCAACAACATGTTTGCCTTGAGAATCACGGACGGCAACGTATTGATTGCGAACAAGCGACACGTGTCCAGGATCAAATTCGAACCCGAATGAACGTTTTGGGTCGAGCAACTTTCTTCCGGCAACTTCCGCACCGGTTTCCTGAGCAAGCATGGTCGCGGTCGAAAATACGCAAACGCTGAAACCAAAAAGCCTGTTTATAAGACTTAACTCCATGCAACCTTCCTTGCAAATTGACACATTAATTTGGGGATTTGTACCCCCTAAACACTATCAATGGTACGATTGGGCGATGGAAGTAATCGCGGACGAGATGCCAATCATCACTCTTGTTCCAATTCTACGCAGTAATTTTAGCGAAAATCACGATTTCGTGTGCAACTTATGGAGAAAAACGGAACAATCCGGGGAACCACGGGTTTAATCCGCAGAGACTGTGTTTTCCTGTTACAACGTAGCTATTCGCCGGAAAAAACTAGAATTCTTGAGGTATGCCACCGGAATTTAAGATTACGATGAAGTATCTAGCGTGAACGAATCTGTGATTTCATAAGGGAAATCGCCTTCGATCTGCTACGGAATTAAGTCTTTAGACAGGTCTAACCTTCTGAACTAAGCGGTTTTTAATGCTCTACGATAACATTTTTGTATCAACACAAAATCGAATGCCTTTGACCAGAAATTTCCCTCAAACATCGGAGTATCGCGAGGTGGCTGCACGCGGACGTGAGTTGTGGCCGTTCTGTCGCGTCGCCCGATTTTTTTCAGCCTGCTTAATAGCGATCGTACTCGTGAACGTAGGCCACTCAGGCCTTCACGCAAAATTCGTTTTTGTCGGATCTTGGCAGGATGAAACGCCTCAAGAAGACCGCGTGACCGAGTACTTGGAGCGGAGCAAGGCCATCGATGAAACTGATCGCCGAATCCGATTCGCTTTCAGCAATCAGCCGTGGCGCGATGTGATCGAATGGTTTGCGGAGCAGGGTGGTTTTACGTTGCAGTTTTTGGATCAGCCGCCAAACGAGGTATTCAGCTATCGTGATTCGGTTTCGTACTCCATTGGAGAGGCCATTGATTTTCTCAATCAACAGTTGCGAATAAAAGGTTACACGCTCATTCGCACTAAGAATATGCTTTCATTCGTTGACAGCAGCAAAGGCGTTCCCTTGGATCTCATCGAACTGGTGACGGTTGACGAACTCGAATCTCGAGGCCGTTACGAAGTTTTGCGTTGCGTCTTCAACTTGCAAGGTGTTGACTTCCAACAATTTGTCGCCGAAGTGCGTGAGCTTATCAGCGAGTCTCATGTTCGATATATGGCAGCGATTCCTTCTTCTAACCAGTTGCGAGTACAAGAAACGGGACAGGTTCTGCGTACGATCCAGGCGAACTTAGAATCGGCCAAGAAGTCACGTGGTATGGAAAACTTCAACATGGAGGTGATCAGACTAGAGCATTTCAATGTTTCGGATGCTATGAATATCGCACGTGATATTTTGGGAATCGCACCGAACGCCACCAAGACGCCTGACGGGGATCTGAATTTTTCGATCGATATTGTCGGTAACCGTGTCTACGTGTCAGGCGAACCTATTCGCGTCAATCAAATCAAGCGCGTGCTGGAGACGATTGACGTTAAAACGTCCGATGTTGACGAATTGAACTTGGAGGTCCCTTACGTCAAGCCACACGCGGTGCGTGGCGATATCCGCAAGGTTTTTCAGGTCATGCAAACGATGTTGCTTGGCCGTCCTGATGTGCGACTCGATTTTGATGAGACAAATGGAACATTAATTGCGCAGGGACGCACGCCCGATCACGAAAAGATCCAAGAAATCATTGAAGCGATTCAGACCCAATCTGATGGATTTGATGTATTTATCCCAGTTCATCTCTCCCCCACGGAATTGGCCAGTCAACTAACTGAGTTTTTCAAGAAGCCAGGAGTGGAAGCTAGTGCGCAAACCGGTCCCACATTTCAAGTCGACCGAAACCGCGGCCGCATCTTGGCAAAAGGCACGCCACAAGAAATCTCATTGATTAAGAAACTAGTTGCCGAACTTGATACACCTACCGGCGCTTTTGAAAGTGCTCGTGGCAGCCGCGTCATCCCGATGGACGAGCTTGAGATTGGGGTAGGCATCGACGCTTTAATGGACTTGTGGTCTACGTTGGGGATTGATAATCCGATTGACATCATGCCAACGAGTGATCGAGTGTTGAGATTCAATCGCGAACGCGGCCTGTTCGTTGAACATGGTTTAGATAAATCAAGCCGTAACGCTCCTGCTCAAGAGGGTAATCGCAGGTCCACTGAACCGAATCCGGATGATGGCGAGACGATCGAACCCGAGTCGCAACCTTCAAGTCAACCTTCTCGTGAAAGACGATTTCAAGGCAATTCCGATAGAAGCCAGGGAAATTTTCAACTGCCCCGCCAACATTCGGCTCAGGCTGCAACCGAGCTTGTTTCACACAGCACGCGCAAGCCAGTAGTCGCGCAGGCCGCGTACAGGACACTACGTGAACAGGATCAAGATGACGATTCTGAAAAGGAGAAGTCAGACAATGGGCATGGTCGACCATCGACGGATATGCAAAAGTCGGATGAACAGGACGACCAGGGTGGGGTGAGCGATGATAGTCAGCCAGGCGTTGCCGATAGGAGTGACTCAGCGAATGACGATCGCACATCGCGACAATCTGTTCCGGGTGCGCCGATTCGTGTTCGCGTGACGCAGTTTGGCATTGTAATTGAATCAGATGACTTCGAAGCTGTGAGCATGACGGAAAAGCTGATCCTGGATGCTTTGGATATGACGTCTGATTTATTTGCGCGACCTGCCAAGCATTACTTAAAGCACCGAGACGTGCTTGAGGCTGAAACGTTGTTGCGTGAAATTCTCGGCCTGCCCGAACGTGGCGGCGGAGGCGGTGGTCTGGGTGGCCTGGTACCAAATCTGTTTGGTGGCGGCGGCTCCAATACCGGAGATATTGTACAAGGACTTTTGGGCGGTGGCGCGTCCTCTTCAGGTACCTCTAGCGGGATTATTCCACTTGATGGAGAAGTGAACTTGGTGGCAGATCCTCGCTTTCAGGTGCTCTATGTGCGAGCCAGCGTGCGTGATCAGGAAATCATCAAAGGAATCATTGAAGATCTTGACCGACCTGATGCGCCACACGATCCAAACATGCTCGGAGAAACTCATATCATTTATGTTGAGTATCGCAGCCCGACTGAAGTTGCCGACATTATTCGCGAAACGCACAAAGAAATCCTGCGAGACAAAGGGGGCAGCGGTGCTGACCCAGCACAGGCAGCACAAGCGGCTCAAGCGCAACAGATGCAGCAATTCATGCAAGCTTTGACTGGCCGTGGTGGTCGAGGCGGTGGTGGCGGTGGCAATGACAAAGATGCCAGCCGCTCCAAGGTCAGCCTGACAGTCGACGAAAGCCGTAGTGCCCTAGTTGTGACGGGCCCAGAATACCTCTGCTTACAGATTCGTGCTGCCGCAAAATTGTTGGATCAGCCGGGTGCCGATGCCTTTCATGTATCTGAATGGGTTCCTTTGGATGTGAACAGCGAGGCCATCATCAGCGGATTGCGATCAACCTTTGGTTCGAACAAGATTGTCGTAACCACTGGAGATGCTCCGGCTAACACGACAACGCAGTCTCGAGAGGCAACCCAAAATCAAGCGGGTCAACAGGGACAACAAGTCAACCGCGGTGCACAACAACAGCAGCGCCCCAATATGATGCAGATGCCCCAAGGCCTTGATATGGGCCAAATTTTCCGGCAATTGCAGGGTGGTGGTGCTGGACAGCGCGGACAAGGCGGCGGCCAACAAAGAGGGCAGGGCGCTCAAGGAGGACGTGGTGGTGGTGGAGGTAACTTCCGCGGCTTCGGTGGTGGCGGGGGGGGCGGAAGATAGCCGTCTGATCATGAGGTCTGTTCGGTCTTGATATTTGACCTACTGTGACATGATTCGTGGCGATTGAACGCCAACAAAAAATGACCGATGCCTTAAGGCGTTCATTGGTTTCCGTCCACAATGAAAGCCGTGAGAGCGTTTAGGTAGTAGCGATTGTCATTTGCACGCGTTCAACTGTTTTCACGTTGCCGTGTGGGTGACCATCGCAGACCAGTTGAAATCGATGGAAAATTATTTCAATTGAGGAAAATTTAGGTAAGACAAATTGCCCTCGGGCAACAGTAAAGAGAACTAGCTAATAGCCATATCAAATTATGACTTGACAGACTTGACGAACAAGAAATTGTTGGGGCGAATTTTTAAATGCTTGTTGTTTGTTCGCCACAATCGCGTGCGTTAAGCAATGCAAGCTAGTTGAGGAAAACACCCGCTTGATTGCTGGATGTTTTGGTAATTCGAGTTTCCTTCACTTTGATGAGACGATAATCATGCCAGAATCCTATTGGCATATCAGCCACAGCAACTTTTTTTCTCAAATCGCTCCAGACGATATTCGCCAGTTAGAACAGGCGTCAAAGATCCGAAAGTTTAAGCGGGGCGAAGCGATTTACTTGCCGGCCGATGATGCTGATGGAGTCATGTTGCTGACATCCGGTCGCGTAAAGCTCTGCCACCTTACACATGAAGGCAAACAATCCATATTTGTCTTTGTTGAACCTGGAGAGATTTTTGGCGAGTTGTCTGTTGTCGATTGCGGCAAGCGAGAGGAGTACGCGGAAGCAGTCGAGAACTCACAGATCGTTTTGATCCCATGCGAAAAAGTGCAATGGGTCATGGCCAAGTATCCGCACATCTCACTTGGTATCACTAAGCTGATTGGATTCCGTCGCCGACGAATCGAACGCAGGCTAAAAAATTTGTTATTCCGATCAAATCGAGAAAGACTGATCTATTTAATTCTGGAGTTGGTCGAGCAGTATGGTGTGGCCACTGAGCAAGGTGTTGAATTGAAAATAAAACTCTCGCATCAAGATCTGGCCAACATAATTGGCAGCACTCGGGAGACCGTTACTGTCGTCCTGGGTCAATTGCAGTCTGAAGGTTTTTTACAGATTGCTCGTCGACGTCTGACAGTTACCAACGCCGAAGGCTTATCAAGCCAGGTTGACGAACCCGTTAATCTACAGCCCGTGCAAACTGACGCGCCTAAAAGGCCGCCCACGTTGGCAGTGTTCTAAAGTACGAAAACTGGAAATAGCGTATTCCGTTTCTCAATCCAATCCATTTTTTTCTGCTTTTCGTTTCGAACAGCGGAAGAATGATCTTGGCTGGATCGCTGTAATCTGGAAATAATGAACCGGCATGAACGCAAAACACCCTCTCTGGTGTTTGCGTTTGTGGCGGTTCTCTTTGTCTCCGGTTTTTGTTCAGCCATCCCTCGTAAACGAATGCCATCGAACGGCCATCGAATTGATTCAAAATGGCAGCCATGCCGACGTGGAGCTATTTCTGCTCTAGTCGATCGACAAATGGCCTTTGCGCGAAGCAAGGTCGCCAAAAAGATTTGCTCGATCGTCAGTGTGCTGACGCTGCTCGGTGCAGCGTTGATTACCTTTTCCGTTTGTTTCTCGCTACGGCTCGGAGCCGAAGATGATCTCCACGCGGGAAGCGGAATCAGTTGTGTAGTCGCTCAAGAATACTTGAGCGACTATTGCCATAATGGGCTCGATGCACATCAAATGAGCCAAATCGCAGCCCACCTAAACGTGTGCCGTGATTGCTATGAAGCATACCACGAATATCAATGTACCTCGGGTGTTTGCAATAAACCGCGACGAAGAAGTTGTCCGACTCGTATCAAGTAGCTTGCGATGTCGTGCTCATGCACAACAGATTCACAATTGCACCTTGATGTCCTGGCTCGCTGTAGTGTCTTTACTCACGAATCCACCGTTTCCGCGCGAACCCGTCGAGTAGAGCAGGGCAGGGCAAATCGTCGACAACTGCGATCAATCAACGGATCGCTTAACCTATATTCGAATTCTGCGCGTCGCGCAAGTTGTATTCGCAATTCTGGCGGTGGCCGACAAGTTACATATTTGAGTGTTTTGTTGACAAACATTCGACGATCGAATAGCCGCGAATTCCAGAATGCACCAAAACTCACGGCGCAGTCGAACGTGACATTGGTGATGCAGGGCAACGATGCACGCTGCAATCACGACCCAGTCAACTAAAAAGAGCAGTTTGCTAAGTGCAAACTGCTCGACGTCAAGATCTTCTGTGGTGTTGATCTAGCTTGTTGAATCTCTTTGCAAGGCCCAAGTTAATGCAGCCAGGCGATGAATCTGGATAGATTTGGTTTAGTAATGTGTGCTGCCTTCGCCGAAGTCAACATTGCCGACCATGTGGAAGTGATTGTGGTCGATGTATAAAACTTCGACCACATCCTCATCGTGAATTGTGTGTGGTATCGGCCAGCCAACAATCTTACGCTCGGAGAAATAAACCGTGCACTTGTAATGAGCGTGATGCAATTGTGCAGGACCAATCAATGGCACGACCCGAGGCGGATCGATGTAGTCAGCGATCTTCTCTTTTACGATACGCACATTATTGCGCTGAATCTCGTACAAGAATGGAAAGTTTCCTTGTATGGGCCTCGCACGCTCAAGTGCCCACCACACTTCATCGTCGGAAGGTGGATCAAGCGCTTGCACTGGGCCGCCCGATGTGATCGGTCCGAGAATCGGAACTCGACCGTACCGCTCATGGACGTGAAATTTGTCTTCCAGCGACTTTTGTTGATAAGGCGAAACTGGAATCGGAACGCTCCATAAACCCAGCGAGGGCCCCGTTGCAGCGAAACATCCAGTGAAAACCAGGGCTGATAACCCCAAGATTACGGCTAATGAATTAACACTTCCTCGATAGGACATAGCGATTCCCTTTGTAGCGACAATTATCCTCTTTGGTCTTATCGTGATAAACTTTTCCGGACTTGTGGAATTTTCCAATATTTTGGTTTTTTCAGCCGAGTCTGCTTACTGCACATAGACTGCTATCAGTGCAATAGTTCCGCACGAAGCGTCGCGTCCGTCGCGATTCCCGCAGAAATTTTGGCTGTTGCCAACGATCGCGCCTACAACCTCTCCAAGTTCTGGTTAAGTAATTTTCAAACAGCCGGAATGACGCGCTGATTCAACGGCTTCACCGCAATATGCAAGAAAAACCACAGTTGAAATGATGTCAGGCCGTTGACGGGCGGTGGATTACCTTTGTACCTCTCGCCGTATGCGGTCAATTCACCACCCATCCGATGAGCGATCGGGTTTTGAGGGGTATTCCATTCGAATTTACATCGGTAAAATATTGTCGAAGCCGGTCGAGTGATGGAGACCTTCCTATGATCTCTGCCTCTCCCAATTCAATTGCATACCAAGTTTTTGTACGCAGGTCCTACGAATGAAAGGTGCGGTCAGGTGAAAGCATTTTCCAAATCCATTTGCTTAGCAATTATTGTCTCGTTTTGTCTGTGTTACTGCGGATGCACTGAACCGAAACCAAAACCGCGAGCTGATTCGGGTGAATCCGACACCACCGTCGCTAGCGGGAATTCGACGTCCGAAGTTTCGTTGGAGTCCATTGGTTTGACAAGTAAAGGTTGGTTCCAATCTTATAATCAAGCTTTGGCCAAATCGAAAGAAACTGGCAAGCCAATTCTTATGGAGTTTACCGGAAGCGATTGGTGCCCCCCCTGTCAAATGTTAGCAGACAGGATATTTAGTACTGACGAGTTTAAGCAATGGGCCAAGGAACACGTCGTGTTGCTCGAACTTGATTTCCCCCGTAAGAACCCAAGTTTTCCAGCGGCGCTCATGAACCAAAATCAGGAGCTAGCGCAGAAGCACAAAGTCTCAGGGTTTCCGACATTAATCTTCCTAGATTCTTCCGAAAACAAAATCGGGCAAACCAGCGGCTATAACGGGAAAGACGTTGAGGATTACCTTAAAATGTTCGAGGAAATGATCGGCTCGTAGACTGATGCCGCACTTCTTGTAGATGAGAGTTGATAACCCGCGGTAACGCGTGCTTTCACCCAAACAATTGGTGTTGCGCCGTTACCGATAGGACAAGCTCGGCAAGCTAAACTCGTTCGCCGCTTCTGGCTGAGGTCCCGGCCGTATAACGGATGGATATGCTCTGCGGCTCAATGCAGCATTAAGGTTCAACCGCGTGTACGATCCGATTATCTGCGCGCGGGCAGCATAAACGGCTCACCGTTTTCGTAGAGGGCCATCCTTGTTTGATATTCTTGGCGCTCGAGCAAATCGATTGCTTGTTTCTGATAAACCTTGGCCTCGTCGAAATAGCCTGCGGAAGCCAAGCAAGCAGCCAATGTGTCAAGCCTTGATGCCGTCACTCCCCCCATATCGATTGCTTTGCGAGCGAGTTCTATTGCCGTTTGCGGGCGGTAAAATTCTTCGTCTGGGCATGTAGCGAGAAGCCAAGCGATGCGACGGTAGATGTCGGCATCCGGTTTAATCTCAATTGCCTTGTTATAGTCATTATAGGCCAACTTCCAATTTCCCACCTCCGCGTATAACTCGCCACGGTTTGCAAACGCCCAACCATCGTTCGGCCTGATTCTGACTACGATTTGATAATCTTCAAGCGCTTCGTCGAATCGCCCCATTTGCATCAGCGTATGGGCGCGACCAGTGACAACTTGGATATCCCCTGGACTGACGTTCAGCACATGGTTGTAGTTGACAAGGGCTTCTTCGTATCGGCGCAATTGATAGAGGCACTCCGCCCGATTGAAAAACGCGCTCGTGTTGCTAGGTTCCAAGCGAATTACTTCGGTGAACTCGTTTGCTGCCGCATCGAAATCAGCCGATTTTGCAAAGACGATACCGCGATGCATGCGTGCTTGCCACCTTTGTGGATCAAGCTCGATCGCCATTTGGAAATCTTCAATGGATTGAGCTACGGCTAAGTTCGCCTGCTCATGATTATTGGCGGTCCGAAAAAGATCGATCAATTCACTGCGTTTGTAGCCTCGGTGGTCATGTGCCCAGGCCTTCAGAGAATTGAGATACGTGCGATTATTGGCTGACAATTCTGCATCTTGGAGCAGACTGTCGATGGCTGAGATAATTTCACCATAGTCCTTCGCAGAATTCGCCGTTTTGGTTTGCTCAAATATCGCTGCTATTCGTTGACCATGGTTTGACCGCTCGTCTTGGAGGATGGCAGGCGATCTTGCCTCTGTGCTGCTATTGCCTAAGACATGGGCGTTCGCAAATTCGCCCAACACAATGACTGCCATCGCGAATAAGCAAACTGTCAACCGCAAGTATTTGAATTCAAAAACGTGATTGAAACGTCGAAACATCAGCTCACCTTCCCTGGTTCTACAAAAAAATCGCATTAGTAAATTTTTGTGTGTTTGTCTCGAATTAACTTCTGTCTGAAGCGGTAACGTACTGCAACGCTTGACTTAACCGCAAACTGACCCGTCATCAATGGATAAATGTCCCGCAATTGACGGTTCAGTTTGTCACCCATCCGTTAAACACAAAATCCAATTCGATTCCCACAAAATTTTGCGAGATCGGCAATTGCTACGTGGACAACTAAAATCGCGAAATCTCGCATTTACCCATCTCGAGTGAATGGGCAATGTCTTGAATTAACTCCTAATGGGGTTCTGTCATTCGCATGGGGTCAAGGGCCTCGCGCAGGACATCTTCAGGCAATATCTGTTGTTCGATACACAACTCGCGAATCGTCTTTCCACTGGCGAACGCCTCTTTGGCGAGTTTTGCTGCCTTTTCGTAGCCAATATGCGGATTCAAGCTGGTGATCATGGAAAGGCTTTGTTCCACAAACGACTCGCACTGAGCAACATTGGCCTCCAGACCATCGACGCAGAATTCCACAAACGCGTTGACGCCCCCAGCCATGATGGCGATACTCTCCAACGTCGTTTGACCCATGATGGGCATCATGATGTTCAATTGAAATTGACCGCCACTGGCACCGCTAATGGCTATCGTCTGTTCATTCCCCATCACTCGTGCGGCGACTTGCATCAGGCTCTCGCACATTACGGGATTAACTTTGCCGGGCATGATCGAGCTACCCGGTTGGCGACTGGGGAGTTGCACCTCAAAAAACCCACAACGTGGACCACTTCCCAACCAACGAATATTGTTGGCCACATTGAACAGGGTTGTTGCAATCGTCTTCAATAGTGCGTGGCACGCAACCAAACCATCACGCTGAGCGTTCGCTTCAAAATGATTCACGGCCTCAACGAACGGGATATCCGTTTGGCTCGCCAATTCAGATGCGACTCGGTTGCCAAACTCGGGATGCGTGTTGATGCCGCTGCCTACCGCTGTTCCACCGACCGGTAATTCTAACACAGCATCCATAGCCTGCTCGGCACGTTCAATCGAAAGTTCAATTTGGCGGGCGAAACCTCCAAACTCTTGTCCCAAGCGCAACGGCGTAGCATCCATCAAATGCGTCCGCCCGATCTTTATCACTTGATCCCAAGCCTGAGCCTTAGCGGAGAGGCTGTGAGCCAATCTATGTAACGCGGGAATCAGTTGACGCTTCAATTCACAAGCAACCGCAACATGAATGGCCGTCGGGAATGTATCATTCGTGCTCTGGCCCATATTGACATGGTCATTGGGATGGATCGGCTTCAGCGAATCAAACCGATCACCTCCAGCCAATTCGATGGCTCGGTTAGAGATCACTTCGTTGACATTCATGTTACTCGAAGTTCCCGAACCAGTTTGGAAAACATCGATCGGAAATTGGTCGGCCAACTTGCCTTCGGCAACCTCCATGGCAGCCTGCAATAGAAAATCGACGTTTTGCGTACTCAAAGAGACTTTTGTAGCTGCCGAAAACCGACCCAAATCGCGGTTGGCAACGGCACAGGCGTATTTGACGAGTCCCATTGCGCGGATCAAGCTGTCGGGAAGTCGCCAGCCAGAAACCGGAAAATTCTCAACCGCACGTTGGGTCTGCGCGCTGTAATAGGCCCTGGCAGGGACGCGAATCTCCCCCATTGAATCGAGTTCAATTCGGTAATCCTGTTGTTCTGTCACTTCGTTGTCTTTTTCGATTTCAGTACTCATGTTGAATTCAATTTATTTGGAGCAAATGTTAGTGTCGAACCTTGTTTTGTCAAAGGAGATCTTTAAAGATTTCACTTGGCCAGAATTTGCTAGCCCCTTGAAATCCCGAGTTTGAAGCGCTTTAATAGCAATGTCTAGATTCCTCGACCAGCAGGTTAAGCGGTTGGCTGTTGTCGGAGTTCTATTGTAAAAATTCAAGCAGCGGAATTGGTGATCGTCGCCATCATTTGTATTCAGACTATCGTCAGCTTCGCGACACCGATAATATAGCAAAACTCGAGGGCAAAGTGAGCATTTACGACAAAATTCGCAGAGAATACGAAGACCAAGGACTCGATTTGAACACAATGGCAGCCTGCCCGTTTGCTGAGTTTGAGACATGGTTCAACCAGGCGGTCGTGCGGTCGCCGGGGGACTGGCTCGAACCAAATGCCATGACCCTCTCAACCAGTGATTTAAGGGGCAGGGTGACTTCGCGCATCGTCCTTCTGAAACAACATGATGCCGATGGTTTCAAGTTCTTTACCAACTACAATTCTGAAAAAGCTGTGCAATTGCGCGACAATCCGCATGCGAGCCTGTTATTCCATTGGGCTTACCTGGGCCGTCAAGTTCGCATTGATGGGACCGTGACGAAGGTACCTCGCGAAATTTCTGAAGAATATTTTCATTCACGGCCTCGGGGTGCTCAATTCGGCGCGATCGTGTCGAGGCAGTCCGAAGTTCTCGAAGATCGAGAGAAATTGCGCGAGGAAGTCGACGAAATCTCGCAAAAGCTGGCGGATACCACCATACCATTGCCAGACCACTGGGGCGGCTACCGATTGAAACCTGATCGATTTGAATTCTGGCAAGGTCGCTTTAATCGCCTACACGACCGTGTCCAATACATCATTGGAGCGGACGGTGGCTGGAGCCGCCGATATCTCCATCCCTAAAAACAGACAATTTGTCGCATAAAGATTGGTTTCCCACAAAACGGCTGGAGCATCGTTTAGGGTTGAAGTTCGCTCCTGTCGCACGGCGACGGCAAATTCATTCAACAAGCTTTGGTCATGATTTCAAACCGCGTCCGCGCTCGGAGATGATCGGCACAAAAACGACGCAGTCCCCTTGGGAAACTCAAGGCGCATTCCAAAGGTTTGTGGGCTGGTAATCCGCTGTTCACTCTATTCTCGATTGGGGTCAGGGAACCCTGAAACATGGAACGTGCGGATAGGTCCGCCTCATCATTAGGAGGGAAGTCCATCGCGATTCTCGAGCACGATCGATTCGAAAATTCTGATTATGAGATCGCTCACAGATTGTTAGTAGCCAAAATTGTCGTTAAGATTTTTTCTCGGAAATAGTTGACTTTGCGAAAACGAAGTCAATAATGGCATTCAGTCATTTAAAACGAATGTGAAAACCAGGATTCACTGTTGCAGAGGACGATTGCAATCCTCTTTCTCTATCGAATCAAGTGATGCAGGCTTTGCCAGTCTGCGAATTTGATTTTCAGGATAGCTGCTCAACAACGCGGAAGACATAATCGCAAGTCTGTAGTGAGTTTTTTTGCAGGTTTTTGCTCCTTGTGGCAACAATTCCAAAGTCAGTGAATCCAAAAAATTTTAATTGCATTCAGGCTAACTGAACGTCGGGATATTTCGAGCATCTCTAATATTCCATGATTAGCCAACTGAACTTGACTTAACGACATTTCAAACAATTTTCGGCATATTGATAGGGACTTCCAATGAGTTCAAAAAAAGTCACAAATGTTTTCGAGGCAATCCTCAAATATGGGCATGACGAAGACTTTTGCCCAGAACCGACTGAAGTTTTTCTTGCAACCGATGCTCCCGCCGGTTCTGACGAGAAGATTGAAATTCTGAGAAATCGCGTTCAAATGGGTCAGCCGCTATGGCACGACGATGATCGCGTAGATTACAACGGATTGGTTGGTGCTGTGCGGCCACGTGAGTGAACCTGCGTTGTGAATTTGGCCGTGTGAGCTAGGGCTCAACTGACAGGCTTTGGCTAGAGGCTGACCACGTTTTGTTTAGGACGGTGATATCAACAAAGACATCAACAAAACGTTTTTAAAAGTGCATCAAAAAAGGCGAGAATTGCATTCTCGCCTTTTTTTCTATAACGTCAGGGCATTGTCACACAATTGCGGTCGTACAAGAGAGCGCTGAACAGGCCCTTGAATCGGCCAGCGATTTCCTTTATTCGCCTACGTAAGGCAAGAGCGCCATGAAACGCGCTCGCTTCACCGCCAAACTGACCGCGTGTTGGCTAACGGCCGAGCATCCGGTTTTTCGACGGCTGGAAATTCTGCCGTGTCGATTAATGAGTTTACGCAACAATTCAACATCTTTGTAATCAACGTACATCGGACGCGGACGCTCGCCATCAACAAACAACGGATCCTTTCGAATCGTCTTGATCTTCGTTTTGGGTTTACGACGGCGGAAATTCTTATTGTTGCGATTAAACGGAGGCATAACAGTTTACTAAAAGGCTACGTGTCCAAGTCATCTCTACAACCATGCACGAGTTTTTGGGTCGGCGGTTGTCAAAAGGGAACTCAATATTATCCACGGCCAATGCAATTGTACAAGGCCTAATTTCGCCAAATATGCGGGCAATCAGTGGTTTGATTGGGTGTAGGCTTTCGCCTAATGCGGCAACCATTAATGCACTTCCTTTTCGGATGCTAAGGCGTCTGCAAGCCTCAATGCCTCCAAAAGACCGCCAAAATCTGCCTTGCCGGAGCCGGCCAGCTCAAAAGCGGTGCCGTGCGCTGGACTCGTGCGGACGATCGGTAAACCCAACGTTACGTTAACGGCCCGATGCATATTCAAAAGCTTGAAAGCGATGTGCCCTTGGTCATGGTACATGGCGACCACAGCATCGAATTCACCGTTTACGGCTCGCGCCATCAGAGTATCACAGGGCAGGGGACCGTTCAGCGCAAGTCCAAGCTGGATTCCCATGTTCACCGCCGGTTGAATCACGTTAATTTCTTCACTCCCAAAAAGTCCCGCCTCGCCACCATGGGGATTCAGGGCTGCCACAGCAACATGAGGCGGACGCTGAAACCCGCCTGCCAGTAGTCGCCGCTTGAAAAATTCATACGTCAACTGACTTGTTTTCAAAATGGTATCGGTATTCAGAGAGTCAATTGCGCTACGCAAAGCTTGGTGTAAAGTCGCATGGGCCACCCCAAGCCCGACCGTCGAACTCGGCACGTAGCCACGACTTAGGTATAACATCATGGCGACAAATTGAACTCCGCACAGCTCTGCAATCAATTCGGTATGCCCAGGAAACTCGTGCCCAGCCATCCGCAATGCCATTTTGTTGATGGGCGCCGTAACCATCGCAGAAATTCGGCCATCGATGGCCAGTTGAGTTGCTTGGATAATGGATTGAAACGCAACGTCCCCTGCCGTCGCACTGCATTTTCCTATTTCAATCGAATCCGATTTCGTATCACCTACTTCAAGACACGAAATCGAATCGTCGTCGAACGATTCGGGCAATTGCATGATCGTTTGCACCGGAATCGATAAGCCCAGATCGCGACTGGCCCGTTTCAAAATCTCGCTACGACCGACGACAAAACATCGTCTGCGGGATGCCTCAGGCAACCTCTGCCAAGCTGCTACGATAATCTCTGGGCCAATTCCGGCCGGGTCCCCCATCGTAATTGCGACGAGTTTTTGGTTCATACGTAACTTGACATCCTAGTCAGATGAATTGTGTGACAAAACAATGGAATGCGGCTCATGGAGCGCGTTTCATATCAAACAAAATAAGTTTCCAGCATTATTGCCAGTCAGGGCAGGGGGGCTCAGAATATTTAGCAGGCCATCACTGACTATTTGCCCAAGTAAGGCCTGGTAAAGGAAAGCCCAGAGGAAGCAAAATCGTGCGATCCCAGGCAGCTGAATGATCGACATCGCTCAGATCTGACGTTTAAAGCGACATTCCAATTTGGGTGTTCTTCAACAGCCTATGCAAAATGGATTTTAGGCTATGCCGCAATCCAAAGTCACTGCTATGCTTGTAGCTTGGACGCAACTGGAATGAACATATGTTTCATTGTGCTCATTGAATAAGCAAGACTGTTCTGGACATCCATCAAATTTTCCTGAAGAAGAACTCGGTGTTTAGGTAGAAAGTGCAAATGTTTTATGAGGGCGGTGGTTCAGCGTGTTTCACAGGCATCCGTAAGCGTCGCAGGGGCGACAATCGCAAAGATCTCCCGAGGGTTTTTGGTTCTGTTGGGAGTGGAGCAGGGTGATTCCGAACAAGACGCCGCATTGATGGCTGACAAGATTGCTGGACTCAGAATCTTTCCCGATGCAGAGGACAAAATGAATCTTGCTTTGAGTGACATCGGCGGCAGTATATTGTTGATCAGCCAATTCACGCTGTTGGGCGATTGCCGCAAAGGGCGCCGACCGAGTTTCGTTGCTGCAGCTTCACCTGAACTGGGGAATCAACTCTACGAACTGTGTGCTGACTACTTGAGCCAAAAAAACATCCCGGTCGAACGAGGTATCTTCAGAGCGAATATGCAAGTCTCTTTGGTCAACGACGGCCCCGTAACTTTACTGGTGGACAGCCGCAAGAATTTCTGAACATCATTAAAATATTGAGTAGTGCTTCCTCCAGGTTAGATTCTTGGATTGTGGAGTTTGCCATACGTCTTGACTCCGATGAACCTTAACCAATCCCGCTTTCAACAGCGTTCAATCCTAGTATTGACAACGCATTAGCCAACTAGCGGAAAATTTGCGGCGAGTTTCCGTTCAAATAATCTTGAAACCAATCGCGCGCCGAGATGGGAACGTCCAACTTCTCCCTTCCAAAATAATTCATGGCGACTTCGTCGGCAGCTATGATGACGGCAAGCAAGATTAATTTCGCGTACGTGCTCACATTTGCCCAGGGACGCTTGCTGAAAAACTTCATGGCCGTACCAAAAGACTTCTTCACACGTATTCGACGCCCCTGCCAGTCAACCGAATAAATCTCGTCCAAGAGCAAATGCGAAATGAACCCCAAGACAACTGCCCAAGACTTGAATAGTCGAATTCCAACGTCGTTCGACAAACAGACGATGAACATAAACATGCCGGCAATCAAGGCCGCTGGAATGCTGTGCCACATGCCTCGATGCACAGTATATTTTTTGAAGATATTCCCAATCCCAAAACGAATCCCCAGATAGACTAGTCCTGCCGCAATGACCATGGACTCGCCATGCAAACCCAGTGCCACAAATCGAGGAACCATCAACATCGGCACAATCACAGAAACCAGGCATAACATTTCGCGAACGGGGACTCCCGAGTCACTATCCAAGTCCGGTAACATGCCAGAGATCGAACACAGTCCTGCAGCAATCAAGCAATGATCAATTGGGACCCCGAGTACAAAATACGCACCGGTACCATAGCCGATCCCCAATAGGGTGCTCGTCGTAATGTGCGTCTTAAAGTCTGCCACGGGCTCGCATCCAAAATTCAAAAAATGTGCCGCAGCATATTGGATCTTGGAGGCTAATCCAAGTGCAACCACGCAAGCTACCACGAGCTTGCCCCTAAATGGCAAACCCGAACCACATGCTAGCATGGTTTGAGCGAGAAAGATTGTCTCACAATTGAGCTAAACAGATGAAGGGATATCGCGGATGCTGTCAATTCACTTCATAATTCATTGCTCTACAATAATATTTCACAAAGCACTATATTCGCGCAAGCAGCAGTCATTTGAGAGCGAAATACCATGTCGACGTTTGACATTTTGATCTTAGTTATTCTTTTTGGCGCAATCTTTTTGGGATTTTGGAAAGGGCTTGCATGGCAAATCGCGTCCTTTGCGTCACTCATACTTAGCTACTTAGTTGCTTCGAATTTTTGGCCGGTATTGGCGTCCAGAATAACAATTGAGCCTCCGCTCAACGAGTTCATTGCCATGTTCGCTTTGTTCCTGGGCACTTCACTTGTTGTTTGGATCGTCTTTGGATTTGTTAGAAAATCAATCGAACGAATGGCGCTGAAAAGTTGGGATCGGCAAGCCGGCGCGATCGTTGGTGCGATCAAGGGATTGTGTATCAGCATTCTCGTAACGATGTTTGCCGTAACCTTGCTCGGGGACAACCATCGGAAGGCGATCGTTAATTCGACATCAGGGCGTGTTATCACCAACATCATCAATCGCTTGGCTGTCGTCGTTCCTGACAACATGCGAACTCAGATTGCAAGTTATGTTATCAGATTCAACGAAGAAGTTGATCGCCACCATGATCCAACCCAACAGAATTCACCTTTCGGTGACAAAGTCAAAGACATTATCGATTCAGCCCTCGACGGATTGGCTCCGACCAGTCAACAAGAATTGAACCGCCTCAACCCGGGCGATCAAAGATCCCAATTACCCATGATTTACGAAGGTGCCGTCGATCGTAATTTTTCGACCACTACCTCATCGCGGAGTTTTGATGGCGCTGTCAAACGCCAAACGCACGTGCAGTCTCCCGACTCGTTTGTCGTTCCGCCCACCGCAACTGAAGTATCGCGCCCCGACACGATTTTTAACCGAGCAACTGAAAACGCGACTAACCAAATATTGGACTCCATGCAGAAACAAACACGCGAAGCTTTGGAGCGTTTTAGGCATGACCGATAGCTGCCATCCTTGAAATGGAATCAGTACACTTCGCAACTGATTGAGTACTAGTTTCGCGGGTCTAATTGGCCTGTCGAGCAGCCATGGCAGAACGCTATCGAGTGATCTGAGTGGATCAACACTCAAGAAACTCGTTGATCACGACCAACGACTGGTCAGCTTGTTTAAATATCAAAATTTCTGCCCACAATTCACCCTGCCCGCTGTCAGAACCGCCAAAAGAAATCCGGTCAACCTAAAGTCCCATGCGATCCCGCCAACATTCAAACTTTTGGCCGATCTACGCACCAAGGCTGGCTAGTGACACCATGCAATTCTCAAATCCTCTGGCTTGAACGCAATTCAATCGAATTTTCCTACCCGTTCTTTCACGCGACTATGGTCCAAATTAAAATCAATCAATGTGCAGTCCGCTTACTCAGTAGACTGCTTGGCAATAAACGTCTAAGACTTTTGAGGACTGGTTTATGAACGAATTTGTGATGATTGCGCTATATGGGGTTGGTGCATTGGTATTGATTGTGGGAGCGTTGTTTCTGCTCAAATATATGAGAAACAAATAACAATATTCGACTCGCCATGCGCGGCCTTATTTGTTCATGGACTGGGTTCGCCAGTTGGAAAAACCGTTAGCTGATCAGTTGCGAAATTGATTTGAACGTAGGTTTTGGCCCACAACCAAAACCTTGCTCGGGACAATTGAAACGGAGCAAGGATAAATGCCGCTTTTGGCTGACGCATTTTTGCTCTGGCGAAACTCCTTTACGTGACCGGAGAAATTGTGCAACGTATCAGTTGCAGCCGGTCGTTGGCGACAAAATGCTGACCCAAATTATTCGATTGATGGGAGTACGCGTCTGCAGGGCTGAAGCAACTTGCACGACCATCTTTCTCCGGGAATTGATCATGGTTTTCCGAACATAACGAACATTATCAGACGTTGCAAAACGGTGTTATTTGACGCTCATCGCATTGTTTGCGGCCAGCCATATCACGCCCAAGCACCGCTAGAAACTGTCAAAACAACTCCAGCTTATAGCTGGACTTCGCAAGCCAAGAACTGGTCATCAAATCGAAGCCGCCTGAGATTTCAAAAGCCGGATCGCGACACTCGTCTGGCGTTCCTGCGGCGAAGCAAATCTGCAAGAAGAATCAGCCCCACGACAGCAATCTGCTGGTACGGAATCGCAGCTTTGCAAATCGAGTTTGCAGGACCCCAATCTTCAATGTGACATTCTGCAAAAATCAACTGCGATCCTCTAACCCACTGACGGATTGACGTTCTTCATCCAGCAACGTCCGATAATCGTGGAGCCAACTTGGACGCAGCCCTGAGTTGCTAACCGATGGCTCCGTTGAACTGAGCAGTTGAGTTGGTTTGCTCCTCATCAGCTAGGGAAGATTCCAGGTACCGACCCATTTGTCGGAATTTGGAGTAACGGTTTGCCAACATCTCATCGATCTTGCATGCCGTCAATTCCTTCATCGATTTTACCAAGTACGACTTGATCCGGGCTGCTGTTTGGTGATGATCGCGATGAGCCCCGCCTAACGGCTCTTCGATCACGTCGTCGACTATCTGAAATTCCTTTAAGTATTTCGAGGTGAACTTTAATGCGGTCGCCGCCTTCTCAGCGTGCTCGCCGCTTTTCCATAAAATTCCGGCACAACCCTCCGGACTAATCACGCTATAATACGCGTGTTGTAACATGGCCACTCGATCGCCGACGCCAATACCTAAAGCACCACCGCTGCCTCCCTCGCCAATCACGATACACACGATGGGCGTTTTTAACCTTGACATTTCGAACATGTTTTCGGCAATCACGTAAGCCTGTCCACGTTCCTCAGCGCCAATGCCTGGATAAGCGCCTGGCGTATCGATGAAGGTAATAATGGGCAGATGATACTTGGCGGCCAAACGCATTTTAGACATTGACTTGCGATATCCTTCAGGATGCGCGCAACCAAAAAAGTTCTCCGTGCGGTCTTTGAAATTTCTTCCTTTTTGATGACCGACCACCAGCACCTTTCTGCCGTCTAGCTTGGCAAACCCAACACGCATGGCTCGATCATCGCGAAAGAACTTATCGCCGTGCAGTTCGACAAATTCATCGAACACCAATGAAAGATAATCTACCGTGTGGGGGCGATTCTTGTGCCGAGCAACTTGTACTGTTTGCCACGGCGTTAAGTTGTCGTAAATCTGTCGCGTTGTATCGGCCAGCTGTTTGCGCAGGTGCCGCAACTTCTGCATCGATTCAGCAGTGGGCTCAGGAAGCTTTTTCAACGACTCGATTTGTTGTTCGATATCAGCAATCGGTTGCTCAAATGGCAAATAGTCTAACATAGTACTCACAAGATTATGCTTGATTAAGTTTCGGGCGCATGCCAGCCCGGTAAACGCTAGTTCGTTTCAGTTCGCTGAGAAAATCACTCATGTTCGCCGGCCTCTTCTTCGGATCTTTGCTGAGCATCCTCAAAACCAAGTTAGCCATCGGCTCAGAAATCGAACGATTGAGCGCCTGTAAAGATGGAGGAGCAGCGCGCAGATGTTTTTGCAACAAATCGTCCGAGCTAACGCCGGTAAACGGTGGCTTGCCCGAAAATAATTCGTGCAACACGCAACCGAAGCCATAAACGTCAGAGGCGATGGTCAATTTCTTGCCCAATATCTGCTCTGGAGACATATAACTTCGCGTACCTTGCACAATATTCTTCTTCCCAAATATCTTCATTAACCCAACCGATTTTTGACCCTTGATTGGCTTAGCAATTGAGAAGTCGATCAGTTTGACATTCCCTTGCTCATCCACCAGATAGTTATCTGGTTTTACGTCGCAATGCAGCCATCCTTTGCTATGCAAATGCTCCAATCCCAATGCACAACGCTCAATGTACGAAGGAATATTGACGGCAACAAAATCAGGACGTTCGCGAATTTCCTGTTTCAAGTTCTTGGCATTAAACAACTGCATCACGATGAAAGGTGTTCGATGGTTCACGAATTCGAATACCTTAATCACGTAAGGGCTATCCATTTCCTTGCCAACCATTGCTTCATTGCGCATTTGCGCTATTTCACTCTTGTCTTCGCGAAACTCTTCCAAGACAACCTTGCAGGCGACCCGTTCCTGTTCTCCGGAGCGCTGTGCTTCCCAAACGTTACAGCGCCGCCCCGACCGGATTAGCCGAATGAGACGATATGGCCCTAAAAAGTCTTGACTACTTGACACAAGGAATAACCCGACAAAACAACGAGAACCTCTGTTCGAAACATTCTCTCCAGTTTAACCCGATTCGTGCACGTTGCCTATAGACCGAATAACCTACTCGCGATGGCGAAGCAAGATTGAAGCCGGCATCAGTTAGTTGTGAAAAGAGGACTGCGCTGACCGGTTTCCCATGCAATATTGCACCGCCCTGCTCTCCTTGAACCGCCATGCCTGTGCAGGCTGTTTGCCAAGCGTCGACTAGTATAGGAATTGGGTTTGCCGAAAATCGACTCGACTGCCAACGATCTGGCCGATCCTGAACAGTCTGCGGCGAACTGCATTCACACGGTTCGCCTCGCTGGCGATTCCACATCATCGCTTGGGTGGTCCGGGAGATGGTGCGGCGGATAATCAACTGACCAAAGATATAAACCGTGCGGCGGCGCAGTCACGCCAGCCATCCGGCGATCGCGGGTAGCCAACAACTCGCTCATCGCATGCGCGGCTCTCTTTCCCCGTCCCACTTCGACCAGCGTACCGACAATATTGCGCGCCATGTTAAACAAGAAACCATCGGCCGTCATTTTTATCACAAGAAAATGAAATGGACCTTCCTCGTGGTGAACAAATTGCAATTCAGCGAGCGTGCGAACTTTGTTGCGCCGCGCTGATCCAGCCGACTCGAAACATGAAAAGTCGTGCGTACCCCGCAAGAATTCGGCCGCTAGGTGCATCGCTTGTAAATCGAGGGGACGAGGCACATGCCAACTGCGGTTGTGTTCAAACGGAGACAACATTGCGTCTGTTTGAATTCGATACAGATAAGTTTTGGATACCGCATCGCGAATCGCATGGAAGCCAGGGGCTGCGCGAACAACATCAACGACGCTGATGTCGATCGGTGTCTTCGCGTTCAAACCACGTTTTAAACTATGGGGCGCTAAGCGAGTTTGGGTATGACAACTGCAAACCTGCCCCAGGGCGTGAACACCCGAATCGGTTCGTCCACTGGCGGTAATCCTCAGCCGCTCACCCGTGATACCATGCCAAGCCTGCTCAAGAACCTGTTGGACCGATTCCCCATTCGGCTGAACTTGCCAGCCGACATAGTTGGCTCCGTGGTAGGCAACCGTCAGTTTCGCCGACCAACGGTCGACAACGTGTGTAGTCGTTGAAGCCAAGTTCGCTTTGCTCCGCTTCTCCCTGACAATCCAAAAAAGAAAACCCGCCAAGCAATGCGCAAATGCTCGACGGGTTTGTTATACTCGAACGGGGTCTTTATTGAACCCCTGCCCTACTCGATTTTATGGACAGCTATCCACAACTACCGAGAGGCAATAGCTTCATACTCTTCCATAAAACTGACTTGGTGCGTCTTCCCCCCAACAACCGAGATGGTTTTGGCGCGTTGAATGGTTTCACCGTCGACCTCAAAGGTCACCTCGATCGTATAGTCGTCCCAAGTTTGACCTGTTGCCAAGGTCTCCGTCGAGAAAAATCGCACGGGGCCTGTCGATTTCGATTCATTTCCAGCCAAAGTAACCTTTGCATTCTCTGGAACGTAGACAATCAGGGACGAGACGCTTTCCGCAGCGCGATCAAAATCGAAACTGATCGTCTTGTTATCTCCAGCCACGAGGTCAACAACTTTGGTAATAACGCCTCGCCCTTCCAGTACGGCTTGAATCTCATACGTATAGTTGACACCGCGCGTCAATCCGCGAGAAACAAACTGACGAAGTTCGCCCGGTGTGCGTGTCAACTTCCCATTCACGTAGACTTTGGCGTCTACGGGCAGCGAAACATTGAGTGTTGCGTTGCCGGTACCAGCCGAATTGTCATCTTCGTTATCGATGCTCGGGCGTTGATTCTCAACCGGACCCGTAGGCGGAACAATTCCGTCACCTTGTGGCTGAATGATCATACCTTCGTTGGAGTAAGGCACGATGACGCCCTGGTCGTTTATCCCGCCTGGCCCATAATATCCGTCAAAATTGCCGCCGTAATTGATCGAACCAGGATGTGTTCCGGTACTGCCAAATCCACCAGAGCTACCACCATAGTAAACGTAAGAACCTCGCGATCCGCCGTGCGAACCCCCGCTTGATCCGTAACTGCCACCCCACGAGCCGTGGCTACCGCCGAGAGACCCATGCGAGCCCTGCGACCCACTAGAGCCATGAGAACCGTGGAGGAAAGCCCTCAGCCGTGGAAAAAGAACTGGGCGTCCATGCGAGCCACCCGAATGCCAGCCACCACCGCGACTTCCAAACGATCCGCCCCATGAGCCACCATGAGAACCCCCATGTGAGCCGCCACTATGGAATCCGCGACTTCCGCCCCAAGATCCACCCCAACTCCCCCAACCGGCATAAACAGCCTGACTGTTGTATCCAGCCACAACGACTGAACATACGATGATTGCCAAACGAACTGGCTTAACTAAACTGCGCATTTTTGAAACTCCAAAGCTGTCCTTGAGCCCCAAACTCCATTCGTTTCTGATGAATCCAGACAAAAGATGTGTGGAGCTCGTAAGAATTAACGAATTAACATCCTTAGCTAGGATAGCTCCTGAAACGAACTTATGAAATGGGCAAATTGGGCAATTTGTGGAAATTGATCCGCCGATTTGTGGTGAATTTTATCTAAACGTTGCAGCCCAATAAAATTGAGCCCATTACCCACAAATTCATTACAAAAGGACGAGGCGATCGGCAAATTTCTCTTTCGTTTGGATGGCTGCATTCGCGACGAATTGTCGCTGTCAATTCCCATCTTCTCGGTATGCTAGCTCGCTATGGTTCCCGAGTTCGATTTCGTTTGGAATCCAGAACGCATCAGGTTCACTGGCTCACAAAAGCCGATTGCGGTTGCACGTCAGATTGCCTTCAATTCGCCAACTCTCGAACATTTCCTTGCCCGTGGCGGGCGCATTGGCTTGCCGTGAAATGCGCTGGAATGTTGGCGACTACGCGTCGGAATGTATTGAGAAATTCCTAAATTGCGTCTATTATCCCCGCCTGTTTTGTCATGTTGCTTCTGATCCAAACTCCTGCTTGGTGATAAACAGCCACGACATTTGGAAGCGTATTAGCAAGAAGTTGCAACTGGGATCAAGGACGGCGAAGAGTGTCTGATACATATTTTGTACGATTTGTTCCGGCTGGGTCAGGAGTTGCAAACGTTATTTGCAATAAAATGGCTCAATCCAGAAAACAGATCGTCCCCCTTTTGATGCTCATCTTGGGATTGCAATTGCAACCGGGATGCCAATGGAATGTGGACTCGGCGCGACGGTTGGCACAAGTGGCGAGTTGGGGTCAAGAAGCGCCGGTAAAAGTTCGCAAGCGCCCCAAAAATCCACTTGAATCAACATTGAATCTAGTCGGTACTGGGGGGCCCAAGCCTAGTGAGCGAACGGAACAGATTCTGCGGCGTTATGCCTTGCTCGAGGAATACAAATCACGCCCCGATCGCGCCGTCAATCAATTGATGGATCACGTTCAACGCGAACCAACTTTGGAGATGGTAAATGCATGGACAGAGCTGGCCTATATTCGCGCTCATACTGAACACACGTCGGGAAATGACGATATCGCCCTTGGTTGGTATTTTGGTGCATTGACGCAAGCCTTCGCGCATTTGTTCGACGAGCGACTACGAGATCAACGCAACGTCTTTGATCCGGCATTTCGCAAGTCTTGTGATATCTACAATCAGTCGATCGAGGGCATGTTGCGGATCATTGCTAAACGCAAGCTATTAAAACCAGATTCCAGTATCGTCTTACGCGTCGCCGATCGAGACATTCATATTCACATTCGCCTGGAGGGGCGCTGGAAATCCGAACCCATCGAAGAAATCAAGTTTGCGTCGGATTACTTAGTCCAAGGATTACGAAATCAATATCAGAGCTTTGGCTTGGGAGTACCGTTAATTGCTACTCGAGCAGGCCCAAGTGAGCAGGATAACCGCATTGGAGCCAACTACTATCCACCTGGACTGACATTCCCGCTAACGGCATATTTTGAAGTATGTGATGCCAGACCGACAGCGGCGACGTTTCCCTATCAATTTCTCGGAAAGATGACATCGATTTCCGATCAGCGGACATCCGTTGGGCCTGATTCAGGCGCTGAACCGCAACTCAAAACGGAATTTGTCTTGCACTTGGTTGACCCGCTGGAATCGGGAAACATCTTGATCAATGGTCAAGTTGTACCACTCGAAAGTGACACGACGACACCATTGGCTTACTTCTTGAAGGATCCGTTGATCAATACCAGCGTGTTCTCCACACTTGCCTTGTTGGATGGCGAGTTTGCGAAAGGGTTTCATGGTCTATATCTCTTAGAGCCCTACAATCCTCACAAGATTCCGGTTGTGATGGTACACGGTTTATGGTCGAGCCCAACCACTTGGACGGAGATGTTTAACGACCTTCGAGCGGACGCAGAGATTCGTGACCGTTACCAATTTTGGTTTTACCTATATCACTCCGGCCAACCGTTCTGGGTTAGCGCGCATCAGATGCGTGAGGACTTACAACGAGTGCGACAAGAGCTGGATCCGTACAGAAACTCGGTTGCCATGGATCACATGGTCTTGATCGGGCATAGCATGGGTGGGCTCATATCTCGGCTGCAAACGTTAGAAAGTCGCGATGACTTCTGGAACATTGTTTCTGACCGCCCTATTTACGAACTAAAAGGCGATCCAGAATTGATCCGCGAGATGAGCGGGATCTTCTACTTCAGTCCCAATCCATCGATTCGACGCGTCATCACGATTGGCACACCGCACAAAGGCAGTGAATACGCAAACGACTCGACGCGCTGGTTGTCACGCAAACTGATTCGCTTGCCCAAACGATTAATCGACGGTCCACATTCGATCGTCAAAGCAAATCCTGACTATTTTCGGAATCCAAAGTTTTTCGAAATCGCGACCAGCATCGACTCATTATCGCCTAACAGCCAGTACTTCGAGCGCATGGCCAATGCACAACGTGCACCTTGGGTAAGTTATCACAACATTGTGGGAATTGTCGAACCGCATGGCGTTGAAAAATGGATCTTCCCCAATCAGGGAGAAAGTGATGGCGTGGTGACGGCTGAAAGTGCAATTTCACCGGATACGATTTCGGAACAACGGGTTGGTGCGGGTCATGCCGAAGTCCATCGGCATCCAGTAAGCATTCTCGAAGTGCGGCGTATTCTGCACGAAAATTTGAATGAGTATGAGTCGGGCGTTCGCATCACGCGCGACCAGCACATTCGCCAAATGCAGGGCCCCATTGAGAATCGATATTGAACCGATATGTGCCGCGAAAGCGGCATTTATCGCAAGAACTTTAGTCCGACATACAACGCGTGTCCGGTACACAACGCGCAAACGGGCATGAACTGGACTCAATATCAGTGTTCCCTACATTCATCGAGACCAAATTTGCATGCAGACCCTGCCATGGCACGTAAGCGAGCATGTTTACCGAAAGCGGGCCAATGATAACAACACACATACCGAACTTATGAACGAGAGCATGATTCGAGTGAACTTTTTGTCCCGCGCTTAGATTGATGCGGCTGGTTTCGCAACTGGTCGCGGTTGACACCCCCAGTTCCCGATTTGGCGTACCGTTTGGTATTCGCCTGACCAGTTACAACGACTGCCTGCCCGGAAATTTCAACGGTCGTTACGATTTCATGGTTGGCTGAATCGCGATCTGCCAATTCACCTCGCGCGACACGCACAGAATTAGGCGCTTCGATCCCAAGCCGGATCGTATTGCCCTTGATTTTGAGTACCTTGATACGAACATCGTCGCCGATGATCAATTCATCGTTAACCTTCCTTGAAAGCACTAGCATCTGCCACTCCTTTGCATCGATAAATCTCAACTTTAACTTTTCTGACTACCTATACGCGGAAAAGGTTTAGTTGTTTTCAAGAAATTCAGCTCGAATTGAGCAATTATTTGGAAATTTATTGAATTTGACATTGTCAGCATGGCTACGCTAGCGACATTTCCCACGCATCCGCAACATTACGCGAAGCTTGTATCGGCGTCATCCAAAACGACACCCGTCACCTCTTGGAGAACTATGCCAACTCTCCACTACAAAACGTGCATCCGTACAACGGTCAATTACCGACTGGATGATCGGATTGCTAGCAGCTACAATGAGGCAAAAAATAGAAATGGTCCAACCGGTCATGTATTCCTGCTGCAAAAATTCGCCATTCTACAATGTTCAAGTTTGGGATAAGGCGGATGATACCGACGGCCAATTACAATCAATCCCCTGGAGCACGACCTCATGTCAGAACTAATCATCGAAGAGGCCAAGATTCAACCTGAAGCAACTGTATTTGGCGAATTCGCTGACGCATTCGGTCCAGAAAAGGTTGTGTATATCTATGAACCACGTTGTGGCTTGAAAGCGATCGTGGTGATTCATAACACGAGCGTGGGGCCAGCGATTGGTGGTGTTCGAATGACACCCAACGTAACCAGCGAAGAGGTCTTTCGACTTGCCGAAGCCATGACATGGAAGAATGCATTGGCAGGGATTCCACATGGCGGTGGCAAGTCTGGCATCATTGCGGATTCCCGCAAATTGCGGCCCGAAGAGAAAGAGATTCTCATTCGGCAATTTGCGCGTGGAATCGAAACCTTGAACCAGTACATTCCAGGCCCTGACATGGGAACTGACGAAACGTGCATGGCCTGGATTCGCGATGAGATCCGCAGGTCGGTCGGTCTATCGTCTGTGTTGGGTGGTATTCCCCTTGATCAAATTGGCGCGACAGGTTACGGCCTAGCAATTTGTGGCGACGTCATTCAAGAGTTCCTTGACGACCTGAGTTTAGATGGTGCTCGCATTTCGATTCAGGGGTTCGGAAACGTCGGACAACACGCGGCTAAGTACTTGGTGGAACGTGGTGCTATCTTGACGGTTGCAACCGATTTGGACGGGACCATCCACAATGAAAAAGGGATTGATGTTGATGAGTTGATTACGATCATGCGGGAGAAAAAGGGGATCACACACTACCCTGACGCAAAAAAATATGACCGAGACGAATTTATTGATATCAACTGCGATATTTTCGTGCCAGCGGCTCAACCTGACGTGATTAACGAAAAATCAGCGAAACGGCTTGACTGCAAAGTCGTTTTGCAAGGAGCAAATATTCCCTGCACCCCAGAAGCGGAACAGATCCTGCATGATCGCACCATCTTGAACGTGCCTGATTTTGTTGCCAATGCTGGCGGCGTTATTTGTGGGTCTGTCGAATACCATGGTGGCAGCAAAACACAAGCCTTTGCCGAAATCGAAGAGAAGATGCGTGAAAACACACGTGCCGTCATCTTGAAATCGAAACGAGAAAACCTGCTCCCGCGTGAAGCCGCTTTGAAACTCGCGCGGGCCAGAGTATCTGAAGCAATGAGCTACCGACGAGCCAACTGACGTCTCCGCTGGGCGTCGCATCGCGTTAATATCCGGCGTTGCTTTCGGATGATGAAGTCAGCCACAACCGTTTGCGCGGACTGGCCGCGTATACACATCGTTCGGTCGACGACTGCTGAAATCGCTAGCGTGGTCGAACACGATGCTAATCGTTACCAACGTTGAAAGCCTTTTTACCGTTTTTTTTCACAAAACTGAAATAACCCTCATCTTCGTTAAATTCTCCCCTATCGAAATGGCGAATTAATGGGTGGATAGTTTGGAGTTTACACCAAACGCATGTCCATTGTCTGTTTACGTACATTTCCAAAATTCCACGGGGGGAAATATGACTAGGTCCCAGAAGCCTTTGTCTCCTCACGCATGCCTTGGTCATAAGTCCATATCGGATGACCGATTAGCGCGCCGAGTTTTCACAAGAGCGTCCATCAAGATCACGCTCGGAGTTTTAGGCTGCATGATGGTCATCGGTTCAACGGGTTGTTCTACGTACAACCGCGGTGGCACCTACAACAACGGGTTTAATTGGCTGTTCGCGACGGTTGTTGAGCAACCTGTAAATAGTTACCGCGAGCGAGTTTGGGCGCAGCGTTCATTTAACCTAAGATACCCCAGTTGCGATTCGCCGTTTCCAAGCGATTTCAAAGCGGGCTTCATCGAAGGATACTGTGCTGCTTGTCGCGGTGCTGACGAGCAAGCTCCACCTCTGCCACCAGAATCTTACTGGTCCACGAGGTACACGACTGAGCAGGGTGCCAAAAAGGCCGAAGCTTGGTTCGCTGGATATCCGGCGGGTGCCAGGGCCGCAAAAGCCGACGGTGTTGGCGAATACAGCAACATACGAATTTCGACAGAGCTAATGAATATCATGGCCGAGGTGCGAAATGGTAATGAACAGATTGTCGCCATCAATTCAATCGGCCCCCGTTTGCCACAGTCCACACCTGGAGAAGCCAACTGGGAGTATGCTGGTCCCGATTTCCATCCGCCAGCCTTCCCAGCGTATCAAGAGTCATCTGAGATCCCGGTAATTCGCTCGAATCGCAAAATTCCCGCGATGAACTCGGGTGCTCCACTCGGTGTACCGAGCGGTACTTTGAATCAATAACAGTATTTAACACGATCCATCACCATTAAGCTGGTTATACGATAAGCATAGCGCTTGCAGAGTATCAACAGGTGCTTGTGAAAAGGAGTTTCATGGCTATGAACCGACCCGCCAAAAAATATGCTCACACGCGACTATTGAAAGCCAGCTTTGGGCTTTTGGTCCTGTGCTGTTTGGGGATGACCGGATGTACTCAATTGGTTGCCCCAATCAACTCGATTCCCGCGAATCGCATTCCACCTGAGTTTCTCTCACCGCCTCGGGCCAACGCCGAGACGATTGACTTCGCGTTATTGGGTCAGGAGAAGCCGGCCAATTACACGTTGGACGAGGGAGACGTTTTGGGCATCCATATCGCCACCATCTTTGGCGATGAAACCCAACCTCCTATCGTGCAGTTTCCTGCACCGGAGAGCGATTTGAATCCGTCGATCGGCTTTCCGGTCCCGGTACGCGAAAACGGAACCATTTCGCTACCGCTGATCGATCCGCTGCCTGTCCGCGGGTTGACTGTTCCGCAGGTTGAAGAAGCTATTAAACGTGCATACGTTCAGAAAGGCCAATTGGTTGATCCAAAGGTAATCGTCACGTTGATGCGAAAACGCACCTATCGCGTTGTCGTCATCCGACAAGATAACCAGTTCTTCAACCAACAACAGAACTTCCGTCGGTTGACGGCACCTGTAACGGACCGAACGGACGAAAGCGCACGAGGATTCGTATTGAATCTACCAGCATATGAAAACGATCTGATGAATGCCTTAGCTCAGACTGGTGGTTTGCCAGGTATCAATGCGAAAAACGAAATCAAAATCTTGCGTGCCGCCCGCAATCAAGCGGAACGACAAGCACGTCTGCAAGGTAACTACAGCATTCCAGCTGGACGCGCATTTCCCTATCAAATGGGAATGGGCGGCGGCGCAACTGAGAACGCCAACGTCGTGATCGTCCCATTGCGACTCCGGCCCGGACAGGCTCCTCGATTCCGCCCCTCGGACGTTATTCTGAATGAAGGGGACATCGTCTACGTCGAATCGCGGGAATCGGAAGTCTACTACACAGGTGGATTACTGGGAGGTGGCGAGTGGGCCCTGCCACGAGACTACGACCTGGACGTGCTGGGTGCCGTTGCCATCGCAGGAACAACGATCGGTGTCGACCGCCAGTCGTTGATCGGCGGATTGGCTGGGCAAGCACGAGTTCCGCCAACACAACTGATTGTCTTGCGTCAATTGCCGAACAACCAACAGATCGCAATTGAAGTTGATTTGACCGAGGCCGTCAACAATCCGCGAAGCCGACTACTCGTCGCACCGCGAGATACGTTGATCCTTCGCTACAAACCAGAAGAAGAAATTCTCAACTTTGCATCGGGAACGTTCTTCACCTTTGGTATCCGCGAACTGTTCCGCTAATCCAGCTAGTAACGTAAGAGCAAAAGCCGCGAAAACCTTCGCGGCTTTTTTTATTTCATTCTCAAATTCATGAAGTGATTAGAAATCCGGCGGCCTTAAACCTGCCTCGCCCTGCCCTGCCCTACAGATTGTCGGGATACACGCCACATGAATCCCCCGTTTCCTGCCGCAATCACCAAACCAGTTCGTGCTGCTGCGGTGCTTGCGATAGTCGCGGTCCATTAATTTGCACGACTTTTGACGCCAGAAAATTTCCCCATCGGGCAGCTTGCGCGGGTGATTTTCCGTTGGTGAGTCCGTACAAAACTCCTCCCGCGAATGCGTCGCCTGCGCCTACCGTGTCCAACGGTTTAACGGGGAATCCGTTTACCCGTTTCTGCTCACCATTTTCCACCACAATGCAGCCGTGCTCGCTGTTGGTCACAAACACCAACGGCACCATTTTCCCCAAAATGGTTGCACAAGACTCAATGGTATCCGCTTCACAATAGATTTTGGCCTCATCCAGATTACAGAACAAGATATCACAGTATTCGCTGACAACGTCCTTAAAGTCACTAGCATACCGATGCACCAAAAATGAATCGGAAAACGTGAACGCGACCTTAGTGCCATGTCGCTTTGACTGTTGCATCGTTTCCAAGCATGCTTGGCGCGGCAGTTCCGCATCCCACAAATAACCTTCGATGTAACTGATTTTGCAATCAGCCAGCTGCTCAAAATCGATTTCGCTCGGCTCCAAACAAGTCGAGATTCCCAAATGGGTACACATGGTTCTCTCTGCGTCTGGAGTTGTCAGAACAACACATGTCCCTGTCGGCAAAGAAGCTTCTGGCGCGGGGAGCACTGGGAATTCAATCCCCGACGTATGCATGTCTTTGCGATAGAATTCCCCGTTCGTGTCCGATGTAACCTTGCCACAATAAATTCCCTTGCCACCGCTTTGCGCTATGGCGACCATCGTATTTGCTGCGGAACCACCAGAAGCGAGATGAACATCTTCCCGCTCTATGCCGATTAAAATCGAGGCCTGTTCCGATGCATCCATCAACGTCATTGCCCCTTTGGCTAATCCACGTTCTGAAATAAAGTCATCGGAAACAAAAGCAAGTATATCGACAATCGCATTGCCGACGCCAAACACATCGTATTTTCTCATTGAATCAAACCTTCGAAAAGAATTGCCGAGCCCGTAAAGCGGTGAGCACGGGAACAAGCTAAATTGCTCAGGCCGCCACATTATGGTATGAATGAGGACGCGATGCAATTACTGGTTTACGTGAGTTGTGCCAACGAACCAAAACTTGCGTTGCATCGATCATTTACAGTTTTGCATTTGTGATTTATCCATGCCCAAGGACTTTCGCACGTTCGTCGCCATTGACCTCCCCTCAGCCTTGAAGCTACGCATCGAAAAGTGGTCGAATCGATTCAAGGACTATACAGACTACCGTTGGACGGACACACAGAATCTGCATTTGACGCTTAATTTCGTCGGCTCTGTTACTGAACAAGACATTACTCCGTTGTGCCGAGAGATCGAGTCGCGGCTCTGCGACCTACCTAGGTTTTCGATTGCCTTGGGGGGATGTGGTGCATTCCCGCGAACCTCGAGGCCTCGCGTGGTTTGGCTCGGTGTCGCGCGTGGAGAAGAACCGGTAATCCAAGCCCATCGACGTACCGAAGCGCTACTCGTCGAACAGTTGTACCCTCGTGATCGCTTAAACTTTCATCCTCACGTTACGCTGGGGCGAGCCAATCGAGGTGCACGGCAAAATGCCAGCATGGAGACTGTCATTCAGTCAGCCAGTGACGTAACGTTCGATTCCTTTAACGTCGAGGAAATCACCATTTTCGAAAGTGTACTTGAGCGGCAGGGGCCTCGCTACACTCCGATTTTTCGCGTTAAATTGACGTAGCCGGGGACCGACGACATCGCCCATGATTTGTGCAACGACCCGCAATTTTTTGCCTCGCTTTAGGCTTGAGCGAGAGGAAATCCAACGTTCATGGACAAACGTTTTTTTATGGGTAGCCTGCTGGGTCTGTGTAGTTTGAGACACATTCTCAAGTTAACGTTCGTCAAAAGTTGTAATTGACCTGCGTCAACACCGACTAATACAATATCGACGTGGATGAAGATCGCGTTTCCGACCGATTTTAACTTTATATCCCGTGCAGTTGAGAGACCGATACCAGCATGGCGAAATTCGCTTACTGCAACAACTCGCACATTGGTTCGCCGCCATTTTGATTTTCCAGTCACTTAGACACGAAACTGGGCAGACGGTAACCCGTCATTATCGAGACCCCACAAGTCGTATTGCACTTTGATGAGTTTTCAAAACATGTATTTCTTTCGATTGTTGCTGGTCGCTTTAATCCATGTCAACGCGCTGGTCTTGAGCGTTGCGGCGCAGCAAGATGCTGACAACTTTTTCTCGAAACTCAGATCGCCCGGCACTGCGCAGATCGGCGAAGGGAACAAGATGATTCTGGGGGCCAAATTCGAACTGTTGGAAAACAGTCGATTCGGTGAAATCACCCTCAGTGCTTCGATTGAACCGCAATGGCACACATATTCTATTACTCAGCTTGGCGGTCCCGGTCCATCAAAAATAAAAGTTGTGGAGCAAGCGGGCGTGCGTGTCCTGGATTCCTTTAAACCGGATCAAGAGCCGGAAAAATCGAGTTCGACGGTATGGCCAGATGTGACCATCGAAAAACACAAATTGTTCGTTTCTTGGAAGGCTCCAATTTATATCGCTGACGAGATTGATGTTGGACAACTTGAGATCGCCTTGCAATTTGATGGGCAAGTTTGCGACGAAACCGCTGGATGCATCCCCTTCTTTGGGGAGGAATACACTGCAAGATTCGACGGCTATTTGAAGCAACTTTCGGGTCTGCACCCTAACATCGGCACGGACGACGAGGCCATACAAAGAGCCGCACCTCAGCCGTCAAATGTCGAAGTTATCCCCGTCGATGCAAGCGTGGCGCAAGCCCTCGCTGATTTAAAGTTCACAGGGACGGAACTGATCGGTCTTAGCTCAGTTCTAACGGGTGAAATTGACCGAAAGTCGATTCGTCCCGGCGATGAG
>CALMEE010000143.1 GCA_937862885.1 uncultured Planctomycetaceae bacterium
CGCGAGTGCCAGGTGATCTGCCGCGTGCTCCACGATCAAGCGAATTGATTTTTCTTTTGCGGCAGCCTCCGCAATCGCGTTGCTGCGAATATTCCGGATGTCGGTCCCGCAAGACTCAAGCAGGGAAGGCGCTTGTCCACGGTAGGCGGCCTGAGCGGCCGCTGCCGCAATCGTCAGTCGACTGGCGAGTGCCTCGACGCTACCCGCATTGTTGCACCCATCGAGTGGTCCATCGGGTAATAGCGGAAGATGACCGATTTCCATGCACGTGCAATTGGCGCCCTGAATGATTTTACCTTCGTAGACGCAACCACCACCAACTCCTGTTCCCGGAAAGATCCCCACGACACAGCGGGCGTTTTTCCCAGCACCAAATCGATATTCACCGTACACGCCAGCATCGACGTCATTCGCCACAATGACGGGGCAACCAAACTCGGCCTGCAAATGATCGCGAATTGGGACATTGCTCCATCCCAAGTTCGGCGCAGTTTTCAAGATTCCCTTTTTTAGGTCAAGCGGGCCGGGGCAGCCGATTCCGATACCAGCGATTTGCTTGGGGTCGACGTGTGCATCATCGATTGCCTCGCGGATTGCCTTGCAAATGCGGTTCAGGCCAGCGGCAACGCCTTCGTTCCCTTTCGATTTCTGTTTAGCTCTCCCCAGCTTTTGGAAGTTTTGATCAAACACGGACGCCAGCATTTTGGTGCCCCCCAGATCGAAACCCACCCAGCATGGTGGAGCGGGTTGACTTTCGCCGCCATTTAATGGTTTAGAGTCTTCAGTCATTTTGTGCCCCATCGCATCAGGAAACTTCGTCATCAAGCGAGTAGTTTAGAGGCTTTTAATTTTACGCCAACCCCTGAAAGTGCAAAACTAACTTCCCTGAAAATGGCCGATTGTCTCTGTTCGAATTGAGCGATATAGTAAGGGTTGAAGAACAACCGATAAATTCGTGCTCGATGTCAGCCCTAGTCGTAAATTTGAAAAAATCCGATGATCCGCAGGACGTCGTTTACTTGGCCGTCGAGGCGATTGCGTCGGGTAAATTGGTGGCGTTTCCAACTGAGACGGTGTATGGAGTGGCCGCCAGCGCCCTTAATGTCGACGCTGTGGAAAGACTATTCGAAGTCAAAGGGCGAGATATTACGAAGCCATTCGCGCTCGCCGTTAAGAGTTTAGATGATTGTTTGGACTATGCCCCCGACATGAGTCCGCTGGCTCGCCGCCTAGCAAGACGCTGCTGGCCGGGGCCGGTGACGCTCGTGCTTGAGATAAATCATCCAGATAGCGTAATTTATCGGTTGCCAGCTGCCGTGCAAAAGTTGGTGGTTTCCCAAGGATGCGTAGGGTTCCGTGTTCCGGCACATCCGGTAGCATTAAACATAATGCGATTGTCGGCCGGGCCGCTTGCTTTGACCAGCGCCAACCGCAGTGGTGAGCCTGAAGCGACTGCCGGGGATCAGGTCGTCCAGCAATTGGGAGACGGTGTCGACCTAGTGATTGACGACGGAAGTTGTCGCTTTGGCCAATCATCTACCGTGCTGAAAGTCGGTGGAAACCAGTACAAGATTTTGCGAGAGGGCGTGGTCAGTGAGGCTGCGATTCAACAAATGAGTGTATTTCATACGCTGCTGGTTTGTACGGGCAACACATGTCGCAGCCCCATGGCCGAACTCCTATTAAAACAACAGTTGGCGGATAAGCTCAGTTGTTCCATTGAGCAGTTGCGAGAACATCGCATCCAGGTCAGTTCAGCGGGTATTGCGGCCATGCCATCCGGGCGGCCTTCTCCACAATCCGTCGAAGTGCTCAAAGAAAAAGGGCTCGATTTGTCTTCCCATAGTAGCCAACCAGTTTCCGACCATTTGATCCGTAATGCCGATCTGGTATTGACGATGACCAACGGACATCGCAAAGCGTTACTGCAGCAATGGCCAGAGTTGCATGGTCGGACATTCGTGTTGCGAGAGGACCAGTACGATGTGAGCGACCCAATCGGGCACGGTACCGACGTTTATCGGGCTTGCGCGGAGCAAATTGAACAGAATTTGGCACTTTGGATCGATAAGATTCTTGAACAAGCAAAGGCAGAATGACAATGAGAGTCGCCGTGGGCTGTGACCATCGTGGTATCGAGGTCAAGAACTGGGTTATCGAAAAGTTGGAACAGAGCGGGTTCGCGGTTGTTGACTGTGGCGCCTACTCCAACGAGAGTTGCGACTATCCTGATATCGCGGAAAAAGTTGGCACGCTGGTTGGTGTGGCACGTGTGAATTGGGGAGTGTTGATTTGTGGAACGGGCATCGGCATGTCAATCGCTGCCAACAAATTGCCTGGCGTTCGCGCCGCATTATGTTGCAATCCGCAGTTCGCCGCCTTGGCGCGAAATCACAATGACGCCAATATTTTATGTCTGGCCGCCAATGATGCGCAACGTCCGGAAGTGGACGCAATTGTAGAGTCGTTTTTTCAGGCAAACTTTGAGGACGGACGGCACGCGCATCGTGTCGCCAAAATTCGAAATCTGGAACAACAAGACAACGCCGCTGTCGTCCAAACTTCCTTGGATGCATGATTTTGCTTCTTGAGTATCCCGCTTGTCGTGCTGAAGTAACGTCAGCCAGCAAGTCGTTGGCCGCGGCAACTCAGATTAACTAAACAGTTTCCCCCCTGAATTATTAATAGGAATTTATGAACGGAAATGCGATTTACGAACGCGTCATTTTAAAGTTGTCAGGGGAGAGTTTCGCGCCGGCAGGTGAGAGAGGCATTTCCATGGAAGGGGTCTCGGGAATTTCGCGCGAAATTGTGAGTGCAAAAGAGCAAGGGTGCCAGATCGGTGTCGTGATCGGCGGAGGGAATATTTTGCGGGGTAGCCAATTCAAGGCAGCAAACACGTCGATCACGGAAGCCACAGCCCATTATATGGGCATGCTCGCCACCGTGATTAACGGTCTGGCCCTACAAGATGCACTGGAGTCACTCGGTTGCGAAACTCGCCTAATGAGTGCCATTAAAATGGATGGAGTCTGTGAACCCTACATTCGCCGCCGTGCCGACCAACATCTGAGAAAAGGTCGCGTGATCATCTTAGCTGCGGGAACTGGAGGCCCGTTTGTCACAACCGATACGGCAGCGGCCTTGCGTTCGCTGGAGTTGGGCGCAGATATTTTGATGAAGGCAACGCGCGTTGACGGGGTGTATAGCGACGATCCGGAAAAAAACCCCCATGCGATTTTGTACAGTGAACTTGACTATCAAACGGTCATCAAGAAAAATCTTCGAGTAATGGATTCCACGGCAATCGCTCACTGCATGGAAAGAGATATGCCCGTAATGGTTTTCAACTTCCAGAAGACAGGGAACATCGTGAAGGCGATTTCCGGTCAAAAAGTGGGTACCGTGATCCGAGGCGGTTCTCATGAACCGATCGCCGCAAACTAAATCATTCTATGTTCAGTTTAAGGCACAAATTGCCTCAGCCAATTACTCCTGGGGATAAGTTACGATACCCAAGGACCAGTTGAACTTGGACAGGCGAATCAAACGAAACAACCGCCGTCAGTAGCGAGGGGAAAAGATTGAACCGAGTGAGACTCGGAATTGCGGATCAGTTCATCATTTACAATTAGATATTTGTCGAGATAAAACGATGACAACAGACGAAATCTTACTGGATACCGAAGAGAGGATGGAAAAAGCCATCGACGTTCTCAAAAAGAACTTGGCTGGAATTCGTACTGGCCGCGCAAACCCTGGCCTCGTCGATTCAGTGCGTGTCGATGTTTATGGGTCGCCGACACCGATCAAGCAGATCGCCAGCATCGGTGTTCCCGAGCCAACCCAGATCATGATTCGGCCCTATGATGCGTCGACCATCAAAGATATCGAAAAGGCTATTGTGGCCAGCGATTTAGGTTTCAATCCGCAAAGTGATGGCCGAGTGATTCGCATAAATATTCCACCTTTGTCTACTGACGTTCGCAAGAAGCTGGTGGCGCGTATCAAGGAATTGACGGAGGAAGCCAAGGTGTCGATTCGCAACGTGCGGCGCGACGGAAACAAGGCCGCCGATCAAGCGTGCAAGGACAAGTTGATTTCGGAGGATCAACGAGACGATGCCAAGGATCAGATTCAAGAGTTTACGAAGCAATACGAAGACAAAGCAAATGAATTAGCGAAGACGCGAGAAACTGAGGTCATGGAAGATTAGCCCGCGCTTGTCCTAAGTCTAGCGCCATTTAGAAAAATTGGGTAAGCCGCTGATTGCAAAGGAGAGGAACTGGCAATGGTAGCAGCATACTCAAAAGAATTTCGTCGTGAGGTTTTGGCGGCCTGTGATTCGGGTTAGGGGGACTCGTGAAGTAGCCTTGGCTTTTAAAGTAAGTGAGAGTTGGGTTCGCCGGATCAAACAAGACCGTCGCGAGTTGGGCAAAACAGCTCCGCAGCAAACGCGCCACCGCCAGGCGAAGCGGCTGGTCTATCAACATCAAATCATTGAGATTATCAGGACTCAACCGGATATCACTCTTTCTGAACTTCAGAATACACCGGGGACTTCGCTTTCGCGTTCGACGCTTTGTGTGGCGTTGAGTCACCTGAAGCTGACGTTTGAAAAAAAGTACTGAGAGCGTCGGAACAGCATCGCCGAGATGTTGCGATCAAGCGGCGCTGGTGGAAGAGTCGTCAAGGACAACTGGATCCAGATCGGCTTGTTTTTGTCGACGAAACCTGGGCTTCGACCAAGATGACTCGTTTGCGAGGTCGATCCCAGATCATTTCTCCGAACCCGAATTCAGCAACTACTTTAAACATGCCGGATACGGCTATACTTAAATTAAACGCGCTCTAATCGCGACACGTCGGGCTCTCTCGTAGGCATTAGTGCGATTTGATTCACTTCACCAGCGGTGCGTTGGCCGAAGTGGCTTGCAGCATGAAGTTGTGTAGCTCTGTATTGAGCAAAAACGGTTTCAACATCTCGCTGCCAGGGCCGAACATAGCCAATTCAACATAGTCAGCGGAATGGTTGGTGCCCGCCCAGCCGATTGCCGTATACTTTGCCACAATTGTGCCAAAGTACTCAAAGGGAAGTTTGTAATTGTCTTTTTGTTCTTCGTTATTCAGGGCGTTGAAGCGCTTAATCAGCGATTGCGCTTCGTCGTCAGCGATGGCAAAGCCTAAGGCATGTTCCACTCTCTCCACCAATGCGTTGCTGGACGGAGTCTCATGCATGCCGCGCAGAATCCACTCGTTCGTTTGACGGAAATCAAAGACGCGTTCGAATTTTTGATTTACCTTGTCTTGTAAGATAATTCCTGGGTTGGCATTTCCGTGGTCGGTCGTCAGGATCAGCAACGTGTCGTTATTTTGTTCCGCAAATTCAAGAGCCACGCCGATTGCATCATCAAATGCCAATTGGTCGTAAAGCAACGCTGCCGCATCATTTGCGTGAGCTGCCCAATCGACTTTTCCGCCTTCTACCTGGATCACAAAACCCTCAGGTTGGTTTTTCAAGCGATCGATCGCAAATTGGGTCATGTCGGCCAAACTTGGTACGTTGCGCAAAGCTTGTTCGTCCTGTGCGTGGTCGAGTGCGAATGGAAGTCCAGCTTTGTGGAACACACCAAGTATCGGGCTGTCCGACGACTGTAGCTTCTTCAATTGCGCATGTGTTTGTGCCACGCCGTAACCGGCTTGACGGAATTCTGCGAGCAAATCGATGTTGTCTTTGCGACCTTCAGCCGTGAAATATTCGAGTCCACCACCGAGCATTACATCAAAACGTAGCGGTAGATATTTTTCTGCGAGCTTGGCTTGATCGCTACGGCTCTTGTCCGTGATACAAAATCCGGCCGGGGTTGCATGCGTGATTGGAACGGTCGTCACACACCCCACCGCCTTGCCGAGATCTTTGAATTTTTGCAAGATCGGCTGATACGCTTGATCGTCGCTGCCCACATTAAGCCTTCCATTTTTGACACGGACACCACCACCCCAGGAAGAACTGGCGGCAGCCGAGTCGGTGACCAAGGAATCGGCAGACCTCATGTCCATTAGCGCTCGACGAATTCGTTGCTCCTCATAGAGTCGAATCCAGTGACTGCTTCGCCCATACTTACGGCGTGCCAAAAGATCGGTCATCTGCAGCGTGCCAGCGCTCATGCCGTCACTGACCATAAAGATGATATTCTTGGCAGGTTTCGCCGGTTCGATGGGAGCACGCCTATCGTCGCTATACGCCTGAGCGAGTTGTGGGCTCAGGCATCCTAAACCCAGTGCCCCAATCGTCGAATTGCGCAAAAATTCTCTTCGTTTCATGATCGGCTCCCAGCTGCTTGAGGTGATGTATAGAGTTCGGCCATAACGACCAAGTATCGAGGGTAAGGTGATTATAGTTGGTAACGTCCGCTTGGGGCAAGCATCGCTTTGGTCGCACGAGGGCTCTCGATTTCTCGAGTTTTTTTGGGTTGAGCCGAGTTGCGGGGATATGAGCTTTCGCGACGTGGCGCACGATTTTCTCATGGTCCGTTCACGTTTGACGACCGGAGATCGGTGTAAAATGAACCGAGCCTATAGCATGGAATGGTGTTCACTCGTTTTATACGGCTGACACCAGGACATAAACTGAATGTCGCGACGGATTATTGGCGAAAGCGTTGTAAAGCCTGATGAATGGATTGTGCCTTATCGGTTTGGCCAATGCGGTCGTAGAGCACAGCTAGGGCCTGCATTGTCTCGACCGTTTCAGGATGCCATTGGCCCAACTCTGTGCGTTGAATCGAGAGTGCGCGATTCAAGAGTGGCTCAGCTTCATGATATTGGCTCTGGTAACCTAAGGCGATTCCTAGTTGGAAGCAAGCTTTTGCTAATCCTTGAGCGTGCGGAACCGTGTGTTCATAGTGGTGCACAACTTGGCGTAGCTGCCCCTCGGCCGCCAGATATTCCTGGGTAAGCATTTTGACGGTGGCCAAGCGTGAGCGTGTGTCCAATGTCAGAATATGGGATTCACCGCTGGTGTTTCCCAAAATAGTCAACGCCTGTGTTAAACAGTCACTGGATAAATCGAGTTTTTGCAGGTCAAGGTACACGACTCCCAAGTTTCTTAATGTTTCACCGACCGCTGCGTGATTTTCGGGGTGAAGTTTCTTGCGCATGGCCAACGCTTCTTCGAGCTTCGCACTGGCTAAATCCAGCTTTCCGGCAACATGGTAGGCCGCTCCCAGATCATTCTTACGTGTCGCCGTCAGTAGATGTTCTTCGCCCCACAATTCGGTAGTGAGTCGCTCGACATACTCAAAGCATTGTACACCTTGCTCGATGGCACCAGTACGTACCAACGCGTGGCCCAACAAGAACGCATTACTTTCTGTTTCTGGATGCACGCCCAACTTTTCCCGGTTAATGACAAATGCATCGCGAAGGTAACCGGCAGCCAATTCAATTTGCCCAGCTTGGTAGAGCAACTGTCCCATCCGCAATTTGATGCGCGCTACGGAATGCGAATCACGTCCCAACAAACGCTCGGTGGCCGACATTACCCACTGCATTTCATTGAGGGCTTCTTCCAATCTTCCGGAGTTGAGATGTTCACTCGCCAGACGTTGCCGCTCAGCGAATTCACTCAGCAATCCTAACTCGGCAGGGCTAAATTGTGCCTGCCGTTGGGCCGTTTCCAAAGATAGTCTGGCGTTCGTGGCTTGCCACGACTCCTCTCCGGCGTATTTTGCGACCAGATCATAAATGTTCTTCCAGGCCTCAATCGCCTCCGCAAACTTGAATTCCGCTTCCATACGGTTGACTTGAACTATTAGTTCTGCAACCTTCGCCTCGGTTTCCGCTAAGGAATACTGTTCGACAGAGTTGTCATCGGTAGCCGTCGCAGTACCGTCTTGTTCCGACAAAGTTGAGGAATTGTCGGCAACGTTTGAACTGCAACCGCTGCAAAGAGCGGCGAGCAACACGAGGTTAACGCAATACATCCCGCTGCGCGTCGCCACGGCCCTGATTCGAGTGGCACAAGCGATGCCTTGGGGCGAGAAAAGGGAGCCGAATGACGGTTGAGAACTTGAGGTACGACTGGATAAATGTCGAACTTGCATTTACACTTCCTTGTAATCACGACCACGAGTTCAATGGTGCTTGATCTCTTGTGATGCTTGTGCATCACGAGACTCAAGTGCCATGTGAAGTGGTTCATTCCATTAGGTTTGTTTGAATTGCTGTGGCCTTGGTTTGGCGTAGCCGAATGAATCGTCGTAAGATTATTGCCTGAATCGGAATTTTGAAAAAGATGAGTTTTCGGGCTGAAAAATGACGTCAAGTTGAATGCGTGGTGAGATGTTACTCGACGTAAAAGTTAAGCCGAATGCCAGAAAAAACGAGTTAATCGAGCAAGCAGATGGCACCTGGGTTGCCTCGGTAACAGCTAGCCCCGTGGATGGAAAGGCAAATGAAGCCGTGATACGCTTGCTGGCCGATCATTTTCGCGTTCCAAAACGAGCCGTCACGATTGAACTCGGCGCGTCCTCAAGGCGCAAACGAATCCGCATTGACGGAATCAAATCGTAATTTTTAAAAGTTTGAGACTCGCGGAGCGCACGTTTGGAACACGTGAGCGGAAGTTTGAATCTTTGGCACTAACCGGAATGAATCGTGACCCCCGATTCCTTTTCCGTGATCACTCCCGTCCCGTTTTCGATTTTGAAAGCGTCGTTGCGGGCCACCTCGACGGTGTCGATGCTGGCTGTCAAATCGAAATGGTTTGCGATATGCGACTCCAAATACTCTAAAATCTCATAGGCAACTTCAGGCACAGCGATGACTTCGATGCGAATACAGGAATCGGATGCATGATCAGGAGAATGCAGGTTCTTCTTGCCGACTCCATGGCAGGGTACGGCATTGTAGCCACTAGCTCCCAGCTTTACCAATTCTGAGCAGATAAACGCTTCCGCGTTGGTTTCGGTAACGATGGTCACACGTTTGACTTTTACGAGACCACGGCGGCGCGCGGAGAGTAAGTGGTTTGCCAGCGGTTGGTGGCGGTCGAGGCCAATCACCTGCAAGGACAAGTTTTTTTCGGCAAAGTCTCGTTCGATCGCATGCAGTTTCTCCATGGCGCTGTGGTCCACGAATTTGGTTCCCGACATATCGAGAATGACATGTTTCCCTTCGAACAAACCGGAGACTTCGATCTGCCGCCACAGAAAAATCCAGTTGCTAAAGATGGCTGATTCGCCAACCATGATTTTTACGGTTTGGCCATCAACTTCGATAACTTTCAATTCAGGTTTGAAAAGTGTCTTAAGCGGCACGCCGTAGGAAATGTGGATGGCGAATTTAGTAATGATACCAATCGCGATTCCAATGAGCAGGTCCGTGGCCAAAACAGCGATCATCGTAATCAAGAATACCGCCAATTGTTCCCGTCCGATCCGGTACACATTGATGAACTCTCGCGGATGCGCTAGGCGGAATCCCGTATAGACTAACATCCCGGCCAGGGCGGCCAACGGGATCAGATGCAGTACCATGGGTATCAGCGACACACACACCAATAAGAACATTCCGTGCCAGAAGTTTGAGAATCGCGTTTTGCCTCCATTATCTATGTTGGCTTTGCTACGCACGATTTCAGAAATCATGGGCAAACCGCCGATCGACGCCGCGCATAAGTTGCCGACGCCTACAGCGATCACATCCCGATCCAAGTTGGTTTTGCGCTTGAACGGATCGAGTAAATTGACGGCTTTGGTACTGAGCACTGATTCGATGGTTCCAATGATGAAAAACATTATTACCCATTTCCAGGCGCGCAGTTCGGCGAGAACGCTAAAGTTTGGAGTCGTGATTTCATTGAAGATTCCAAGAACTCGATCGGGCATTTGAACCAAATATTGTTCTCCAAGTTGGTATTCATGCTGTTGCAAGAAGTACGAGTGAGGATGCAACAGATCAAAGGCAAGTCCCATCGGTACGGTAGCTAGCAACACGATTACGGGCGATGGAATCTGTTTGAGAAAAACATGGAGCCGAGTGATCCAAGGCCAAGCGAACATGATTGAAATACTTACCATGCCAATCAATGCGATCGCAGGATTGGCCTTGAGAACAAGTTCTGGTAATCCGAGCAATATTTCGAGGGGTTCTCCCGCGGCTTGGACTCCCAGGGCGACCGGGATTTGCTTGGTGATAATGATCACACCAATTGCGGCGAGCATTCCATGCACGGCGGCGATCGGAAAAAACTCGCCCAGAATTCCTGCCCGAAAAATGCCGAAAAGGACTTGGAGAATGGCAGCGGCGAATCCAACCGCCAAGGCGGCTCGGTATGCATTCATGTCCACATCCGTCCATCCACCTTGGAAACCGTCGCCACCGAACTCGTTAATGCATCCAATGGCGATAACAATCAGACCAGCGGCTGGTCCTTTAATGGTGGTTTCGGAGTTACTTATGATCGTAGCGACGATCGAGCCGACGACGGCGGTGAGAATCCCGGCCAGCGGAGGAAACCCGCTTGCAAATGCGATACCCATGCACAGGGGTAAGGCGATCAAGAAAACGAGCAGGCCCGCGCGCAGGTCTTGCCAAAAATAGGTGCGGAATCCTACAAGGTTTCCGCGCGGAACGGAGCTATCAATGTTCATGGTTTTCCTCGTCTATTAAAGGTTGTGTCAATGTAGTGGTTCTGCGGTTCAACAACTCTTGGGCAGCGTGATAACGGGTCATTACTCCGGGACCAGGTAACAAACCGCTAACCAATATGAAGACGGAAAAGGCAACAATCGCCAGCCGCTCATACCAGCGTGGCTGCATCGAAATCGTGGCCGGGGCTTCGTGGCCAGTAAACAAGCGACAGTACGCCTTCAATGCGGCAATTCCGTTCAAAGCCATCACGAAGACAACCAAGAAGCCAGTCCTGGAATAGACATTGACCACGCCTTCAATCAAGAGTTCGCTGGCGATAAAGCCACTGGTTCCTGGAAACCCAATGCTCGCTAACCCCGCCAACATGAAGAAGCCAGCCAGCAGCGGCATCTGCTCGTAAAGTCCATGAAACCGATCCAGAAGCACGCGCCCGACGCGTCCTTCGATGGCGCGGATTGTCATTCCAAACGCAACCAGCGATGTGGCTTGTGACATCCATAAGCTCAGGCTCCCCGTCAGACCAACCGGATTTACAAGTTCAAGTCCGATCAGTAACAGCGACTGGTTGCTCAGATACATGTACGCGAAAAATCGGCGGGTGCAGGTTTGGACCAAGAGCATGCACGACGCATATATAGCGGAGGCTAACGAAAGGATCCCCAGCACTTGCAGAACGAAATCTGGTGCGGTCGGCAACAGCAATCGCACGATCGCAAATGCTCCCATCATCGGAGTCAGGTACAAGATCGCTGTGGCTAAGCTGGCGCGACTAGTCAAGTCGAGGACCCATAAGTGGAAGGGAAAACAACCACACCGCAGCCAACATCCAATCACAAGCAACACAAGCCCCACTAGGTTGAGCCGTTCGTCAACTGCCTGACCATTGATCAAGAAGAGTCCCGTTGCCATGGATATCAGCGACGCGCATTGAAATGCCGCGAACAGTTGCCAAACCTGTTTCCGTTCAATCAACTCAATTACAGGCACTACGCTATGAACGGCCAGCAGGCCAAGAATCCACCAATTCGAGCGGCAGCTGAGCAAGGCAACTGTTAGACCTAACGATACAAAGGTCAATCTCCAGGGAAAGCGTGCTCGTTTTGAAGTTGGTGTGACGAGAATGACCAGCCAATAAACGGCGCAGACCAATGGGATTAAGGGGGCATTAAATTCATCAATCAGGAAAACGAAATCACCCGAGAGGAAATTGAGCACGTCCCAATGATCGTGGGCTTCAAAGACTCGCAACTGTTTGAAGTCCCACCAGGCCCCCAGAGCCAAAGCGAACGTCAATCCAGCTGCGCCAAAGCTCAGCCAATAGCGCACGCGGAGTGGAAATCGTTTGCTGCAGAACAGCGCTGCAACAAACGGCACCAGAATCGCTGTCTCGATCCATGCAAATTGAAGATCAATCATTCGTCTTCCCCTGTTCGGTGGAATTGTGGCTATGGGCAAACTGCCTTGTTTTGTTATTCGCTCCTGCATCATCGAAGTGAGTCTGGCCGCTATGTTCGATAGCGGATTCATCGTGCAAGAGCTCGTCTGAGTTTTGCTGCGGACCAACACTTTGGGAGGCGAGATTTGTCAGATGTTGCAGGAATGATTCCTCAATGCGCTGCACTTGCCGAAAAAAGTTGACGAACGGAGCGACGATCCAACGATCTAGAAATACATCCAAATAGGCTCTCTCAAAGGCGAAGCGATACAACCAAATCTGGGCTGGTCGAGTGTGACTCGGTTCTAGGGTGTGAACGCGCTTAGCTAAGCGGCGTCCCAGTGCTGTTTCAATATTGAAGTAATCTCGCAAGACGCTGGGAGCGCGTAACAGTTGCAACGTTCGCAAACTCGCGTGTCCAATGATGTGGATCAAAGCGAGCCAGTATAGTCCCAATCCGATTTCCATGACAATCAAACCGACTTGCGTTAGCGATGCATAAGCCAAGGCGCTTTTTACATCCGCCTGCACACGAGCGATGAATGCAGCCGAGACTGCCGTTGCTAAACCCACAATCACGACGAGGCATGTCAATAGCCAAGAGCTGCTGATAATTGGACTCACACGCAGCAGCAGAAACGCGCCTAAATGGACCGAAAGTGCGCCGTAAAAAATCGCGCTGGAGGGGGTCGGTCCTTCCATAGCGCGGGGCAACCACCCCGAAAACGGTATCAAGGCTGATTTTCCTGCTGCGGCTATCAACAATAATGTTCCGACCCAAAAGGCCTGAGTGATTTGCAACTCGGAGACGCCATAAGGCCAAGCGCCGGCGCCTGCCATCCGGTCCAGATCACCTGCGCCGGTTTGGTGGTGCAAGGCAATAGCCGCCATCAAGAATGCTGCGTCCGATAGGCGATATGTGGTCCATACTCTCAAACCATTGTTCACTGGCGCTTTGCGGTCGTGATAAAATCCGACCAGTAAGGCTGAAGAGATACCGACCAATTCCCAACCGAAGAACAACACTTCAATCGTGCCACCAATGGTTGCTAGGACCATGCCAAGCGTGAATAAAGCGAACAACAAGTGGAACCGCCGAAATCCAGGTTCGCGATGCATGTACTTGCTGGCGAAGGAACTGACCGTGCCGCATAGTAAAAAGACCAATAGCAGGAAGGGGAGTGATAGCCGATCGAGCAAAAACTTCACGGTGAAATGGAAATGCACATGCTCATCAGGTAGCGACACCCAATTTCCTAATTCCACGACGATCTCTAAGCGCTGGGTCCAAACCAGAGCCCAGATGCTGCACAAGGTGCCGACTAAGCCGGAGACAATCGCACTAAATGTAAATCGGCTGATGGCCGATTCGCTGACCGAAAAGCCCGCCAACATGGTGATTCCCATAAAGGTCACGAGCGCGATGGGACCGATCAAAATTGCGAGCACTAGCAAGCTATCAAGTGTCTCGTATGGCATGGTGTTAAATTCCCTGGGTCGATCAATAAATCTCTGGGCAGTGAGTCGCAGTCATCCGTACCGCTAATGAATCTCGGCAAAACGTAGATCACCGCGCCAACCGCGATACCAATTGAGAGACGATGCAACGGATTCGAGGCGAGAGGATTCTGGTTGGTAGGGCTCAAAAGTAGTTCCATTGAATACAAGTAGTCCTGCATTGTCTGGATTGAGGATAGCCAACTGAGCCCAGTGTCCGCAAAATATTCTGCGGATGAGCTGCGATGAACTCATTATTTTTTGCAGAACTTCTGGACGGCTCTCGATAACGAAAAGCAGGCGTAGCGGTTCGTGAATTTCGACCATCTGTGCTGACAAGCCAGTCCGCAGATCGCTGGCCGCACCATCCATCACACCGAGTAGTGCTGCCACATTGTGAGGCAGCTTCGTTCCGCAACCAAATCCTTTGACATCCACGGCTGAGAAAAAATATTCCAAGTTGATTCCTGTGCACACGGGAACAACCGCCGCCAAGATTCGCGCGAGAATTGTGGATTCTTCATCATCGAGGTTGGGGTCGTAGGAAACCAGAAAGGCACGACGGTCAAGGAACAATCCGCGGGTTCTAGCGCGTCGACCAACGATGCAGATGGCGTTGGTTGCATGGTTATATTCTGGTCGTGTTTGTGAGAGGTCTTCTGCACGTGCTTCCACGTGGCGCAAGGCCGCGTCAACGGTGATTGAGAGGTCCGCTGATTCAAAGCGTCGGCACCTTTCGTGAGCGTTACGTTTTCGGGCTTCAGCCAATACGGATTTTGCGTACCCAACCACTCCCACATGGTCATGCGGGATGCTCGAACCGTCAAACCAACTCAAGCTATCGTCACAAGTATTGTGGTAAAGACCCAAAAACAGAGTTGATTGGGGAATTTCCAGGCCGCGTTCCCGTAAGCCTGCGCGGACTCTGACATCGTTCGCCATCCTCGCCATCACACGCGCGTTAGGTCCACCGCGACCTCCCCCGCACGCTCCGCAGTTGTAAGCGGACTCATGAGGATTATTCAGGCTGGATGAACCATGGCCGATAATCAAGACGAGTTCGGAAAAGTCGCTTACCATGCCGATGTCGCGGAGGAAACGTTCAACCATTTCAACCATTTCAATGAGCGAAAAGCCGACTTGCCGGTCGTCCGGTCCCGGATCGGCCCTTTCCCTTTCCAGTTGCAAATAAGTTTGTTTCGGCACTGCGAAAAGTCCGCTGACTTTGTGTCGGAAACGCGCGGAGAAGCGTGGAAACAACACGCGCAACATCAAGGGCACGGTCGTCAACAAACCGAGAAACGACGTCAGCGCCCCCGATATCAAATGGTGGCTGCCGCGGTTAAGACCGTTGACGATGCGTCCCAAATTGCGGCGCGTGGTGACATTCCGTTCATGAATGTCTCGATGATCAACATGCACATGTTCCCGAACATAATGCGTGGGCTTGATCACAATCGGACACAGGGGCAGGAAGTGAAAAAAATCGGCCCCTTGATAATACATGGGAACGTTGAAGAAACCTGCGACCCCCCACGTTCTCGCGTCCGTCGCTATTTCTTCGATGTGACGTCGAAACGACTCTTCGCGGTCGTCGATGCAGCACACCACATCGAATGCGGTTAGCTTGGTTGCACTCGGTACGTTGAGCGATTTAAGTTTGCGTTGTGAGTGTGTCGACAGCGCGTCCAAAGTGTTGATGCGAAAGCGCCGCTCCCAGGCCGCGTGAAAAACGCGAAGCCGCGACAGCAAATCGAATTCGCGGATCTCGTTCAGTAAACGATTCCAGTTTGGCTTCGACAAATTAAGGAGTACTTCGGGCGTCCACCCCAAGGCTTGCGCAAGTTGATGGATGGTGAAGGTCTCGCAACGGATCTGGGTTTCTCTGTCGACTTCACGTCCTTGATTCAGCGAGACTCTCAAATCACACAGCGGGCCAGAGAAACCAAGCGCTTGACGCGAAATTTCTCCGAGAATGACTCGGTCGATCATCAATCGCACCGCCAAGAACTCGAGCAAGCTCCCAGTTTGTGCTGGGAAGGGGACTCGATCTCCCCGTGTTTCGAGTTGGTGAATCATGCCTGCAAATCCGCGCAGTGCTAACAACGAAGCACTGATAAAATCCTCGACTTCCGTTGCGCCGATCCCCAGATCAAGCAGAGATTCACAAATTGATGCGGTAGCGGACAAGTTGCGTACGGACGCGTCTTGGACAATCCGCTGCAACGCACTACTTCTGCCGCCGAAGGTGGGTGAGGGAATCTTGTACAGCGTCAAAAAACATTGATAAAAACCTTGTTCGCGGTGCGGTATCTGTGTTGCGGCAAGTCCTTGATCCAACCATGCCAAACAAAACGGAATGAGAACTTCATTGACCCGTTCGTCACTATCAATTTGTGCGGTCGAAAGCAGCACATCGCGGTGGCGGACGAAAAGATTGCGCTTTGTCTTGTCAGGGAACTGCGATATTCGATAGGAGCAGATCTCCCATAAGAGGCGTAGAGTAAACGTTTCCCAACGAGCATCATTCCAATCTTCGATGGGCGCACCCTGAAAGTCGAGCAGCACGCGATCGATCAATTTTTTGGCGGTCAGGGTTACTCGAGGCTCGACAACACTGTCAGCGGATTTAAAAACGTCGAGTCGATTGCGAAGCATCCAACGCCGCGTCCCCTCAATGAAAAGGTTGCGCCTTGCTGAGTCGATATCGATACGCAATCGATCGAGGGCCTCTGTTTCAGCCATGATCCAATCCAGTTCATTTGGCAGCAGAGTATTCAGTTCGTGTTGCAGCAAGGCCAAACGCAAATGGTAGCGTGTTCCTAGCAACCCGACAAAACGATCGGCTTGGTCACCTAGGTCTTCGATTAAGGACGCCTCCAGGTCCTGATTCGAAATGCGTCCATGCTCAACCGCTGCGCGGTAAGTTTTTTCAGGCAAAAGGCATTTGCATTCAAACAAGATTTCAGCATGTCGAATCGCTTCAAAAAAGGGGAGTGATTCAAATGCGTGTAAGGTATTGTGGTGGACAAATGTCGTGATTGGACCCTGCGCGGGGAGTAAGTGCGCGGCCTTTTCAACCGCGTGGATGATGTCGAACTCTGATATTTCAGACTCTTGCGGGTTCATGGTGCGAACGTTCCGTAAACCGATGGTCGATGTCGCATAAAAAGTGTGTCAAAAACTGCGCCGCGTACGTCTCAAACGGCGAGGGCGTCGAAGGCCCTGTTTTGAATCGTGGCTCACACCGTTGCTATGTTGCAAGATGCGCAACGATTAATAGATGGGTGGATGTCCAGGTAAATCGAGAACAGCAAGAGACGTTTTTGCGCGCACGCAGTACAGCCTTCGATTCAATCCACTACACGATTGGCATTAACAAGATAATTCAAACTCGTTGAAACATTACGCCACAATTTGGCTAGGAGGCGCGCGCGAGTGGTTAGCAGCGTCAGGTCCTGGATTGAGAGGGAAACAATGGAAGCAGATGCCGTTGATCCAACAAGTATCGCAACCTGCACTGGACGATTCACACCAACCGACTTCGATATAGTTCAGTGACGACGGAAGCGAATTGTTTTCACCGACCAATTCTTCAACGCGGGTTTCGCGCTCGGAAGACTCGCAAATCCAGCCGGAAATACTGGACGGCGGCAGACAACAGCCCAAAGCTGCCGTGAAAACAGTCGCGCGAAATAACAATTGTCGAGACCAACTGACCATCTCGTTTAGCATACGCTGGCTCTAAACGAAGTCAATAGCGAGATTTTCAAAATTCGGATCCAATGGAAATGAGTTGAAATTCGCTTGGAGACGGTATTCAGTTAACGGCAACAAGCACGCCTTTGTTTGTCAGTAGATGATTCAACTACGACACAGCTATTCAACGATTCGCGGCACAACTATTTTGTAGTCGTGTCAACTGCGGAAACAAATCGAGTGACCAAATCGCCATAAAGCATGCGGCAGAGGGAGCTTTCACAATAAGTGGTGCAAAACTATGATGGTAGCATGGATCGACTAAAACAACACCGTATTGATTTTCAACACCAACCACGTGTTGAAATTGAACGTAATCAACTTCAACGTCTCAACCAGCTTTTTGAACAGGTTCTGCCACACAATCAGTTCTATCGAAACAAGCTGGGGAGTTCTCGCTCGTTGCGCAGCCTTGATGAGTTGGGGCAACTTCCTTTCACGTACAAAGATGAATTGATGGACCGCCATGGTTCTCAATACGCGACGAACTTGACCTTTCCACTGGAGCGTTACGCACGCATTCATCGTACATCGGGAACACGTGGTCGACCGCTGGTTGTACTGGATACTGAGGAGGACTGGTTGTGGTGGATGACAAGCTGGCAATACGTGTTGGACGCCGGTAATGTCGATGAGCAGGATCGTGCCGTGATGGCCTTTTCTTTCGGGCCATTCATTGGTTTTTGGAGTGCTTTCGATGCGGCGCATTTCCGCAACATACTGGTTGCGCCGACTGGAGGAATGAACACCCTTGCGCGATTGGAGTTGATCCAAACAATGCAAGCAACGATCGTGTTTTGCACGCCGAGCTATGCTTTGCGGATGGCCGAAGTTGCTGCTGAGAATCAAATTCTCATTGATTCGCTGGGAGTTCGTGAATTGATTGTTGCCGGGGAGCCAGGAGGCAGCATCCCATCAGTTCGACAAAAAATTGAATCGACTTGGGGTGCCAAAGTGATCGACCATGCCGGTGCATCGGAAGTTGGAGCTTGGGGTTTTTCGGATGAGCGGCAGCAAGGACTCTACCTTAACGAAGAGGATTTCATTGCCGAGTTTCTGTCAGTCGAAACCGGTCAGGCCGCGAACAGCGGTGAACTTTCGGAACTTGTCATCACAACGTTGGGCCGAGTTGGCAGCCCTGTAATCCGTTATCGCACCGGTGACCTAGTGAAACCGATTTGGGACCATTCCGGGGATAGTAACTTTGTGTTGCTGGAGGGTGGGGTCCTGAGTCGTGTCGACGACATGATGGTGGTGCGCGGTGTCAATGTGTTTCCGTCTTCGATCGAACAAATTCTTCACGGGTTTCCCGAAATCATTGAGTATCGAATCACGGTAAGCAAATCTGGCGCGATGGACCAATTGAAGGTGGAAATTGAGGACCGTTTGGAACGTCCCGCGCGTGTCGCGAAAGAATTGCAATTGCGCTTGGGGTTGCGAGTGGAAGTTTGCTGCGTGCCACTCGGTACGCTGCCGAGATTTGAACTCAAAGGAAAGCGATTTATTGATATGCGAGGTAACTAGTTTATGCACGGCAAAGATTTTCCCGTCGATCGATTGCGCTCGCTTTTTCCAGCACTTGCCACACACGTCGACGGCAACCAACTCGTATTTTTCGATGGCCCTGCCGGAACTCAGGTGCCGTTGTCCGTTGCCCAAGCGATGTCGGACAGTCTGCTTTACAAAAATGCCAACAAAGGCGGGGTGTTTCATACTAGTCGCGAAAGCGATGCCGATCTTCAGCGCGCGTGGCAAGCGATGGCTGACTTTTTCGGCACGAAGAATCCGCAGGAAATCGTGGTCGGCCAAAACATGACGTCCTTGACCTACCAGCTTTCTCGCTCGCTATCCAAGACCTGGCGTCAGGGTGATGAGATTGTTCTGACACAACTTGATCATGACGCAAATATTTCCCCTTGGGTACAAGCGGCGGAAGAAGTCGGTGTACATGTAAACTATGTTCCCTTCAATCACTATGATTACGGTCTAGAGTTGGAAGCACTGGAGGGAGCCATAAGTCAGCGAACGCGATTAGTTGCTGTGGGTTGCGCATCCAATGCCACGGGGGGAGTCAATCCGGTCAAACAGATCGCCGCCATGGCCAAGCAGGTCGGCGCGTTGTCGTATCTCGATGCCGTGCATTTTGGTCCGCATGCGCTGATCGATGTAGAAGATTGGGGTTGTGACTTTGTTGCCTGTTCAGCATACAAGTTTTTCGGACCGCATTTAGGACTGTTGTGGGGCAGGCACGAGTTGTTAAACAGCTTGCCCGCCTATCAAGTTCGGCCAGCTCCTCAAACCAGTCTGGGCCGCTGGATGACGGGCACGCAAAGTCACGAATCGATCATGGGCACGATGGCATGCATTGATTACATCGCGGCGATCGGGGCGAGCGTTCAAGCAAGCCAGACAACGCGTCGAGGCCAATTGAATGTCGCTTTCCAAGCGATTCAAGCTTACGAGCAAAACCTCAGCCGCCGACTTTTGGAGGGTCTGCAGTCAATTGACGGAATCAAAGTTTACGGCGTAACCGAATTGTCAAATCTACACCGACGATTTCCAACTTTTTCGATTACGCATGATAGATTGCCAGTACCGCAATTAGCAAAAGAGTTGGCCGATCGCCAGATTCAGGTTTGGTCAGGCAACTACTATGCGCTGCAATTCACTGAACAACTTGGTCTGGAACCTGACGGTATGGTCAGGATCGGTTTGGTACACTACAACACTGCGCAAGAGATTGATCGACTGTTGAATGAGATTGCGAACATTGTGGAACGAGCGGCCATTAGCCAAGCACATTAAGGGTATGTAAATCCGGCCCGGTGATGGAGTCTTCAAACGTGACAGACATCTTTCCAACCTTACTCGCGCGCGACGCGGGCAATTTGCGTATCCATTGGAGCGACGGTATGGAGCAGCTTATTAGCTACAAAAGGCTGCGCGAAGCATGCCCCTGTGCGACTTGCATTGCTCAAATTCTTGAAAAGCAAACGGCACCCGCAAATCCGTTGCGAGTTCTTTCTCCATTGGAAGCGCGGCCGCTGGAAATCGCGAGGATGCAACCCGTCGGTAACTATGCATACAGTATTCAATTCAGCGATGGGCATGATACGGGAATTTACACAATCGAGTATTTGCGCGGTCTTGAGCAAAATCCAGCGGGCCAAAACAAAAGCCTTGATTGAGTATACGTCTGAAAATTGTGAATCAATGGTCGCGTTGGTCTCGCCCAAATTTTGGCGGCAAAGGCTAAGCGGAGTCCCCGATCTGATTGGCCAAAGATTGCCGAGCATGACTTCGCCAGCTATACTGCAAATCTAATGCATGTCCCCGTTTGCACGCTCACTTTATATCACGGAGAACTTCGGTGTTGATCTACAAATTTCCATTGCTATTTACGCTAATCGTGTTACTGGCTCCCCTACCTGCACAGTGCCAGAATGAAGATGCAGAAGACGAATCTGCCGGCAAGTTGCAAGAGTATGAAGTGTTGTTCGACGGCAGCAGCTTGGACAAATGGCGCGGTTATGCAAAGGAAGAGATCGGCAAAGGGTGGAAGATCGACGGAGATACTCTTCATTTTGATGGTAGTGGTGGTGGAGACATCATTACGAAAGCAACTTTCGATGACTTCGAGTTGGAATTTGAATGGAAGGTATCGAAGGGAGGAAATAGCGGAATCATGTATCGAGTCTCCTTAGGTGACGGCGCGCCATACATTAGTGGCCCGGAATACCAGATTCTTGACAACGATGGACACGCTGATGGAAAAAGCAGTCTCACGTCCGCAGCATCACTGTATGGACTGATTGAGGCGTCAGGAGAAGGTCCCAAGCCGGTAGGCGAATGGAACCATGCCAAAATTGTCTTGAAAGGAGCCTTAATCGAGCATTGGCTCAACGGTGAGAAAGTTGTCGCGATCGAGATTGGCAGCGATGATTGGAATGAGCGGCTTGCGAAAAGCAAATTTAGGGATTGGAAAAAGTTTGCCAAAAATGATTCGGGACATATCGCTTTCCAAGATCACGGAGATCCGGTATGGTTTCGCAATATCAAGATCAGATCACTGAGCGCGAAGGATTAAGCAAATCCACTTCGCAAATTGGGATTCTCGGCGGGCGCTGTGAACTCGGCTCGCTTCACAAGCGTTAGCCCCTCCAGCTAACTTGTACAACGTTGGCGAAGATGAAGGGAACTGGACGAAGAAAGCCAAGTGGCGAGACGCGAGTACGTTTGGACCATCGATTGCGTGACGAAAGGATTCGACAATCTCAGGAAGATCAAGCTCAATTTGATGGCCAAAGGCATCCGTGACTGAAAGCCAAGTAGACGCTCAGGCCGGATCTATCCAGCTGCATTGAAATCGCGAATGATTTTGTGCATTGCATACGAAAATCCGCTGCTTGATGAGGGAGCGTACGCAAAATTTATGGACGAAAAGTTAGCCATCAATTCGATTGAGCGGTTCCATATGATGACTGCGCGGAATTCCCTAACACAATTGGTTGTCGTTTGACTTTCGCGGGCGAATTTGACTTAGACATTGCGGATCAGGCGTTACGACAAACTCTCGAAAGACACCGCTTGGCGATTGCGCGTGTCGATCAACGACAGCGGCATTGGGTGTTCGACAGTTCATTGCTGGACACAATCAGGTTCGAACAGGTGAGTGCAGAACATGTTCCGATTGCCGTTCCAATTAACGTCGCGACCTCGGGAACAGCTAAATTCCTGTGGCAACCTATTCAGAGCGGTTTCAAGTTGCACTTGGTCAATCACCATGCAGCTGCCGATGGTTTAGGGGGACTTCAATTTGTGCTTGATTGGATGGCCTCGTATCACAACTTGCGCGGGGGAGTGCCTCCCGTAAAGTTGCGTGATTTGGATCAGCAAATGATGCTTTCTCGAAATCAATTGGACTTGATGTCCAAATCATTTCTGAACCAGGCTTGGTTACAGCCCATTGCCTTGTTTGGCGCTACCAAATTCATGTTTCGTCGCATAGCGCATTTCGGTAGCGACGTTTCAGGCGCTGATTCTGCGGCAGACCCAGTCAAATGGCTTCCCAATCCGACAAAGTTGATCAACATATGCTTAAACCAGGCGGAATCAGAGACCTATCGCCAACTGGCGGAAAAACATAACCGCACGATAAATGATTTTTTGCTGCGTGATTTGTTTTTGGCCATGCATGATTTTCGGAAAGAGCAAGGCATTCATCGATCTGGAGAGTGGTTGAGAATAATCGTGCCGATGAGTATTCGTACCTTTTCAGATCGCAGAATGCCTAGCGTCAATCGTGCGACGATCGTGCAACTAGATCGCTCGGACAAGCAACTACGCGACGCAGCGATTCTAGTTGACGGCGTAAGTCGAGAGTTGCGAAACATCAAAGATTGGCGGTTGGACAAGACGTTTTTGTTAGCATTGCGATTTTTCTCGATGTGGCCCGGCCTACTCAAGCGGGTTGCTCAACGCAAAGTGTGTCGCGCGACGACCATATTGACGAACTTGGGGGCCCCCTTTGATCGCACGAAGCTCCCCTGTCGCCAAGGAAAAATTGTGCTCGGAGGCGCCGTTCTTGAAGACTTCGAATTAATCGCGCCGTTGCGGCCACTGACGCCTGTGGCCTTTGCAGCATCTCGATATGCTGATCAACTTAAATTGTCCATGCACTATCACCCGGTATTTTTTTCCGTGGAATCAGCCGAACTACTGAGCATTTGCGTGCGCAGACAATTGCAGCAAACGATGGCCGCTGCAACACAGACAATTCGAGAAGTTAAGGTGGTTGACGCGTAGACCAGGGCCTTGATTGCGTAATCACCCGGTGTACTGCGAGCGCCGTCCTGCTGGGGACGAACTGGTTTTCAGTGAACGCGGATCTAAAACCGACGAATGAGATTGTGAGCAAGACGCGACGCGATCTCTCGCAATTGCCAAGAATGCTCAACGGAACCTACAACCGATTGAGCAGATGAGAGTAGGGTGGGAGAGGGGACTCGAACCCCCGACATTCGGAACCACAATCCGACGCTCTAACCAACTGAGCTACACCCACCATGCGCGGAGATTTTCATCACCCGTCAACAGCCCGAAATTTTATGCTCCGACAAGCCTTACGTCAACGCTCCCTGGAATAAGCCAGCGAACTTGCGAGTCGACGCAAAATGATCCAATAAAGTCACTTTACTCAGAAAATTAGCGGCAAAATCCCGCGGGTTGTAACTCCGCAATGTGACTTGGCGTATCGAAGATGAGACGGTCACCTCGACCCGCCTGATTAAGTGTTTAGGAATCGTGTTGGACCAACTGGCGTATCAGCCGGTGTTTCGCCGACGCCCGGGTATTGCCGATACAACTTTAGGCGCGAGGTGGATAGTTGTTGGAATCTTGCGAAAACAACTGCGACAACTGCAAGTGCTCGCCGAAGAATTGCTTGGGAGTCAGTCCAGTAAATTCACGAAACTCTTTGATGAAATGCGACTGGTCAAAATATTGTCCTCGCAGGGCCACGGTCGTCAACGATTGCCGTGGGTCACGCGTAAGTTGACAAATTGTCGTCTGTAGTCGGATCAAACGCGCCAATTTCTTTGCCGTTAATCCGATTTTGGATTTGAACTTTCGCTCCAAGTGCTTGGCACTTATATCCAATGATTCCGCAACACCAGAAATGGCACATTGACCAGCGGTTTGATAAAGACTATCGATCGCCCGACGAAGTGCCTGATCGATGAGCGCTTGATCCTTGAGGCGACCGATCAGAAACCGTTCAACATGTTCAATCCGCTCCAATGTTGTAGAAGAATTCAGTATCGCATCGGCTAGTTCCGTCGCCGTATCACCCCAAACGTCGTTGATCGGCACAGCGGTATCGGTGAGTGCCTCGGGTTCAATCGAAATGAAGTAATTCAAACCATCGGGCCAGAAACGTGCCGCAAAGATTTCCGTTTTTCCCAATGCTTCAATTTCCAGCGGCTCAGAGAGCTGGCCAATCACGAAACACCGGGGCTGGACTAACGATCGGTCGTCATTGAGATACTGCCGGTACGGATCACCGCAATGAAAAATTAGCTCTTGGCACCCGTCAGGGACAATACGCTGACGAGTCGCTGGGTCCGCGACATCACCTGCGAGTGTCCAATAACACTTGACGAGTGGCTTCAGAGTTTGACCGGGTGAAAAGACGCGATATTCCACAAATAGAAATTCCGCAAATGTCGATTTTTTACAATTATTGTCACGGCGAATCGTGCAAGATGTTATTTCACAAAGAAGTCGAGACGCCGAGTTGACATCGGATTGGCATTCCAGCCAGATTGGTATCTAACAAAGACTTTCGATTTTAACAACTGACACCTGAAGATTCAAAATGGAGCATTCGAATGACATCACGCATATTTCGCATCCTATTCTGCCCAACCCTTTGGATTTGTTGTTTGTGGGGAGTAATCTTTCCACCATGCGCTTTTACGCAAGGCGAATACTCTATAGCCGAATTGCAATTTCTATCCGGAGCGTGGGAAATGAGCGTTCCAGAACGGGGTCTGACGATCACCGAACATTGGATGCAACCACTGGGCGGTGCCATGATCGGTATGGGGCGAACGGTCGTCGGAGATCAAATGAAAAGCTGGGAGAGCCTACGAATAATCCAAAGGGAAACTGGTATCGAGTATATCGCAAAGCCTTCAGAAAAGAGTGAGGAAACTACATTCAAACTTACGAAGCTCACCAAGACAGAAGCTGTCTTCGAAAATCCAGATCATGATTTTCCGCAGAGGATAATCTACCGATTGATCGATGAGAATTCATTAACGGCTCGAATTGAAGGGACGAGAGACGGTCAAACGCGAGGCATGGACATTCCGATGAAACGGTCGACAGAGCCAAACGCAAAATAAAATTGTTGTAAAAAACGTCAACGAGTCTTTTGTTGGGCGAATAAATCGAAAACACGGCAATCCGAGAGCCCCTGGCTGCGGATTTCGACTCGCGATTGCCACGGATTTACGCCTGTTGCTCGCAGATTCGACTTGAGAAACAGCTAGACCGGTGCAAATTCTTCGTGGACTCCATTGGATTAGGCAAAGATTCGGTGCGTCAGCGAACGGTGCTAGCGTTCTTGAGTGGCCTAGAGATGGGCCAAGGTTGTTGTTATCATTCGCCCCTTATTTCGCCCCAATCGTCTCGGCTTTGAAGGTGGGAAATCCAAGTACATTCATCCCTATGCAGCGCGTTGTAATCAATTGAATCTTCATAATTGAAACGCGTTTGGAAGTTAAAAGAACGGACAGGAAGTCCGGTGGACAAGGAAGTCCATTGATGCCAGGAAGTCATCATTTCAATTGGATGGAAGCTCAACGCAAGGAATACGTTTCTTCTTGTCGTCGTGTGTCTTCGTGCGCGGTAAATTCTCAATCTGCCTATGGTCCGCGCATATCGGTGCTGCGTGCTTGGCTAATACGGATTGCCATGCTTGCGGTGTGGTTTATGAGTTGCAACTTCGGTGATGGTCTATCGATTTGTGCCCAAACGAACTCGTCCAGTTGGCGACCGGCTGATCTTTTAAAATTGCCGAGCTTAAACGGTTCTTCTGAAAAAGCAGCCGCCGTGAATTTACCAGAGAGCGAAGAAGGTGCAGATACGCTGGTGCAACGTTTTCGTTTCCGCTTAACGTGGGGTGGCGGTACTGCGCGAACCTGGCACGTTTCACTCTATGCACCGACCAGTGAAATTGAATTCGTCCAGGCTTTAGGTGTTGATCCGGCAGTACCGGGGACCATTTTTGTTGCAAAGGGCAAGTTGACTGTCGAGTCGACTCGCGCATTGACATTTGGGGGCGTAGATTTCGAAATCAGCGGCACGCTCGACTCTGAAATCGAATTTGATATGTTTTGCGATGAGTCCTCCGAAACACGTATTCATCGATCGTTTCGCTTGCGCGAAATGCTTGACCAGCCGTGGGTAAGTAACATCGACGAGGGGGGCAATCGAGTGAGTTTGCAACGTGGTCCTGGAGACGAGTTGCATGTGCAAACCGATCGTTCGACCCTGGTCTTCGAGCCACTCGAGCGATTTTCGTTTTCTGTGATTCCACGTGTTGAACGAGAGAAGTTGGACTCGTCGGCGCGACTAAGGCTGCAACTTCAACGTGCCCGAGGCGGCAAGATCGTTTGGACCGACGAGGTCAGGGGAGACCTGAATCAGCAGGGAAAGCTATCTGGCTTCAATCAGATCGAAGTGCCGATGCCAAACGAGGACGGCGTTTACGATTTGAAAATTACGCTAAGCTCGCGATCACTTTTGAATTGGAATTCTCGCGAATTCACACGATCGATCCAACTGGTAATCGTCGATCCAGATACGCAAGTTTCCGATGGCAAGCCCGTTCTATGGGCTGAGAACACAAACTTCGACGTGGCCAGCGCCATCGATGCCAAGTCGCAGGACTGGCGTAACCGCCTTGTCGAATTATCCAGCTTTTCCGTGGCACAACAGCGCGGTTTTGTAAAAGCGTATGGTAACGACCTGCGCGAGGTTTGCGAGATTGAAGGGCGACAATTCGTTCGGCTGCAACCGGGTGGCTGGTTGGCAGTGCAACTAGCTATTGCTGCGGTTGGCAAGCCATACATAATCGAGGTCGAATATCGGCATGAAGGACCTATGCGGCTGGGTATGAGCATTATTCAACCGGATGCCAATCAGCAGATTCCCAGTATTGGAATGGATACCGGTGTCGTTGTGCCGAGAACGCCGTTAGCTCTGACTGAATCGGACACGGGCCCCCAGAAACATCGATTCGTGTTTTGGAGTGAGCACAAGAACCCCATGCTACTCCTAGCCAACCATGACGAATCGCAGGCGGCCATGATCGGTCGCGTGCGCGTGTTGGCCGGACCCAGCTATCTAGCTTTTCCCGAAATGCAACATCGCAATCAGGACGATCGACAATATCTAGCGTATTTGGAAAGGCCCTTTTTTGCGCAACAATTTGATGCGACCCGCTGGTTAGATGAAGTGTCTGGTCAGTGGCTCGAAGACTGGCAGACTTTTGAAGCCGGCGCAAACCGTTTGGTTCAATTCCTTAAGGCGAATGGCTACACGGGAATGGCGATTACGGTGAGTTGCGATGGCGGAACCATTTATCCCAGCGAACGGTTGCAAGCGACACCCCGTTTTGACCAGGGTGCCTTTTGGAGCACGGGTCAAGATGTGATGCGAAAAGACATTTTGGAGATGTTGCTCAGGATATGTGATCGAGAAAACTTGGATGTGATACCAGTGATCGAGTTTTCCGGGATGTTGCCAGAGATCGAAGCTATCGTGCATGGCGATCCCCAAAATACAGCGGGAATCCATCTCGTCGACCAGAATGGACAGCCGGTGTCGTTGACAGGGTGGAGTACTGCTTACAATACGCTCGAACCACGTGTACAAACTGCCATGCTGCGCGTGATCGATGAACTGTTGCAACGTTATCAGCGGCATGCTTCGTTCAAGAGTCTTGGCTTAAAGCTGACACCCGATTCGTTGTTGCCGCTGAACAACCCGCAATGGGGCATGGATGCGGAGACTCTTGCCCGATTCGCTGCGGAAATGCAGCTCGAGTTGAATGGATCGGGAACCTCACCTTCCACGCAGGACTTTTCCCATCTGAGCAACGATGCATTACAGAAATTGCGTAAGCGTATCATGGAAGAGCATGGCCGAGAGTGGATGTTCTATCGCGCGAATAGATTGAGTCAATTTTTTGAGGAAACTCAACAGCTAATATCCCAGCGATTGCCCAAGGGAAAACTTTATCTTCTACCGGTTGAACTGGACCAAGCGGACCCCGTCCGCAGTATCACCAATCCCACACCACGGAAACAACTGAATTTAGATCAAGCGATGTTGCGACTAGGCATCGACATCGAGGTGATTCAGCGCAATGAAAAGATTGAAATGTTGCAAACCAGACAACTCGCCTTCAACCACGAACTATCCTCGCGACGATTCAGCATCCACGCCAGCAGTAGCCCGCCCGCGCATGCCTACTTCTCGGCCGCAGGCGGTGGGCAACTTTTTTTACATCGATATCACTGGACACACTTCGAGCAACTCCAGCAAACGAACCCGTTTGGTCAACAAAAGCTGGATCTGAACCGTTTGCAATTGCTGTCTCCCAGCGGTGTTTGGAATCGGCAGCGATTTGCGCATAGCCTATTCAATCAGGATTGTAAGCTGATTTTGGATGGAGGTTGGCTGCTTCCATCCGGGCAGAACTCCGCCATTGGTCGGTTCATTGATGGATTTACACGATTACCGGCGGCGTCATTTCAAGATGTAACGCGTCTCGATGAGAGCGCAATCCATCGAGGGGCCGCTGTCCGCTACGCCAAAGCGGATGGCCAATACTATTTCTACGCCGTCAATCCAAACCCGTGGCCGGTGGAGTGCCAAGTACATGTCAACCGGCCATCACCCATCGTTCCTTTGGTAGAGCATGAAACAGAACTCCAAGTAGACGCATCCATGGTTATGACGCTGCAGCTTGAGCCGTATGATCTTATCGCCGCCAAAGTGGATGATACCGATTTCGAGTTGCTGCGTTACGCCGTACGAATTGAACCGGAGACGCTAGATTTATTGCGTAGGCAACTCGATGGATTACAGGCCAAAGTAAGTCGCTCCAGCCAGCCGACGCCGTGGCAAGTGCTGGAGGATGCAAGTTTTGAAGAAGCGTCAGGCAACTCGTTCGAAAGCGAGCATTGGGTCTTCGATTCGCAAAGCAAGGATTCGGTTCAGTTCAGTCACGTTTCCGATGCGAAGTCGGGTTCGCGTTGTTTGACGCTCCGCGCAGTCAACCAGCCCGCCTACATTCGAAGTAAAGAATTGCCGGTCCCAGCAACCGGTAGGCTTTCGATTAGTGCTTGGATTCGTTGCCTAGATGGGAACAAACAGCCGCCACTGCAGGTCTGCATTGATGGCTATTATCGAGGTCGTTCATTCTATCGCTTTGCTAAAGTGAGCGAGATTCAAAAAGAATCGACGGATGCGGCAAATTGGCGTCAAGTCGTGGTTCACTTTGAAGATATTCCAAATGAGTCGCTGAGCCAATTTCGCATCGGATTTGACTTGATGGGCGTCGGGCATGTGCAAATTGACGAAGTTCAGTTGTATGATCGTTGGTTCAGTGAGCAGGATGTGGCGGCGTTGACGCAACAGTATGCGTTGGCCAGTTATCGTTTGCGTAATGAAGGTGATGTGGTTGCCTGCCGAGAGTTGCTAGAGCAGTATTGGTCCTTTTTCTTCACTGAATATTTCCCGGACCCTCCGCGCAATCGTGTGCCAGCCTCAAACAACGAAGTTCAATTGGACGCGGATAATCGCCCAGTTAACCGCACATCGAATCAGCCGATTATTGAACAAATCAAAACGGCACCTCAACGCATCTTCCAACGGCGCTAGATGGTCGTTAAACAGTCGGGCAAGAATTCGCCCCTACATGGTGTAAAGCTGAATGCAAATTGCAATTCTTCACGCGACACCTAATTCAGTTTTAAGGGCTCGTTCTTTCTCGCTAATTCCAATCAGCCAATTCGCATGGCTACCCAAGGGTACCGGTATGGCCGGGCACTCGCAATTTGTGATTGAGGGTTGAAGGGGTTGCTGCAATAATTAGCAGAGTAGAGCTTTTGTTCCCTGAGTGGTTGCTAAATGAGTCGACAATATATTTTCACGATGACCGGTCTAAGTAAAAAGATCGGTACGCGCGTTATCCTAAATAATATTTGGCTGTCCTTCTTTCCTGGCGCGAAGATTGGGGTTCTGGGTAGAAACGGTGCCGGTAAGAGTACCGTGTTGCGCATCATGGCCGGTCTCGATAAGCAATTCGACGGCGAGGCACGGTTAACCGATGGTTTCACCCGCGGCTATCTGCCGCAAGAGCCTCAATTGAATCCAGATTTGGATGTGTGGGGGAATGTGCAGGAGGCAGTTGCTGATCGTCGTGCGCTACTCGATAAATTTAATGACCTGACGGCTAAGTGCGCCGAAGATTTATCCGAAGTAGAAATGCAAAAGGTCTATGACCAAATGGCGCGCGTGCAGGACCAGATTGATGCGTCCAACACATGGGAACTCGATCGGGAGATTGAGGTGGCGTTTGACGTGATGAATCTACCGGCGCCTGAGGCGGATGTTACGACCTTGTCCGGTGGTGAGAAGCGACGAGTTGCACTGTGTAAGCTGCTATTGCAGAAGCCTGATCTATTGCTGTTGGACGAGCCAACCAACCATCTGGATGCCGATGCCGTGGCCTGGTTAGAACGGCATTTGGCGGCGTATGAAGGGACCATCGTTGCTGTTACGCACGACCGCTACTTCTTGGATAATGTTGCGCAGTGGATTTTGGAGTTGGACCGCGGAGAGGGGTATCCGTTTGAAGGCAACTATTCGAGTTGGCTGGAGCAAAAACAAGCCCGCTTGGCGATTGAAGAAAAGCAATCCGTGAGTCGCCAAAAGACCTTGCAGCGCGAACTGGAGTGGATCCGTATGGCACCCAAGGCGCGCCATGCAAAGAGCAAAGCCAGAATCGGTGCTTACGAGAAGATGCTGTCCGAACAAGAAGCCGAAAAACTGGATGAACTGGAAATTCAAATACCCGCTGGTTCGCATTTGGGCGATTTGGTAATTGAGGCGAAGAGCGTCAGCAAGAGCTATGGCGACAAGTTGTTGTTCGAGAATCTTACATTCAATTTGCCGGCTGGAGGGATCATCGGCGTCATCGGTCCAAACGGCGCAGGAAAGACGACGCTGTTCAAGATGATCATGGGGTTAGAGGAACCCGATGCGGGAACCTTACGCGTTGGCAAAACAGTCGAATTAGGGTACGTCGACCAATCGCGTGATGCCCTTGATTCGAATAAGTCGGTTTATGAGGAGATATCGGGGGGCTACGATAATCTGGAGATGGGTAAACGTAGTATCAACGCGCGTGCCTATGTCAATCGTTTTAATTTTCGTGGACCGGATCAAGAAAAGAAGGTTGGAGTTCTGTCCGGCGGTGAACGCAACCGCGTCCATCTGGCCAAGTTGTTGCGGCGCGGGTGCAATGTCTTGTTGCTGGACGAACCCACCAACGATTTAGACGTCGATACGCTGCGCGCGATAGAAGAGGCCATATTGAATTTTGCCGGTTGCGTAGTTGTAATCAGCCACGACCGTTGGTTCTTGGACCGCATCGCGACTCACATCCTTTCCTTTGAGGGAGATGGCTATGTCCATTGGTGTGAAGGAAACTTTGCCACTTATGAACAACAACGCAAAGAGCGCCTGGGCATCAGAGAGGATGAGCCCCGCCGCTTCCGCTACAAGAAATTAATGAGCTAAACACGTGTCCCTATGCTTTGTCGGTAGAGCAGGGGGCTGGTCCGTCAATCTTGCCGACAATTTTGTTAAAATCTCGTGATGTAAAGGCTTGTATGCTGCCCGTTGATCGAGATACAATCACTTGATTGGAAGCCGCGCCACTTTCCCTAGTCATCGCCACCCCCCAATTTCCAATACGTAATCTAGTTTCTTACAAACGCATAGCTATGAGCACTTCAACGTTCGTCGGTCAAGTTCACCTGATTGAAGACACGAAGACCTTTGGTCAGAAAGGTTTTCGTAAGCGACTTGTCGTTCTGGAACAAGAGAACGGAAAGTTTTCGAATTATGTACCCTTCGAATTTATTCAAGATAGTTGCGACTTAGTCGATGAACTGCACGTTGGCGACCAAATCGAGGTGACCTACCGACTCAGTGGACGCAAATGGCAAAAAGATAGCCAATCTGAAGTCAAGTTCTTTCTGAACGCCGAAGCGATTCGTTTTAAGAAAATAGATATTCAGGCATCCTCTAAAGCCGGCTCGGCGGACTCGTCGATGGCTAACAATGCGTTTGCTGAAGCCAGCGATGATGATGCTCCCTTCTGATACCTGCCTTTTTTCAATTTCGTCAAATATTGATTAGGAGAGGTTAACCATGAACGCAAAACCATCCTCTATTGGATTGGCGGTTGTTGGCATGGGTTTGATCGCGTGGTCCTTCGCTGATTATATTTCACAACGAGCGGCTGAATTTAAAGTGGAGTTTGTGGAACCTGCGGAGTTAATGCGTATGGAAGTCAACAAGCATTCGCGGCTGAAGATGCAAATTGTGAATGTTGGCCCGTCACCAGGACGACTTGTCGGTACGGATGCGTGCTGAGGCGTGCACTGCGACTTTGGTACAAAGTCTCTTCCCGTTACGATCGCGCCCGGCGAAGCTTTTGAATATGTCCTGGAAGTCTCATGCTGGCGTCCCGGTCCCCGTAGTCAGAGTTTTAACTTGTTCTTGGACACCGGGAAAGTTCTTCAGACTCGTAATATTGTTGTCAGCGGATTTGCTGTCGCAGTGGGGAATCCCTCCCTGCGGCAAGGTGATGACCCGATTGAAGCAAGCGAAGTCAGCAACGGCGATGACTCCAATTCATCCAACGAAGAACAGATTGAGACAAACGTCGAAGCTGGTGATTCCTCAGAAGCAGAGCCAGATCAAGACTCGACATCCGCAGACAAGTCCGGCTAAAGGCTGCCAAACTACATGGCGCACACATCCGGTCAGCGTGGTCGCGGCGTTCGCATCACTTCAGGATTTTGCAAGTGGCGAGCACTCAGATTATGTTGATCTTGAACACGCATCGACATTGAACTGAATAGAGCGGCTTGTATCGACCTAAAAAGTATCGAAAACAAGCAGAACGCTTGCTCAGCCTTGCCTTGATGGAACGAGGCACGCGCGGCCTGCGAGGAAATTGCAATTTCGATTGTCTATCTCTACGTGTCGGCCGCGGTTGTCGCAAATGGTGCCCGCGGACTATGGTTTTCCGATAATTTCTCGCGTTGTCGTTTATCGCCCAGTCTTGGTTTGATTAGTTCGAATCCCTGTTGGGCGATTTGCAGAGTTTCGTTGACGTTCAGTGTCCCTTGCACAATATACGACGAATTGATCACGTATAAACCAGGCACCGACGTTTGCATGGGCGTGAGCTGATTCGAGTAATCCAAGGTCGGCAGCGACATCACGTTCCGCGCGCGGGCGACCTTAAATGCCACAACGTCTTCTCTTGAAAACGACGGGTACATCCTTTCCAAAGTAGCCAGCATGCGCTCTTGAATCGAGTCATCAGGTTCATTGAAGGCCGCATCGTCTGAGGCGCGAACATATTGAGGTAAATAGACCAAATGATGCCCACCGAACTCGCGCGGATCAACAACGGTCGACATTTCGATAATGCCCGTCAATGGCACCCAATCATCGGTGATGTTGGTGACATAGTATTTTGAAAGCGGCTTTTTAAGTAAAAGTGACGCGCAGACAACTCCCAAATACTCAATTCGGCTCAATCGTGCCGCTGCTTCATTCGGTAGTTGGGGGCAAACTTTGCTGACTAACGGTGAGGGAGTCGTGAAGATCACTCCTTCGTGTAATGCGTTTGGCTGCTTAATGAACTCAACTTTCAAACCATTGCTAGTTTGTGTTACCTGAGAGACGGGGTGCGACGTCTTCAGAACAACACCTAATTCTTTCAGCCGTTGCGTCAACTGGTCGAGAACACGGGCATATCCGCCAGGGACATATCCGAACATTTCGGTTTTTAAACCAGATCGGCGAGCTTTGTACATGCGGTTGATATAAGCCCAGATGAAGGCTGCCGAAGTTGACTGGTACGTATCGCCCAGCTTGGCCTTGAGTAAAGGTAGCCAAACTTTCTCAAATGTACTGTTGCCAGACAGTTTTCGCAGCCATTTTTCAACCGAAATTTGCTCGAGCCGCTGCCAGTTTTTATATCTCGACGCATAACTAATGGTGAAACCGAGTCTGAGTTTCTCCAGGATATTCAGGACTGGGAAGCGTAAGAACTCGATCGCGTTCGACATCGAATGCAATTTCCCGCCGGAGTAGAAGCCAGTCTTGGTGACGACCCAGCGAACTTCCTGCTCTAAACCAATTTTGTCCAACAGGGCCCGCAGATAGCTGTCGGAGAGCAAGTTGACATGATAGAAACGGTCCCAACGCACCTCGTCGTTGATGTTCCACGCGGACGTTAGCCCTCCCCACTCGGGTGCAGCTTCGTAAACCGTCACGCGTTGTCCCGCTTCCGCCAGCTGCAAAGCGAGCGCCATGCCCATCATGCCGCCACCGACAACCGCCCAATCCGAATATATCTGCTCGCTCATTGCTGAACCTTCCGCTTCAGCATTAACTTAAGCGTCTTGATGATCGTGCGTGTCACGTTCATCTTGCTGGCACCAGGCTTTTGGTCGTATCTCAGCACGAGTGGAACTTCATAAAACAACGTTGTGCGTGGGAGTCGCCGCAATTTGAGCAACATATCAACCGTCGCAGAAAAACCATCTTCAGTAAAAAGACGGTCACCGTAAACACGAACAGCGTCATGCAACACCGAGGCCCGCACTGCCCGGAATCCACTCGTGTAATCGCGTACGCCGCGCGTGGGGAACAAGCACGTAAACAACAAGCGGGCCCCCAAGCTATAGATATTGCGATGCCAGGGGACGCCGACCACTCGCGCACCGGGGCGATAGCGCGATGCGATAATCACATCGTATCCTTCGTTGATCAAATCGACCATGCGATAAATCGATTCAGGAGGCTGCGTATTATCGGCATCCATGGTCACAATCACATCATGTTTATCGGCAATTTCACAAGCCCCTAGCACGGCCGATTTCATAGCCGCCCCAAAGCCTTGGTTAACTTCATGATTGATGAGGGTCAGGTCCATGTGGAAACTGAAACGACTCGCGACAAGCTCAGTGTCGTCCTTGCTGCCATCGTTTGCAATCACCACATGAAAATTTTGACCGCGCCCGTTCATGGCGGTCTGAATTCGCGTCAACAAAGGGGGAAGAGACTCACCCTCGTTATATGCAGGAAGTGCAAAAATGATTCTGCCAACCGAGAAGGGACGATAAGCGTCAAGTTCGCTGGCGCGACATTCGGTCAGCTTGGGCGATTGACTGACATGTTGAGCGCCTTCCTCGGGCAACGACGAAATTTTGTCAAGCGCGTCCGCTTGGGCTGCATGCCGCATCGACAACTCATCTGGGTCAGCTAATGAATTGCTGGATTTTGTAACCATTTAACAAGACTCAAAGATGCAAAACAAAGTTGATTGAATGGAATGGGTCGGGAACGAGAGCAAAACAAAATCGGAAACTCGAACTACCGAAGCAATTCTTCTCTCCTTCCTACGTCCGCCGCGAAAACTACCTAACTGTAACTGTAATAGTCTAATTGTCCCAAACAAATATTCCGTTGTGTACTCAGCAGATTGGTGATTCTACATGATGCCAAGCGGGAAACGAGCCATGGTTGTTTCAGTTTCTAAACTTGTTGAGGTTTCGCGAAGGTTAGAAATTTCCACGATCCACTGCGGATTGCTTGGAGCAAGTTAAATTATTTGGTGATGCACAATTGTCGACTGGGCCCGCACAGGGTCAAAACCTTAAATGCTGATTTGCAGCAAGATTCGGCCCGAGGCAAGCAAGAAGCGATCTGCTCCGAACACTAGCCTCTATGATAATTGTCGAAATGTAATTTTTCACCCCTGAGACCCTCAAGCTATCGCTGAATTTGCGGGAATTTAATGCCTACAATTGTTACAATCCATGACCGAATTCATGAAGTACGTCAAAACGCTCAATTTTCGTGATTGGCCAGTGTCCGTTTTCTAGTGTCCTGGCTTTCGAACCCTTACTCCCCGTTTTTGCGCCGCTCATATTCGATGATTTTGGCCGTAGGCGAGTTCACGTGCAAACAGAGGTCTCATCCACTCGAAGCGTCACAAAAACACCGATTTTGGTCCAGTCTAGGTTGCTATGTTCAAATACCCGCCAAGATGATGCAGGAATGTGGAAGTTATCTCGCTGCTCGACTCGCTGACGTGGAATTTGCCAAAACAGAAATTGGCGTGGCACGCGGTTCCTGCTACGTAACGGTTCAATGAATCAACATCTCGCTGTTTCGTGATTGCTGGTTGTGAAAAAGCGGTTGGACTTTTATAATTCGGATTCTTTAAGACACATCTCATGATTCCCCGGCAAACTCTTGCGAGGGAGGATGTGATTGCCGCGTGCCTTGCGAAGGACGTTTGGCGCGGGCATTCAAGCGTGCCTGGCTGAATGATGGTTCGCATAGTCCAACGTCTTGTAATCCAGCCTGCCAGCGGTTGACATCAGGTCGAGTCAGTGATGGATTAAGGTGCGGCTTCTGTCGTCGAAAATTAACATGGGTTCCCAACGATGAAAATACATGAGTATCAAGGAAAAGAGCTGTTTCGTAAATTTGGAGTGACGGTTCTGAACGGAGTGGTTGCCGAAACGCCACAGGCGGCCCGCGCGGCTTTCGCGCAACTCGGTGGACCGTTAGCCGTTGTGAAAGCGCAAATCCACGCCGGTGGGCGAGGTAAAGGAACCTTTATCGAACAGCCGGAACAACGCGGTGTGCAATTGGTCCGTTCCGCTGACGAGGCGGAACAGGTAGCTGGCCGGATGCTTGGAAATCGTTTGGTGACGATCCAGTCAGGTGAGGAGGGCAAAGTTGTCAACCGCGTATTCGTCGAGGCGGGGTGCGACATTGATCGTGAGCTATACCTGGGTATCGTACTAGATCGCGCAGCCGCCAAACCGGTCTTGATGTGCAGTCAAGAAGGGGGTGTCGAGATCGAAAAGGTCGCCGCCGAGACACCGGAGAAGATTTTTAAGGAACACTTTGACCCGGCACAGGGGCTCGAAAGCTATCAGGTACGAAAACTTTGCAAAAAGTTGGGCATTACCGGGGCATCCATTCGCGCGGCGGAAAAGTTCATGAAGGCACTTTGCCGCATGTTTGTCGACCTCGATTGCAGCCTGATGGAGATCAATCCATTGGTGGTCACAAAATCCGGCGATGTTATCGCCCTGGACTCCAAAATCAACTTTGACGACAACGGCCTGTTCCGACACCCGGAACTCGCCTCGTTGCGCGACTTATCCGAAGAGGAAGAATCCGAAGTGCGCGCGGCCAACGCAGGCTTGAGCTACGTCAAATTAGACGGAAATATCGGTTGCTTGGTTAATGGTGCCGGGTTGGCCATGAGTACGATGGACATCATCAAACATTACGGTGGCGAGCCCGCGAATTTCTTGGACGTCGGGGGAGGTGCCGACGTCGACCAGGTTACAGAGGCTTTTCGTATCTTGCTGGCTGACCCGAATTGCAAGGCCGTACTAGTAAATATCTTTGGTGGCATCATGCGATGTTCGGTGATTGCCAATGCTTTGGTGACTGCGGCGAAGACCGTTGGGTTTAACGTTCCCTTGGTTGTGCGGCTGGAAGGTACGGAGGTGGCCGAAGGACGCCGCATTCTCGAACAAAGCGATATCGATTGTATCACTGCCCTCGATCTCGCCGATGCAGCTAAAAAAGTTGTGGAGGCGATTGGTGCAGTAACGGCCAGCTAACCCACCTACTGGGAATTCTGGCGCGGCATCGCTGCTTTCCAGCGATGACTTTGGACGTTCACAACATAATTTTTTTCATATCCAACAATAGAGCGATGAGCATTCTAATTAACAAAGAGACACGGGTTATCTGTCAAGGAATAACGGGAAGCGTCGGCGAGTTCCACACCCGCGGCTGTTTGGAATACGGAACCAACATGGTTGGCGGCGTCACCCCTGGAAAAGGAGGGCAAAAGATTGCCGGCTTGCCGGTATTTGATACGGTAGAAGAGGCCGTGCAAGCCACTGGGGCGAACGCGACCATGATCTTCGTACCGCCAGCGTTTGCCGCTGACGCGATCCTGGAAGCCATCGATGCCAAGTTGGATGTGATTGTGGCCGTCACTGAGGGAATTCCCGCGCTCGACATGGTTCGCGTCTATGAACGTGTAAGGTCCAGCAAGTCCGTGCTGATCGGCCCTAACTGCCCGGGAGTAATCACGGCTGACGAATGCAAAATCGGCATTATGCCAGGCTACATCCATAAGCGAGGCAAGGTTGGCATTATGAGCCGCAGCGGTACCTTGACCTACGAAGCCGTTTGGCAAACGTCGAATTTGGGACTGGGCCAGACAACGTGTGTGGGTCTGGGGGGCGACCCCATTGTTGGCACATCGTTTATCGATGTGCTTGCCCGTTTCCAAGCCGATGATGAAACCGAAGCGATCTTGATGATAGGGGAAATCGGTGGGACGGCGGAAGAAGAAGCTGCCGCGTTTGTCAAAGCCAACGTTACAAAGCCGGTAGCGGCCTTCATTGCTGGACGCACGGCACCTCCCGGAAAGCGCATGGGGCACGCCGGCGCAATTATCTCGGGTGGTAAAGGCACAGCTGCGGAAAAAATCGCGGCTTTGGAGAGCGCGGGGATCGTCGTCGCATCCACGCCGGCTGAAATGGGTCAAGCCATGCAACAAGCGATCGCAGCCGCATAGTGATTGTCCCAGAAAAAGGTCCTTGTCCCGAGGTTTGGCTCGTATTTTTTGCGAGTCTTTCGTCCTTAAAGGAAAGGCACCTATAAAACTTTTTTTCCATAAGCGAGGCACCGCTGGCATCATGAGTCGCAGCGGCACGTTGACCTATGAGTAACGGAGACAGGAATTTTTAGCGCACTGCGGGAACTGCGATCGTTCGAAGTGGAGTGGTTTAGAGCCTATCTGGGGCCGGGCAAAGCGGAGATCGAATCTCAGCGAACTAACTAGCCCAGAAATCAATCCCCCGCCCAAATTGCTTCAAGGAAATTGAGCACTGCCGGCCATCTAAAATTCTTCGACCGACACGCGACAGTCAATCCGTTCTTTAGAGATCAGCGCTGGCCAATAGCTGATGACTTCCGTCGCTTTGGGTCGGCCGCCAGCAAAGCCAGTGACTCCCGGTGGGCCGCTGGTGACCAGAGGCACAATCTCCATCCCCAAGCGATCTAACTTTTGCCGATCGTGCGAGCGGGCACCAATTCGCAATACGACCTCGGCAGGATCGCTGGGTGGCGGCATGATCCCAGCATGGCAGACATTTGTGCCGACGATTTCTACAAACCGCTCGCTTTCGGCAAAGGCCGCTCCATCCAAGGCAGCTCGGGCGAACACGATATCGGCACACAAGCGAGCTTTTTCAACTGCATCTGGACCCGCGACCGTCAACTGACCGACAATCTTATAACCTTCCTGGAACGAGATCGAGACTTTATAAGTGTCGGTTGCGGGACGCCCCTTAATACCGGAAACCTCAACCCTCTGGTTACCGCCATCTTTCAGGCGGATTGTCGTGAAATCGGCAATGCAGTCTGGAGTGATGTAAGACGCTGGGTCACCCATCTCGTAAACCAGTTGTGACGTCACCGTCTGGCAGTTGATCAAGCCACCGGTCCCCTCGTGTTTGGTGATACAAAACGTGCCGTCAGGCCGCGCTTCGACAATCGGGTAGCCGATGCGCGCCATATCGGGCACATCTTTCCAGCCGACGAAATTGCCGCCGCTGCATTGGGCGCCACACTCGACAATGTGGCCAGCGATCGTGGCGGCCGCGATCTTGTCAAAATCATCCAGGGACCAACCGAATTCATAAACCAGCGGTGCCACAACGACTGAGGGATCGGTTGCTCGTCCCGTGATCACGATGTCTGCTCCTTGTTGGAGGGCTTCGACAATCGGCGCCGCGCCGATATAAACGTTCGCGCTTTGTACACGATCGAGGTACGGCTCAAGCAATTCACCATTATCCATGTTCTTGAACGTCTCCCCGGCGGAAATCAAAGCCGGCAGTTCGCTCAAAATATCATCGCCCTCGACGATCCCGACTTTCACGCCGCGGATGTTCAGTGATCGGATGACTTTGGCGACAGCGGCTCGGCAGGCCTGTGGATTGACGCCACCTGCGTTGGCTACAATCTTGATCCCTTTCTTTTGGCATGTAGGTAGGACGCGTTCGATCATCCTCACAAAATCGGTGGCATACCCGGCCTGCGGATCGCGACTCTTGAGCTTTTGCATAATGCTCATCGTCACTTCGGCCAAATAATCCAACGTCAAGTAATCGAGGGGCCCTTCCTCAACCAATCGAATAGGTCCGAGAATGCTGTCTCCCCAAAACCCTTGGCCGTTTGCAACCAGTACTTTATCTTTTGTCGGCATTGAATGAACTTACGGAAATGATGATTAGCCGGAAATTAGGTCAAAAGTTATACGCGGCGAATTGAAATGAGCCTACAAGATCAACTTGGCATCGATTCGAATTCGTTCGCCGATTCTAGCAGATTCCGCGCAAAATTCGAGGTGTGTCCAAACGCCGCGAGACACGGGGATAACATCCAAAGCGCTAATGTCCCCTGACAGATCCGGTCGCTCGATTTAAAATGCAAGGCCAATGAACGAATTCGCTTAGCCAGTGGAGTTTGCACCGTTGGATACCGAAATTGGACCTCGAAACGGAGTCGTTGCTTAGATAATCGATGGTTGGATCGGATAACAGGTCCCTTACGGTTTGCGTTGAGCAATACAGTTGTTATTGCTACAGGTTGGCGTAGTATCATTCACCGTTCGGCTGGTGAACCATGAACATTTTGCAATAAACCGGAAACATGATTACATCAACTACTGAGAACGGAATTGGCCGGATCACCCTCAATCGACCTGACAAGCGGAATGCATTGACCCATGAATTGATCGAGCAATTGCAGGAGGCTGTGCAAGAGCAGGGCAGCGACCCGCAACTGCGTCTGCTGATATTCCAGGCGACGGGCAAAGTCTTTTGTGCAGGAATGGATCTCGGCGAAATGCAGCAGCGCGCCTGTTCGCCCCATGCTGAGCAGGAATGGATGGAAGATTCAAAAGTCTATTGCAATCTGTTGACGAAGATTTTCACGTTGCCGGTGCCGACCGTGGCCGCAATTCAAGGGCCCGTGTTGGCGGGTGGCATGGGATTTGTTTTAGCCTGCGATTTCATGGTGAGTGTTGAATCAGCGTTTTTTGCATTGCCAGAGCCGCTGCGCGGTATTACTGCGGCTATCGTTACGCCGCTGTTGATTCATCGCGTTGGCGCAGGAACGGCCAGCCACTGGCTACTCTCGGGTGAGCAGGTCTCACCGCAAAGAGCCATGCAAGTTGGTCTTGTGCATGATGTGGTTCCCGATGAGTTGTTGGAGCGCCGTATCGACATGTTGGCCAAAAGCATTTTGACGGGTTCACCGCGAGCCTTGGCAATCACGAAACAGCATGTGTTGGATTGCTCGCCCAGCCCGGTGGTCTCCCAATTGCGCGATTCGGTTCAGGTATCGGCCGTGGCGCGCGGGACAGATGATGCACGGGAAGGCTTGGCCGCCTTTTTGGAAAAGCGCAAGCCGCACTGGCAACGTTGAGCGCGCATGCGAATCAGCACGTCGCAACTTCACGATTCAGCGCGGGAAACATCGTTGCCGCCGCTGGCTACTTGCGTTCAATTTCGATGATGCCGTTCCATTTGACGGGGGGCGTACGGTGGTGCTGGGCGATATAAACGGTGAGCAGATCTTTCGCCTGGTCGCTGGCGGGAACCTGATGCAATAGTTCGAACGCTTCGTTCCAGTTTCCTTCCAAAAACAGATCCAATGCCCTTTCATAGGCGTCGATTTGCTTCTGGGACAAGCTATCTTTAGCCGTGGCGTCCATCAGTTGGCAGACCATGAAAGTATTCTTCATCCCAAATGGTTGAATTCTGGCCAAACGCCGTATCAAAATATCCGAGTCGTGAGGCAGCTGTTGTTTAAGGCGTGTGCTTGTGGCCTCATCGATGAGAATCGAAGCTTTGAGCTGCCGTGTCATCGTCTCCAAACGAGCGGCTAAGTTCACGACCGGCCCAAAAGCCGTCACCTTGACTTGATCGGCTGTTCCAATTCGGCCAGCGACGGCGCGACCCGTGGCAATCCCCATACCGAACTGAAAGTCGCGCAGCGGATGTTCTTGTCGTTGAGCGAGTTCGCGAAATTCACGTTGAATCCGCATTGCCGCCGTGCAAGCCTTGAGTACCGATAAAGGTTGTGTCAGCGGCCACCCCCAAAAACCCATGGCAGAATCTCCATGAAAATCGCCGACGACTCCCCCGAATTCGAGGATCTGTCGGGTAGTAACCCCCAAGGCTTGGCTCACGCGGTCCAACAACTCGTAGAGTTGATCAGACATTTGCTCCGAAGTTAAAGAGAAACCGCGCAGATCGCAGAACAGCACGGACACATCGCATTCGCGCGGCCGCAAAACGTCATCTGGATCGACATTGGCAATGGCCTCGAGCACAACCGGTGAAAAAAACGAACGCAAACTGGCCTGGCGTTGTTCCAACCTCCGCAACAACAGGAGATTACCCAAGGTGGCAGCAACTAGTTCGCTGAACTTCATGTCATCCTTCAGGTCTTCCGTGTGAAAGGGAGTCTCTGACTCTGAGTTGCGTTTGGAGTCGCCGGCCACATACAGTGCGCGGGGGGGCTTCACCTCCTTGCTTAGAGGAACGACGAAAGCCCAATTTCCTTCGCTTTGCAGCGTGAAGTCTCTGGAGGATGGCGACGCGGATTCCGATTCGCTGTCAGCTTGTGCATCCCACACGTGCAGCGTCGTTTCCCCACACTCAATCGCTTCACGAATTAGGGACATGCTGGGGAGAAAATCGCCTCCGCTTAGTAGGCGTCGATCCCAATGCAGAACGTTGACGGTTGGGTCAGTCCCTTGATTCGTCATCTCGACAATTGCGACCGTCGACGCACGCCGTATGCCGGTAAGCAGCACGGTTGTCAAGCGCACGAGCAAATCGACTTCGTTGATGGCCCGCGCCACGATATCAGGCAACTGATTCAACATCGCCACGCGGTGATCGGCGTCCCGGTAACGAAGCTCGCGCAGGTGCTCCCGCTTGAACGATTGTTGTTTAACGGGTTTGCGATTCTTGATCGAGACAAAAGCGCGCTCAGCAACCAGTGTGAACTTCGTGTTGCCGATCACGAAATGTTCGCCCGGAGAAACCCAAAATGAATCGAGGCGATTCCCGCGGTAGAACACCGGGTTCACAGACTCAGGGATGCGATCGACTTTAAGCCGCCCGTCGCGCAAGCGGATGCGAGCATGCTGGCGAGAAATTCGCTCATCCCAGGGAATGGAAAAGCCAACGCATTCCCGCCCCAAGATTACCAATTCATCATCGCTCAGCTGACGCCGCCAGCGATCATCCGACTTTTCCCCTTGTGCAATCAGGTCTGCCATGCCCTCAGTGTACGCCGTGCCCGAAAATTGTCCAGCGAAGAGCGAGCGGAGTTGTTATCCAATTAGAGGATTCATCTACTCAGCCATGCCTGATGAAGTCACTGGCAATCATCAATGAGCGACTGCCTTTTTAGGTTTGTAGATTTCGGTTGCAGTCCCGAAGTAAACTTCAGCGGCATTCATCAACGTTTCGCTCAGCGTCGGATGAGCGTGTACTGACTCGGAAATGTCGCGAACTTCGCAACTCATTTCGATGGCCAAGACCGCTTCGGCAATCAATTCGCCAGCACCCGGTCCAACGATGCCGCACCCAATGACGCAATCGGTTTCTGGGTCGATGATCCATTTCGTGAGACCATCCGTGCGGCCGAGGGCTTGTGCGCGGCCACTGGCGGCCCAAGGGTAGACAGCAACTTCGACTTGTCTCCCCTCCGCCTTCGCCTGTTCTTCGGTGATACCCGCCCAAGCGATTTCGGGGTCCGTGAATACGACAGCTGGTATTGCGCGCTTATCAAACACGACGTTTTTCCCCGCGATGGTTTCGACGGCAATTCGCCCCTCATGAGTGGCCTTGTGCGCCAGCATCGGCTCGCCGGCGGCATCACCAATCACAAAAATATTGGGATCATCCGTGCGTAGTTGGTCGTCGTGTTTGATGAAGCCGCGTTGATCGAGTTGGCACTTGGTGTTTTCCAAACCTAAGTGATCCGTGCGCGGACGACGTCCGACTGAAACAAGCACCTTGTCATAAAGTTCGGTGCCGAATTTGCCTGGACCTTCAAAAGCAACCTCGACTTTCCCCCCCTTCATGCCGATGGAACCGACTTTAGTATTCAAATAGATGCGATCTTCGAACAATGTCTTGAGGCGTTTTGCCAAAGGCTTGACAAGATCGCGGTCGGCACCCATCAACAGCCCTTCCATCAACTCGACTACGCTGACCTTCGATCCGAGTTGAGCGTAGACCGTTCCCATTTCCAAACCAATGTAACCGCCACCGATGACCAACATGGTTTCCGGGATTTGTTTCAGTTCCAAAGCGCCGGTTGAATCGACGACTTGATCGTTGCCTAGATCAAACGCGGCAGGCATGGCGGGAACGCTGCCAGTCGCGATGATGCAATGGTCGAAGCTAAGTTGCGTGGCATTTTCTCCCTGAATGTCGAGCGTGGAAGAATTCAGAAACTTGGCATGCCCCTTGATGATATTGACGTTACGGCGTTTGGCCAGCTGTCCTAAGCCGCCGGATAAAGTCGAAATCACTTTGTCCTTTCGCGCTCGCAACTGATCAATCGAGATAGAGGGATTCCCGTAGTTAATTCCCCAATCCGCTCCGAGTTCATCGACTTCGGACATGACTTTTGCCACGTGCAGCAGAGCTTTGGAGGGGATGCAACCGCGTAGCAAACATGTTCCACCGAGTCGGCTTTCCGCCTCGACCAGCGTCACTTCGATACCTTCGTCCGCCGCCAAAAAAGCGGCCGCATAGCCACCTGGACCTCCGCCAATTACCACAAGTCTTGAATGCATGCTCGTTTCACCTACTGAACAAGGGTCTTAATACGTTACTACCGGCGCGCAATACCACCTCGAAATTGGGTGTGGATCGTGTACCAGCGCGGTCAGAACCAGACGCAGAACCGCTGCAAATAATCAAGCTGACTAGCGGGACATAAACTCGACGACGATGTTGACGTCCACCGGTAAGCTGATATCGGATGCACTCGGCTTGCCATGAACGGTCGCCGAAATCGTCTCATTGTCGAAAGATACCCATTCAATGCCTCGGCCTTCAACTCCCATCGCCTCGATGCCTTGATACAGGTTTCGCAGGTTGGGACGGTTGCGTAAAGTAATCACATCGCCGGGGCGAAGTTGGTATGAAGGACGGTCGACCTTGACTCCGTTCACTTGAAAATGTCCATGCGCGACGCCTTGTCGTGCCTGAGGCCGCGATTTCGCTAACCCCACGCGACGTACGACGTTATCCAAGCGCTGTTCGCACATCAACAACAAATTCTCCCCCGTGTTTCCTTTCATGCGAGAAGCTTTATCGAAGTAACGTCGAAGTTGCTTTTCGCCCAGACCGTAATAATGTTTGATCTTTTGTTTTTCCATCAAAGCAATTCCGTAGTTCGAACTACGTCGACCTCGGGTATGCATTCCAGGAGGTTGATTGCCACGACGTTCCATCGCCTTCGCCGCGCCGTTGTTCTCGTAAATCAGGGTCCCCAGGCGACGGTTAATCCGACCTTTTGCTCCAGTGTATCGTGCCATTAGTTATCTATACTGTGTTCAAAAATATTTCAAAAATGGGTGATTGAAAACGGTATCGATCGACAATTGTGGCCTTGTCGGCCGAGTAGATACCGTGATTGATGACGCATTCCCGTCAAACAAAAAGGCCCATCAAACAAACGAGGTTGAGCGTTGCAGAGGGGGCCAAGCAATGCGAATTTGTCGCTATTTGGACCCTCGATGATGACGAATTGAGTGCATTTCGACAAGGGGCAATTCAGAATTTCTCGCTGATTTAGCCGCAAACGAATGCAAAGAACGCACGTTCGCTGTTAACATTTTACGTTTGGGACGCACTTTTGAGTTGCGATACCCAGTAATTCTGGATTACGGGGGCCATCGTCCACACAACGCGGGAAAGGGGTGGCTTTGAGCAGGTCGATTTGGGCTGGTCAAACTTACGCCGTACGTGCAAGCTGGCAATGGGCCGCTCGAAGGTCATTTTTGTGGTAATGATGTTCCACTTCATTCCGACTGAGCCTTTACCAAATTTAAAGATTTGGGTTGGTTGAAACCGGAGAACTCGCGCTCCTCCGCCAGAGTCCACAGCAGAGCCAGCGCAAGCCTTCCGGTTCAATTCAGAATCGGTTGATTGGGAAACCACTGACCGAGTCGCCAGCTTGTAGTTCCTTCGTTGTAGGACAGCAGTCAAACACACATCAATGACGTACCGGATCGGACGCGTCTCTCCATTCCCGCTTCTCCCACTTTGAGCGGTTTGGATTTTAGTGACGCCATCGGCGAGCGCATGCAGCGACTGTTGCAGAAGCGTGCCGATCCGCTTGCTTCAGTCCAACGACTAGCGGGTAGTACAGTCGTCAGTCGATTACTTTCGTGCGACGTCCATGGGCATCCGACTCATCGTCATCGTCGCCGATCAGTGTGTTGTCAGGATTGACTTGCATTTCGAATTCAGGCTTGGGACTGCAACCGGGTGTCACGCACAACCCGACGAATGATAAGAACAGCGCGCAGGACAACAGAAGCGATTTCATAAAATGCCTTTCCGAAAATGGGAAATCAAAAAACGAGAATACTCGCTCAATGCGAGCAACGGAGGTTAGACGTTCGCTTCCGAAATTTAGTTCTGCCAAAAAAACTGGGGCAGGTACAGTTTGTCGCTTCTTTGGCCTGGCAGGCTGGCGGAGCGTTGCCTGCAAGCCCAGTATTTTGGCCGTTGCTTCGTTCCACTGGGAGCTGCCGTGGGTGTTCCGCGCAATACACTGCGCCGCAAGTAGGCTCGAACGCCCAGCAAACTTGATTGTTGAAAAACAATTGGTTCTTACCGGTACCCCGATTGAGAACATGGAACGCCATGCCTCCCGGCGCGACTCGTGTGGTTCTAGGCATCCAGTACTTCTGAGAAATTTTGCCGACCTTGCCAATTACTTTACCTGTCCCCGTATTTTATCCATGGCGGTGAAAAGTTCGCTGCAAATCGCGTCGGCGAACAACAACCCTGATTGCGTTAGGCGAATTGCAGTCGAGTCAAGGCTGATCCATCCAGCATCAATAAATCGATCGATGATGGTTGTGGGCAAGTCCTGCACATTTAATCCGCTGAACTCTTGCCAACGCATCAAGTTACAGCCGGATACTTGCCGCAAACCAAAGACCAACATATCGATCCCAATCTGACGATGGGTCAAGTGCTCCTGGTCGGCCAGCGGCAACCGGCCTTGCTTGAGTTCTCGAATATAGCGAATGACGCCTGCATGATTAATTCTCCTTGTGTTACCCACAAAACTAGCGGCCCCCGGTCCGAAAGCCCAATATCGACTGCCGTTCCAATACGCCTGATTGTGGCGGCAAGCATGTTGCGGCTGAGCGAAATTGGAGATTTCATACTGGTGAAATCCTGCTCGAGTTAAGCGTTCTTGGGCTAGCAAGTAGAGTTTCGCGTTATTGTTTTCGTTTGTCTTCAGGCGCTCACGACGGTTGGTTCGATTCCAAAATTGAGTTCCCTTTTCGATCGTCAGTTCGTACGTGGAAATATGTTGCACCTGCGTGCTGATCGCCGTATCAAGGTCGGTTTGCCAAACTTCAGCAGTCTCACCACGCACACCAAACATCAAATCTAACGAGATACTTTCGAAATGCGCACGGCTCAGGTCAATTGCCTGATAGATTTGAGCGGCATCGTGATCTCGTTCCAGAAAATCAAGCTTGAGCGCATTGAACGATTGCGCGCCCAAACTGAGTCGATTCACGCCGAGATCCCTCAAGCACTTGATTTTATCTGAGTCGAGGTCATTGGGATTGGCCTCGATCGAAAATTCTCCGTCAGCCCGAAGCTTGAAACGTCGAAAGATCGATTCACACAACTGCGTGAGCGCATCGCCATCGAGTAAAGTTGGCGTTCCTCCGCCTAAGAATAGAGTATCTATCGCACCCGTCGCCTCGTATTGCATCATCTCGGATTCTAATGCTGTCAGAAAGTCCTTGATCAAATAGTCTCGGTCAGCGACTAAGGCGAAGTTGCAATAACCACAACGCTGGCGACAGAAAGGAACGTGCACGTAAACGCTGGTGGGTGCAGGAATTTTGGCGTCACTAAAGTTCATCTGGAATCCAGCGAGGAACAATTGAAGAATGACATCGGCACTATTCCGTGATCAGCTTACTGATCTACCAAGCTCCATCTGAACTAAGACTTTTGAACTAAGATTAGTGGGTGGAGTTGTCTATCGTGCGATCGCGCGGAATGCGATGGCTAAATCCAAATCTTGAGCCGGTCATCCAGCAGCCCCGGTAACCTCTTGTTCACATAGCGTTCAGCCTGTTTCTTGGAATAGCGGGTGCTGATATGACCGACCAGAATCAGATCGTTCTTGAAAAGATCTTTGCGTTGCACGTAATCATCCAAGTGCATGTGACCTGATTTTCGAATCAACTCGGCGCGATGATCTTCGGCGATGAACGTCATCTCGGAGATGAGCACTTTAGCCTGATAGACGTCGGGGTTTTCGTCGAGGCCGACAGCCGTTGTATCCCCCATGTAGGCAACTAGCGGCACGCGCACTTCATAGGTTACCTCTTGGCCTGCTAATCGCAAGTCGCGGATTTGGTCACCCGTCAATTGAGCGAATTCTGGTCGCAACTTATAACGGCGGTCATAAACGAGATAACAGACGCTTGTAACCGTGTGAGTCGTTTTGCCGACCGTGACTGACAGCTCACGTGAATAGTCAATTTCATCTCCAGGGACGACACCAACCAACTCGCAGGGGAGTTTTCCGCGGTCTAGTCTGGAAAAGTTGCGGAGCAAGCGATGCACTGTGTCGACAGCGGACTCAGGCAGATAGATTACGGGTGGTTCCATCTTCATCATGCGGCGTCGAGCAACATAGGCTGGAATCGCCGCGATGTGGTCGAGATGGGTATGGCTGATAAACCAGTTAGGGGTTCCCATAAAATCCCACGGCTGAGCCCCTAAATCAAATCCCAAACGCAATTGATCGATGCGCCAATAGGTTTGCACGGCCGCGCGGGAATAGCCTTCAATGACTAGGCCCTTGTATTCAATCGACTTAAACGGTGCGTTATCAAGCATGCGCGGCGAATTCTTCAATCAGTGATGCGACTTGCCGATCAAATTTGCCACGAGTCAAAACTCGATCGAAGCCAGCGAGCTGTGCTTCTTCGATTAAGTGAGGCAGAACATGCTGTGCATATCCAACAATCTGCGCCGGCGGATCCATTAATTGCGCTAATTCACGAACGCGCGGCCAATCTTCTTGATTGCGTTGCAGGTCAATCAGCCACAAGGTCTTCTCGCCTCCAAAGTCCTGTTGAGTTTCACCCTCCGGCGACTTCAGCCGACGTTCCAAGTCGGAAACGTTGGCGAAGATTCGGCAAGGAATTTGCATATTTCGAGCGATCGACGCGATTTTGCCCGTCATCATCAAGTCGTCAGATATGCAAAAAACTTTCATCAATGTAAGTGTCGCGCCCGAGTAGTAATTCAACGAAACCGTCCAGCAAACGTGTATTGCCCCTTGGTATGTCGCAAGTGATCGGCCATGCGTCGATGTGTTTTGCAGCCGACAACGATGGAAACAGCACCTTCAAACACCGACCTCGCCGATGAGGAGCCTCTGGATCCGAGGGTTCTACTTCCCTCTGGTCAATTTTGTTTTATAATCCGTCCAAGTTTTCCATGGCAGGCTTCACAACGAAGCTTTAGCGTAACGAAAATCCGGTGTCGGTGGAAGTACAAGAGCAAGTGGAGCAATATGGACATCAAGATCAACGGCGTTCCCATTCAAGACAACTATTCGGAGACGTTCTCCGCGCAATTGTGTCGCGTGCTCGTGACGAGCATTAACGAAAAATGGGCGTATGAGGCGGCAATGGAGACCAAGGGCTTGGGGCGTTCAGCGACCGCTCCCCCCTGTGAGGCAACGCTTGAGAGAAAGCTAAATCCGGATGAAACACCAGATGGAAGACCTGGATTTGTGATCCAGATGATGGATCGAAAACTGGACCAACTTACAAAGTGTTTGGCGCTGCGTCTGCGCAAAGGTGCCTTGCCGAACCCGCAATCCAGCGTTTTTGATTGGTTGCCTCAGGAATACGCGGAACAGACGATCGACCTGGAGGGGAGCATCATCCAACAATTCGCCGATCGCTATGAACAGGAATTGGAGCTGTTTGGCGGTCGATCGATGTACCGCATTCCACGGATGGATGGAGCGTTTTTCGTTCAGCGCAAATTTAATGTCACAACGGGAGTGACCGGTGGCATGTTCTTGATCCTGGGGGAGTCGATCGAGGCAGCGTTGACGGCCGCGGAAAAATCGTTGCTGGCCGCGAACCAGATCCCGGAAGTCGTAGTCAAATGTGCCGCCAGTGGCTCCAAGGTCGGTGCAAAGAACTACGAAAACGTTGTGGCCACTACGAACCACGCCTATTGCCCGCTGCTGAAAGATGATCCCGACAACGTCCTCAATGCACGTGTTGAGTGCATCTACGAAATCATTGTCAGTGCCCCGCGCGAAGCACAAGTGAGAGCTGGCATGAAAGCTGGAATCGAGGCAGCCTGCACCCAATCCGGTATCCTGGGCATAGAAACGGCCAACTACGACGGTCGCTTAGGCAGTGGCAAGATCCAACTGGCAAGCTTGTTCGAATAAGTGTTGGCAATGATCGAAGTTTTGTCAGGCAACGGCGGCTGCCGCCATCTTCTAGACATGACTGCTATGACGACGTTCGGCAGCGAATGAACGTCTTGGTTTGCTTCGCCAGCGACTCAATTTGCACAAGCTGCCAACTCGCGCTCTCACACCATTACCGCCAGCCAAGAATTTGTTGCAATCAACGTGTTCCATTATTTGCTCTCGACGGTGTCGCGCAAATGTGCAGGCAGGTGCGGCATGGCCTTTTCAGCCCACTTAGACTTGAGCGCATCGTTCAGAGAAATGGTCAGGCGGTCTCTTTTCTTGTCGATCTGGGCGTTGATTTTTTCGACCAACTTTTCTTCATGCTCTTCGATCTTCTTGTCCAAGATTGAGCGGGCACCCTTGGTCACCTGTTGCGCGAACTCTCCGCCGAGTTTACTGACTCGGTGGATTTTGAATTCGTCTAGCTGGATCGCGGCCTGCTTGGCAACTGGCGAGAAGACTACATTAGCTCGCCCGTGGCGAAAAACGAAATCAATTCCCAGTTCGCATCTTAGCGACAAACGCACAACTGCTTCGCCTTCAATGCTGACGCTATATTGTTGAACTCCTTTGAACCATTTCGCATGGCGTCCAAACAAGGCTAGTTGTGAAACAAAACAGACGTCAAACTCGAGCTTGCCGTCGTCGCGTAGCTGCATCTCACCGACTTCAATCGCAAATGAATCCTCCGGGTTGATCAACTCCACAGAGTACTTTTGCCAGTTCCCGTGATTGACCAGCTTCTTTTTGCGCTTTGTCTTGATACGATCATCGTCCCAACGAATATCGAGACCATCGAATCGTTCCTCTTGCAATCCCCATTTTCGGTCATCGATGTAGTGATGAGGAATATTCTTCAAGACCATCTCAGTAATGACTTGGCTCAGCGCTTCATTGGGCGCGGATTCAACACTCATGTCCGAAGGAGAAGGACTAGAGTCGTTGGCTGATGGCGAATTCATCTTCATCGTGTCGCTCGTATCAACGACGGTATCGTTGAAATGACTGAGCGATCGCCCGTAGTATTGACCGAGAGATTCGCTGCCCGTGACTACCAGAATCAAGGCGAAGATTGTTTCGAATCGTAAGTTCATTGATTTGATACGAAAATGAAGTTCAAATCGCCTACTCCAGGCGTAAATTTCCATCAGCGCTGGTAGCAGCGATTGACAACTCCAAGTCACAACTCCGGGTAACTGTGGGGACAGGAACTCAGGTACGAGGTGTTCCTGCGTGTTTCATTCGCACTTCCGTTTTTGGCATCAAGTACCCTAAACATTGATTTCCGGCCCTGTCTTCTTTGATTTTATCGACAATGGCAAGCCCAACTGAATTCGCAAATTCTTTTGCGAGCAGTCTTAGTGATAGCATGCATTGTCCGAGCCTTACATCCGGCAAATTGTATACCAGCAGGCCTGCGGCCAACACTTGAACTACTGGATTCGACGAGACGCCGGTTGAACAACCGTTCAGCGACTGGTTGCTGTCGGCTTGCTTAGCATCGACTGTCGTGCGAATGCCCCCGTACGAACTTCGTTAGTTCTTCTCAATCCGCGCAAGGAAAAAGCCATCGAAGAGTTCGTTTGGAAGAATCCGCCGCGCCAATTGAAGTTGATCACTCCAGCGATCATTCCCAAACCAAGTCAAACCAGCGTGCCAGTTAGTAATTGGCAGATCAAGGGCTACGAGCCGAGCCTCGTCAGGATACATTTGCAGCAAATGATCTACGATCGATTCGTTTTCCTCTGGAGCGAAGCTGCAGGTGCAATACAGCATCCGGCCTCCGCTACGCAGAGCTTTGAAGGCTGAGACGATCAAGGCTTTTTGCTTTCGAGCTTGCTCGTTAATTTTTCTCGGGCTCCAATATGCAAAAGTTTCCGGCTCATCGATGCTGAAACGAGCTTCGCCGCTACAGGGTGCGTCCAACATAACGCGATCGAATCGGCCCGGAACTTTGTCACCGACTTTTCGACCATCCATTAGATAGGTGTGGCTGATTTTTACACCGGCGCGTTTTAAATTATCCGCTAAGACGAACATGCGTTTGCGGATCGGCTCGACAACCGACAACCAACCCATATTTTTCATGAGTGCGGCGAGGTGGTTGGCCTTCCCGCCAGGTGCCGCAGCCAGATCCAGAACCTGCTCCCCCGGTTGGGGGTCGAGTAGCAGGCTTGCCAAAATACTTGACAACCCTTGCACATACAAACCCCCGTTTTCGGCCAAAGGATGATGGGTGATCGATGCTCGAGCGGATGCCGGAACAGCAAACGCGTGTTCGCACCATTCGATTGGCGCGAGTGCTATCCCAGCCGCTGACAGTTCTTGTCGAGCAATGTCGGGTGTGCATTTGAGTGTATTTACGCGAAACGATGTTGACTTTGGGTGTAGAAAACTCTCGTGGACTATCGACAACCAGTCCGCTGGAACGATTGTCTCCAGCCGCTGCAAAAACTCAGTTGGTAATCCAGGATTCATGCTAGTTACGGAGATCGTTCGTTGGTATGCGTCAAAGTAACAATTTATTCGAAAAGGAATATCTTTGCTTGATTTCAAATCTCTCACCAGCCGGCTTAAAGTTAGTTCAACAATCTAGCCTTGCAACTTTTTGTGAGGAGAAGGTTTAGCGAATTCGGCAAATAGGAACCGGACGCTAGCGCGTTGCGGCTGATTTCATTGTGCATCAGCCGACGGGCACTAGCCCACGGTTCATTAGGTTGTGGTATATTGATATCGCGAACAACCTCTTTTTTTGTCCACATTCCGGAGGCGACGATGCACGGAGACGAACCGTTGGCCTACTTTATCACTTGGACGATCTATGGCACGTTTCTTCAGGGTGACGAACGCGGTTGGCGACGCCGCCGTCAAGGCGAACAGTTGCCGCAACCTAAACTTGCAGACTGGCGGCGCGAACGAATCACGTGCATGTGGTCGTAACAGCACCGGGTTACACCGGCAACAATATTCGCGACCAATTGAAAGCCAACGCGACACGCGGACTGCGAGAACACTGGGAAGAGTTTCGAGAGCGTCCTGTTTGGACGGCATTGGGCGATTGCCAGTGTATTAATACCGAGGATGATTTGGACACGGTCATCCAGTATGTTGGCGAAGCGCAGGACCGAATGTATCTGCCAAAGCACTAAAATCAGCCGCAGGGCGCTAGCCCCCGGTTCATCCGCGAAATCCAACCCGATCGAACCGGACGCTAGCGAGTTGCGGCTGATTTTTGGTTTGAACGATGATCTGCGAAGCGTTGGGTAGACGTCCCAAAATTGTTGCAGGGCGTCAATATCGGCCACCGGAATGCCTCCGAATAAGTGACCCGCGATGTCCTGAAGGCCTTCGGTTTCCTGACTCTCGATGAATCGCGGCAGGTTGAGGTCGAACTCTTTTTTCGATTTCGTCAAAGCCAACCATTCGCGAATAGCCAGGCTTCTGGTCCAGCAAACTCTGCACGCTGGTAACATCCGCCCCAATTTTCTCCGGCAGCGAGGCATTGACTCACGACCAGGAGGTGGCCAAGTTCATGTCCGAGCTGGCCAGCACGCGAGAAACCTTTCAATCAGCCAATCCAGCCAAGTTGCAGGCAGCCCTGGCGGTCGCCATCAAAGAAATCAAGCTCTACTAGAAGCAAGGAGGCTCGCGAAAATGGCGATTTGATCGCGGCGTGATTACGCTCAGTGAATCCTTGTTCCTGCTGGTTCCCTCCTTGAGGAGTTGCTTGCGATAATCTCAGAATCTACTCGACAATTTCGAGTTTAAGCGGCCAAAAAGTCTTCCCATAGATTGTCTATAATAGAGGTGGTAAAACGTAGTGGTTGAGCTTCCAAGCCCGGCCTCATAGACTGTCTGGTTGTATTCGTCCGATTTGCCGTAATTGTAATTCGAGGATCAAGTCGATCCGAAATTCGATTCGTTTCCCTTGGTGTCGTGCTCATGGAATGAAGGGTAGTCAAATGATAGTAACGCTTTTGATGTTTGCGATTTCTTTGGTGGCGGCTCATGATGCGCAGGATGAAAACGATTTCGAAGCGATATCTTTGTTGAGCAAACAACTCAAGCAAATTGCTCTCTCGCGAGAACAGGCGGAAGCATTAGAATCGCAATTGAAGCGGGCTGTGGGTGAGATGGCAGCTGATCCGCAAAGTATCGACGCCAGAATTTGGGTTGCCCGCCGCACTGCCTATTTATGTCGATATCGAGAAGCCATTGCAGTCCTCGATAAGGCGCTGAATGAATTTGGAGACGATGCCAAGCTTTTGCGACATCGTGGCCATCGGTGGATCACGTTGAGGAAATTCGATCTGGCGGTTGCTGATCTGAAGCGGGCCGCTGAGTTAATTCAGGGTACTGAAGATGAGGTCGAGCCGGATGGCCAACCCAACGCGCAAGGTATCCCGACCAGCACGCTGCATACAAATATCTATTATCATCTTGGGCTGGCGTACTACTTACAGGGTGACTTTGAAGCAGCGGCCAAGTCTTACCGACAATGTCTCGCGTCTAGTACGAATACGGATATGCGGGTCGCAACAATCGATTGGCTCTATTTGACATTGCGTAGGATGAAACGTGAGGAAGAAGCTGAGCAACTTTTGGCTGAGGTCAGCGATGACTGGGAAGTGATTGAAAACAGTGCCTACCTTCGTCGCATCCGCATGTACCAAGGGAAGTTGTTGCCGCAAGATTTGCTACCGGAAAACGGTCGTCAACTGAGCGATTTGGATTTGGCCACTTATGGTTATGGTGTTGGCTGCTGGTTGTGGTTGGAGGGTGATTCTGAAAAGGCTGAGGCGATGTGGCGCAAGGTGGTCGACGGCGCGAATTGGGCTCCGTTTGGTTTCATTGCGGCGGAGGCTGAGATTGCAAGAATTCAACGCGATCGATCTCGCTAGGCGATCATGTCTTCGCAAGCGCCTGCCCATTGAGACAACCGTTGTCTCGGCAAAAACATTGGCTGAAAAGGTTGAATATGCACGACTATTCAAGCAACTTTTGTCAGAAACTATCGGTGGTTGGCCGGTTTTTAGTTTTGGTATCCTGCTGGCTGAGCATCGTATTGTCGTTCGCTTCTCCAATCGTTTGTGCACAAGCGACGCTGGACGAACGGAAAGCTGCGCGTCGCGAGTTTCAATCGCTCGAATTGATTACTTCTCGATTTGGCGGATGGATTTTTATGCCCGGCCTGCCTCCACGAATTGTTTGGCGCGACGCGGAGGCAGCCCGCCAGTTCGGACTAGACCCGGGCTTTTCAGTGCGTTGGTTCGATGCGGAACTGCGTGAAGCGGACCGGCCAGATACTCCCGGCCGTTGGCTGTCTTGGCTCGAAGGCACCGCTCCAAATGGTACACCCTTTCGCCGTTCGTTTACGCTGTATGCTCTGCCGAATCTTGGCGAGCAGAGCTACGCGCCAGACTTTTCCGTTGAATTCCCCAATTTTCCCGGTGATGATGCTCCGGCGGCCTGGCGAGAACATCAAATCGAATTTCGCCGGGAGGCAAGAGATTTTTTGTTCCGTGGACTGGCTGATCACGAGAAGGGAGCGATCTTGGTCGCGGGCATTGCCGAATCGCAGGAATTGGGCCGACCGAAAAGGTTTGTTGAATGGGCGTCCACCATTAACGACGATTTCCATCTGGCATTAAAACTTAAGCTATTGGGCCTGAGTGAAAAGGTGCGCACGCTCGCCCCGCCGAGGATGCGAGTGGAACCAGCCCCAATTATTCGCGAAGGTACTGCCGCTGAGGCAGGAGTTCCGGAATCTGCTAAAGCAGTCATCGATGCTTTCTGCAGAGAATGGTGTGAGGCAAGCGGTGAACCATTTGTGGTCCTGGTTGCCAAGCGAGGAGTTGTTATCACTCACACGGCGTTTAGCAATGAACGGAAGAACAAAAAGATAGATCTGGACTATCGTTGTTGGACAGCCTCGATTACCAAGACGATCACGGCTTTGATGTTCAGTCAATTTGCCGATCAAGGATTGATACCCTACGAGGTACAACTTGGCGAAGTGTTTTCCGATTACCCAGAGGAACCTTTTGTTCCGACGTTTGGCCAATTACTCAATCACACGAGTGGACTCAGTGGGCATACCGAATGGGGGGGCATGCGCAACCCACATCTGGAGAATATCGTCCTGAACGGAATCGACGTGAACGAGCCTGGATCGAAACTAGAGTATTGCGGTCAAGGATTTGAGTTGGCCGCAAAAGCGATGGAGATAGTAACTGCTAAGACGGCGATTCGGATATTCCATGACCATTTGTTTGAGCCGCTAGGATTTGGCGATGTTGTCATGGGCAACGCCAGTTCTGACGGTGAGTTTACAGCCCTGGAGTTGGCAATTCTCGGGCAATGGATGGCCAATCGAGGAAGTTACGGTGATTGGGAGTTCATCCGAGAGGAGACTTTCGACCGGATGCTGCCGCGAAAATTGAATGTTCCGGGTGCCAACGTCGAACAAGGTTATGGTTTGCACAGGGTACGCCATCGTCGTCCGGAAGCAAATCCGAACTCGCTGGATCCAGCGGATTTGCTCTTCAGCGATTCAACGTTCGGTCACGGCTCGTTTTCGGGATGTATTTTGGTGGTCGATCCCGCTCAACAACTGGTAATTGCCCAAGCGCGTCGCAAGTTTGATGGTGCCGACAATGACTACTACGCACGATTTTTCCAGGTCATCGCCAAAGCCATTGAAATGGAATAGTCGGAAATTGCAAAAACGGATGAGTTATTGGTTCGACCGTCATCTTGTATGCGAAGATGCAGCATCCATCGGTCAAGGAAGAAAACGCTGTTCTCCAGAAGATCCGCACACAGAAGCAAAGGTCATGCGACCATCGCCTTTTTCCCGGGTGTGCGTAAGTTGAATAGACCGAAAATCTCATCACGTGACATTTTTGAACGGCGCACGTGATCCGTACCTTGCAGCATCATGTCGAACATTTCGCGTTTGGATTCCAGCACTTCGTTGATGCGTTCTTCGATGGTGTTGCTCGCCAGGAATCGGGTGACAGTCACGCTGCCCGAGCTGCCCAAGCGATGGGCGCGATTGATGGCTTGGTCCTCGACGGCCGGATTCCACCAGCGGTCAAACAGAAAGACATAACGGCAGAATTGCAAATTGAGTCCAACACTGCCGGCTCCGTAGCTCATTAGCAGGACATGCGAATTCGGATCAGATTTAAATTGGTCCAAGATCGCATCGCGTTGCTTGGAGGGAATTCGCCCGTGGTACTGCAGGGGGTTGGCTTGTGGAAGTCGCTCGGCGATCAACTTGAGCGTTTCGACCCATTGACTAAATATGATTGCCTTTTGCCCACTAGCGATCACTTCGGCCAGATCTGCTTCTAAGCGTTGCATCTTGCAGCTTTCGCCAGTGGCTGGATCAAAGTTGCAAATCTGTTTGAGTCGCAAGACCAACTCGAAGACATGTTGCACGGTTAACGCGTCCCCGATTTCGTTGAGTCGAACCACGCCGTTTGACTCGGCTCGCTCGTAGGTGATTTGTTGTTCCTGGGTCAGTTCAAGTTCCGCGTCGCGCATGAGTTTGGGCGGCATGTCTTCCAGCACCTGATCTTTGGTGCGGCGTAAAATGAAGTCTCGGGATTCTTTGGCAATTTTCCGCGCTGGCATTTCCGGTTTGAGGAATCCTTGCTTGATGAACTCAAAAATGCCTACAAGGTCCTGTGGGCTATTTTCCACTGGCGTGCCCGTGAGTGCCCAACTTCGTTGCCGCGGTAGCGACCGCACAACTTTGCTGGTGTTGCTTGCGGGGTTTTTGATCCGTTGCGCTTCATCCAGCATCACCAGATCGTATTCGTGCCCGCACGCATCGATGAGCCGTTTATCGCGCGTGACCAATTCGTAGTTCGTAATCTTCACCGGCAGATTGGCGTTCCAAATTGCTTGCCGCTTTGCCAGGCTACCTTCAACAGTTACTGCGTTGATTTCTGGCGCCCAAAGCTTGAATTCACGTTGCCAGTTGGTAACGAGCGGCTTGGGGCAAATCAATAACACGCTGTTGATCATGTTGGCGCGAAACAAAAGCCGAATGGTTGTTACGGACTGCATGGTTTTGCCCAAGCCCATTTCGTCAGCCAAAATAGCGGCTTGCCGCGGAAACAAGAACGCGATTCCAGCATACTGATAAGGAAACGGTTCAAATGGAAATTGGATATCGCTGGAATGAATGAGTGATTGCAAAGACGGTTGCAGCAAATAGAACAATCGATCTTTGATACGAATCATGTCGCTGGGCGGATGAAATCGCGAGAGTTTTTGCGAACGACTTCGAGCTGGTTGAAGTGGAACGTCATTTGATCGAGGATCTTGGGGCTCACGCCGTGCCACTTGTCGATTGGAATCGTGCGGCGGTTGTGCGATACCACCGATAACGGAGGTAGAATTGAAAAAGTAACTTTTGGTTTCAACTCGCAATGGCTTGATGCCACAGCTCAAAATCTTGGGATGACTGAACTGCAAAGCTAACTCGCTTCGTATTTGGAGTTGATTATCCAACTTTGTCACGCTGACCTGAGTAAGAAAAACAATGTGGCGGAAATGAGTGCGACGATGGCGTCAAAGCGTGTTTAACACGCTTTGGTGTTCTGAAAGCAGAGTCTTCATGCTGCTGCGGCTTGTGCTTCAGCTAAAGCGTCGCGGATTCGTTGAAAAGGTTCCTTTAGACAATAGTGTTGCGAAAACGCCTGCAGCTTCCGAATCTCAGTGTTTGCGTCGTGGGTTAGCGCGATGTGTTCGGTAATTTGTTGGTTTACCCAATCACGAAGATGGAGTGGCAAATACATGTGGGAACTGATGGTCAGTCCGCCGCGCTGTGGCAAACCCAAATCACCGTTATGTTCTGCGCCACTTGGCGAAGTCGAGCCAGCAGATGGGTTTGAGGGGGCGACTGCGTCTGGATCTTTGACGTGAATGATCGCCAGAGGGTAACGCAGCGCGCTTTGTATCGAAACTGCTTCAAAAGTGTCCAATAAGATCAGATCGGGAGTGCTGCGAGATCGTTCAAGGAGGGTTGCGGCAATCACTTCGCCAATCACGTGTTCTCGCAGTCTCGCGCCGTACAGGATTTGCTGCGTCTTGGTGGCTAAAATTGGAAGAGAACAATGAAACTCGCGAGGATGTCCAAAGCCATTGAGGATCAAGTAACCACCGCAGTAACCAAGTCCGGCGATTTCGATGACGGTGAGAAAGCCAAAACACCAAGCTTCGTCCAGCAAGGGGACCTGTTCGATTGCGTTCGCGGATATCGGATGGTTCATCGAACAATTGTCTGGTTAAGTTCGCGACGTGGCGTGAGCATATCGGTATGTCGGCAGCAGGCTTCACGTTGCTTTAAACTTGAACGAAGGGTGATCGACCAGACTAGAAATTCAATCGCTGGAATCGGGAAAGTTTACCTAATCAAATTTGTCAAGTGTCTAAATCGAAGAAAATATAGCGAATGTAGGGAAACCATTAATTGCATTGATTTGGGGGGTTGATCGATTTCAACCAACGATTGTTGAACTGCTTCACGGAATCGCAATTTTTGGTAATTAGTCGGTGATTCAGATTCTCGACAAATGACCGCTACGTGCTTATACTGGAGTCATCAAGTCGAACTATTAGGAGACCTTAATGAGCCAAAGCCCGAAGGAATATACGCCATTGTTCCAATACGAAGTCTCGACGGAGCAACCAAATGCGGTCATCGGTCACAGCAAGCACGAGACGAGCAATGAAGTAGTTGATTTGCTGCGACAACTTGTGATCGGACAGGATCGCCAGAATGAATTGCTGGAGGAACTTGTTGAACAGATGAATGCTCAGCAGAGGCAACGTGCAAACGAATTGGGGCAATGGAAAGACGCGAATCCTATTTTGGCTCGGCGTTGTCGCTTGGCTGCGGAAGCACTTGGTCAAGTTCAAACAGAATTTCTGCACAGCATGACTGTGGATGTCAACGAGAATTACGAAGCCATGATGGAAGGCGACTTTGTGCTTAATGAATTTGTTGACAAATACGGGCCGAGACTGGCCCATCTCAACGGTGTGTTGCAGTTGTTATCCCAGTTGGGAAGTAATAACCACAATCATTCCAGTCTTTAAAATCGGCCTCGTTAGCCACGGATCCTCTCATCGATGAACGGCGAACTTGTTCGGGTCCAAACGGCCGACAATGTGCATTTGCATGGACTTGTTTTGCCATCCAAGGCGCGAGGAGAAACCACGATTGATGCGGCCGTTTTTATTCATGGGCTTGCCGGTAATTTCTACGGCTCGCGCCTGGATGAATATGTGGCGAGCGAAATGCATCAGTGCGGGATCACTGTAGCCCGCATCAATACACGCGGGCACGATAACGTCAACCAGACTTCCAAAAACGGCCAGACGGTAACCCAAGGTGCTGCTTACGAAATCGTCGATGATTGCCGATACGATGTACGGGCTTGGTGTGACTTTCTTGTTGAGCGCGGTCACCAGCGACTGCTGTTGATGGGACATAGTCTGGGTGCGATTAAATCGATTTATTCGCAGGCCCTCGACGCGCATCCGAACGTCGTAGGTATCGTGGCAATTTCGGCATCGAGATTGAGCTATGAGAAATTTTTGGACCTGCCAACAGCGATAAAATTAAAACATTGGCTCAAAGTCGCTGATGCGCATATCGCCGCGTCACAGGGCGAAACATTGCTGGCTGTTGATTTTCCGTTTCCCACATTGATTTCAGCCGCCGCCTATCGAGACAAATACGGTGAAGCAGACCGTTACAACTGGCTGAAGTATATTCAGCAGGTCAACGTTCCGACGTTGTTGACTTTTGGCTCACGTGAACTTGCGGAGCATTCAGCATTCATTGACATCTTGAATGATATCGAGCAGCTCAACTTAGATCCCTCGCTATTTGAAATTGGTGTCATCGAGGGTGCCAACCACTTCTACGTAGCACGACTTAAGTTGTTGGGAGATCAGATAGTAAAGTGGTTGCGGAATCATGACGGTGTCTCTTAGCCGCTTTTGAAATTGGCGACGCTAGTCAGCCATGGAGGGCACAGAGTTTGCAGAGCGAGGGATTTGACTTCGTCAATGAATTTCGAGAATGGTTCGACCAAGCCAAACTACTCGACCGACCATTGCAACAACAAATTGTCCCCAATCGACAAGTTTGGCGGAGCGTGTAGATCTGAGACATCTTCTCGCCCGATGAGGGGGTGCAATTTAATTGAAGCAATTCGATTTTCCCTTTCGACTTCTCGAGTTGAAGCCAGGCGGGTTGGTCGCGGCGGGCCTACTTTACCCAGTTCTAGCTACGATTATTGAGCTTTGCTTAAATTCGACCGCAAAAAGTGAAAAAAAGTGCTTGCATCGGATATGCTTATATCGAAGAAAAATAATTCAAAAAAGTCGAATGTCGGCCGGATAATGCATGAATTGGTCTTTTCAGTAGTTTTGCTTTTTAGCAAACTGCCTTCACAGATAGGTTGACCAAAAGACCTGGAGTTTGTGTGCCTATTGGGTTTACGCAGCAAACCAATTTTGTTTAAGAGAATACACCGACGATTCAAATGCGCAATTCCACAACTGAACTGCTCAACGCAAAGATTTATATTGCCGGGCATCGAGGCATGGTCGGCTCTGCGGTTTGCCGCCGGTTAGGGAGCATTGGTTGCCAAAACTTGGTGGTGCGCGACTCAAGACAACTCGATTTGCGCGACCAATCAGCCGTGCATGAGTTCTTCGCTTGCGAGCGTCCCGAGGTCGTTGTGTTTTGTGCTGCAAAAGTTGGCGGTATCCACGCGAATAATGCTTATCCGGCCGAATTCATCTATGACAATCTGATGATGGCGGCAAATGCCGTTCATGCGGCGTATATCAACCGTGCGCGTCGTTTTTTGTTCTTGGGCAGCACCTGCATTTATCCTCGGGAGACTGCGCAACCCATTCAAGAATCAGCGTTATTGACCAGCCCTCTAGAAAAAACCAACGAAGCCTACGCGATTGCAAAGATCAGTGGCCTGAAGATGTGTGAGTTCTATCGGCGGCAGTACGGAGTCATGTTCCACTCAGCCATGCCCACGAATTTGTATGGACCGGGAGACAACTATCATCCAGAGAATTCACACGTTCTGCCTGCCATGATTCGTCGGTTTCATGAGGCAGTCCAGCAGCGGTTGCCGGAGGTCGTTATCTGGGGAACAGGCAAGCCCCGCCGTGACTTGTTGCACGTCGATGATTTGGCAGCGGCGATTGAGCTCCTACTAACGGTGGAAAATCCTCCTGATTGGGTAAATGTCGGATCAGGGGTCGACGTTTCGATCAGGGAATTGGCTGATACGGTAGCCGAAATTGTTGGATTCAAAGGTGAAATCAAGCATGACTTGTCCAAGCCCGATGGAACCATGCTCAAGTTGGCTGATATTTCAACCATTCGAGGGCTGGGATGGCAACCGCAGATCAGTTTGCGGCGGGGAATTGAGGACACTTATCGAGATTTTTGTAATTCATATCGAAGCGGTTCCAGCGGTGAACGAACGCATGAACTGAGCGGCAACCCGTTGGAAAACGCCATCGATTCACCAGGTTCTAAACAGAGAATAATGCCTGGCCAACAAAAAAGTTGTGCATGAAGCACGCAACCAAAAACTAGACGTCACTTAACTCATTGAGCAAAGGATTGAAATGACACGACGCGCGTTGATCACAGGAATCACGGGGCAGGATGGCTCCTACTTGGCCGAGCTATTGCTAGAGAAAGGCTATGAGGTCCATGGTATTGTCAGAAGAAGTAGCAGCTTCAACACGGCGCGCATCGAACACCTTTACAAAGACCCACATGACCCCAGCGCGAGAATGTTCTTGCATTATGGCGACTTGACGGATGGGCAAAACATCTCACGTCTCGTACATGAATTGGAGCCAGATGAAATCTACAATTTGGGTGCACAAAGCCATGTGCGAGTTTCGTTTGATGAGCCCAACTACACATTGCAAGCGGTCGGGCGCGGTGCCCTCAATGTGTTGGAAGCGGCACGGCAATTGAATAAACGCAAAGAGGTGCGAGTCTATCAAGCTTCTTCGTCCGAGATGTATGGGGACGTCGTCGAGACTCCACAGCGTGAGACCACTCCATTTCGTCCGCAAAGTCCCTATGCTTGCGCGAAGGTTTATGCTTTTTACCAAACCGTAAATTACCGAGAAGCCTATAATCTGTTCGCCGTCAATGGCATTCTGTTCAACCACGAATCACCTCGCCGCGGCGAGACCTTCGTGACCCGTAAAATCACGCGCGCCGCGACGCGGATTAAGGTCGGGCTACAAGACAAGCTATTCTTGGGTAATCTCGATGCCAAACGCGATTGGGGTTACGCGAAAGATTATGTAGAAGGGATGTGGATGATGTTGCAGTACCATGAACCACATGACTTCGTTCTGGCGACAGGCGAAACCTATTCGATCCGACAGTTTCTCGATTTTTCATTTGAGTACCTCGGATTAGATTGGAAAAAATATGTGGAAATGGATCAGCGTTATTTGCGTCCGACCGAGGTGAATTTGCTGTTAGGTGATTGTAGCAAAGCGAAACAACTGCTCGGATGGCAACCCAAAGTCAATTGCCAAGGTCTCGCGAAACTGATGATCGATCACGATCTGTCGCTGGCGGAGGCAGAGGTTGCCAAGCGAGACTTCGAGCGGAGACAACTTCGCCTGAGTGCTTAAGCAGCCCAGGATTGTGGATTCTGGACAAGGATCCCAACAACCTTTTCCAATTTAAATAATCTCGCAGCCGCATTGCCTAACCAACCGTGCGGCTGTTCTTGTTTTCAAAAAGCCGATTATGATGAGGTGTGAGATGCACAAGGTCGCTGGACGCCGCAAATTTTGAAGCATAGAAAGCACTGAGACGATTGGCCGTGGAAAACGAACGAGTAATCCTAGTGACCGGTGGTGCCGGATTTATCGGCAGCCACCTTGTACGGCAATTGCTCCGACACACGAATGCTCAAGTTGTTAACCTGGACTTGCTGACCTATGCCGGAAATTTGGCGTCCTTGGCCGATATCGAGACCAATCCTCGGTATCATTTTCGCCAAGCGAATATCAGTGAACCAGCCGCGCTGCAATCGATCTTCGCTGAGTTCCAGCCAAGTACGGTAGTTCACTTAGCGGCCGAGTCACATGTCGACCGTTCCATTGCTGGACCGGATACGTTTATAGAAACGAATGTCATCGGCACTTATCATCTCCTACAAGTCACCCGAGAACGGTTTGAAACCCTCGATGCGTTTCAGCAAGATCGATTTCGGTTTATCCACATTTCAACCGATGAGATTTTTGGGTCTCTTGATCTCGGCGCCCCGAAGTTTAATGAACACGCGAGGTATCAACCTCGCTCACCCTATTCCGCCAGTAAAGCCGCAGCCGATCATTTCGTTCGAGCGTGGCGAGAGACGTTTGGCTTGCCGACAATCGTGGCCGTCTGTTCGAACAATTTCGGACCGAACCAGCACTTGGAAAAATTGATTCCCAAATCCATATTGCACGCAGTGCATGGCAGGCCGATTCCCATTTACGGGGACGGACAGAATATTCGAGATTGGCTGTATGTAGTAGAATCGGCGGCCGCGCTGCTCTTGGTTTGTGAGCGCGGTCAGGTAGGCGAAACCTACCTGATTGGCGGGGAGCAAGAGTTGACGAACCTCGAACTCGTCACGCGAATTTGCCAACTCATGGACGAAATCTATCCTGCGTCCAACAACCCGGCAATGGCGGACCTCGTTCAAGCCGGGATGTCATACGCCAATCTGATTCAGTTCGTAGAGGATCGTAAGGGGCATGATTTTCGCTATGCTTTGGATTGCAGATTAACGAAAAATCAGTTGGGCTGGCGCGCCTCGTCGAATTTTGATCAACAGCTCAAGGAGACGGTTGCCTGGTATGTGCAACAGATTCGCGTGAATTCACCTTGGATTCAACGTGCCTTGGCCTCTTTAAATCCATGAGCCCTACGTACTGCGGATCGATCAAGTCTTGAGCATGGGCAACTGGTTTGTAACGCCTTTCAGCGACGCTCAACAACTAAGCAAGACTTACTCTTTTGCCGACAAGCCATACTGATTGGGGTTGAATCCAATAGTTGAAGACTACTTAACTTGCGGAATGCACCGAAACGTTACAAACCGCCAAATCGCTAAAGTGGGCAAAAATCTCCCTTAAACAAGGTGATCGGGATTATCGGTTTTTTCGTGGCATTTTACGACCCAATCGCTCATGTTACGATGAAGGAAGTGCAATACTTCATTGGTGTTTTTCATCCCCCAGCAGTTTAGCATCGTCAATTTGCTTGCGGTCGTTGCGTTCGACGTTACGATCCAGATTTTCTGGCATCCGTTAGAGTTGATTCCTTGAGTGCAGGGTGCCCGTCAATCAAGGCGTATGAGTTCAATTTGCTAATAGGTATGCAATGGTGGATTTACGCGTGAGCGACGTGAATGATTAAAACTCCAATGGTCTTCGCCATTCAAATCGACGTCGCGAGTCGAATCGTGATCGGCACGATCCTTGTTCAACGCGTTAACTCGGAACCCTTTTTTCACTTTTGACCAGGCATTTTTGCTGACGAAGCTTCGATGACAAAGCGTGCTTTAATCACTGGAATCACTGGTCAAGACGGCTCTTATTTGGCGGAGCTTTTGCTTGAAAAGGGGTACGAAGTTCACGGCATTGTAAGGCGTTCCAGTTCATTTAACACTGGCCGCATCGATCACATCTATCGAGATCCGCACGATGCATCCGCTAGAATTTTTTTGCATTACGGCGATGTTACGGACGGTCAACATATTACGAATCTGGTCCAAGAAATCGAGCCCGACGAGGTGTACAATTTAGCTGCCCAAAGCCACGTGCGAGTTTCATTTGACCAACCCAACTACACGTTGCAAGTTGTCGGGGCAGGGGCGTTAAATGTTTTGGAAGCGGTGCGAAAGCTGAATCAACGCAAGCCAGTTAAAGTCTATCAAGCAAGTAGCAGCGAAATGTACGGAGCGGCAACGGAAATTCCTCAAACGGAAACGACGGCCTTTCGACCGCAAAGCCCATACGCATGTGCCAAAGCATACGCATTCTATCAGACCGTGAATTACCGCGAGGCCTATGGTCTGTTTGCCGTCAACGGCATTCTCTTCAATCACGAGTCGCCGCGCCGCGGAGAAACGTTTGTGACACGTAAGATTACTCGTGCGGCCGCTAGAATCAAACTCGGGCAACAACAAAAGCTGTTTTTGGGGAACCTCGACACGAAACGCGATTGGGGATTTGCTGGTGACTACGTTGTCGGGATGTGGTTGATGCTGCAGCATGACCAGGCCGAAGACTTTGTATTGGCGACGGGCGAGGCGCATTCGATTCGTGAGTTCTTGGATTTCACTTTCCAACGTTTGGGACTGAACTGGCGGGATCATGTTGAAATTGACCCGCGTTATTTCCGTCCGGCCGAACCGCACGTCCTGTTGGGAGACGCCTCAAAAGCGCGCAGCATTTTGGGTTGGAAGCCGACCGTCGATTGTCGGCAACTGGCGGAGTTAATGGTTGACCATGATCTCAAGTTGGCGGAGTCAGAAGCAGAAGCCTGCGCAAAGTAACTGAAGGGGAAATGTAAACCAAAATCATGAAACAATATTGGTGTTGGGCACGGATGCGTATTTAAAATAGGTGTGGAAGATCGTGGCTGGCATTAAATAAGCAGTGACTTATTTTCAATAAACATAAATTAATAGAAGTTAAAGACAAACAGGATAGAGTTGAATTATGAGTAAGAATTTTGCACTGGTTGGAGTTGCTGGGTTTATCGCCCCCAAACATCTCAAGGCCATCAAAGAGACGGGTAATAACCTGCTGGGTGCCATGGACAAACATGACGCAGTTGGGATTATGGACAGTTATTTTCCGGAGGCGAATTTCTTCACTGAGTTTGAACGGTTCGATCGATTCTTGGAAAAACAGCGACGGGGCGGACCTGAACAGCAGATTGACTTTTTGTCGATTTGCTCTCCTAACTATTTGCATGATGCACATTGCCGGTTGGCATTGAGAATTGGGGCTCATGCAATTTGTGAGAAGCCGTTGGTTATCAACCCGTGGAATCTCGACCAATTACGCGAATTGGAAGCGGAGTATCAACGCCGGGTCTATACCGTTTTGCAATTGCGACTGCATCCAGAGTTGATTCGCTTGAAAAAAGAGATCGAAGCCGGTGGTGCTGATCAACCGCGTAAAGAAGTTTGCTTGACGTATGTGACGCGGCGGGGGAGATGGTACCACCAATCTTGGAAAGGAAATGTCGAACTTTCAGGGGGAGTAGCCATGAATATTGGCATCCACTTCTTCGACTTTCTGGTCTGGTTGTACGGCGGGGCGCAGCGGAGCTTTTTGCATTTGAACCAGCCAAGTCGCATGTCAGGCGTACTTGAACTCAATCATGCCCGCGTGCGTTGGTTTTTGTCAGTCGATGCCGCTGATTTGCCCGCAGAGGTCGTCGCTAAAGGTGGTCACGCTTATCGATCGATTACCGTTGATGGTCAAGAAATCGATCTATCGACTGGTTTCACGGATCTGCATACCGAAGTGTACAAGGATATCCTGGCTGGCGGAGGATTTGGGATCGAGGAAGCGCAGCCCGCGATCGAGTTGGTCTATCAAATTCGTACCAGCACGGTCGTCAATCCCAATGGAGTGGCCCATCCGGTTCTGCAAGGAAAGACGGTGTATAATGGGTAACTTTTACCGCGATAACGCCAATCCGAGGGTGTTAGGTCGAATCTAATGAAATCACTGATCCGCAGCTTTCCGGCGACGGCGACTCCTATCGCCGTGTTCGCCTATGACTTTCCGCATCGAAAGACGCGGGACTTTATCGTGGATTTGTTCTCGGCTGGATTTGCACAATTAGTGATATTGGCCGCCCCCAAAAAAGAATTGCCGTTTCAGGAGAATGTGACACCTTATCCGCGTGGTTTGTTGGGGGACCAACCACTGAATACGGAAGTCGTGTGCGCCAACCTTAAACTCCCTTACTATCGAGTTGATCATGGGGACCAAGCGGCAATTGCCGAAATTGTGCAACGGCATGAGGTTCGATTTGGAGTCATTGCTGGGGCGCGAATCATCCCAGCGCCCGTGATTAAGAGTTTTGCCGATGGAATCATTAATTTTCACCCTGGACCGATTCCGGAAACGTCTGGTTTAGACTCGTTGTATTATTGCCTTGAGCGAGGGATTCTCCCGGGTGTTACAACGCATTTTATTGATGCTCGAGTCGATGCTGGGTGGCAGGTGCGCTTTAACGAGTTGATGCTGCAAGGTTGCGAGACGCCAGAGATTGTGGTGGAGAACATCTATCGGCTGCAGAGAATCGCGCTGGCTGAATTGATGCAGGATATCCAAGCGGGAACGGTGCGCAGTGAGCAAATATTCCGTCCAGCGAAAAATGAACCAATCGACGCGAGTAGTAAACGCCAGATTATTCAACAGTTTGAAACTTGGCGAAGCCACGTTTTTGCCGTACAGCAGCAACGCGCCTTTTTCTCAGCTTGCGAGTTGGGGCGGGTGGTTGATATGGAAAAAATCTATCGCAGATTTCCCCCTTTGATTCATCGAGTCAATCCGCGTGGATGGACTCCTTTGGTCGTAGCCTGTTTCAACCAACATCAACAGGCGGCTCAATGGTTGATTGATCGTGGCGCCGATGTCAACTACACTTCACCGAAAGGCACATCGGTGTTGATGTATGCCAAGACAAAACTTCTAAATGCCAAACAACGAGACTTTGACTTGCTCGCCTTGCTAATTCGGCATGGCGCTGATGTGAATCATTGCGACATGTTTGGCAAAACGGTGATCGATTATGTTCAAGAGGCGGGTGATTCGGAAATGGTAGAGTTTATGCGCAGCGTGTCGGTGAGCGCCTAGGTACTTTATCCAAAATCGTCCAGCGTTGGCGTCGTAGATTCCGAGTTGCTGCGTTTGAAATACGCCGGTTCCTGGCTACCGGGCGGTCCGCGGAATAGGTTTCATACAATATTTTGGCTCTGGAAACAATCTAACATCTTGGTTTGCACAGGTAATTCACTATGCAGTTCTGTGATCTTCAGGCACAGCGTAAACGGTTGCGCGACAAAATTGATGCGGGAATTCAGCGAGTTCTGGAACATGGGAATTTTATCCTGGGACCGGAAGTCAATGAGCTGGAGGAGAAATTAGCTGGTTATGCCGGGGTCAAGCATTGTATTTCGTGCGCGAACGGGACTGATGCATTGCAAGTTGCTCAGATGGCACTCGGCATTGGGCCAGGTGATGAAGTAATCTCTCCTGGGTTCACCTATATTGCCACGGCCGAAACGATTGCGATATTGGGTGCCAAACCTGTCTACGTTGATGTTGACGAGCGCACCTACAACCTTGATCCAAATAAATTAGAGGCCGCGATCACTCCGCGCACGAAAGCCATCATCCCGGTCAGCTTGTACGGCCAATGCGCTGACTTCGATTCGATCAATCAGATCGCCGAACGATATGGAATCCCAGTGATTGAGGATGCTGCCCAAAGTTTTGGGGCAACGTACAAAGGCCATAAATCGTGTTCACTCAGCTTGATCGCCTGTACCAGTTTCTTCCCGAGCAAACCATTGGGTTGCTACGGAGACGGAGGCGCCATTTTCACGAACGACGATGAACTCGCTAAGGTGATTCGTCAAATTGCCCGCCACGGACAAGAGCGACGTTATTTCCACGTGCGCGTCGGCATGAACAGTCGGTTGGACACATTGCAAGCGGCAATTTTGTTGCCGAAGCTAGAGATCTTAGATGATGAGATCGTTATGCGACAAGAAGTTGCTCGTCGCTACGACAAGCTGCTGGCAGGGACCGGTGTCCTGGCTCTACCAATGATTGAAGCGCACAATGTGAGTGCTTGGGCTCAATACACGATTCGCGTCAATGACCGCGACTCGTTGCAAGCTCACCTACAAGCAAACGGAATTCCGACGGCCGTGCATTATCCGATTCCCTTGAATTTGCAACCTGCTGTGGAAGACCGGGGGGCGCACCTACCGACAGGTGATCTGGTGGCAAAGCAAGTGCTCAGCTTGCCCATGCATCCCTATTTGTCTGAAGAGGATCAAAAAAGAATTGCGGAACAGCTTCATCTTGCGGAAACGGTTTAACCGATCTTTCAACCTAACTATGGGACTTGATTGTTGGTCATTGGCTGAACGAGCCTGATTGGCAGGGCTGATCCGGCGGGTTGATGGTCGAATGTGAAGTCTGGCATCCGCCTATGATGGCCGATTTTATCGATAAAATCGATTTTAGGCGAAATGGAACTGATGATTGCAGCCTAGATTACGCGCCGGCAATGCGAGAACCTAAAAAAATTGGTGTGGCGAAAAAGTTTGATTGTGGCGAGATCGTTTTTTGATTGTTAGAATGAAGTAGCCCTGATTAATGCCTGCCGTCTTTGAGAATAAAGCTCGATTTTACCATTTCCACGTTGACCTGAATTGAAGTATGGCTCAAACAATTTCCAGATCGATTGCGTCTGGCGGGACGTCAACCGCTGATTCTGCGACTCGTCTTAAGTCGGAGACACTTAAAATACTCATTCCCTATGCGATAATTATTCTCGCCCAGGTGCCACTGTTATTCTTCTACTTTAAGCATCTTTGGACTCGTCCACACTACCAGTCGTTCGTGTTCGCACTGTTGGCGATTCCGTTTTTTATTTATATGTGGTGGCCGAAATCCTCGTCCCGTCCGTTTACACGCAGTTGGTTTAGCGTCGTAACCTTGATCTTGGGAATATTCTTTGCCGTATTGGCGACCGTGTTTGTAACTCCTTGGTTCGCGGCTGTCAGCATGGTTTGTTTGCTTTCCAGTCTTCTGGCAAGAATCCGAAATGAAGAAACCGGACGCAGTATGTTGCCGATCGCCCTCTTGCTGCTTGTTTTCATTCAGCCGCCAATGGGCGCGGACATGCAACAAATCAATGGTGACTACGTGATCATCACACAGTTGCAAACCATTAGTGCCAAGGTAAGCAGTTATTTCCTCGATCTGCTGAGCTATCGTCACAATTTGGCTGGAGTTGCAATCTACATGCCAAACGCTGAGGTTGAAGATGGCGTGAAAGCCTATTCGGTCGAAGATGCTTGTAGCGGAATCCAATCGTTTTTTACATTGCTCTTTCTGGCTGCCCTGTACGTCGTCTATTTCAAAAGGCCTTGGTTTAGAGGGACCTTGTTGTTGCTTTCGGCCATGTTTTGGGCGGTCGTCATTAATACCTTGCGGATTGTGGTCATTCCGATTGCCGATGTTTCCTTTGGGATTGACCTGAGCACGGGATTTTTGCACACCATTTGGGGATATGTTGCATTGGCGATTGGATGTTTGCTTGTCTTCAGCACCGATCAATTGCTGATCTTTATCTTCGGACCCGTCGATGCTGACCTGATTGACGATGAATCCGATTCGATGCGGCGACGATTTAGTCGATTTTGGAATCGCCGACTTGCTGGCGATAAATCTGGCGAGACGGTTAGACGCGGGCAGGAGATTTCACCTGCGTTCAAGATGGCTTTGTGGCCTTGCGCGGGTTTAATGGGCTTGTTGGGCATTGTGCAGGCCGTCGATATTTTGTCAGCTGCCTCGAAGTTTGGCGGCAAAGTGACTGTCTTCGATCAGAACCCATTGTTGCACATTGAAGAGCATCATGCTCCGGCCCAGATTGGTGACCCAGAGGGCCTTTGGACCAAGGTTTTGTATCGTTTCGAAGAACGATCGCGCAGTAGCGATTTGGGTCAACGATCCGATACTTGGCGATATAGCTTCACAATTGACGGCCAACCTGCTCCTTTGATCGTTGCTTCCCTAGACCAGGCTTTTCCAGGATGGCACGAGTTAACGACATGTTATAAGAACATGGGTAATCGGCTGGTCGAGGGTTCTCGACGAAGAATTGACGTCGAAATCGACTACAAAGGGGATAAGATTTCCTGGCCAATGGTGGAGGCGGAGTTTGTCGATCCAACAGGCCGACGAGGTTATCTGCTGTTTTCCCTATTTGATCGCGTGGGTGAACCATTCGATGCTCCTGAGCATTGGAATAGCTTCAATTGGTTTATTCGCGGTTTGGGTACGAGATTGTCTCATCGCATTCGTGCCAGACTTTTCCACGGAGAAGGCTACCAAGTACAAGTGTTTGTTCCTTTTGAGGGGGAACTTGCATTGTCGGTACGCGAAAAAATTCAGAACAACTTCGTGACCTTCCGCGAGACGCTACGGCGGCAAGTCGAAGAAGGCGAAATCAAAATGGCCCGCGAGGTGGCCCCATAGCGAGTTTATTGTCGGTCCCTATGGCTCGTATTGTCGCAAAAGTTTACAGTCGAGCCGGGCTCTTGGGCAACCCTTCAGACGGATATGGAGGGAAGACCATTTCCCTTCCACTGCACAATTTTTGGGCCGAAGTCTCGCTACATCCTTCCCCCAATGTTTTTCTTGAGCCCGGAGTCGAAGAGGCCCCGCGTTATGACTCGGTATATCAATTGATCGAGTCAATTGAACGTACTGGCTATTCTGGCGGGTTGCGTTTGATACGCGCCTCCGTTAAACGTTTCGTCAGCTTTGCCGAAAATGAGTTGGCCATTGCTTGTGATCGAGGCTTCACGATTTCGTACCAAACCAATATTCCTCGTTGCGTCGGGTTGGCGGGCTCCAGTGCACTTGTCGTGGCTGCATTGAAAGTGTTGGCTGAGTATTTCAACGTTGAGATGGCCCCGCCATTGTTGGCTTCACTGGCGTTAACTGTCGAACGAGACGAGTTGGGAATTCCTGCTGGTTTGCAAGATCGAGTTGTTCAAGCATTTGATCGACTCGTCTATATGGACTTTTCGCGAATGACTTCAATGCACGGCCTGGAAGTTGGCCACTACCAAGAGTTGTCGCAAACGGTTCCAGGAAATCCTTACGTTGCTATCTGTAGGCGAGGGGCGGAGCCGACCGAGTTGCTACATGGTAGTCTGCAACAACGATTCCGGCGAGGCGATGTCGAGGTAACACAAGCCATGAAACGATTTGCTGAGCTGGCTGAACTGGGAAAGGTTGCAATTGAACGCGGAGATGCAGAGCAGCTGAATTCACTAATCGATGCTAACTTTGACCTACGTCAATCGATTTGCGATATCAACCCGCTGCATTTACGCATGATAGAATTGGCCCGTTCCGTCGGTGCCAGCGCCAAGTTCTGCGGCTCAGGTGGCGCGATCATCGGGCTAGTCGATGACGACTCCATGTTCGTTCGATTGGAACAGAAACTTGCACAACTCGACTGTTTTGTTGTCCGGCCAATCTAAATCGGAAACGCAGGATGGCAACCATTCGCAGTGCTTTCCGAAGACCGTCAGCTTGGTTTTCCGAAGCCACCGCCACCTGGTGTTTCGATCGTCAAGCGGTCGCCGGGATTCACGAAGATCGTGCACTTCGCGTCTAGATCTTTTGGCCCGTTCCCTCCACGGCGAAGCAGAATATTGCGGCCTGGTTTGCCCGCCATCCCGCCATGCAGTCCAAAGGGTGCGTGATGGCCTCGCCGATTCGTAACCAGCGTAACCGAAAGCGGGCGCGTGAACTCCAAAGTTCGACATAAACCGTTACCGCCGCGATAAAGGCCGGCGCCACCGCTGCCGCGACGCACGCTAAAGTCGCGAACGATCACTGGTAAATTCGCTTCCATAATCTCTGGATCCGTTAACCTCGTGTTCGTCATGTGCGAGTGGACTGCATCGGCTCCGTTGCCAAAACGCGTCGCACCGACACCGCCGCCTATTGTCTCATAGTAACCGAACGTATCATCGCCAAATATCAGGTTGTTCATCGTTCCTTGGCTTGCCGCAGCTTCACCCAACGCGCCCAACAAGACATCGACGATCCTTTGTGAAGTCTCTACATTGCCGGCTGCCACTGCAGGTGCAAGCTTTGGATCGTTGGTCGCCAATGGGTTCAAAAAACATATCGGAAGTTTAATTTCAATCGGTGCCAACAACCCCTGATTCAACGGAATCTCTTCATCGATCAGGCAGCGCATGACGTACATGATCGCCGCCGCAACGATTCCCCGATTTGCGTTGTGGTTATCGTGTGAAGTCGGGCTTGAGCCGCTGAAATCAAGTTCTAAGCGATCCCCTAGCTTTTGAACGGTGAGTCGAATCAGCAATCCATTATCGAGAGAATCCGCAAATGTGATACGTTGCGATGGGAGACGTTGAATTGCCGCTCGCGCCTTCGCTGCGGCCGCTGCAAACATTTTTTCTACAAAAGCCTCAATCGTTGCACGGCCATACATCTCAACCAAATTCACGAGATCTCGCATGCCATTGCGATTCGCGGCCACCTGCGCGCTGATGTCCGTGAGATTAACCTGGGGTGACCGAGAGGGGTAAGCGGCGGTTGTCAGCACACGCAACAATTCTTCAACCTGCGATGTGCCTTTGTGAAAAAGTCTGAAGTTGGAAATCAAAACTCCTTCTTCTTCTAACACCTTCGAGTCGGGAGGCATGGAGCCTGGTGTCAACCCACCGATTTCCGCATGATGCGAACGGCTGGCAACGTAAAAAAACGGTTGCCGGTCACTTTCCCGCACAAATACAGGGGTAATCACGGTGACATCTGGCAGGTGAGACCCACCTTGAAACGGATCATTGGTTACGAAGACATCTCCGGGTTGCGTATCTGGATTGAGGCGAATGGTCGCTTTCACGGTTTCGCTCATTGCACCCAAATGCACAGGAATATGTTGTGCGCTAACCACGAGATCGCCGCTCGCATTGAAGATAGCACAGCTAAAATCGAGTCGCTCCTTCACATTGACGCTGCAGGACGTGCGTTGTAGTGTGTGCCCCATTTGATTGGCGATAGCTTGCAAACGATTATTGAGGACTTCCAACAGGAAGGGATCGTTTGTATCTGCTTCCGAACCTGCGTCTAAAACTGAATTCCGGGATGTGACCGTAGATTGCGAACCGGCTTGCTTTTGAACGACACGTTCCAAAACAATCTGCCGATCACTGGCCATGATTGCGCGCCAACCTCGGTCGACGTTTAGCGTAGTGAACGGGTCGACTATTTGGGCCGGGCCATCAATGTAGTCTCCTGGCGTTAACTCGTGCATCAGGTGCAATTCAACGTCAATATAAACACCATCTTCGACCAAGCTAGTTGTGTGGGCAGAGACGTGTGGTTGAACCGCCTCATAACTGCTTGCAGGTACGGAGTCTGGTTGCTGTTCGCTGGCAAAACCATGAATGGCACCTAATTCAATCGGCCGATCCAGGGTGTGGCCAAATTGCCGTTGATGTTCTGCTTGAAAAAGCGATTCAAGGTTTTCGAGGGTATCGTCCAGCGGTACGCTCAAGTAAGACTCTGTACCAGCGTAACGCAATTCGACGTCAAAGCGAAAACCAATTTTGCGCTCGGTCTCCTCCGAACTTGCCAAGCAGTTGGCAAGGTGAGATCGCATCTCGAGCAAAGTCGAGGCACATCTCTCCTCTGTAAAATCAGAGAAAGGGCATAAGATCGACTTCACCATGGAAACAGAATTGGCGGCGTGCCCAATACCGTACGCGCTCAGCACGCTTGCCAAGGGATGAACGACGGCTCTCCGGATTTGAAGTTCCTCCGCCACAGCACAGATGTGTTGGGCTGCCGCGCCACCAAATCCGACCAGTGTATAATTTCTGGCGTCAAACCCTTTGGCGACAGAAACCGTGTGAACAGCCGTCGCCATGTGAGAATTGGCGATCTTCAAAAATCCAGCGGCAATTTCGATTGGTTGATAGGCGGTGCCAAGTGCCCGATTTGTCGCATCGGTAACTGTGCTTAAGCGGTCTTCAATAGCTGAGCGATCGAGGGGAAAAGGAAAGAGTCGTTCATGCAGTCTGCCTAAAACGATATTGACGTCAGTGATCGTCAATGGACCGGAACGCCCATACGCGGCCGGGCCCGGATCGGCACCTGCACTCTCCGGGCCAACCAACAAACGTGTGCCATCGAACTTGCAAATTGACCCGCCACCGGCGGCCACTGTTTCAATTGCCATGACCGGACTATAGATCCGCACGCCTGCCTTTCTGGTTTCGTATTCTAAACTGAAGGTACCATCAAAACGCGAGACATCAGTACTGGTGCCCCCCATATCGAATCCGATGGCATGGGCGATTCCGAGGCTGGTAGCCGCCCGCGCCATGCCGACGACTCCACCAGCAGGGCCAGACAAAATACTTTCCTTTCCAGTAAACTGTGCCGGTTGAACGAGCGTTCCCGCGGACGTCATCAACAGCATGCGGCTTTGCGGAGTAAGTCGATTCTGGATCGTACCCAAATAGTCAACCAACAGCGGATTCAGATAGGCATCCACCAAGGTTGTTTCGGCGCGGTTAACAAGTTTGATCACAGGGGCTACTTGGCTTGAGAGACTAATGTTCTTGAATCCAATTTGCCTAGCAAGTCCTGCGATCAATTGCTCATGTTGTCCAAAGCGAAAGCCGTGCAACAAACAAACGGCGATCGATTCGATACCTTGATCTGCTAAATTTTGTAAGCCGCGGCGGGTGCTCTCCAGGTCAAGAGACTTTTCGACTGTCCCATCAAACAAAACACGTTCGTCAACTTCCAAAACGGCGGTTGACAAAGGAGTAGGTTTTCGAACCTGTAGCTTAAAAAGGTCTGGGCGTGTTTGATCTCCGATCATCAACAGGTCACGGAATCCTCGTGTCACAACCAAAGCCGTTTTGGCGCCTCGGCGAGTAAGCAACGCATTCGTGCCTCTGGTAGTGCCCAGTTTGAGTTCACAATTAGGCAATGTTGCATCGAGTCTCAAGTCGCAAGCTAGACGCACGGCGACTAGGGGACTCGATTCAGGTGATCGCAACTCGTAAGCCGTTGTCCGCGCTTTGGATTTCAGGGAGCCATACGTCAGCACACCCGATTTCGAGTCAAATGACTCAACGGTTCGCTGCTCAACGACGGCACCTTGGGAATCGATGAAATGCAATTCGTAGCCGCGAAAGAAGTTCTGGCAATGTCGACCCCGCAAGAGTGGATCCGACAATTCCTGCGCGGACATGTTGAAGGTGGAAGAGCCTTTGATCGCCCCCGAACTCAGCGTTTTGAGTTCACCGCGAGATCCGTCGCGACAACGGAAGATGCAATCAGTAAAAGTTCCGCCGACATCAATCCAAAATTCCCACTCTTTATCCAACGCATTTGTCATGTGAACCGTTCCGCGACCAAGTTGCAAATAAGCATGAGCATGCCGCTTGATTGTAAGCACCGCCCGCTCGCTTTCCTATGCTAGTTCGCGGCAGCCCAGTGAAAGCCTGCCTGGCGCATTAACCTAGCAGACATAAAACATGTTGATCGCCAATGTAACTTCTTAGGCGGAGTCAGTTGTCGACGTAAAAGGCGTATAGACGCCGTACGAATTGAGTGGGATCATGCGGCGTGAAACTCGTTGTGCAGGGTCGACATGATGGCCGTTACCGCTTGGGAACGGTTGAGAACATAGAAGTGAATCCCATCAACCTGCTGGCGCATCAAATCCGCGACTTGTGCGGTCGCATGTTCGACTCCAACCTGGAAATGCCAATCCAAATCAGACTTTTCCGAAAGCTTGTCGACGAGCGTGTGGGGTAACTTGGATCCGCATAGCGATGTGATTCGTTGCACCTGTTCCAGTTGTGTAATCGGCAGCAAGCCTGCCAAAATCGGTACATGGATGCCGCAATCGCGGCAACGATCTCGAAAGCGATAGAAATCATCGTTGTCATAAAACAGTTGCGTAATGACCATGTCAGCACCGGCATCTACCTTGCGCCGTAGGTTCAACAAATCAATTTCTGCGGATGGGGCTTCGCGATGCGTCTCAGGGTAACCGGCGACAGCGACACCAAGCTGTGCAAATTCTTCGCGGATCAATGCCACCAGTTCGTTGGCATACTCTAGACCTCCTGGCGTCTTTTGGAAATTCGTTTGTCCCGCAGGTGGGTCGCCCCGCAAGGCGACGATCGCATCGATGTTGGCGTCAGATGTTCGTTGCAGATACGCACGAAGTTCCTCGACCGTAGAGCCTACGAGCGTGAGGTGTGAGGCAACGATCGTATTGCATCGCTGTTTAATTTCGCTGACGACATGTAGCGTCTTGTCGCGCGACGAACCGCCAGCACCATAAGTACAAGTTACAAAGTCAGGCTCGAACTGGTTTAGTCGGTCGACATGTTCAAACAGCGTCGTAGCGCCTTGCTCTGTCTTCGGCGGAAATAGCTCGAAGCTTAGCAATCGTTTTGAAGCGCGCGCGAGATTCTGAAAGGACATAGTGTAATCGTTGAAAAACAAGAGAGTGGAAGTCTAATTCAAGTCCTGAGTCGCTCAAAGCCGTTGATGCAATTCCCCAGCCGCGTGTCAAAGTGCCAATGGTTCTTCGGCAATTTGTCGTTCATGTCGCGTTAGTTCGTACATGTCGTTGATCAATTGGATGTCGCACGTTCGTTGTTGCACATTTCGTCTTTGAAACATTCGCTTTTGTGTCGATACCATCACCGCTGGAGGCATTTCAGTGATTTGGCCAAAGGACCGGGCATAGTTGACAAAACTGGGAACATTCGTTGTCACAAATCCGTACAACATACTGCACGTTCCCACGACTTTCCCTGTGAAAATACCGGTGTTGATGGCCGATTTGGCATAATCGCCCACAATACAGCCAATAAATTGCATCCCGGTAGCAACTCGCTTGCCCGAATACTCCATCTTAACTTCACCGTACGTGTTTTTCAAATCGCTATTGCAGGTTCCGGCACCGAGATTAATCCACGATCCGAGAATGCTGTGCCCCAAGAAACCGTGGTGTTGTTTGTTGGTGAACGCATCGATGATGGATGCCTCGACTTCACCGCCAATTTTACCAGTATGCACGATACACACGTTGTCCTTGAGCGAGGAGTGCTCGATGATCCGCGAATTGGGACCAATATAAACAGGACCACGCAGGTAAGAATAGGGACCGACCGACACGTTCCGGTCAATCACAACTGGACCAGGTCGCGTGTCCACCACCAAGTGTTCGGGCAATTGCACATCGGCCCCCACGAAGAATCCATCCTGACGTTGTTCGAACCCCCATTCGCTGATTAGGTATTGCAGATTCTGATTGAAAGAAGCCAGATGTATCCGAATGATATCGTGAGGATATTCGATCAACTCCAACGGAACATCGAGCATTTCGGCGGAAAATTCCGCAAAGTAACTCTCCAACCGATCTAACTCTGACTGTTGCCAATCGCCCGGTGAATGTCCCAAATTGAGTGTTTGCGAACCCAATTGACTTGTCGGAACCACCGCCGCGACGATTGTCCCGCTCACCCTCGCCACTTTCGTTGCAGGGGCTTGGATCATTAGACGCAGATGCTCGAAGGTCTGGACGGTGGGTGCCAATCTTGCATTCACCAACAATGTCCAAGGCTGATTGGGATCTAGCGCACCGAATTCTGGAAAATCAAGCATCTGCAGCGTACGCAAATGCGAGCGAACCATGCCACAAAGTTGCCCCCCTAGCCGCTTCAGCCAATCGACCAGCCGACAACCGCCACATTGAATCGCATAGGCCGCTCTCCCGGTTGTAACAGGATGCAGCAACTGAACTTGCTTGTCTTCATATACTAAGATGTTCACGCAAATTTCCTCGTGCCTCGGATCTGTCCAACCACCTTCGGTCGCTTAACGAACCAAACCTTCAAGCCAACTGCCTTTCAACGGCTTGCCTACGTACTGCCTAGAATTGGTGAGGGCAAGCGTCTTGTCAAAGAATGTGTCATATATGATAGCGAACCGGCTCCGAAGGTAAAACGTTGGCGCTGATTTCTTTACATAGCCGTCAAATCGTTTTCGGGCAAAGTGTCATAAGTTTTCCGGTCAGGGGATTTGCACCGACTCCTTACGTTATGGTGTGGAGATCGCGGCAGGTCCATGATAAAATGCAGAATCCAGGTGCATGCTTCTTTGGTCAAGTGACTTTAGTTTCCCAATGACGAAACCAACGTCGATGTCAAAACGTGTCGAACAACAGGCTGACGAGCTTCGCTCGGTGATTAACCAATTAGCCGCAGAACTTGATCAAAGTCGGATGCAAAATGAAGCATTGCAAAAGCTCGTGCGCAATTTGCAGCAAGAGGCGTTGACTGATGAACTGTCTGGATTATGGAACCGACGTTTTTTTGACCAACAGATTGCAAAGCTACAAGCGCGGCTTGATAACGGAGGAGAGAGTTACTGCATTGCTTTGCTCGACTTGGATCACCTCAAGCAAATCAACGATCGATTTGGGCACGTTATTGGGGATGTGGTCATCCAGCAGGTCTCACGGCAACTTAAGGAATTGATGGTGCCTGCCGACGACTTGTGCCGCATCGGTGGTGACGAGTTTGCCGTGATCATGACGAACACGAGTTTGGCTAAAGCACAAGCCAGAATAAAGGAAGTCGTCGATCAACTTGATCTTGTCGATCTGGCTGCAAAGTCGATTATCATTTGGAACAGGTTGCGAGAAGATTCACAGAAATCGGTTCCGTCCCCGGAACAGGTCTTCCAAGATCGAGGTCCGCTCAATGTTTCGTTATGCATTGGCATTGCGGAAGCCATGCCTGGCGAGTCAGGGATTCAGTTATTGGACCGGGCCGACCGCAATTTATATGAGTCAAAACAAGGTACGGCACAGCGACACTTGCGCGATTAAGTGTGCCCCTTCGAATAAGGATTCATGTGTGCGCAAAAAAAGCCGCAAGCACGAGCTTGCGGCCTTCCGGAGAACCGCGATATTAGTGCACGGTTGGAGAGAATCGATTGTTTGATTAACGATTATTGGGCATGATCGCGGCGGTGCTCGACCTCATGTTTTCGATCACCATATCCGTGATATCCAGTTCTTTTTGATAGACGACTCCGCGGTTGACGGCTTTAATCACGTCAGCGCGATTTTCAGCGTCCACTTTACTGCTGTCGAAGCGAAGCACCATTGCAATATTGTGCTTCTCGGCCAAGTCGGCGACGACCTGCTGCATCTGCAAATACGTGTCGTGGTACAACTTCGCTTCCTTGTTCAACAACTCTTCATTTAGCTGGCGTGCTTTGGTGCGGAGCGAAGCTTGTTGTTGTTCCAAGCGAGTTTCCTCCCGTTGAAACTCAGGAGTCCCTTGCTTAAAAGTCTCGATAACTTTGGCTGCCTCCGCCTGCAATGCCTCCAATTGGCCTTGCACTTGAACTTTGACTTGTTCAGCCTCCTGTTGGATGGACTTCATTGCGGAATCAAATCGAGTATTCTCTTTGAAGACTCGGGCGACATCCAAAACAACAGTAAATCCACCATCCTGAGCATTAGCGGTTGCCGTGCATGTACCGACCAGGGCGGCAACTAACATTAAACAGCGGTATTTATTTACGAGCGACTTCAACTTTAAACCTCCGTGTCCTAAGTAGAGTACTGTTCGAATCATTTTAGCCACCAAATCCTTTTGGTAGATTGTTGACGATTGGCTTTTGATTAGTCTGAATTCCGAAGCACTTGCGGGAACCCTTGATACACCATGTTAATCAGCAACGTGTCGCTATGATCGGCGAATTGTCTATCGTTCCAATCGCATATCCGACACTCGGCAATCGGTCTGCTCGAACTGCCATGACATGCAATTGCACATGCTGTGCCAAGTTGATTGCGGCGTTCAGAATTTCTTGGGATGTCACTGTTTTCCGGCGAAATCCCAGAACCCACCTTGCAGGCAGTCCCTGAAAAAATGAACAACCATTCCCAAAATTTCAATCGGGTTTGTAATGCTTACCGACAGTTCGTTCAATGCAAATTTGCATGGTTTCCAAAACTAAATACAAAATTGATCCAAGTGATATCGATCTTTGTGCAGCAGTTGCGGTTCGCTAGCAAATCCGAGGTGTGTATGCATCTGAATTCCACCTGGATAGCAGGCAATCCATGCATGCCAAACGCAAGGTTTCGCGCTGACTAATCGAACAGCAAGAGTTGCAAGATTTCTTGAGTTCTATTGAATTGTTCTTCATTCGAGTTCAGGTGCTGACTGTCGAGTTTAGCACCCAAATAGCGTCTCGCAGTGGTTCTCCAGATGGTGGAACCGGCTTGCGGGGGATAGAGAGTTAGTTCGCTTAACGGAATGGCAGCCTCGATAGTCCATGCTTCATCCGTCTCATGTTGTGCAACGTACCAAGTTGGATTCCAAGCTTTCTGGTTGCAGCACGATTCAGCAATCCAACCCCGCGAATCGATGTGGAGTTCGAACCACGTCAACAAATCCCGATCAATATCGAATTGCAGAACAACGCGATCTTTCTCGCTCAAATCGGCATCTCGCGGCCTAGCCACGGGTGCACCATCTTGATTGACGTCGTAATTCCAGCCGCGAACTTTGTTGCCGCGAATAGCAAGATACAGAAACTCGTCGTCATATCTGAAGCCGAGCTGAGTCATTGTTCGTTCACCCGTCAACTGAATTGTATTTCCGTTTTGCCAACAGTCATCATCCAATATGCCATCCAGGTGGGGTGCTTCATCGCAAAGCGAAGCGAGCCAAGCCTCGGCTTTCAAGCGTTCATGTTCAGTGACTGCTTGGCCGATCAACAACTCTTGTCTGGCCGCTTTGGCAACGGGTAAATCAGACGATTCAGCTAGATGTATGAGTTGGCTGTTCGCGGATAAGCTGACTCCCAGGCGCTCGTTGAGTCGAATGTTGCTGAACTTCAAATGAGGATAGTCGAAAGCATTGAAGTCCAAACGTTCCAATAACACCGCCACGCGTTGTGCCATTTTTTGCCGTTCCAAAATGAGTTGTTTGCGTCGCTGATATGCTGCTTGGTGATCGAGGAAAGCCGGGGCTACCGAATTCAATGCCGCATCTTCGACCGGCTTCCACTCAATCTTTTTGATGCCGTCTTCATTCTCGATAACTTTGGCATACGTTTGATTCGATTCGGAATCATCGGTTGTGAAGCCTGTCGAGGGAATGTTTGATTCGAGCGAGCCGTCAATTGTTTGGTTCAGCTGCCACATTGCCATTTCATGACTGCTGTAGTAAGTCCACAACCAGATCAACTTAGCGTACAGCAAAGGATGTGAGGGGCTGGAGCGAGCGAACCATCCAATTATTTCAGCCGCCAGCTCAAATTTTCCTGTTCTGATATAAAATTCGCTCAACTCATGCATCCAAACACCGCTCGTCCATTCGTCAAGTCCAGCGAGAAGTCGGATTGTGCCTTGTAACTGAGTCAAGCCATCGACATCCTGATTGATTGAGTAAAATTGCGACATGATTTGCTCTTTAGAGGACGAAGCTCGCAACAGGACCGGGGTTCCAATCGACGCGCTGGTTTTGGGTCGCACAACTGGTTCCATCCCACTAGCCCGTACCATCTGCCGCAGGTCAGAAACGGAGTGGATCTGTACGACTGAATGGACACCGTTTAAGCCTCGTTCGGCGTCGGCATTGATTGGTTGGTCAGTGAGTATCGAACTAATGGCTAAGTGATCATCTAACCTTCGTCCCACCCGCAACAATGGCTGTCGCGTTGAGATCTTTGACTCCAGATTAGTGCCGCGCACGACCGACAAAACAAACGGCGGTCGAGAAGAACCTAAATCGCCGTAAGCCGCGTTATCGAGTTGGACTGGCCCATCGGTGTCGAGCACGGCGGACAACAAATCAGCTGATGCATGCGCGTCGCTTCCCTCGACAATCACAATTTGAGGCCGATGCGTGTGGATTTGCTTGCGGATGAACTGACGAACATCATCATCAAGTTGCTGCGACGGATTGTCCCTAGCTGCAGATGCGGCGGTTGATCGATAAATGCTGACGTTTGAAATGCCCAAACGCGCGGCCGCTTGCCGCAAACTATTTTCGTCAACAGCGGAATCAATCACACAGACGCCGCACAAGATGTGGTCCTCCAACGCGTACTTTCCCACAAATTCCCATGAAAGCTCAGCGGACGAACGCGCCACATGCAAGATGGACAGAGACGCTCGACCGCCGCGTTGCAATTTCCACGTCTGCCCACCGTCCAGCGTGCTGAGAATGGTACCTTGGTCCCCAACCGCCCAACCTCGCTGAGGATTGACGAAGTGGATTCGATTAATCCCGCACAAAGTATTTGTCGCGTGCCGAGTCCACGTACTCTGGCTCAAATCGAGTCGATACAAAAAACTACCGGGAGAGCCAGCAAACCAAACGGCGTCGCCTTGCACGCACACAGCCCGCAGGTCGTGCGCAGGTGTCGGACCCGCGTTTGCGCACGCTGCATGCTCTTCTCCCGCCATCGGTAGAGGTTTCGCACGATCATTCGTTGGTACGCGCTGAGGTTGAATTAGCTGCCCCGTTGATTGAAAAGGTGTCCACGTACGCCCTGCGTCCTGAGTGACGACGATCCGTCCGAGATCACCGACCGCAAATCCGCGCGTTTCATCCATCATGGAAATCGCATGGATATTATGTGGTCGCGAATGTTGGCTGCTTCCTGGCTCCAGTCGCGAATTCGCAAAACGAAACATGTTGGATGACCAGTCGACCACTTGAATTTGCACATTTTTGTTCTCAGCCTGGGTTAGTGCGGCCGTCTTAAATCCTTCGTGCGAAGAGCCTTGAAACGACGACCACGTCGAGCCGCCATCGCGGGTCATCATGACCCCGCTGCGATGACTTGGGCTCGTATAGCCGACGGCCCAGCCATCCGTTGGCGAAATGAAATGGCACCATTGCACATAGGGTAGTGAGTGGATGGTGAGTTGATGCCACGAGTTACCACCATCCTTGGTGCGCAAGATGAGTCCTTTGGTTCCCCGATAGCTTGGCAAATGGTAACCACCGACAATCCAACCGTGTTTCGCATCTGCAAAATGAATCGAGTGAAATGCGCAGTTGACCTGAGTGAGTTTGCGAATCCAATTCTCGCCACCATCTTCGGTCATCAGGATCAAACCGCGCTCGCCAACCGCAAAACCAAAATTTCGATCGATGAAGAAGACATCGTTGAGCCGCGTGTCCTCGAACCATTCAGGGAAAACGTGTTCCTTGACAAGTAATTCCTGCGCGATAATGATTTGCGGAGCCAAGAGCAGGGCGAGGCAGAAAATTTTCTGAATTGACCAAGCCATGTGACGTAGCCAAAGAGTTTTTTGAGCCATCATATTTCCGTCCTAAACACGATTATCTCGCCTCGCAAGATTCATTCTCAGCCTGCAGGCCAACCGAAACGTTAAGTTTGTTTTGAGCGCCATTCGAGATAAATCAAAAAGCGAGTTTGTCTCGCTGAAAATTTACGGGCATTGATCCGCAACCGCCGAAGCGGTGCAGAGTTTACAAATTTTCGCGGCAGAGTGTAGTCGGTTTCCGTCGATGAACCCATGCCATTCGTGCTAGCACCTGGATGAAAACTGATGAAAAACAGAGACGGCAAGCGATATTTGAGCGGGTGTGGATATTTGCTAAGGTTTGGCGGATCGTTCCGCTCCATTCGTTAGATTTTGTGCAACGTTCAGGTTGTCCATAGCGAGTAAAACCATGCAGACCATCACGCAGGAGTCCGTTTATTTTTATACGTTTCACAAATGTGCCAGCACGTTGTTCGCGGACTATGTACTGAAGAATTTGCAAGGCTTGAACCACGTCGATTATGCAACGCAGATTTATAACGGCGAGGAAGTGGAGGCGATTGAATTTCAGCGATATGGAGTGATCTATGGTCCGATACGTCTTTCGGTCAACCCACACTCGCCCGTCTACAAAAGATTTGTCTCGGTTGCTGCAGAGCCTGAGTTTGTTAAAGACAAGCTTGCGATCTTTTTTGTGCGTGATCCTCGCGACATGCTGGTTTCGCTTTACTATTCATTTGGCTTCACACATGGTTTCAGTTCAGTGCCAGAGATTAGGGAACAACAAGCCAAGTTGCGAAGGGAGATACAAACTCAGACGTTGGACGAATATGTTATTGCAGGAGCAGGCCAGGTTGCCGGGTACTTCTCCCAGCTTCAAGAGCTAAGTCGAGCGTGCACGCGTGGGACGTTGCTGCGGTACGAAGACTTAGTCGAAGATTTTGACAAGTTCATCGAGTGCTTTACGAGCGTGGTAACGTTGGACCAAGCTGTCATCGATCAAATATATCAACAATCGCGACCCAATCAGGTGGAGGACACGACATCCCATCGACGTTCGGGCCAAGCTGCAAATTATCAAGACAAGTTGAAAGAATCGACAGTGGCGATACTCAACCAGCAATTAGCTGGAGTCCTCGCTTCGTTCGGTTACACGCCATAGCCCGCCATTGCCAGCGCACCAACTCGTCGCAATCCGCTGTGGGAAACAAGAGTCTTCCTAGAACGGGAACTAATTTGAAACTTCGTAGGCGTCGACGAGCGTGATTTTCGTAAGCAGGGCATCAACACATCTTGACTGGAAAAAACGCGTTTCGTGGTACGAACGGTTTCAGCAAAATTCTCGGCGGCGTACGAGTTACTTCATTTGGCTGAAGTGGTATCCTAAATTAAAGAATGGATTTATTGACGATTCAAGGTTCCCGCGACTAGCGAATGTTACTACGCAAGGTCTGTTTTCTGATCCTTTGTGCGGCGGTCAGGCCGTCAAACTTTCGACTTGCATGAGTGCAAACCATTTCAGGGGGCAGAAGAAAGAAGCTCCTCCCTTACCGATGGATCAGCGACCG
>CALMEE010000144.1 GCA_937862885.1 uncultured Planctomycetaceae bacterium
TCGAGTTCGCGGTCATGGATGGCTTGATCGCCAGTCCAGATTCCGAAGGACTGCGGGCTACGTTTGACATCTTCAATTTCACTCGCAACGAGTCGCTGGAAGAGGCGATCATGGTCGATGTGACCATCAAGCCGACCTATGCGGCCAATGCCCCTCAATGGATCACCGGAGGACCGTAAGCCGTGAAGACCTTTGCCGATAATACTGGGCGGACTTGGTCCATCGCCATCAACGTGGGGGCGGTCAAACGAGTTCGGGCCAGCCTTGACGTTAATCTGCTGGACGCCGTCGAGGGCAAACTGATCGAACGACTCGTCTCCGATCCGATCCTGTTGTGCGATGTGATCTTTGTTCTCTGTCAGCAGGAGGCTGAGACACGCGGGATCACCGACGAACAGTTTGGTCAAGCCATGGCTGGGGATGCCATTGACGCGGCGACCTCAGCGTTGCTGGAGGAACTGGTCGATTTTTTCCCGAGTGGCAAGCGTCAGGTTCTGGCCAAGGCGCTTGCCAAACTGAAGGCCTTCGAGGCGAAAGCCATCGAACTGGCGAGCAAGCGACTGGACGATCCGGCGCTCGAACAACAGCTCAACCAAGCCCTCGAACAATTACCGGCGGTGACGCCTGGAAGTTGATTTGGCAGCTTGCCGGCATCATCGGAATCGACCCGATGCCATTGAGCCTCCGCGAGTTGATCTGGATGGCCGAATCGCGACGAAATGAGGCGTGGTCGCATACGGCCAATCTGATGGCGTTGGTTGCCAACGTAAATCGGAACCCGCGCAAACGGGCACGCCCCTATTCACCACTGGAGTTCCACCCGTTTTTGGAACGGAAACGAACGGCTGATTCCAAGGCCAATATCAGGATTCTCAAAGAAGTATTTGTCCGAGAGGCTGGAGGCCGAAGGCCGGAGACTGGAGGAAGAGTGCAATGACTACATAGTCTCAAACCAAAAAGTAAAAGTTTCATCGTTGTCGTTTTACCTACAGCCTACAGCCTCTAACCTACGGTCTATCAAATGCCTTCAAGTCGCGCCATTCGAGCTGGAGCCGCCTTCGTCGAACTGTCGACGCGCGATAGCCAGTTGGTGAAGGGACTTCAGAAGGCCTCCAAGAGGCTTCGTGCCTTCGCGACGGCCGCCAAAGCCACTGGAATGAAGATGCTGACCAGTAGCGGAATGGCGGCGATTCCCTTTGCCTTGGCCGCCAAGACGTTTGCTGGCTTTGAACAGCAGATGGCGCGGGTCAAAGCGCTCACCGGTGCCAATGCCGAGGATTTTGCCAAGCTAGAGTCTTTGGCCAAAAGGATGGGTGCGACGACGGTGTTCTCAGCCAGCCAGGCGGCGGAAGCGATGAGCTACTTCGCTCTGGCCGGCTTCGAAACCCAGCAAATCATGGACGCCTTGGGTCCGACGCTGAATCTGGCGGCAGCGGGTCAAATCGAAATTGCCGAAGCGGCCGACATCGCGGCCAAGATCATGTCCGGCATGGGAATCGAGGCCGACGACTTGGGCAATGCTATCGATGTGATGGCCAAAGCCATGACCACGGCCAACACCGACCTGACCATGTTGGGGGACGCCTTCAAGTTTGTCGGGCCGATGGCCAAGACCGCGGGTGTCTCCCTGGAGGAGATCACGGCCGCCATTCAGCTGCTCTCCAACGCCGGTATTCAGGGTGAAATGGCGGGAACCACGCTGCGTGGCATGCTGCTTTCGCTAACTTCTCCATCCTCGGAGGCAAAGCGGGAACTTGATCGTTTGGGAGTTACGATCGTGGATTCCGCTGGAAATGTTCGTGGACTGGCAGACATCATCGGCGACCTGGAATCCTCGCTGGCCTCCGCCGGTTCAGGCGAACGCCTGCGAGTCCTCGGGACGATCTTTCCTGCTCGCCAAGCAGCGGGTGCAGCGGAACTCATCTCTCAGGGGGCGGCTCGACTCCGCGATGCAACCGATGCGCTCGGTTCGGCATCGGGAACTGCCTCCACTATCGCCAGCACTCAGCTCAACACTTTGAAAGGCGACGCCACGATTCTGCTTTCAGCTCTGGAAGGACTGGGAATCGCTGTCGGTGAAGCTTTGGGGGATTCATTGCGTGGCGGGATCAAGACCATTACCGGCCTATTATCGGTGATGAGCCAATGGGTCAGCGAGAATCGTTCAGTAGTTTTAACGGTCGTGGGGATCATCGCCGGGGTGGCTTTGGTTGGCGGTGCGCTCGTCGGTTTAGGAATTGCTCTCCAGATCACAGCCTTTGGATTCGCCGGTCTGGCGGCGGCAATTGGGTTCGCTGGCAGCCTGATTGTTGCTTTATTGTCGCCGTTGGGTCTCCTGGTCGGGCTGGCTGTGGCGCTCGGTGCTTATTTGCTTTTCGCGTCCGAAGCTGGCGGGCAAGCTCTGGCGTGGTTGGGTGAACGGTTTGGAGTTTTGAAAAACGATGCGATCACCGCTTGGGGAGCCATTGGTAAAGCGCTGGCCGCTGGCGACATTGCCCTGGCCAGCCGTATCCTCTGGCTGACGCTGAAGATGGAATGGCAACGCGGCATCCATTTTCTCAATGGCCTGTGGGTCAAATTCAAGAATTTCTTTCTTGGGATCACGACTGATGCCGTGTTTGGCTCCGCCAAGATTCTCAATGATGGTTGGTCGGGAATCGAAGTCGCTTGGACTGAAACCATTGGATTCTTGGCCGACGCCTGGTCGCTGTTCACCAATCTGTTGACCAAGACCTGGCACAACACGGTCGGTTTCATTCGCAAGGCCTGGGTCCGACTCAAATCGCTGTTCGATTCCGAGATTGATGTCGAGTCAGAGGTTTCTCGAATCAATGAAGAAACCAGTGCTGCCAATCAAACCGCCGATGACCAAATGCTGGACGCCGTGGGCAAGCGGGATCAAGAACGACGGGAGCGCCAGCAACAGGTCGAGCAGGAGCGTGTTGCGGTCAACCAAACCTTGTCCGACATGCAACGTAGCGAGCACGAAAATCGCCAGCGAGGGTTCAACGATGACCTGGCCCAGACCCAACAGGAACTGTCAGCCGCCAAAGACGAATGGCAATCCGCTCTGGCGGAGGTGCAGCAAGAGGCGACGCCAGATGAATCGACACCAACGGGAAAGAAACTCAAAGACCTACAACACAGCCTGTCTCTCAGTGCCGACACGCTAGGGGAGGAACAAAGAAAGGTCGAATCAAAAGGGACGTTCAACGCATTCGGAGCCCGCGGACTTGGTTCCGACAGCCTCGCTGAACGAACTGCCAAAGCCTCCGAACAAATCATGATCAACACCAAGGGGCTACTGGACGAAGCAAAGCAGGGAGGTCTGGTCTTTCAGTAGGTAGGAGACTGGAGACTGTAGGCTGGAGGGGGGAACAAAAGCAAAGTGAAATCATGAAAGAGATCGTATCAAGCCGTTTAGAACGCGACAGGTTTCGTTGCATAAGTCATGCACGGGCTGCGCTGCGTCTGAATCAAGAAAGTGAAGACGTTCGGCAAGTGAAAGCTGGTAACCAAGTTCTTTTGCCGAGCCGAAAGCGATGTAAAGGTACCGGAGATATTCGGCCTGCGAATCTCGCGCACAGCCTTCGACAATGTTGGATGGAACCGAAACGGCCGCTCGTCGCATTTGCGACGTCATGCCAAAACGCTCATCGGGTGGCATCGTCATCGTCAGTTTGTAGATCGCAAGGGCAAGTTGATCGGCCAGTTCAAACGCCCGTAGCTTCGTGTGATCGCGCATCGCTGTTTTCCTCCAGCCTCCAGTCTACAGCCTCCAGCCTATGATCACCATCGATGAAAAGTTCGACAGCCGAGCGGCCACCGAAAGCGAGAGTCCGCTGACGGAGTTGCTCTTTGTCGTCCAGGGGACCGACAACGATGTGACCGTCAAGAACCTGCTGGCGGCTACTTCCCCAGCGATCTATTCCGGGCTCAAACGGGATAGCTTTTCGATCAAGCATCTGGGAGGCGGAGTGTGGGACTGCTCCGTGCAGTACACGAAGTTCGAAAGTGACTCCCAATTTACCTTCGACACTGGCGGCGGCACGCAGCATATCAGCCAGTCGCTGCAGACGGTCGGCGCATACCCGGCACCGGGCGAAATCGCGGCTAACTTCTGGGGAGCAATCGGTGTCAACCAAGATCAAATCGATGGGACAGACATCACGGTTCCGGTCTTCAATTTCACCGAAACCCACTACATCAACTCAGCGTTGGTCACGGGTGCCTACAAGCAGGCCCTGTTCTTGCTGACCGGTCGAGTGAATGGCGGGGGATTTAAGGGGTTTGCTGCAGGGGAAGTTCTATTCTTGGGCGCATCCGGTGCAAAGCGAGGATTTGAGGATTGGGAAATCACCTTTCGCTTCGCCGCCAGCCCCAATGTTACGGGACTGTCGCTGGGGAACATCGTGGGGATCAACAAACAAGGCTGGCATTACCTTTGGGTTCGCTTCGATGACGACGAGGACACGACTGCCAAAACGCTAATCAAGAAACCGATCGCAGCCTACGTCGAACGAGTCTATGAATATGGTGACTTCAGCGCCCTGGGCATTGGAGTTTAACCATGGCAGATCGATTCAAGAAAGTTCAAGCTGGTCAGCCACTCCATGTTTCGGCTGAAGTCTGGAATGCCTTTCTGGATTCGGTACGCGAGCGAAGGGGGCGCAATCATGACCAGCTGACCGAGGTGCTGGACCAATTTCGGCAAGGGGACATTGTCAAGCTTCGCAACAACAGCGGCCAGGATTGTTCCCGGTTCAATGTCTTGGCAATCAACACTCCGATTATTACGCCGGCGGACAATCAGCGTGAGTTCAAGAACCGAGTGGCCATCAGTGGCGTTCGGCCAATGCATCCCACCCACTTCAGCCGGTTCGGCATCCTGCTCGATCCAGTGCGCCATGGCAAAATTGGCCGGGCCTGGATCAGTGGCGTCTGTCCAGCCTTCATCGCCGTTACAGATAACTGCCATCAATTCGCCGATGTAAAACACAACGACTCCGGCAGCCTCGAAAGTCGCCCCTACGGCAGCGCTCAAATCTTGTGGCGAGAAGGCGGACTGGGAAACCAATGGGCTATTGTCCGACTGGCCAACGTTAGCGAAGACTTCCGGCGATTTCGATTGTTGACGTCTCTTTCCAAGTGCGGAACGGCTCAGGCCCAGCGGATCGTCTACAGCGAACCGATTCCTGGCATCCCCAACTGGTGCAACGTCGACTGCCTGTTCCAGGTTTACGATTCGTTGGGGGT
>CALMEE010000145.1 GCA_937862885.1 uncultured Planctomycetaceae bacterium
TTGGAAGCGAATTAACGATTCACGCAATGGCTAGATCGTTACGCTACCATCCACTGTTTGATTCCGATGTGCTATGCGCCGCTGAATGGTATGACGGGCGACAACCGAACCTAGGATCGGACTTTGTGGTTCGAGTTCGGAGAGCGGTTAATGAATTGACTGCAGATCCTGAACGTCGTACTTCAATTGATTACGGCGTTCGATACTCGCCGGTCCAACGGTTCCCGTACGTCGTCTTTTACGATCTGACCGAATCGGAACTGCTGATACTTGGCGTCATGCACACATCGCAAGAATCCGAAAAGTGGCTTTCGCGCCGAACATAGAATCGGCGAACCAGTTAGGATTTGACATCGCGGAGTGAGGAGACGATTCGGCGGTAAGAGTGAAGTTGACCGAACGAAGCCGATGTTCAAGTCCTGTGTTCAAGAAGCCCGCAGCAGAAGTGCTTTGGTAATCGTTATAGATTGACTTGCACTTATCTTTTTGTCAGATGGTTGTCGAACACCGCAAGATGGCTGCTCCTGACCGTCTTCTCTGGTCGGATTCCCATCTCTTGGTTTTGATGACCAACATCCACGGTGGCTTTTGACTGTTTTAACGCCGTATAGTTCAATCATTATGACTGTGTATTTGCTATAGGTACGTACTGCGATCACAAGAGCGGTTGGAGCCTCTTTTTCGGAACCTGTTTTGTCACGGAATGGAATCGTGATCGCGTTCATCAATGACCTTTGTCTTATCTTCTGCTTATAACCGGCGGCGGTGGTCGGGCTGGCAGGCAACTGTTGATCTCGTCCAACCAGACTTGCCAGAATACGATTTCTCTCACTTCCGTCACGCCACGGCATTGCGGGCACTTGGGCTGCGGAGGAGACTTGCTGGGTTGGTCAGTCGAAGCGTGAGCAGCGGCCATCCAGTAGACCCAGCCCAAGGTGAACCAGACCAACAGCTTGCATTGGCCCAGTTCCTCTTTGAGCAACTCACGGTAGACGCTGATCAGCGTTCCATGATGCACCAAGAAGTTCTGGGGGGTCTGCTTCCAACCGTTGGGTCGGCCTGTCGAGTCGACGGTCACCCCGCCGCCGGGCACTACATAATGCACATGCGGATGAAAGACCATCGTCGTCTGCAATGACGAGTGGCCCATGTAGCGCTGGATGGCTTTTAGGCTAACTCCGGCTTCCAAAAGATGAGTCGCATAGGAATGTCTCAGAGTATGAGTACGACCATCGGCCGGAAAGAGGAAGCGTGGGTGCCGATGTGTTGACCAATAGACTCGGAGAAGTTTCAACGTAGAATTCGGCAATGGCAAGTAGCGATCCTTGGCACCCTTGCCACGATGGACATGGACCATACCGCGTGCCGAATCGATGTCGCCAACCTGCAGATGAAGCGCCTCATTCAGTCGCAATCCCAGCGAATAGACTGTCCAGAAGTAGGTCTTCATCCGTAGCGTCGTCGCCGTGTCAATAATTCTGTGAACCTGCTCGATGGTGATGACTTCGGGCAGAGTATGGATGTTTTGGAGCTTGAGCATCGAGAAGATGTTCCAAGGACGTTTACAGGCAACGCTGTAGAAGAACTTGACACCCGAAAGAGCCACACGCAGGGAGCCGCAAACATACTCCAGATCGTTCTTCAGATGCAAAAAGAAGTGTCGGACCTGATCTTCGGTGATTTTGTCGGGGGCGGTACGGCAGAATTCAGACAATTTGCGAACAGCCCTCAGGTAGCCAGCATGAGTTCTCTCCGCTTTACCGGTCAGATGCAGGTCTTGGCACATCCTTTCGACCAGTTCTGAAGGAAAGAACGGATAGTTGGTAGACTGAACTGGGCGAGATACGTTAGAATGACGCATTGTGAGGATCCTTTGCGGATAAGAGAAAGTAGCGTGGGCGGTCACATCGACTACCCAGCACGACAAAGTCTCCTCACTTTTACCTCCGCCGCGCAGCGGCTTACTTGAACAATCCGATTAACCGAAGCGGGCGAACACGCCGATCTTGAAGGCAAAGTCCAACGCGCCCGGCGCGCTAACGCTGTCGTACTGCCATTGTATCCTACCTTGGCATGCTGGGCAGATTCAGCTTGATTGGCTATTATGGATCCGATTTCGATTTTTCGAATCGCTAAGACGCGCACGAACATGGCTCAACTCAAACTAAACCTCGGACAGCAGACTAAATTGACGATCCTCACCGGGGATTGCGCTCAACTGCTTCCCTCTATTGAAAAAGAATCAATCCAGTGTTGTGTAACGTCGCCCCCTTATTGGGGACTTCGTGACTATGATCACCCTAATCAGATCGGGGCCGAGCCTTCCCCAGATCAATACGTTGAGAATCTGGTTGAAGTTTTTCGAATCGTTCGGGAGACACTTCGACCGGAGGGAACACTTTGGTTAAATGTTGGGGATGGCTATGCTCGCAACGGAGGAACGGGAAAATGCGGGCCGAATGCGATTGTAGGTAATACAAAGAAATTGATTCAAAAACGCAATTGTAAAGTGCCAGAAGTTTGGGGATTGAAAGATCGCGACCTAATGGGCCTTCCATGGCGAGTTGCCTTTGCCCTTCAAGCCGATGGATGGATTCTCAGATCAAAAATTACTTGGATCAAAAAAACTGCGATGCCTGAAAGTGTTAAGAATCGTCCGACGAACGCAACCGAAGAGATATTCCTGTTTGCCAAATCCCCAGCGTATTACTACGACTCGAAAGCCGTACGCCAAGACACAGGAGCCAATTTGCGCAATTATTGGATTCTTGGGCCAGACCCAAGCAATCATGGGCATCCTGCCGCATTTCCGCGTGAGCTTGCCCGACGTTGTATTCTGTTGGGTTCGCGCCCTGGAGATGTGGTGCTTGATCCATTCGGTGGATCAGGAACTACTGGGATTGTCGCCAACGAATTGGATCGCCATGCTGTTTTGATCGAACTTAACGAATCCTTTGCTGACTCTGCTCGTGGTCGAGGACTTGATGTCGCGACGTAAGAGTTCAAAACGGTTAATTCTCGAATTCTTTCTTGCCAACATCGGAAAAGTTGTTGAATCTCGTGAGATTCAAGCCGCAAGTGGTGGTGCTGTCGAATGGGCTCGTCGAGTGCGAGAACTTCGCAACGAAGAAGGTTATCAGATACTTTCGCACAAAGACCGTGCCGACCTAAAACCAAATCAATACCTTTTGGAAACTGACAAACGGTTGCCTGCCTTCAAAAGAAACATATCCAAAGAAACTCGTGCGTGGGTGCTGGAGAGGAATGGCTACACCTGTCAAATGTGCGGTGCCGCGGCCGGCGATATTGATCCGTTCGTTCCGAATCGGACCGTCCGGTTGACCATGGGACACATTATCGACAAATCAAAAGGCGGAGATGATTCACCATACAATCTTCGAGCTGTATGTATGAGCTGCAACGAAGGACTGGCAAATACTGGGCTTCCAAAACCTGATCGGGTGCATTTGTTGGCACAAGTGCGCCGCGCGACAATAGATGACCAGAGAGCATTGCTTGACTGGCTGCTGAAGAAATTTGGCTCTAAAAACACAGTCGATAACCAGTGAAAATGGCATCACCAACCGTTTCTGAAAGAGTTGTAGGCGTAACGTTAACTCTTGGGTAAAAATATTGGTGCTTGTTTTGAAATGGGGACGTACCGCTACTCTTCACGCCTCGTGACGTTTTCTTATTATTTTTGCCGTTTCTTGAATTTGGCATGAGCAACATGGTTATCTGCTGTATCTCCGGTTCAATCGGTGACTCATCCTACGTTCTTTTGTTTCTGCTCACTGAGTTCCGGCC
>CALMEE010000146.1 GCA_937862885.1 uncultured Planctomycetaceae bacterium
TCTCGGAGAGACGTTGCTACGTGGCAAGAACTCACCTACCACTCACCTTCGTGGCGGAAACATTCGCTCGACGCGAGCGGACATCTTCGTTACTTGTAGTATACGACTTGGGACGCAGCAATTGTACTGAGTTCAAACAAAGTAGCCGAGTCTTTCCAAGACTCGCCACAACGTCTCGGAGAGACGTTGCTACGTGGCAAGAACTCACCTACCACTCACCTTCGTGGCAGAAACATTCGCTCGACGCGAGCGGACATCTTCGTTACTTGTAGTATACGTCTTGGGAAGCAGCAATTGTACTGAGTTCAAACAACTTCGACCTGCAATTCTTGATTTAACCCCTGCCCAACCGCAAGTTTCAACTCCGTTTTCCGGCAGAACAATGCGATGCGGTGGGAAATTGGGTTCGCATGGGGCACCGATGGACACGCTTCGAGCAGCCAATCGCATCGAATTGCAACATTATGGGTCGGCCGCGTTCCAGCCCACCTTTCATAACAATATTTCCTGCTACAACAATTCAACAGTTCAATCACCTCGATTACCCTATTGTGACGCCAAATTATTCGAAGGCCAGCGATTCATTCTTGAAACAGAATCAAGACACGTGCGACGTCTGGCTGGTTCGCGATGATATGGTTAAACACACGAACTCAGTCGGGGTGACGAGACACCAGTTGAACTTTTTCGGAAAGGGGTCGAGGCACTCATTTCTACACTTCCCTTTATGCACCAAGCACTTACGGCTCTTTTCGGATCCGTCTCCACGCCCCGCAGTTCACCCAACTAACCCGGTTCAGTTCGACCATCACCGGGGTTCAATCCGGCTCCTGGCTTTCCAGGATCCGCCGGCCGGCGTCGATCGTCCGATACCGCTGTTTGGAGCTGCGGGGCTTGTCCGGAATCGTCATGTCGAACCAACGAGCGGCCAACAAGGGCTCCGGGTCCAGGTTCGCCGTTCGGAAGTACTCCAGATCTTTAAGGCGGCCGGCCATTCGGAGGTCGTTGCGGGTGCAGGCTCGTTCGGCAGCCGCCACGATTGCCAGAACCTGCGGGGTGACTTGCGGGGCGGGTCCGATAACCGCACGAAACGACATGATAACGGCACCCGACCGCTCCTCGAAGGTAGGACGCTCGCGGTCTCAGCTCCCAACTCCCCGAAGATTGCTTCCATCCGAGGCCCGGTGTGATATGATATTTCCATGACTGCTACCAGCTATCTCGATCGCTTCCTTGACCCTGTGACCGACGCCTTCACCCCGGAAATGGCGCGTACGGTCGTCAACCTCCGTGCAGATGCCGTTACGCAGGCCCGTATCGAAGTACTCCGCCACAAGGCCAACGAGGCAGCGCTCACGCCGGATGAGGATGCGGAGTACAAGGAGTTCGTCGAGGCGGTCGACATCATCTCGATCATCCAGTCCAAGGCTCGGAAGTTCCTGGCGAAGCACGGCGCATAGGCATGGACGCCAAGACTCGAGAATTGGTTCGCCGCCGGGCCGGGGACGCCTGCGAATACTGCCGCATCCCTCAAGAAGCCACTCCGTTGATTCCCTTTCACGTCGAGCATACCATCGCCCGGCAGCACGGTGGAGGCGATGACGAAAGTTTGCTGTGTCTCGCCTGTGACCGCTGCAACGCCTATAAGGGACCTAATCTAACGAGCGTCGATCCCGCACTGGCGCTATCCTCCCCCTGTTCAATCCGCGTCAGGACGCTTGGTACGATCATTTCCAGCTGCGCGGTGGGACAGTCGTCGGTCTCACTCCCACCGGACGCGCCACGGTGCGGCTGCTCAACATGAACGCACCGCGCCGAGTTCATCTCCGTGAGGAGTGGCTCGACGAAGGCGGCAGCCTCTGATCGATCAGGATCGTGACCGATCACCGTAACTCAACTGCGCTCCTGGAAAATCCCTCGGCCATGAACGCTCTACTGCTCTACTTTCTCTCCTCGACTCTCTATTGGCGGCGGTGCCGCCAATCGGGGCGACAAGACGGCTCTTGAACTTTTTATCGCTGGCATCCGGGGCTGGGAGGCTGGGCTGCGGCGGCGGTTGGATGACGGAACACAAGCCTCACATTGACTTTGCATCTTTTTTGACCCTTGCCGAAGCGGCCGTTCCGACCCTGCGCTTGGGGGTTCGCCGGGGATTTTCTCTGGCATGGAATCTGACTCAATGGTCATCCGGCTTCTGCCGGATAAACCAAGCGTCCAAGGAGCAGCGGCCTCCGCCGACAATCAGCAGAAAGAGCGACCCAAGCAACATTGACCAGTCCGTTCGAGCCTCGTGCGCCATCTTCCAGAATCCATCCGACATGAGAATTGGAATCTTGGTGGACGCAATCGCCACGAGCATGATCGTGATCGTCGGAATGACGGCCAGCCGGGTTAGCAGGCCCGTAGCGATCAGACTGCCACTGGTGATCTCGAACACCGCCACGAAATAAGCCAGAAACTCCGGTGCGGGCAAGCCGATCTTGGTGAACCGCCCAACGCCTACGGCATCCGGAAACAGAAACTTTTGGATGCCTTCTGACAGGAATACCAAGCCCACCATCAGCCGAATAAGCAGAATGCTAGTGGGAGCATTGGTTGCCACGATTTTTCGCAAGAACATCGGAAGTCTCCGTTGAATGCCAAATCATGTGTCGGAGGTCGAGCGGGTTAGTCGTGCGGCCAACCAATGCCAGATGAGTCCGCTTGTAATCAACGCCAGACCGATCATCCAGATCAGCGTCTCGACCCAGAAGGCGAGAAACAGGCAGGAGAACAGGCCGAGCCAGGGGATCAAACGGGGGTAGAGCCGTTCCTCTTCGGTCATTTGAATTGCAGCAAGGTTCGTGATGGCATAGTAGATCAGCACAGTGAAGGCGCTAAACGACCAAGTGGTTTTCACGTCGCCGGTCAGCACCACACCAGCGATCAATCCACTTACAAGGAGCACGGCTAGATAGGGCGTCCCCGATGAATCTCCGACACGGGAAAAGAGCGACGGAATGTCTCGCCTCCGCGCCATTGCGAGTACAACGCGAGACAGCCCCAGAATCAAATTAAGCAGAACTCCGAGCATGGCCGTGACAGCTCCGATCGCCACAACGAGTGACGCACCCGGAACCTCGAAGTCACGGGCCACGACCTCCAAGGGAGCGGCACTCTGAGTTCCAGCCGCTGCAAATGCATCGACCCCAGCGGAAGCCACGCTCACCACGCCGACCGCCACATAAAGCACCATTGACACCAGAAGCGTGGCGATAATGGCCAGGGGAATCGTGCGGCGCGGCGCATGGACCTCTTCAGCCAACGTCGCAATACGGCCATAGCCAGTGTAAGCGACAAACATCAGGGCGCAAGCCTGAAGGAATCCAGCCAGTGGCGATGTCGCGTCGGACGCTGGTGCGAAAAATGGAACCATGAGTGTCGTTCCTGACTTGACGGCGTTCGGCAGTCCAGCGAGCACGAAGAATACCAGGGAAAACAGCGTCACGGAAACGACGACAATATTTGAATTGCTAGAGCGTCGGATTCCGCTCAGGACCAGCACCGTCAATATCAAGACAGCCCCGAGGGCGAGTGGCACTAGCGATTCCGAGTGGCTCTGCCCGGAGGCATGGAGGAAGTACCCCGAGAAGCCCAACGCAGCTGTCGCCGCCGAAGCAATCTTGGCGCAGAGGAACATCCATCCGGCCGTGAAGCCGAGACTTGGCTGCAGCCAGCGGTAGCCGTACTCATATGTCCCGCCGCTCAGTGGATGACTGGCGGCAAGCTGAGCGCTGCTGAGGCCATTGAACGCAGCGACGGCGGCCGCGACGGCGATGGCCAGGACAACCGCTGGCCCAGCCGCACCGGCAGCAATGCCGATACTTACAAAGACACCCGTGCCGATGATCGAGCCAAGGCCCATCATTGTCGCCCCGAGCACGCCGACCTCCCGCTTAAGTATCGGGCGCGGTTTTTCAGATGAAGCTGTCGTCATGCCTCATCCTTCTTCTCGGCCGGTAATGGCGCCTGGTCGGAACCCTGCAAGTAGCCGAGGAGGTCTCTCACCTGCTCGTTGCTCAGTGTCCGGAGCAATCCTTCAGGCATCGCCGACACACTGGACACCGACCGCTCTTCAATTTCGTTCTTCGGCGTGGTCACGCTTTTCTCCGCGGTTTGGATCGTCAGGGAATTGTCGTCCTCCTGCATCACTAAGCCGCTAATCACTCGGCCGTCAATTGTCGCGATAACCACGGTCTGATAATCAAAGCCGACAAGCGCATTTGGGTCGATTATGGTCTTAAGCAGGTATTCGACGTTGGACCGCTGCAAGTTGGTCAGGTCCGGTCCCGTGGTGCTTCCTTCTCCGAAGAACCGATGGCAGGTCGCACAGTGCTTCGCATACAGCAGACGGCCCTGCGAACGATCGGCGGCGGCCAGAAACTCCGGGGTCATCAGCCGGAGGTAATCCGTAATGGCCTTGGCGTTCGCCTCGGAAGTCGGATGGATCGCCGCGAACCTTCCTCCCATGTAGAGCACGTTCTCCGCGCGGTGACACTGGATGCAGCCAGTGTGCAGATTCTGAACTGCCGAATCCAGTTGCTCGGCATTCCTGGACCTAATTGCCTCGATGACCGGGGGAATGCTGTCATTGAGGAAGGGCTGCGCCGAATTAGCCCGCTTGGGGCGCCGCTCTAAACCCAGCCGAATGGTGTGTTCGATCTTCTCCGTTTGATATTGGGCGTACTCCCAATTCCTGCTCTTGGCAGCGTCGACGAGCTCGTCATAGCGGTAACCTACCTCGACCATCGTGACGTCAAACCCGCGAAGCTGCCGTTCGACCTGCACGAGCTTGTCGTCCGGGGTGCCCTTCAACCACGTGGCCGCAGGCGCTTCGGCCGGGGTCGCGGGCTGAGCTGACGCGGAAGACGATTGTTGCGCGTTCCACGGGGAGAGCACGACGCCCAAAATCGCCCCGATCACGAAGGCGACAGCAGCGGTGGCGAAAACTTTGGATTTCATGTCGGACTCCTCAACGAATCGAAGTGGTCGCGCCAACGAAGCAGCGTTTTGGTCTTCACAGAAATCAGGCTACCGGTTATAATATCGACTGTCAATATCGGAAACCGATTTTATGGGCGACGACGAACTCATCCGCCACTTCTTCGGTGGCTTCGTGCGGCTGCACATCCTCTACCACGCCGCGAAAGAAGGGATCTGCGGCGTCGAGATGATCGAGGAGTTGCATCGCCACGGCTACAAGCTCAGCCCCGGCACGCTGTACCCGATCTTGCACCATTTGGAGCAGGCAGGCTACCTGTCCTGCGAAGTAGACGTCGTTTCGGGAAAGCGCCGCAAGAATTATCGGATCACGAAGAGGGGACGAAAGCTGCTGGCCGAGGCACAGGGCAAGCTGCGGGAATTGTTCTCCGAAGTCGTCGAAGACCAGGACAAGAAAGCCGCAGCCGCAAGACGCCGCTCACGGTCTGAGGACGCGTAGTGTGTCGTAGCCGGGTCAGCGATGGTCGAGAAGCACGAGCAGCGGAGGAGTGCATGAACATCGTGGTGTCCGCGATCCTGTTCCTGGTCGGGCTCGTGCTGGTGATCTACTTTGCCGAGAAGTTGGTCAAGGGAGCGGTCGGCACCTCGGCCGGCTTTGGCGTGTCGGCGTTCGTCATCAGCGTAATCTTCATCGGGTTTGACCCAGAGAATCTGGCTGTGGGAGCGGTCGGCTCCTATGAAGCGGCCAGCGGCATCGCCCTCGGCTCGATCATCGGGGCGGCGATGGTGGCTATCGCTCTTGCCTTCGGTGTGACGGCGCTGATTGTTCCGATGGAGTTTGAGCGAGCACCCCGCTCGGTCCTGGCCGTACCGATCGCAGCGGTGACGCTCTTCGCTGTCCTCGCGTGGGACGGGACGCTCTCGCGGGTTGACGGCGGCATTCTGCTGACCGGATTTTTGTTGGCGGTCCTCTGTCTAATATGGCTGAGCCGCAGAGGACTCGACATCAGGCCGACGGGAGAGGTGGCCGAAACGCTGGAAGAAAAGGAACCAATAAGCCGGTGGAAGGCGCTCGGCCTGCTGGTCATTTCCCTCACCGCAATCATTGCCGGCAGTGAAATGCTGGTGACGGGCTCGAAGTCGATCATCGACCGGTTCGGCCTGAGCGAGACCTTCTTCGGGATGATCGTTCTCGCCCTGCTGGTGAGCGTTGAGGAGATTGCGCGAGAACTACCGGCTGCACTGAGGGGTCGGCCCGAGATCACCTACGGCAACGTCGTCGGCTCGATCCTCGCCTTCTTCTGCTTTAACGCCGGGATTATCGCACTCGTGCGGCCGCTTGAGGTATCCAAGCCCGTGTTGAACTTCTACCTTCCCGTTTGCAGCATGACCGTGTTGGCGACGACGCTTTTCATGCTGGTAAGAAGGGTTCCCCGCTGGGCGGGAGCAGTGCTCGTCCTGCTGTACGTCGTCTTTGTCATTGGCGGATATCGCATCGAATCCATTCCGTGAGATGCGCGATTGTCGGTACTATCGTCCGATGGGCAACGTCAGCACCGGTAGGTCCGCAGCGCCACCGCCCCGAATTTCCAGATGGTAGAGTTCCAGGAGCAGTTCGAAGGTCTCCTTCGAGGCGGCATCGGCGTCGTCGATGTAGAACCAGTGGCCCCGGTGATGAATGGCGACGGCGGCATGGTGCGGCCGTTTCTTCGACCAGTGGATACGGAGCAGGTTGTCGGATGGCGCCGAGCAGACCACGGGCAGTTCATCCAGATGTCCGATCAGATTCCGCTCGACATGTTCCGGGGGCACCGCGACGCCGAAGGACAGGAAATGCAGAATCTCTTCGACGGACCGGGTGCTGACGTGCAACTCTTCCTGGAATTCCGTGACCGGTTTGAGTTGTCCCTCAATGGCCGGTTCCAGAGGGTAAAACGCCTCTCCCGGCTTAAGCTGTAAGAGTTCTGTGATACCCTCCACGGCCGGAGTTCCAACGGCAGAACCAGCGATGCGGAGAACGGGCTCCCTGCCTTCCTTGCTCAGAACCCATTTGTCCTCGCCGGCTGCCTCGAATCGGTGGTCCTTTTCCAGGGCCCCTACCACGTCCTTCCCCTCGATCAGACTGATGTCCAACGGGGGTGAAGCCGGTTTGGAGATTTTCCGATATGCAAGTTCCACTTGCTGCAATTTGGCGAGTTGGCCCAGCGTTTGCGCTAGCCAGACGAAGGCTCCCGGCGCACCTTCCGATCCGACGCCGTCCGGCAGATTCTTCACGCCGTTGATCTGATCCACGGTCAACCTCAGCACTCGCTCAACTCTGCGGCCGTTGCGCGCGAAGAGGTATATCGTGTCCAGACTAATCGGCGAGAGAAACCGGCGAGTGAATTCCTCATCATGCAGCGGCAAGAGCGTCACGGTCGGCCGGTCTGCCGCTCCAAACTCCGCCGATGGCAGCAGATAGCTCTGGAAGCGGTTGTTCCCTCCGCCGAACCTGACTTCGCCTCCCCCTGCACTGATGGCCGAGCTGGCTTCAAACTGAGTCGTGATTCCGCTGACGGCCAGGAATTCGGGCGGCTCGCCGTACCTGACCCGAACGAGGTTGAGCAGCATTTCCTCGTTGGTTGTGGTCTGTACTGCGCTGTTGTATCCAGTCCGACTGCCCCGGATCAGGTGGGGACCGACCGTACAGCCGCTTGCGGCCGCCACGCTCACGGCGCAGAGCAAGCAGATGCAAAGGCGGTCAGCAC
>CALMEE010000147.1 GCA_937862885.1 uncultured Planctomycetaceae bacterium
GAAACCCCGCCCCAGGTTGTCTGCGAAATACTTCGCCGTTCAAATTTCTGCGACTTCCAACTTTACTTCCATCCCGCAAAAGCCCATATTCTGCAACCGCCGAACCGGATTCGTGTTGGTACGACTCAATAATTTGCGAATATTGATCGCGGCTCATCCGGTAGTTTTCAACCACATTTTGTAGCTCGCGATCTTCCATCAACTCATTGCGTCTGCCATTTTCGACGCGGAAGTTTACGATAGCGCCAACTTCATCCAATTCAACTTGTTGGCGCTGACCGGATTGAAATGGCGTACGATAGTTTCTTTGAATCTCAACCGTGACTTTACCTGAGGTCACTTCCCCCCAAACGCGATGTACAATCAATCGATAGTCGCCGGAAAAACCTTTGGGTAAAACATAAAACTCGGATACTTCACCACCATTACTCTTGGTGGAGACAGCATCACCCATCATCACTCCTCCAGAAGCGGTGCGAATATTTTGTCGCGAGCACACTGTACCACCTGGCTCTTCGACGTAGATATCAATATCGGCTTCACCAGTCCAACTGACTTTGACGATACAGTCGCGGTACAAGGCTTCGGTAAGCTTGTTATTGAATTCTTCCAGTTCATCAAACCTTTTGGATCGTTGCAACTCGATCATGACGGCTTCAGCCGCCTTCATTGCACGAGTTACATTATTGCGATGGTTCGGCCAAGCTTGGCTCAAAATCCCGACCGTAGCCCATTTGATGCCATCCAAATCATTAATACTCTCGGCAGCTTGCAATCCCAAGGCATATGGCTCGACGCGGCTCGGATATGTGTAAGCGACTTCCTGAAGCAATGCGATCGCCCGCTTTTCCATGCCATTTTTGCTCATGATCGAAGCAGCGTACATCAAGTCCTCCACGTTGTCAGTCGCATCAATGGCCGACATGACAACGCGTTCAATATGACGTTGTTCGGCACCTTCAATTTTAAGCGCCAGCACTAACGACTCATACATCCAAGGTTTACCCTGTCCATGACGGATCGCGGCATTCAAAACATCGATAACTTGTGCAAAGTCTTTTTCTTTACTCAGTTGTTTGACAATCGATCGTACTTCACTCGGGTCGAGAAAGTTGTCACCGAAAAACTGATTCCATTCCTCAATGGATCGTTGTCGATTGAGAATTTCTGACGCAACGGCGTCCGATGAGTCAGTTACCTCGACGGACGATTCTTCGTCTTGAGCGTCTTGACCATAGTTTACGGCTGGAATTTCGGAATTCATTACATCTTCGATACTGAACATGCCGCCGCCGAAACCGCCGCCGCCCATGCCGCCGCCCATGCCGCCGCCCATGCCCATGCCGCCACCCATGCCGCCACCCATACCGCCACCCATGCCCATACCCATGCCCATGCCACCGCCAAAGTTCTGGCGCGGAGCAATCAAATCGGCAACGTTATAGATATTTGTGACCGGTCGCTCAGCAGCTTCATCCTTGGATACGATCTTCAGTACCTCGTCCTGCACAATGTATGCGCAATCATACTTATCCAAGAGGATGCGCAATCCGGCGCGGATGCTAACACCGTTCAACTTCAACGTAATAGGTTCATCCGCCCTTAAACCGTTATCCTCGGCTGATTCCAAAACTTCGATATTGATTTGGTGGTCTTCACGCAAGAAGTCAACCAAATCCGAAAACGGTCGATCCTCGTAATCGAAATCTGTACGTCGGCCCAATGCTTCCAAGATGTCTTCTTCCGCTTGATTACCAGCCAATCGAACATTTTGCCAGCGTTTTCGTTTGATAACCTTAGCTTGCCATACTTCGGGGTCAGGATAAACAATCGGTGGATCGCCAGCGAATGGAATCGATGCTTCGTCTACCGCGTTTAAAGCCAACAATGCATTTTCTGCTCTCATGCGGCGCAGCTTCCACACGCGATCCCAGTGGCGACTAATCGGTGCAAATTCCACCGCAGCATTGATCTCAGGAGACTCAGGAGCAGCAACGGCCGCGGTATCAATCACCTTACCGGCAGCATCATATTGTTCTTCCAAAAGCAATGCATTAAACGTCGCCAGCCATTCTTTCAACTGTTGTTCACTACGTTCAAGTGCGCGGGCAACTGCTTCGTTGCCTTGCACAACAGCCAAGCGATCATTACGTAACGCAAGATTTGCATCATACTCTTCTTTTCGCGAGGAAGCAGTTCGCAAAGCACTCGTTAATTGATTGACAAGCCGCAATTGGAATTGCGGAGCCAAATCTGGCGTGCGATTGACAAGGTCTAGCATTTCCTTCAATCGATCGATCGAATCTTGTGGATTCACGTCCATCACGGAGCGTGCTGCCTGCAATGCCGAATTAACGCGCGATTCTAATTGCTGATTTCGCGCATCGACGGCAGATCGAACATTGTCCAAATATGCGGCACCGTCAGCGGTTTCCAAACGGAAGCCTTCGTCATCAGCACTTTGTTGTCTCTGGCGACGCATATCCAACTCAAAATCACCCGACCGTGTATCTTCAGCAGCTTCTTGAATCCCGCCACCACCTGTGACGATTGGCGGAGATGAATCTTCATCTTGGTCTTGATCAGCCGCGAAGTTGCTGCGAACTTGCTCGCCCAACTGAATTATCTGACGGGATGAAGCAAGCATAACTCGTGCCACTTCGCGCAGCCCAGCCGAGCCCACGGTTGCCAGAGTCACGCCACCGTTACCGCGTGTTTTCTGCACCAGCCGCGGCAAGAAGGAAAACTCCCCGCTGCTTTCTTCTGGTTCTACCGACCAAGTCATCCGCTTCTTTTGATTGTTGATCGAGCCTTCGATCGTCAGTTCAAACGCAGCACGCTTTTTCAACGAGCCAATGACAATCGTGTCACGATCACTACGCATCGGCGGCATGTTTATCGGGAGCAACTCTTGGATCTCCGCAGGCAACTGCACCGACTCAGGCCAAAAAACGGCATTGCGAACCGTCAGCGACAACCCACTTGCACCATCATCCGTCGAGGATAAAGCATCAGTATCAATGAAAACGTTTCCACCGGTGTGGTTTGCAAACGCAGCCAAAAGTTCGATGTCCCGTTCTGGTCCGATAGCAAAACTCGATACTGGCACGCGAGCCGAAACCAATCGCGAAACCAAATCCGAAAACCGTTCGGTGCCCAGCATTGCGGCCCGGCTGATTCCATCACCGATGTAGATGACGTTACGCGTCCGATCCGACTGGTTGTCAAAAGAGTCCGCGGCCGATTTGGCAAAAGCAGCCATATCTGTCGAGCCCAAGGGTGTTATAAGCGACAGTTTCTCCAAAGCTTCATGAATTTCGCTGCCATGCGGAGAAACAAAACCCTCGGTCAACTGATCAGGATCAATATCCACTGAAAATAGCTTAACGCGATCTTCTGGATTTAAATTTTGTAGAAGGGCCTTCACCAGCTTCAATGAATCTGTGCGGTAAATACCAGTTTGGCTGGCAGAAGTATCAACGAAGATGACGACATCAGTCCCTTCAACACTTGCAATATTCCGCTCAAACAGAGGCATCAAACTTAGTGCAAACGTTGTTTCCCCGTTGGATCCATCGAAGGTTGCAAGCCGCGAAGAAGTATTTGGCCCCGCAGCCAAATGCTCAGCGTTACCGTTGGCCATTACTCCCATAGGTGTCAACACAGCAATCGCCATCGCGATCGCAAGTTTTACTCTGGATTGGCTTCTAAACATCATTTTGAAACTCCGCACATTGAATATGGAACTGGGTTCGCTTCACCGGAACCCATGGCCTAGTTTATCTAGCTTCGAATCGGACTAAATCCTACGTCTATTGCACATTCTATTTCGCCACCCGGAATTACGCTACCAAAAAAACACGCGTTTTTTCCTTTATTTTCCAATCAATCGTCGTATTTTCAGGACAGTAATCTAAGCGCAACACGATTTACATCAAAAATATGAGCAGCACGTAACGTGCCAAACATTGAATTGCTGACCCAAAAAGTCTCTGGATCCTTGGTTTGGTTTGCCGGAACAGTTGAAAAGCGACGAAACGCAACACCCGATTCACGATTCTCGGCGTATTTTCGTTGGTCAAATCCACTTTTATATTTGGGAATTATACGTGTCCGCTAATCACTTCCGAGGAGATAACCACTCGATGTGCGTTCGAAAATAAAACGCCATTGTTGAAAAACGCAACGATTCTCATTTCGCCGATGTTGCCACTTAAATGGGTGGTGTCGCGAATAACTGATCTTCCGATTCTAGCCGGTTTGCCAACTCCTCAGCGATCTTGGTCGATCTTGGTATTGTATTACCGCTATTATTAAGAAATGGCTGGCCCGAAACGCCAAATCTGCCAAACTAGCTGATTGTTTTGACATGGAAGTTCGCAATCGAGCAACCAATTCGCCAAGGATTACGGGCCGTTCACAATCAGTCCTTGCGCGGCTCGGCTCGATTCTGTCCCCCAATCTCAACAAATAAAGTCAAACTCGCATCGGCGGCGCTACGGTGTGCTTGCTAGAGTTTTCTTGCGATTTCAAGCTTGTCCTACAAAATAAGCCCGTCCAAAACAATTGTTTAGGACGTAACTAAGCTTGTCACGGCTGAAGCGAGTTCACAATATTCCTCCAAAACGAGTTCTGTATTGAACCGACCGGCATCATCGTAACCAATCCCTATCTCACTGACGGTAATCTCGTCAGCTAGTCGCACGCTCCCGTTTTTCGCATTATTGAGTAGCAAGATTGACAACGCCAATGAGCCGGTCTGCTTTTTGATTCGAAATTCAAGGCAGGTGTTGGATTCAATGTCGCCGATCCAGCGGTGAACGGCCCAAAGCGCGGCACCACCCGCGTCTTCTGCTTCGACAATCAAGGATAAATGACCACACCCAACGTAAAATTTCGCCATGATTTTCAACCTACTTGTAATGAAAGCTCAGTCTTGATGTTTTATGCGTCGAATCGGAGATTTTTTTGGATCCGCTCAAACTTTTTTAGTCATTAGGAAAGCAGACGTCGCCGATTTTCGATTTGTTGATTTTCTTATCGCGATTCGCTGGACAAGTCTGGACAACAGCGCGCCGCACCTTCTCTTCAATTGTTTTGTCACCGACCGACCCAAACTTAGGATTCAGGTTGTTGGTCCGGCAGGCCACTTATCTTTATCTCGTCACGACCGTGCCGATCGCCACCGCCATGCCGTGCTCAAAGCTTGAACCGATCGTGACAAGCTGAACCACGATCCGGACGAGCTTGGTATCAGCAGTTTTATCTTTGAAACGTCTTGTCCATGCTATCAAGCATCATACGAAACATCATCCACTGCAAATAAGTACTCGCCGTACGGACGTGTTCATGGATTGCCAAGGAATCAACAAACCGTCTTACCGGCGCACACTGTTGATTCGTTGTTTGACATAACTTAAGGGCCATCTTTTGTGCCATTGATATCAAAGTGTTTTCATTTTCAGACGCCGCTGCATCAAATCTTTGGTAACTCGCCGCCAAAATTATTGTGGATGGTGACGAATGCGCTTGCATCGCGACATCGGCTTGACAAGTTTGCGAAGCGATGGTTTTCGTCGCAGCAAATTTGCTGCTTTGTTTTGCTCTCATTAAAGCAATCGTCTTCAACATTGACGTAGACCTAGCATCGACACCCCAACGGTCCATATCTCGATAGTAAATCCAATACGGGTCGGGAGCGCATTTTCCGCCTGCGAAATCATGCGATATCGAAACGGTGTCAAGCGTGCGCTCTATCGGGCGATGAGAAATGTCTGGGTCAGTTCCTTCGTTTGATAGCCGTGCATCATCGATAGGGGTCCCTATGGAAAATTGACTCATCATGCCCAATGGCAACCAAATTCCGTTCAATCGAATATCCTCGTAACGCAACTGGCCGTGAGAAAGCCCTCTACCGATACGATCGATAAGATCGATTTCTAGGTTCTTCCTGAGGTGTGCGTTTCTTCGTGGAAGCGCATTTGCTTCTCGAAGTAAGAACGCCCCCACATTTCGTGCGAGCGTGCAAAAATGAATGCGAATTTGTGACATGCACTGGTTTAACGCATGTAAACCGTGCGTGAACGAACACCAACGATCAGGATGGCTGTGCAACGATCGCTGCAGAAAAAATAATCGAACATTCAATTCCGCGAATTCAAAGGCATTAACGGCGCGGTCGGAAAACGTGTTCTTGTGCCCTCGATCGATGAGCGGACCAAATTCCTCTAAGGATGGAAACCTGAGTCGACGTTGGTCGCAAATTTTAAACGGGTATAACTCGGGAACAAAATGAACAAAATCGTGTTGACCAAACTCGCAAATCGAATTGATTGAACTGGACCCGCCAGGCTCCAAGAGGTGCCCCTGCAGCAAGTTCTTATTTAACGAATCCGTGCTCCCCAGTATCGCAATCACAAGATTGAAGACAAACCTCGCGACGAAGCAGCGCAGGTTATTCATTTTCGCCTGTACTCCCAGCTTTGATTTCATTGATCGCGCAAACAGACCTTGAATCCTGGGTGGCTTTCACGAAATTTTAACCGTCGTTGGCGAAACTCGAATTTGAATTAAAATGCCGACCAACTCTGCCTAGCTATGGCAGACTCAACATCATTTCGAATGCTTGCTCTCCAATCCGTTGGAATCGGAATTGCGTCGGGAATCTGCAAGAAGCTCCGATTCCTATCCGCAACACAAGCAATGGTTCTTGGACAATGCGAAAGCTTGACCCTCCTACAGTCCAGCCTCATCCTTAGTTTCCGTGTAGGAGTCGTTTTCAGAGGCTGAGCTTGGTGGGAATCGCGCTTATCCAAATCACATCTTCGCCAAACTATGATTCTTTCTGTGGAGCCATCGATTTCTAGCTTCGTCCCTGAAATCAAGGTTATCCCGAACATTTTGAGACCACAACATTTCAGGTTGCCGAAGACCCAGACCAATGAAAACGGTTTTTGGGCAATGCAAACTGTTTGCCTTCCCACTGATAAGCAGGTAAGCAATAACGCAAACGCATGTGGAATCAAGAAGGTATTTCAAGTTGTTTGCGCAAGGTGATGCATGACATCCTTTGCACGGGTTAGATATCGTCCTGGCAAAAAGGTCTGGTTACAAAAACAGACTCGATTGGGAAAACCCTACCCAATGAATGGGCATTGATAGCGAAGAAACGAATAGCGATTGCATTGTGCGTTTTAGCAATTGTTTTGATAAATTGAACGCGGGAGATCAGCATTCGATACAATGGACCGCGCGGCAGCGAACTCATGCAATAATTTGGAAAATAATAAAAGATATTGCCAAAATCGTGCACATCGGGAAAATTCGCATATGCGGAAAAGGTTCGGCTCGTCTGCAGTTCCGGCATCTCCGTTTCAGTGCGCGTTTAGCGTTAGTTGGCTACCGAGTTTTTGGCCAAAGGCGGACGTGATCGTCGGATACTCGAGTTGAATAACTTCGGATGCCGCGCGCTAGTCCGTGCAGACAATTGAGAATTCGCGGGAAGCAATTCTCGCGGCTGCTTCGTGTTGCCTACTTACCAAAAAATATCGGAATTCTGATTTAAGGAGTCGCATGATGAGATATACACTGCTTGTTGGCATTATCGCCGGCTTTGTCGGCTCGCTGCTGGCGATTGGAGTCCACAGTTACTTCACCTACCACGTTGCGTCGGGTGGGAACTTTGCCGGTCATTCTAGTATGCAGGAAATGCGTCAGGAAACGATGCCTGCGCCCCAGTTTTTGCAGTCCGTCAATCCTCAAGGCGAATTCGTCAATCATTATTCTAACGAAGAATTGATCAATATCGCGGCGTACGAAAGTGCTAACCGAGGCGTGGTCAACATCCGAACAGAAGTGACGGTACAGCGCGGCTTTTTCGTGCAACGCGGTGAAGGTTCCGGATCGGGTTGGGTTCTAGATAAGCGCGGCCACATCGTAACGAATTACCATGTGATCGAATCTGCGGAACGTGTCAGCATTACGCTGTTCGACGGGACAACGGTCGAAGCGAAGTCGATCGGTGCCGACCCAGCCAACGACATTGCTCTGCTCAAGATCGACGTCGATGAATCGATCTTATTTCCGATAAATACGGGCGACTCCGATGTCTTGCGGGTTGGCCAAAAGGCAATTGCCATCGGGAACCCATTTGGCTTCGAACGATCGATGACGGTCGGTGTGATCTCCAGCGTGAATCGCGCCTTGCAAACCGAAGATGGCCGGCTCATCAAGTCGATCATTCAAGTGGATGCGGCCCTAAATCAGGGCAATTCCGGCGGGCCGCTCTTGGATAGTTATGGAAGACTGATCGGGATGAATACGGCGATCAAAAGTGCCGGAAGCGAAATTAATGCGCAAAACTCTGGAGTGGGGTTTGCTGTCCCGGTAAATACGATTCGACGCGTGGTTTCGCAATTGATTCAACATGGAAAAGTAATCCGAGCCTCAATCGGCATCGTGCAAGCCGTTCCAACGCGTCAAGGTTTAGGAGTTGTTGAAATTCAACCCGAAGGCCCCGCCGCCAAGGCCGGGATCCGCGCGGCGATGAGAGATGAAATATACCGTCGAGGCAATCAAGTTCTCCGCGTACGCCGCGCCCAATGGAATGAAGCTGACATCATTCTGGCCATCAATGGTACACCTGTTCGCACCTTCGACGAAATGCTGACAGCAGTCGAAAGCAAAAGGCCCGGTGAAACGGTCACTGTTCGCATTCTCAGAGATGGTAAAACCTCCGAGGTGCAGGTCAAAACAATCGAAGACGGCTAATTGGTCGTCATTACCCAGCGATCTGGCCTCGTGCGGTGACCTGCCGCATACCTTCAATTTTCTTTTGGCGTTGACTCCGCGCGGTAGACGGAATACGCGAGTTTTGTTGCCAGAACGAACCAAATGATGACTTATTTCGGAATCGGATCAGGGCCGTCGTTCATTCGGATTGGCACATTTTGCACTAGCCATGCACGGAATTGCCAATTTTGAAATTCGCGACGGCTGGTTCGAATATTATTGAGCCGCGACTCGGCTGAGATGCTAGCGGACCGCATTACGATTCACCCGCCCTTAGCTTTACGTCGTATATGATTGGACACGATCAGGGCGTTTCGCTACGATATCGGCGGACGGCTGTTGAGCCAGAATTGGCGAATCCATTCACGCATTATAAACTTGCTGCTGCAACTGATTTCGGAAAG
>CALMEE010000148.1 GCA_937862885.1 uncultured Planctomycetaceae bacterium
GATGCTTATTGCCACGAAAACAACGCTTTCGAGGTAAGCGAGCACAAGACCAGGAATGATCTTTACGATCTCATCAAAGCCGTTCGTCCACGCAAAGTCACGGACTGAAGTCTCCCGTGCATCGTAAATCGGTTTGTAACTCAACCAAATAATGAACCAAAGTCCAACTACGATAAACAACAGGCCAATCGCCAACGAAATGCCTGAAAATTTACCCAATATAAATTGTCTTCGCCCTACCGGTTTCGAGAGAACCGTGAGGGCCGTGCGCCCTTCAATTTCCTCGGCGACCGACTTGCCGGCAGCCCAAATCGCCATAAAAATCCCCAAAATTCGAATCAACGGCAGAGCAGACATCTTGTACATTTTGATGTCTTCACCAAAGGTGTAGTAGGGGATGTAAATCGACACGACAGCGAAAACGCTTCCGATCAAGATAATCAGAGCAAAAATTGGCTGGGTAATTTCAGTTTTGAAGGTGGAAATCGCGATCGCTGAAATCTTGGGGCAGGCTGCACAAAACATCCAATAGCTTAGAAAAACTCCCAACACACTTAGGCCGATCCATAGCGCATAGACCATTTGTGGGTGTTCAACATCAGTCGACCAGCGCAAGTCAATCGTGGCCACCTGGTCACTTTCATTCTTGACAAATAACTTGCGAATCCGCTCTCCAGGAATACGCGAGTCTCCCACTTCACGAAAATAGTTGGTGAATTGATCGCCACGGTTTATCTCGAAGTAGTCCTCGATATTCAAGCCATCTGGAGGCCGAGTCGCCATGATCGCATCTTGATCGCCTCGAAACGAAATCAACTTCAACTCTTGCCCGAAAAAATCGGTGTCGATTTCCTTCGTCTCGTGGGGTTGAATGACAATACCATACAGTTCAACTGAGCCGGTTTGGCTCAGCCTGCCCAAGGAGTTAAACATCTCGAAGGGTTTTTCGACGATCAAAATTGTGCCGAATCCATCGAAAACGGCGAGCAGAATCCCCAAGAGAGCGAACGAGACAAATCCCAAGCCGATCCTAGTCAGCCAGCTAGTGAAGTTTCCAGCAGGTTGCTGCAACACTTCGAAAAAACGCTTTCGAGAAACAATGGCGATTAAACCAAAACCAATGGAAATCGACACCAGCGAACCTAACAGAATCAGCAGAGTCCAGTCACTCGCGGATGTCTGCTCGTTGGGTCGACTCATGCTGAGCCAGATCGCCGTGATACCCGACATCACCAAAACGGACATAAAGATCGCGCTGGGAATTCTGGTGTTCGGTTTATCGTTGAGGGAATTGAGTCCTGGAATAAGCGTGAGCAAGTAGATTATTGCCTTGACTAGGTACGCCAAAATGAGCCCGAAAGAAATTCCCAGTGAGACAACCCAAACTGGCGTCAGCCAGCCGATGATCTGATCACTTTGAGCCAGTATTAATAAGCTGTTTTCCATCAAGAACGTCGCTGTTTTTGAATTCAGGAATGTTGACTAAATTGGTGATTCACTGCCACCGCCTACGTGATCTGATGTTTACCATGACGCAACGACTAGGTTAAGTCCTAATCCGTAATTCGGCTGCGAATACTGCGCAGAATACGTTCCATAGTGGATGCAATTGCCGAACAACTTCGGGCCATCTTGCTGGCCGTCTTGACACAAGCGTGACGCAAATCGACTGGTTAAACGTCGCGCAAATAAAACGCATCGCCATGCTTGATCTTGGAGTCGAATGTCAATTTTCCAAGTCAAATGCGTTCGTTGGGTTCATCGCCCCAAATGCGTCATCCAACAGGAGAATCTTCCTGTTATCGAACAGCGCTTAAAACGGTTTGACCGCGAGAATCATGTGTTTTGATCTCGTTGCAATCAAGTCAAATATCGTGCTTTCGCGCCAAGACAAGAAAGTCCCCTGATTGGAGCTACGTATATTATGCCGGACCAGTTCAGATTTAACCAGACTAGGCCCGAGAAACGCGGACAAGGAAAGAAGAGACGCTCGCGCGAAACTAGCACACTACGTGTTACCTCTAAACCAAAAGAACTAATTTGCGTGGAAATCGGGATTGTGGCAACGGCTCAACGAATTTCAAACGAATCGAGAGGCTGCCACGTTTCAAAATCTCGCTCGATTGTTGCTTGGCTAATTTCGCCTGGTGAACTTGATTGTATTTCCTTAACGAACGATTCGAGAGCGGCAAAATGCCCGCGCGCAATAACTTCAACTCGGCCATCTCGACGGTTGCGGACATAGCCGACAATTGGATACTGAACGGCAAGTGACTTTACGAAATACCGAAATCCCACGCCTTGAACACGACCGTCGTAGAAAATGCGCCAAGTTGTCTCGCTCACGTTCTAGCCCAACCAGTTTAGTAGGATTTTCGAGCAGGATTGTAAAAGATTTTCGATCACGCGAAGTCTAGCTGAGTCAACATCAGATGGACGAAGCTCTCGCAACGAACACATCGGCCAACCAAAAAAGATCTCCAACATCATGGGCAACATTAGAGTTGATCACGTTCAATCAACGCTGCGCTGCGATCGCACCTGTCGTTCGCAAAAGCCGCTGAAGTTCTCCGCAAACCGTGCTGCTTGTTTTCGATTGCCATTTGACTGTGCTCTTAAATACAAACGCGCCATGTGCAGTTTGATATCGAGCAGCACTTGACTTAAGTTTGGAAGAAACACTCGCGAGACATTGCGAATGCGTCCTGCCACCATGCCGACGGCGTCCAAAAATCGCTAGACAAATCCATTGCCGATTCTGTATTCGCTGCAACCGTGGAATCGGTTCCACTTGTGTCACGAAATACACACGCACGGCAATATAGAACAAAACAATACAATGAATCAACGCCAAGCCAGCCATACGCTGCAAGTCGATATTGGTTAGGCACGTGGTTGAGGATTATTCCGGGATTTGAAGCCCCCAAGCAACGTTCTCAAGTCCTCATCGTCGTGATTTTGGACTTCGGCGACGAACAAAATTTGATCAAGCGATTTTGACGTTATGATTTCGACATAATTCATGGCGTGAAATACCGTTGAGGTCTAGATAGACTTTCACACCAAGAAAATCGTCATGACGCCCAGTTGTTCAACGAGGCTGATGTGCTAATTTGTGGAGGTCAAATTTGTAAGTTCGAGAGCCCTGGTTCGAGCTGCATTCGGTCGATGTGCTTGATCCGAAAACGAAAAAACCCCACCGCATGAAATCATCAAAACGGTGGGGCCGGAACAGAGAAGAGACGAAAAATAGCAAATCAAGTGTTAGTTATGAAAAAACTCGCTAACGGACTTTATTTTAGACGTCTTTAACCATATGTCTACTATTTCACGTTTCGAAAATAAAAAATCTCTTGAAATTTGTTGTCGAAACGGAAGGGTGTGTGCGTTTAATTTTGAAACACTCGGTTGATTTTTTTGTGTAGTATTTTGAATCGGATCGTTAACTAAGTCGTCAGATTATCTGACGATTGATGGCGAAAGTGGTTGTTGAGGTGCATGATTTCGAAACTTTTGGAGAAATTTGTCGGGAGGCGGCCCGAGTCGGTGGAAATGTACTCATGGCCTGCCGGCAAAGTCTCGCCGTGCATGAAAAAGGACCAAACGATTGGGTTACAAACGCTGACGTTGCGTCACAAAAGGCCATCGAAGAACTGATCCTGAGCAAGGTCCCGAGCCATCTGTTTGTTGGCGAAGAAACCTCATCAGCATTGTCAAGATTGTTGCCGGCAAGCAGTCCAACGAACTCAGCGTATCACTGGGTAGTCGACCCATTGGACGGGACCGTCAACTACATCCACGGATTGCCATCGTATGCCGTCTCGGTGGCGCTGTTATACGGTACGGAGTTGTTAGTTGGTGCGGTGTTCGATCCAATTTTGGACGAATTGTATTTCGCGTCCCAAGTTGAAGCGGCATCATTAAATGGAAAACGCATCATTCCGAGCGACTGTCGCGAATCGTCGCTGGCACTTACCGTTTTTAGTTTGCCAAGCAAAATTGATCGGAAAGCGTTAATCATTGAACAAGTTTTTCGCCTTATGGAGCACTCGCAATCGACTCGGAGGCTCGGATCAGCTGCTCTTAATCTCTGTTACGTTGCAAGTGGAAGAATTGACGCATATTTTGCGACGACACTGAACGCATGGGATGTGGCTGCGGGTGCACTGATCGTTCGGCAAGCTGGAGGAGTCATTCGGCATCCCCATGATCAAGAGTTCAGTATTTTGGAGCCACGCGTATTGGCCACGTCGACCAACGAGCTTTGGCAGCAGCTTCATCAACTCCTGCAAGTTGAACGTGTTGATCGTTAGCCGCGGTTGTCGGTCAGGCCTTTGTTCCTTCTCTGAAAACCCGACAACTCTTCTCCCCATGGTCCGTTTATTGATTTAGCCGCACAAACCGCGTGGCCGCGATGGGTGAAAAAATGAGGAGTGGTAACCAAGCTGCTAATGCAGGCGGTGACAGAATGCGCGACGCCCCCATACTCGCAAACATCATCGCGGTCAAACTGATGATGCCCACAGCCAACATGCACAAAGCCGCAGCAGCAAACACATTGCGCTCGCGTCGGCACACGACAATCGGGAAACCGAGTGCAATCAATGTCAGCTCTAATAAAGGCAAAACAATTCGTCGATGTATTTCGACACGCTGGCGATTGGAATAATTTGCTCCAGGTGTCTTGTTGATTTCAATCAATTCAAAGAGCGACGCATACCGAGCGTTCTCTGGGCTCAAAGCAATTCGCTGCGGAGGCACGTTCATTACAATGAAACATTGGTTTTCGGCAAGCCATTGCTTCCCACTCGGGTAGTGGACGATTGTTTGGTCGTTCCGCGTCAAGCTAGGGCGCAAGTTGAGTTTGAGTGGTACCGAAACATGCTCCACCCAATATCCAAGCTCGCCTTCCGGCGAGGTTGTATAGGTCGCGTGTTCAGCCACGATCGATACAGATTCTGCATCGCGACTTGGTCTCAATATGAATTGGGGAGCTATGAGCACTCCATCCGATGCGCGGATCTGTCCATGGCGAATCGTGATGCCAGTTTCGGCGTCCGTAAAGTTGCGGACGGGCTGAAGTTTTTCGGAAAGCAGATCCTCTGCATTCAAAGTCAATAAGGTGCGAAATCTTGGCAAGACGAGTTCCCTTGCAACTGAGGTCGCAATCACCAGAAGCACGGACATTAAAATCAATGGCCGCGCGATCCTATACTTGCTCATTCCAGCAGCCTCTACTGCCGTGATTTCGTTCGATTTCTGCATCATAACGAACGCAAAAATCGCAGATATCAAGGTTATCACGGCCGTCATTTGTACAAAGAAGTCCAAAACGCGCGGGGCGTAGAAATCAAACAAAAGTCCGCTTAGGGAACGCTGTTTGGAAAGTGCCAAGACGTCGTCTAAGTTCGTAAAAGCATGGATAATGACAAACAAACCACTCAAGCTTACGAAACAAATCAGAAAAATCTTGATAAAGCCGCGCAGTAAGTAGCGATCGAATATTGTCATAAAGCAGAAATGAAAAGATGCAATTCATCAAACCGATCCAGGATGACCGACTTACATCGTTTGTTTATTTGAATGAACTTCTTTGACCGTGCCGCAGACATTCAATGACTGCATTTCTTTGAAGGCACTGGTCATCGAAGCTCCGGTACGATATTCTAATCAATAGCCACTATTTGCCTAACCCGATTCCACCGACGATAGCACTGACATCGTTCTCGAAACCGTAACAGATTGCGACGTCGTTCCCTACCGGAGACCCAGCATGGAATACAATAGTTCGGACACATCTGTCAACTTGAACCGGGAGAACTTTGCGATTTCAGTCCGCGAAATTTCTTTTACGGCATTTCGCGATTTGTTGTTCCCCAATCGATGCGTCATTTGCGGATCTGAGACGTGTTTGGTCGACGATTTGCAAATTTGTAAGGGCTGCCAGGGCGGATTTCTTCGCGAGTTTGATTCCGCCTGCAGCAGGTGCGGTGCCTCAAAACCAAATGCGCTGGAATATTATCGAGATCGCGCTGATTGCCCGAAATGTCGCGGTGCGAAGTTTCTATTTAATCGTGCGGTGTCCTTAGGTGACTACACAGGAATACTACGAAAAGTAGTGATTGAAATGAAACACCAGCAGAGGGAGGCATTGTCAATTCAGATGGGACGACTATTGGGGATGCATGTCTTAAAGATTTTTGGCCCAAACGCTTTCAATCGCGTCGTTTGCGTTCCGACACATTTTTTAAGGAGACTGGTGCGCGGAAGTAGCGTAGCAGAATTACTTGCCGAAGGCGTCGCCAGCAAGCTAAAACTGCCTTTCAATGCCAATGTAATCGGTCAAATTCGGGCAACGAAAAAACAGGGTACGTTGACAAAGTCAGAGCGAGGAAAAAATGTCCGCGATGCATTCCAAGTGCGGCGTACACGTCACGTTGAGAATCAGAGACTGTTATTGGTCGATGACGTTATGACGTCGGGGTCGACGGTGAACGAGGTGGCGCGCGTCTTGAATAAGGCAGGTGTCGCATCGGTCGTGGTTTGTACAGTGGCACGTAGCGTCAATACTCAATAGACATGCACGTATTGGATGGCGACGCTCTGCCTAAGTGCGTGGAATAAATTGCGGTTGTTCGGTTTGCTTTAGTAGCACAGGTGCAGGAGATGCGTTAACATTTCCAGCTTTGTAATGATATAAGTTTCATGTGCACGAAAACAACTATCCATGTCATGCTTGGACAAATGGTGCCTGGCCACGTGCGGTCACTTCGCTAACTGAGTAGGTTCTCAGGACCATGTTTTTGAGGGAGGATCGCCGTCAATGGACAATCATGACTGGTTCAGTTGGTACGAGAGTTTGATAAAGCCGAGTTGGACTCCGTCACCCACGGTGATCTCGATCATTTGGCAAATCCTCTATCCAATCATTTTTGTTTGCTTGATATTTGTAATCGTGCAAGCAGCGCGAGGGCGAATCAGTTGGTGGATTACCTTGCCCTTCATAGTCAACTTCGTCGCAAATCTATTATTTACACCAATTCAGTTCGGCCTGCGTAATCTGTGGTTAGCATCTGTCGATATCGCCATCGTCTGGCTGACAATTATTTGGATGGCGGTGGCGATTTGGCCTCATTATCGACTTGTGGCAGTCATGCAATTGCCATATTTTGCCTGGGTCTCGTTGGCGACGTTCTTACAATTTTCGATTACCTGGCAGAATCAAGGACGATAGCAGATCGCAGTGGAGGTTCGCGATTTGATGCAATTGCCATAAATTCCCTCATGCGAATCTTCGTTAAAACCGAAAAATACCCATGAGGGTCCGTATCCCGATCGGTAGGCGTCCCCAATTCCAAATCGAAGGAAGCCAATTATGCGAATTCAAACCACACGATTTAATGCCGTCGATATTGAATCTGACGACATTTTGTTTTTTCGCAATGGCTTGTTGGGCTTTGAAGAGTGCCAACATTGGGTGATCTTAGCTGACGCAGACAATCCGGCGGTCGCTTGGTTACAAAGCATGCAGAAACCAGAAGTGGCTCTGCCAGTGGTTTCACCTCGGCGATTCGTGGCCGATTATCAGGTTCGCATTGATCCATCCGATGTCGACACGCTTCAACTGAAATCGATGGAGCAAGCGTTCGTGTTGGGGATCGTCAGCCGCGATCGCGATGTGCTTACGTTGAATTTGCGAGCTCCGGTCATCATTAACCTTGACCGCCGACTTGGTTGCCAAGTCATCACTGTAGATCAGCAGCCGTTTCAATACGAATTGGCCGCGCTTCCATTGCCACTTCGACGAACGGCATAGTCGTCAAACGCGAAATATCTATTGTTTTGCAAACTTTTTGAGCTTCCATGAGCATCGGCGAGTTTCCATGCCGATGACCTTCTCACCATTGCTTACATGGATTCCATCGCGCACGTTTCGTGCGCGTGTGGCCATTAGCAGCAAATATGATTTTTTGGATGGAACCGTTCACTCCAATAGATATCCGGCTGTAAAAACAGACCGATCACGTCGCGAGTGTCCCCGAAAGTGCAAGATGCCAAGCCATCAATAACCGGTTTACTGATATGCTCGTACTATCCAGACATCGCGACGAAAGCATTATGATTGGCGATGACGTTATGGTCACGGTTGTGGACATTCGTGGAGACAAGGTGCGTTTGGGAATTGACGCTCCCAAGGAAATCCCAGTCCATCGTCAAGAAATTTACGAGGCCATCAAACGCGAAAACGAAAAGGCCAGTAAACTCGGACCGGGTGAAACAAAAGACATTGGAAAGTAACGACAAAGGTTTGGGCTAAGTTTAAACACTCCCCACTCCAGTCAACGCGTCGCGTGTTTCCTCCAGTTTAGTGACCGGTCAAAATATTCATAGGGACGATTTCTGCGTCCCGGGCAGCCTGCGAGTTGGCCGAACATAGGCGACTTTATTGCATCGATCTTGGTCTATCGTCGCTCAAGCTTAAGCGTTCGAGAAACCATGGCTAACGATATTCGCTTGGCGAACGCCTGCTTCATTTCATTCACTTGGGATTTCGCCACGCAATTCATTGGAGTCCCATCAATCAAGTTCGCTGTTAGGAACAAGTATTGAAGGACTGATCCGAACGATCCCCACACGCATTATGAGAGTTCGACGTCGTACGAACCAAATATTGCTAATTCAAGGGCGGACAGCGATTTGCCGTTAGTCAATGAGACGATTACAAGAAAACGATGCATTTCAAATCTTCATTCAGTGAAAAACCGAGGTCATAGCTTTATGTGGCGGGCAGTATCTCTTGCAATCGGGCTTTCGATGGTGTTTCTCGGACTGCAATGTTTGTTCGTGGATCAGTTCTTGATCAAGAATCTTCAATTCGAACTTGGCTTGGCGCAGCCGGGCTCAGTTGAATCGTATTCGAATCCTTACCAGACAGTTGGCTTCCCCACATACAACTACCAAGCGGCGAGGCAGAATAATGGTCCGCAATATCGTTTGGTGCAAACCAAGGAATGGATGCCCTGGAGTTTATTGGCGGCCGGCACAGTTATTGTTATTTATACATTTTCACTGCGAAATCGAGGATTGGTTGCCAAGGAGGCCAAGCCACAGGCCTAAAAGACAAATCACTTAGCCATTTGCTTGAATAGACGGACAATGCAATAATGCACTTAACTCGGCCGCTTAACTTGACAAGTGACGTCAGCGAATTTGGAACACCCGTATCAGGCCTCGTAGTTGCCGCTTGGATCCGTGATCGAAATAAATCTCAATTGGCTTTGATTGCCCCAATTCCCAAAATCCCCGATGAGTGATCCTGATAAGCCTGCCGAATTTGCTGATGATGACGAACTGATTTCCCCCGTAGACGACGACTCTGCGAAAGCGGAGTCTGGCAGCGAATCAGATATTCCTTCCGAGCATCGGTCACGCCGTCCTTCATCGCGCAGGTCTGACGTTGATCGAGAAGGCGAATCTCGCGACCGGTCACGGCGGCGTAGCGAAGAAGGCGGTCGCACGTCTCGTCGCTCATCGCGACGTAGCAGCGGGACGAACAGTGGTTCTTCAAGCAGATCGGGTTCTCGAAGTAGCCGCTCAGGTTCCAGTGGCGAGTCGAGTCGCTCAAGATCACGTGATGCAGACAGAAATCGCGAGAGTGAGCGCAGCAAAGAAAAACCGATTCGCCGCATACGAGTGCGGAAAAGTCAATCGTCAGCAATTAACGAATTCACCAATTATCATTCACGTTCGTATTCGGCCAGTGTTGTTGCGGACAAAGACGAAACCCCCATTTCGAATCCTGCGGCTCAGCCTTCGCCCCCTGCATTTGCCTGGGCTGGCAAAATAATCTTGGTTTCGATGGTCCTGATTTCGCCCTGGTGGATTGCGTCGGTCTCTATGATGGCCCAGTTCGTGCTGTGCGTGCTCGCTCTGGCTGGTCTAGGAATCTGGTGGCTTGAGTTGGCCATAACCCGTGCTAAAGTTGTCTCGATCCCGCTATTGGGAGTCGTCGTCGCCTGCGGGCTTACGTATAGCGCAGCGCAACTGATCCCCTTGCCCAATGGCATCGCCGAACGTATCGCAAAGCCACAAAAGACGTTGATAGGCGAGCTGGCAAGTCCGGTGCAAGGCGAGTTGCCTGCGGGAGCATCGCCAACTGTGGGCAAAGCCCCACGAACGACAGTGTCGTTGATCCCTGAAGAGTCGCGACAGTACATCAATTTGATTGTGATCGCGTTGATATGTTTTTTATTGGCAGCCCACTACTTCAAGAGCAGAAAAGATGTCACTTGGTTGTTGGGTTTCTTGACGGTGCAAGGTGCGGCGATTTCGTTGTTTGGTTTGTGGCAAAAATTTACTTACAACGGCAAGATTTATTGGGTCGTTGAAATGGTCCACGATGGATCCCCGTTCGGTCCGTTTGTCAACAAAAACAACGCGGGTGGCTATTTGTTGCTCTGTTTGGCCGCTGCATTGGGATTCGCGAGCTTGGCATTTACTGAGCACCACCGGTACGATCGACCTCGACCCCTAATTGGGAATGATTACACGTTTGCGCGACGACTTCAGCTCAAGCTTTTGTTGTTTTTGAATGAGCTGACCATCTGGAAAGTTGTCTCCGTCTTGTTAGCAGGTTGCATTTATATTGGCGTCTTGTTGACGTTGTCTCGGGGCGCCGTCATTGCGCTGCTTATTGCTTCGGTCCTCACAATGTGGATTGTTGGCTTGGCAAAATTTCCCAAAGCGACATTGGCCTTTTCCTGCTTGACGATTTGCTTGGTGGCGATTTTGGTCGGTTGGCTCGGTGCGTGGGATCAACTCTCCAACCGATTTGCGAGTTTCAATGATATCGACAACTTGAGTAACGAAGCAAGGTTGGATATTTGGGCGGACGCAATGCAGGTTGCCCGCGATTATCCGGTTTTCGGTTGTGGATTGAACACCTTCAAAGATGTGTTTCGTAGTTATCGGGGGACGGCAGAAACCCATTACTTCGAATATGCAGAGAACGCTTACGTACAAACGCTCGTTGAGGCGGGCGTGATTGGACTCGGATTGCTCCTTGCTGCCATTGTCTTCATGTCGATTAGCGTGCAACAAATTCTGACACGCGGTAATTCGCGAAAGACGGGAGCTGTAGCAACGATCGGAACCTTTGCTCTGATTAGCCAGATTGCGGCAGGAACCTTTGACTTTGGGTTATACATTCCTGCGGTGATGGTCTTGATGGCCGTCGTTTGTGGATTCGTGACAGGCCAACACATGACACTCGCTGAGCGTTCCGGAACGAAATGGAAGTTGCAGATTCGAACGAAAGGCTGGCTCGTTCAAATGTGTCTTTTGTTTTTGTTTACGGGCGGAGTTTTTTGTGCACTGAATTTGTGGACGCGGACCTCCATTCAGAGTCGTGTCGGTTCTAGTCCAGCCAGCTTGACGTATGAAGACCTAAATGCCGAAGAGTGCGATCGACGCATCGAAAGTTTGAAGGCGATTGAGGGGAATCAAAGCAACTCGATGTCGCTAAAACGCTTGGCGGAGTTGTATTTGCATCGCTGTCGTATCGAGCTATTAAATGCCCAAACCAATGCCGAGCGGTTCCGCAGGTTGTCTGAACAAGACCAACAATTGGCGAAAGAGGAAATTTGGGAATTGACGGATTTGCTTTCCATGACACAACGACTCGGGCGAACTCGTAAGTCTGGCAGTTTGGAAGAGACCAAAGCGTTAGTCTCGGATCCCATAATCACGAAATATATCCCACAAGTACGCACGTATTTGCTCGCATCGAGGCAACGAAATCCATTTGATCCAAGTGTGCATTTATTGTTAGCCGAACTGCAAGCGTTTTCCGATACGCCTGAGGTGGATTTTGTCCACTTGTCACGGGCACTGCGCATCTCACCGCGAAATGTGGCAGTCTTATTTTTTTCCGGGATTGTGCACTTAAATGCTGGACGGAACGAACAAGCGAAAAAGAATCTGCGTAAGAGCTTAGAACTTAATGGGGGACACCTCAGCCAACTCGTTGGGTATGCTCGCCTTGCAGGAATTAGTAATCAGGAGATCATTGACGATATCTTACCCGCAGCAAGCGACATTAACTCGGCCTTGGTGTTGTTAAGGTTTGCTAATCAGTTCTTGTCAAGGGACAACGAGCAAGCTCTAATTCAAGCAACCCTCATGCGGGCGGACCAGGTGTTCACTTCGATTCCCGAACCGAGCGTGGGTGTTATCCGTCAGCATGCGGAAGTCAAGCGTCGCATGGGAGCATTTGACGAGGCGATTGGGCTTCACTTGCAGATTCGGTTTCGGCTTCCCTACGACGAACGTGTGCACCGAGACTTGCTGGTGTTGTACGAAGCAACCAGCCAGTGGCGCGAAGCGTTCCAAATTTGCGGGTGGTTAGCAAAAAACGCCGAAAATCCTGAGGAATTTCGAAAAAAACTCGAGATCCTAAGGCCAAAAGTGAAATGAGATCGTTATAGTAAACTCTGGCAAGTTTCAGATCGATCCGCCCATTGTGTTGCGGATTTTGAACGTCTTAATGGGAATTTTTTTCGCAATCCTCAATGATCACAACGATGTTGTTAACTGGTGTTGCTGCTTTAATGGCGACGATTCTTATCGTCCCCGTTTTGAAGCTGGTCGCCAAAAAAGTTAACCTTGTAGATCATCCTGACAAACGGCGTAAGTTGCAAAAGAATGCAATTCCGCTGGTTGGTGGTGTTGCGGTCTTCTTGGTCTCAACGGCAATAATTGTGTTTCTCGCAATTTATCGAGGAGACGAACTCATTGCTCATGCGGCTGATCAAATGGAGCTTGTCGGGCTGTTGATTGCTGCCTCATTTCTGATGCTGGTGGGAATTATCGACGATTTCTATGGTTTACGCGGGCGGCAAAAACTCTTTGGTCAGATTATCGCTGCATCAATATTGATTGGGTTCGGCTATAGCTTCGAAAGCGTCGGCTTTTACGGCTTCGAAATTAGCTTTGGACACTTTGCGCTGTTGATCATGTACGTCTGGATTTTGGGATGTATCAACTCAGTAAATTTGCTTGATGGCGCCGATGGTTTTGCGACCTCATTGGGTATCATGATCACCGGAGGACTTTGCGTCATTTCTTATATCTACGGCCGACCCTTCGACGCGCTGATTTGCGCTGCGATGTGTGGAGCGTTAATTGGATTCTTGCGATTCAACTTTCCGCCTGCTACGGCTTATTTGGGAGACGCGGGCAGCATGTTGATTGGTTTAGTCGTAGCGGCAATCGCCATTCGTTCCGCCACAAAACAGCCGATGGCCTACGCTTTGTTTGCACCGGTTGCTCTATTGGCCATCCCTATTATCGATACTGCGGCCGCTATCATCCGCCGCCAACTGACCGGGAAGAGCATCTATTCGACGGACCGCGGGCACTTGCACCATACGTTGATACGAAAAGGGCTATCACCGCGGTTGGCACTACTTTGGTTCGTCATTTTGTGCTCAACTACCGTGATTGGGGCAACCTTTTCAGCCGTATATCGACAAGCCGAATATGCTTTCATCTCAATCATTGCTGTGTTGTGTTGCCTAATTGGATTCAAGTACTTTGGCGTATTGGAGTTCAAGCTTGTTTCCAATAAAGCGATGGGAGTGGGCAAGAAGTTCTTGACGCTCGGCAAGTCCGGTCCAACCAATAAAGAGCGGCAAGTCAAAGTCCGTCTGCAAGGGAATCGCAATTGGGAATCCGTGTGGGCGGGTATCAGTGAATTTGCAAAGAAGTTTGACCTCGTTGAGATCGTGCTGGACCTCGATTTGCCTTGGATCCACGAAAGCTTTCATGCCAATTACTATGTTCCAATCGAAACTGAACATCCGATTGAATGGAGGTCCGAGATACCTCTGCAATTGGAAGACCGGATCATCGGCCGAGTCTTGGTTACAGGCGATGCGCATGTCTCTCCTGCCAATGAGGTTTTGCCGAGATTAATCGAGATGTTGGCCGATCTAGAACCTTATATCTTGGCGACGGTAAATCTCCAAGCGTATCCTCCACCAGCGAACGTTGCAGGCAAATCAACTACGGCAGTCGCTCTTGGCAATGAGGTGCCTGAACTAGAATCATCAGCCGGCATCACTGGCAACGGTGAAACTCGTGCGAACTCGTTGGATGTCCGAGTTTAGTCGTAGCGTCAGTTTGCATTAACTTTTCAGGCAGATCCGAGCTTTGGTCTGGCTGCCCCACTGAGAACGCTTATCGCCAATCGTGCAGCGATTCTTAACGCGTATTATGCCTGGTCGGTTTTTTAGGACTTCGGTAGGTTTGTCCGGTGGAAATCGCATTCAGTTTCCAATTGCCTGCCTGACTTATGTTGATATTCTTGCGCCTCGCCGGCAAACATCTATGCGAAAATGCGCGAATACTAATCCATCGAAAAAGCGATCGAATGTCCAAGCGAAGCAGGTGATCAGCAAACTCGCTATTCGGATTGCCGACATTTCTGCTTGAGTGAAAACGTTGTTTGACGCAAGCCACAAGGTGTAACCATGTGCCGCGAAGAAAAATTATCCGTGCAAAAAAAAACGACAATGCGTTATTGCATTGCCGCTAGATGCGATCGTCGTGCCGGCCGATTAGGCAGCTTTCGATTGGTGCGGTCCATGATTCATTTGGCGGGCGACACGCCGGGCGACGAACACGGTGCACACACGATCTGCAGGAGGATTAACGCAGATTTGCTTAAAGCTTTGCCGTTTTTTCGATTCAACTTGGAAGCCCAAAACTCCTAGCATCTGCTCGATGCAGGTGTCCGTAAACGACCACCAAGCCCGATTCATCGACTCATCATCAGCATTCGGTAAGAAGTAGCATTTCGCCCCTTCTCCAGGCTCATTTCTCGTTTGATTCGTTACGATTACCGTGTCCTGGGACAATCGAGCACCCGAATAAAGTGCTTGGAACGGATCTCTTAAGTGAGAGAGAATCATCCCAAACAAAACAATATCAAACTTTCCGATCTTGTCTGAAATATTGTAAACGTCTCCATAAAATGCCTTGGCCTTGGAACCGAGCGCTCGATGGCTGTACCAATAGGCGTTCTTCAAGCGGCGATGACCGTCCGTTATTCGATCGAAGAGTTGATCACGCTCGTCATCCAATTTGAAATGCGGAACCAGGTTCCATTGCCGACCTGAGAGCATATCAAACGAGACCACATCGGCACCTTGTCGTTCCATTTCAAATGTCAAATAACCGGATGCTGTACCCACATCCAGGACGCGTTTATTTCGAAAGTCCTGGTTGCCCAGGTAGTCTGAGATGTTGCTACGCAGATCCCATTCTCGGCCAACTTCACCTAGCCCAGGAATCGTCATGGCATGATAAAAGCTACAGTCTTTCGGATTTTCAACAGTTTGCGGAGTAGCGAATACGCTGGGGTCAATCTTTACATCTTCTGATTGACGGTTTACAGGAGTGTTCATGCTTTATTTCCTCGAAATTTGTACAACGTGGCGAGAGATTTTCTTAACGATTGTTTCTCGTACCTGCGAAAACCTCGGCATCCGATAAGATCGTCCAACAGATTGCAGAGTGCATCTTCGCAGGACGTTAAACGAATTCGAAAATCCAGACAACACGAGATATTGCGGATCGTGCAGTTGTGCTGGCATTAAACACACTTGTCGACGCAGCGATTTGAGGCATAGAACCTGTGAATCATGTCGAAATTCTGCTGAGCAAGGTGACAGCATATCGAGCGCAGCATCTTCATGCATTCAGCAGTCGCTGAGGAACTTAGCCTCACTTCCAGGTACATACTTCCAGGTACATGAGTTTTTCTACGTGTTTTGATAGCGCCTGCCCCAATGGATCAAACTGCCGCTTGTAAAAATAGGCAGTGTGCAACAAGTTTTTTGATAAAGTAGATTTTTTCGAAAGAATTGAGTTTGCTGTTTCCGATGAATACATCGTGACCAACCCTCGCAGCCCAGTGGCTTTGCGAAAGATGGCATTTCTCCCCCAAGAGGATAAATAAAATGTATTCAAAGATTCCGGCTCAAGCCATCGTTTCCATTTTGATTTGTGCGTGCTTTTTCGGCGACGTACGAACAGCTCATTCACAACAATACTCAGCAAATCGAAGTTACCGTCAAATGCAGGATCCTCTTCAGCACGACGAGTTGCGAGGTCCCAGCACGATGGTCGGCCAGTCACCAAGCTCTGCGGTTGTTCCGCAGTCTCAGACTGGCGCGTACGTACCGCGTCATTTGCGTTCATCCAATTCGGAATCGGTAATGCCGAATGGCGGCTATTCCGTAAGGCAGGTAGGTCATTTTGACAACGCCAATGGGCATGAACATGGGATTGGTGATGTGATCGGTGCTGAAGGATATGGGAACTACTTTGAGGGCAGCTATGACAACTGTGGTGGTTGCTGCCCACCGGCGAATGATTGTCGCGACTGCATGATCGACGAGGATTGTTGGGGAAAAGGCCTCGGTGGATTGCTATATAACACCGAATATTTCTTCGGTGCGCAGGGCTTTACATCGCCAGGGTTCCTAGTGAATGGTAATCGAAGCGGTGACGACAGCAGTTTTGGATTGCATACCGGTATAAATATGGGTCTTCCTTTACGACACTTAACCTGCGGACTAGTTTCTGGTCAGTTAGGTGCGCGCGTCGTGCATTCAAATTTCAATGGTGTCACTTATGCACCCGAACGAAGGGAACAAGTCTTCGTAACTGCCGGTTTGTTTCGCCGCGTTGACTACGGTTTACAATTCGGCGTTGTTTACGACTATTTGAATGAGACGTGGTTCTACGACATGACGACCATGCAAATTCGTTCCGATCTCAGTTGGGTTTGGTACGGCGGTTCGCAATTAGGTTTCCGGTTTGCAAGAGGCATCGGAAACGATTTCGTTAATGTGCCATTCTCACCGTCAATCCGTGGAACAGTTTTGGACAATTACCGCTTTTATTATCAGCATGCCCATGCATGTGGCGGCTTTACCGAGTTTAGTGCTGGTTGGGCTGGTCGCGACTATGCACTTGTTGGATTCGATAATGAAATGCCAGTCACGGATTGTTTTGCGCTTGCTTCCAGCCTCACTTACTTAATTCCAAACGTAGACAGCGCGACTCGCTTTGCCACGGGCAGTAATGAAGAAGGATGGAACGTAGCCATAAGTCTGGTGTATCGACCGCGTGCGAGGAACTGGTATCGCTGGTACCATGCTCCGCTGTTACCAGTTGCTGACAACGGCAGCATGATCATCCGCCGAAACAGTGAGTAGGCTGGCAAAAGTCGAACTCTAAACGCGATAAACTTGAGAAGCCGGTTAGTGGCCAACTAACCGGCTTTTTGTAGTTGATTGCGTCGAAATTGAACCCGCATCTTGTTTTTTGAAACCGATAATTTCTTACGGCCTTGCAAGGGAAGTCGCCTAATTGCCCCTAGGTTTGGCCACTATCAATTGATCATGTATCTGTTAAAATTTGTGGCATGCAACATGATCAATCATTAGAAAGGCTAGTCTTAGAACTGGTTTCGCGTAATGACTATAAACCGCTTAAACCGAAGCGATTGGCTGAGCAATTAAAGCTGGACCAAGACCAATTGAAGCCTCTCAAGCGTGCTTTAAAACATCTGGTTAAAGCGGGGCACATTGCTTGGGGGCCGCAGCACCTAGTGCTCAAGTCTGTACCGACCAAAAAAAGTAACGAGATCATCGGTCGGTTTCGAAGAGCGGCTGGCGGGTATGGCTTTGTGACACAAAGTCCAAGTGAGAGTGACCCCACTCCTGCTGACTTATTTGTACCCGAAAATAAGACGTTAGATGCCGTTGATGGTGATCTCGTTCGTGCCAAAATTAGCCGAAATAGCAATCGCCGCGACCTTCGCATCTCTGGGCGCATCGTTGAAGTAATTGAGCGACGAAATTTTAAGTTCGTCGGGACCTATTTTGAGCGCAACGGTTCCGGTTTCGTCCGTGTTGATGGCCAGAAGTTTCAGACCGACGTGCTGGTTGGGGATGCCAGCTCCAAGAATGGAAAAGCAGGCGATAAGGTCGTGATCGAAATGGTCAAATTCCCGACCTCCTACGCGCAGGGTGAAGCCGTTATTGTCGAAATATTAGGGGATCGCGGGGCGCCGGGAGTCGATACCCGTATGGTTATCCGGGAATTTAATTTGCCGGGTGAATTTCCTGAAGCGGTGTTGGACGATGCGCGACAACAGGCACAGCAGTTCGATGGTACGATTCCAGAAAACCGCACTGATTTGACGCGCGAAACAATCATCACCATCGACCCAATTTCGGCACGAGACTTCGACGATGCGATCTCGCTTGAACAATTGGAAAATGGGCATTGGAAGCTGGGCGTGCATATTGCCGATGTATCACACTTTGTGAAGTCCAATTCGGAGCTGGACGACGAGGCGTTTCGACGTGCGACCAGCGTCTACTTACCAGACCAGGTAATTCCGATGCTGCCCGAGATAATCTCCAATAATTTGGCTAGTCTACAGCCGGGGCGCGTCCGCTTTTCCATGACGGCATTTATAGAGTTTTCCGAGGATGGAATTCCAATCCAGACCGAGTTGCTTCGTTCCGCGATCAAGAGCACGCGAAGGTTTACTTACGAGGAAGTCGACGACTATTTGCAGGACGATGCTCCCTGGCGCGAAAAATTGTCTTCTGAAGTTTTCCAATTGTTGCGCGATATGCACACACTGGCGATGCGGTTGCGAGCCCGGCGGATGGCACGTGGTGCATTCGACCTGATCATCCCCGATATCGAAATTGATTTTGACGGCGACGGCAGGGTCGTAGGCGCGCACAAAGTCGAAAATACGGAAAGCCACCAAATTATCGAAGAGTTCATGCTCGCGGCCAACGAAGCGGTGGCGCGGCATCTTGCCGACAAGGAACTCAATTTTCTCAGACGGATTCATGAGCCGCCCAGCGATATGAAGCTCCGCGACCTGCGGAGCTTCTTGAACGATTTGCGGATCGATGTGGGACCGGTCCACAGCCGTTTCGATCTGAATCAAGTGATCGAGTTGGCGCGCACCCGTCCGGATCGAGACGCGATTAATTTTGCTGTTTTGAGAGCCATGCAAAAGGCGATCTATAGTCCTCGAAATGAAGGGCATTTCGCTTTGGCCAGTAAACACTACTGTCATTTCACTTCACCCATACGACGTTACCCAGATTTGGTCATCCATCGGTTCGTTGGTGATCTGATTGATGGAAAACGTCCGGCTGATAATTTTGGGCGCCAGGTGAGTATCGGCCAGCATTGCAGCGATTTGGAACAGCGCGCAGAAGCTGCCGAACGCGAACTTATAAAACTTAAACTGCTCAACTACTTCTCGAAACGGATTGGTGAAGTCCTTCCGGCGGTTGTGACAGGCGTTGAGGCGTATGGGCTTTTTGCTCAGGGATTGGAAATTCCGGTTGAGGGGTTGGTGTCGTTGAACCACCTGCCTCCCGATCACTATGTCTATGACCGTGCCACACGAACACTTAGCGGGCCTCGCGGCAACTTGTTCCGTTTAGGTGACCCGGTCGTCGTTCAGGTCGTGCGAGTAGACACGGACACCCGTCAAATCGATTTTCGGATGATTGAACGCAGGCCCTTCGCTGCCAAGAATGAGGCGGTCCAGCAATCCAAGAAGCCAAAACATAGGCCTGTGAGAGCTACTGGCTCAAACCAATCACGACGGTCGAAACCGGTGAAACACGCAACCGAATCGCGACGACCTCGAAAACACAAGTGATGGGCTAGTGACTAACGTAAACAATCGTCGACGGAAGCCTCATGCTCGACTTGCGAGTGATCTCGTTTGGATCACATTCTGGTATCAAATTACACTGCCGACCGTGCCCAGTTGATTGATTTGCAAACGGTGTAATCTCTTGAAATACTGGCTTTAATTCTCGTCGTTCTTCTCAGGTGCGACGTTGTTGCACTTGAATCATGTCCATGGTGTCTTAATAATCTTGTTAAACGCCTGTCCCTTGAAACCGCAATTTGTGCGCGACTTCATGATTAACCAATGAAACCTGCGTTGAACAAGTAACTTAAACTCGGCAATTCAGCCTCCTCAACAATGTGGCATTTTGGTTTAAACGTGCGATGGTTTTGTCTGACTCGAGCTAAGATCAGCGGGGGATTCCTGGCAATCGGTATCCTCACTTTGACCTGGAGTGCATTAACCGGGGCGCAAGCCGATGGCAGACATCAAGATCGCACGTCTCAAGAAACCGAGACGCGCGAGAAGGTCGAGATCGCTGAGGAATCGCTGGACAATAAGTGGTCCGTTGCTCAACGGAAAATCATCGATTCAGCTATTATTGAGGCGATGGAAAGAACTCACGATGGTTGGAGCAGCGATGAAGTGATCTTGCGTGATTCGTTAAATTCGGAGTTTTTGGCCGTTTGCCGAAGCTTAATGGAAGGCGAAGATTTTTCCGTCCGCGATGACGAGTTGAATTGGCGGCTGCTCAATTTACGTAAGTCCGGCAAGCTCACCATCAAAGCTGTGCGGCGAGAGACTGCCGACTATCAAGCCGTTATGCACTTCGCTGAGATCGCAGCGCGTATGATGGAGGACAAGTATTCGATGTCGACAGATCGTATTATGGTTGATCCAAAGCTACGCGCAGAGTTCGATCAGATTACAAGCAACGTCGACGACGAAATCGACCCGTACCTTGTCCGCAAAGCGGCCTTCAATTTACGTAAAGCCAGACAACTTAGGCCGGAGTTGATCACACGCGTGGCGGACTGGCAGCGTACTGTCGAGGAGTTTGCTCTAAAGGAGTTGGCTGAAAATCTGGAACTTGTGAGCACAAATCCTGGTGTTTACATTTTCCGAGATCGAACGGGGTACTTATACATCGGCGAGGCTCTGAATCTCAGAGATCGACTCAAGCAACATTTGAACCAATCGGATCGGAAGGCGTTGGCCAACTATTTACAGGAAGCTGGATTCGAAAACATGACAGTCGAGGTTCACGCGTTCGACCCAAACTCGCGAGCGAAAGAAGTAATGGTTCGACGAGCTTATGAATCGGAGTTGATTCAAAGCCGCAAACCGAAATTCAACATTCGACCTTGATGCTTGAAACCGTTGATTTGCAGCTCACAATTACGGCCATGTCGATCACATGAACTCAAGCGGCCTTCGCTTTAGCCAAGCATTCTTGCAAGGGAATTAACCGCGATGTCTCTTCAGGATGTTTACGAAACCATGAAATAACCAGTTGCTTCAGGAAAGTATTTAAACGATTTTCGCTCAAAGTCGAGTTTCGATTCTGTAAGTCGATTTGCTTGAGCACGTTTTGTGGGACTGCGCTCGATCTCAAATAGCAGCCAAGCACCTCTCCTCGCTGCAACCATAACCAAACCGGTTTATTGGCAAAAATGCCAGGCAGTGGATAAACTCCGTTTAACTCTTGCTCTGCCTTCCGTAGTCGACCGAGTTGTCTCGCAATCCAAGTCAGATTGACGTGATGGTCGCGAAGTACAATTGCTCGCTCAAAAGCCTGACGCTGCGCCGCCGCCCACATGTCAGTATGCAGAATATCGATTGCGGATAGGTCGCCTTGCAAAAACGACAGTGCTTTTTGAACATTGTCTCCGTATGAGCGCTGCGAACACGCACCGACGCAAGGCGCGGGGCAAGTGGTCAATTCATATCGTAGGCATTTGGCATGATCGGAACGTTCGAACAGTTGCCGTTGGTTGTTGAATCGAAATTTCGTCTTGTCGGGGCAATCCCGCAATTGAAATATGTGGTTTGCGCTGACAACCGCAGCGTCGATTCGCCCGACGCCGGTAATCGGTCCGAACCAGGTTCGGGCATCTGTTGGAAACGCTTTGGCCACAACCAAACGCGGCGCGGTTCCGCCACGAAGACAGATGTATCCAGGTAGTTTGCGGTGAGGTTGCCCCTGGACATTCATCGGCGGACGAAGGGATATGATTAACTCTTGTTCACGAATCAATGCCAACAACTCGTGCGATGTGGTTTCCCAGACCAACGATGTGCTCTGGTCACGAATTCGCTCCATTTTGGAGTCTGGCGGTGATTTCGCAAAATATTGAAGCAGCCTATGCCGCAATGATTTCGACTTTCCGACGTAGACAACTTGTCGACTTTCGTCCAGCCACCCATAGACACCTGGCGCCGAAGGGATGGATTGACGAATTCGGCTGCGCGATTCAATCCGGTCGTTAACCAACGAGATTGTTTCGGTTGGTTTCCTTACGGCAGACGTTATGATTGAGGCCTTGAAGCCAGAAAGTTCTAGTGATGGTCCTGGACTTGAATGCTGTTTCTTGGCCTTTTTAGAACAGCTTCGTTGCAGACTTGTCTTTTCATTCATATCCGTACAATCCGTCGCACACCTACTCAGAAATTCAACGCGCTCTCTGAGTGGTTCAGTATATACGCGTCAAGGGGCTTTTTCGTAGGCCAATTCCGTTAACATCATGCCAGGTTTGACAAGGTGTTTTCCTAGAACTTACCCGAGAATGGTTTCGTGATTTCCAGAACCTCTGAGACTAACCCAGCGGCAATTCCCAGTGCCTCTCCGGCATCGATGCGTGGATGACCGGCCCAATCGATGAATAACCCACCAGCCTCACTGATAATCGGCGCGACAGCGGCAGCATCCCAGATGTTGAGAATCGGGTCGATCATCACGTCAGCGCGTCCAGACGCCACCAGAAAATACCCGTAACAATCACCCCATGTACGCACGAAATAAGACTTCTTTGAAAGCTCGCGAAACACGGGATCGGCGTTGCGAGTACTAAATGCTTCGACCTCAGACGTGAGGATAACGGCGTCTTGAATTTTTTCCCGATGACGAACATGCGATCGTTGTGGAGGATCCGACCCCTGAAAAACCCAAGCTCCATGTCCAATCGCTGCGAAGGCACCTTCGTCGAGGCCCGGCATATAGATTGCTCCGATTTTCGCTTGGCCATCCACCTCCACGCCAACCATCGTGCCATAAAGGGGCACACCCGAAATGAACGACTTCGTCCCGTCGATAGGATCTAAAATCCAACGAACTTGGTTCGTGCCCGGCTTTTCCGGAAACTCTTCTCCAAGAATGCCATCCTCAGGAAAATTTTCCGAGATCAATTGTCGAATCAACTGTTCAGCTGATCTATCGGCAACCGTGACCGGGGAAGCATCGAGTTTTCGCTCAAAACCAACACCCTGATCACGAAACCAATTTAGGGTCAGTTTTCCACCCTGTACACAGAATCTCCTGGCCGCATCTAATCGCTCCGCAATTTCTTGATCTTCCATTGTCCTCATCCCGCTCAAACGTTTTTTCGCCAATCGCTGGTTTAATGTTCCGCATGCATGTAAGGAAATAATTTTAATAACTTCGAATCAACAGTGATTTGTTCACGTGATTCGGGGTGAGCGCCTGAAATTACCCTTCGTTTGCCAAGGGCGCAAGTCGCAAAATTATTTTTTTGGAACGGTTCGTTATTCTGCGGTTAATCTAAGGTGAACGATGGCAGACGCTGTCTTTGGCAGGAGACGCAGCCTATTCGTTCCGTGACTGATTAGTTAAAAGATTCGCCTCATTGCTTTGATGAGTTGTGTTTTCCTTGGATTCTATTCCAACGCCGAACAAGGTAAACAGAATTAGCAAGAAAGCCCCCGTTACAAGCAGGCTATCAGCGATATTGAAATTAGGCCACGGGTCAAAAAACGGCACCCCCTCCAAGCGAAAATGAATCCAATCGCGCACGTGTCCTTTGAGGTGGGGAGCGTTCCAGCTCGGGTGATATCCCATGCCGACACGATCATAAAAATTTCCGAGTATTCCTCCGGAAACCAAGCCCAAAGCAAACGTCAACCAAATGCTGGTTGCGTTTCCGGCAATAAATAACCAATACACGACAAATATCAGGGCCACGACGGAAAACAACGCAAACCAATGGCTTCCACCATCCCCGATTCCGAAAAGGGCTCCCCCGTTTGTCGAAGTTTGGACTCCTAGAACCCCGTCGATCCACCAGACAGGTGCCATGGCGTTTGGTGGGTACTTACTAAGAAAAATCGATTTGGTAACCAAGTCCGCAACAAGTCCCACGCTTAGCAGGGACAAAAAAAGGATTGCACGACACATCAATAGTCGGCAATCCTTGAACTTCATAAAAGGGCAGCATGCAGCCGATGGCGCTGATTCTACCACAGCTTTCTCAATCATTTCGTGACTGGATTTCGCTTGCGCATTTGACACAGTAAGCCGTATAGGGGATAGCTTTCAGACGCAATTTATTGATAACTTTGTTGCACTCAACACAAATACCATACGTCCGTTGCTCAATTCGTTCAAGAGCGGCTTCGATTTGGACCAGGGTTTCGCCTTCACTATGCATCAAAAAGATTGTGTTGTCTTGTTCATAGGTGTCGCTCCCCAAATCGGCGATATGACTGGGAACGCTGGAAGTCGTACCTCCGTTACCCGTGGAGGAATTACACAATGCAGAATTGGCCATGGCAGTCACGTCTCCTCGCAAGCGACTGCGCAATTCCAAAAGGAGTTCCTTATATGGCTTCAACTCTGATTTCTTCATCTTCATTAAAAATTACTCCGAATTCTCGAAAAACTTGGTGCGACGTGGCGTCGAATCATTTGGGCAGCGAGGACTTTTCGACGCCTAGCGGGTTATTTGAGTGTGACATTGTAGAAACATGCTCCACTCACGTCAAACCATAAATCGTAAATGCTTGAAAAATAAGGACTTGGAGCGATGTCGCCACTTGGGCAGTTGTTCCAGTTAGCGACCTTTTTACCAGATTATTGCGATGCCGATGGTACCGGAAATGACCCAACATAGATCATGTTGTGTTTTTTGGTTCACGCTGAAGGAAGTCATCGTGTCCCACTGATTCAGCAATTAGACGTTATTGGGACGGGCGAAAAGTATCGGTTGTCGCGGCCGGATTTGCAGGTTCAAATCCTTCATTAACACCAAGGTTGGTTAACGCATAAGTTGCATAGCCAATGGCAATGCCGCAAATCAGCGATACAAAAATGACTCCAAAGAATTTAAGCATGCGAGTTCGAAAAAGATGCAGTTGATGGGTTAAAGTCTGACATTCACGAACGTAGACACGAAGTCGTACATGTTTGGAGTGTCAATTCAATGATGGTTGTGAGTTCCTTCGTGAATCACAGGAACTTGGCCTTCAAGCCCCATGAGATGTTTGAAACGCAATTTCAACATTTCCTTCGGACTGACTTGATGGCGATGTTGGAGTACGTATTCAGGATGTTGCTTCATTTTAACAAACATCTGCCAATGGATGGCAATTAGCGAACGGACAACTCGTTTCCCGTCAAAGGACATAAAATTCACCAATTTTCCTCCTGTTTCAAATTTCGGTTCGATGCGTGACAGCAACATACGAATAAAACGCCCAAATTCGACGGTTGGTTTCTTAGGGTTTTCGGCCTCCAGGTGCACGTTACAATTTCGCGCGAGCATGCGAGGTGCAAACTGCATAAGATTGTGGTACCCGTTGCCCATTTCGTCGGTCAAATGTACCAAGAACATAGCTTCGCCCGCAGCCATTGCGGATTCTTCGCACCCCGACTTTTCCGTTTCGAGCACGTGTGTTAACGCAAGCATCATGGAGCCACCGATACGAGACGCCATTTGCATCCATTGATCGAAAGCCTCGAATTTCTTGCAACGAATTCCCAACTCAACCCCGGCTTGTACGTCAAAAAAGTACTCGCGTGGAATTTTCAAAGTCTCAACGACTTCCGAAAGCGCGAGAAGTTCCTGATCACAGTCTTTACCACGAAACGCATCTCTCACTTGGTCACGCCATTCGCCCCATTCTTCTCTGCGTGCAATTGGCGAGACTTGGGTGTCCAACAATTCAATCGCACGAGTCAAAAATGCAGTCAACGCAAAAACCTTTTGACGTTGATCACGCGGAAGATTGCTCAAAACCCAGCGGTAGTCGTTTAGATATTTTCGTGTGCGCTTTTCGCAGGCCGCGTAGCTTTCAGATAAATTCGGCGAGTTCATTAAATTTGAAATCGAGTTCTTAGGCATTTCGGTTAATTTCAACAACGATTTGTCGTTTCGTATTCTAGCGAATAGTCGCCAGCACTGTAATTGGGATACAATATTAATGTCAATTGATCTGCAGAGAAAGTAAGCGCCTCTCGTCGAACTGTGGAGCGTGGAGTAAGATGAGGTCAAGGAGAAAGTTATGAAAGTGCTTTTGGCTAGTCCGCGTGGATTTTGTGCCGGAGTCAATATGGCCATAGATAGCTTGGACTTGGCCATTCAGGCTTTTGGCACGCCGATCTACGTATATCATGAAATCGTGCACAATCAGTATGTCGTTCGTTCGTTCACGAATCGCGGGGCGATTTTCGTAGACGATTTGGAAGCGGTCCCCGTAGGTTCAAACTTGTTGTTCTCTGCTCACGGGGTATCGCCAGAAATCCGTGAAATCGCGCGTCTTCGCAAATTGAACGCCATCGACGCGACTTGTCCTCTAGTCACCAAAGTGCATTTGGAGGCTATCAAATACGCGAAAGAAGGTTATACGATCTTCTTAATTGGTCACGACGGTCACGATGAGGTCATTGGGACAATGGGTGAAGCACCGGATGCGATGGTGCTGGTCGAGACCGTTGAGGAGGTTGACCAGCTCACGGTTCCACTGGATGCAAAGGTAGCTTACCTGACACAGACAACCCTTTCGGTCGACGATGCCAATCGCATCATTCAGCGGTTACGTGAAAAATATCCAAATTTGGTCAATCCTCCCAAAGACGATATCTGCTACGCAACACAGAATCGACAGGAAGCAGTGCGCATTCTCGCTTCGGAAGCCGACGTCTGTATTGTACTAGGAAGTCAAAATAGTTCGAACAGCCAAAGACTTCGAGAACTCGCCGCCGATACAGGTGTACCCAGTTATTTGGTTGACGGCCCGGAAGATATGAATCCCGATTGGTTTGTCGACAAGCAGACGGTTTTAGTGACTGCAGGAGCCAGTGCGCCTGAAACTGTGGTTCAACAATGCATTGAGTGGTTGGAAAAGCGATATGGGGCCGAAGTCGAACTACGTGAAGTTCGACAAGAGAGCGTGCAGTTCCCGCTGCCCAAAGTTTTGCGTAGTTTGACGAGGGCATAAGATGATCAAAAGGCTAAACAAGCGATTAGTTCGCGGAAATCGAGTGGAATGCGTTGCTGCTCACTTTCGGACTTGTTTATCATCGGCGCTGTTCTTGTTTGCGTTGGTTTTTGTCACTGGTTGCCGCGACTCTACCGAGGTGAGCCAAGCTGAGAAACAGGTTGCAACCCAGAAAGAAACTGATGCAAGCTTGTCCGATTCAACATTTGCAAAGCAATCAGACGATCATGCAGTGGGTGCACGCCATGAGGACCGTGGCGAACCAGACGCTTTGCAAAGTTCAAAAGGGAGCAAGGGCAGCGATGTTGATGAAACGCCTGCAGCTGAAATCGCTACTCGTGAGCCGTCTGTTGATTCTCAACAGGACTCTGCCGATGATTCGTTGGATGAGTACTGGGAGGACGAAATTTATGCAGACGAATATGGTGACCGATTGGTTGTGGATTCTGAGTTGCCCGAGATCGGTGCCTCTTGGATTCGCCTTGATCCGCGAGATGAAATTTGGATGGATATGGAGAACAAACATGTTATTGTTGGCGGACGAATCGCACTGCGGCGTGGTCCGCTTGAAATGTTTGCCTGCCCCGCATACACAAAGGAACATGAGTCTGTCGTCGCCGTTCATGGTTCTGCCTTCAAAGTTCATGCAGCGTTATTGGCAGTGGGTGCTATTCCAGGAGCACCGGCAAAAGTCTATCCCGAGTATGAGCCAGCGATCGGTACTCGAATTGAAATTGATGTAACATGGTTGGAAGATGGCAAGCCAAAGACCGTAGATGCAAAGTCAATGGTCCTAAATTCTGAAACGCGCAAAACGCTACCGATAGACTGGGTCTTCGGCGGCAGTGTCCAGGAAGAAGACCCGCATACAGGTGATATGTTGTATGGGGGTAACGCCGGAATGCTCGTGTGCGTTTCAAACTTCACGATTTCAACTCTCGATCTGCCTTTTGCCAGCACGGATTTGCAGGACAATCACATGTTCGAGGCGAATACGGAGTTAGTGCCTGGACGTGGAACGCGAGTGCTATTAACGCTCAAGCCGGACCTGAGTTCTTATCCACCGCGCGGCCAAGACAATAAGGAATCCGTCTCAACGGATGAAATAGGCGAACAAGTCAAGGCGGATGCGGATAAGTGAATGGTCGCTAAAATTCTCCATTGGCGGAGTAAATTTTGCATAAACGCGTGTTCCGATGTCGCGAAGAACCGCCGAGAGCATAGCATGGGCTGTTCTGTCGCGTCTCTCTGATTCGAGAATACGAAGATTTTCCACGCAGTAAACGACACTATTTTCGCTTAGATATTAAACCGCGCAAAGTGCGCAAGTTGATTACGTCCAAATCTTCGTTGCCACGCATACCCTTAGGAGTCTCTAAGTACATTGGAACTTTTGCAAAGCGTGAGTCATTCAAAAGGTGCCTGAACGGTTCAAGGCCCATTTCTCCTTCGCCGATGGCGGCGTGACGATCCAATCGCGAACCAAATGGTTTCAGGCTATCGTTCAAATGGATTGCCTTGATCCGGCGTATTCCTACCGACTGTAATAATTTATCGATCGTTGATTGGTAATCTTGCTCGTCGTGCATCGCATAGCCTGCCGCAAACATGTGGCAGGTATCCAAGCATACACCAATCGATGGCCTGTGATCACAATTTTTTATAATGTCGGCTAAGTGCTCGAATCGCCAACCGAGGTGGCTTCCCTGCCCTGCTGTTGTCTCCAACAAAATCTTGGCTTTGACTGGATAGTTGGACTTTTCGAAATAGTCGTAGATAGCATCAATGGATTTAGAAATGGTAACAATACCAACCTCTTCTGAGCTGGTTGTGTACGCTCCAGGGTGCATGACTACTCCAGATATGCCTAATTGATCTGCGCGACGCAATTCTTCGATCATCGCTTCGATGCTTCGATCGCGCAAGGTGTTGTCTGGTGACGCAAGGTTAATCAAATAGGAAGAGTGTGCGATTGGATGGGAGATGTTGAGTTCCCGCAATCGATGCTTAAACATCCGTGCTTCTTCAGCCGAGATGGGCTTAGCTCGCCATTGATTGTTGTTTTTCGTGAATAGCTGAACGCAATCGCATCCAGCGGCGGCGGCAAGCTCCACCGACTTATAATATCCGCCGGCAATCGACATATGAGCACCGATTAGGGGCATCGTACCTCCTTATTGTGGTCACATGTCAGCGATGGCCGCGATGATTCCGAGAAGAAAGCCTCCACACAACAGGATCGAGGCGATGATTCCCAATACGTAACCAGCCATCGTCAAGCCGTGACCGCTGGCGTCCATCTGCCCCATTTTCATCGCTCTCAGGTCTCGGTTTCCCATAACAATTGCCACAATTCCGAACAGTCCACAGCACGCAATCCCCAGAATACCCATGGTCAAAACAAAACCGCCGTTATGCGGTTGTAATTGACTGAAGGCCCGCGCAGTGGCTTGCGGTGCCGAATAAGGATTTTCCGCAAATGGATTGCGCTGCACCGGAGAGGAAGATTGCGTTGGCGAGAATGACGCGTTGGCCAATTGCGGATAGATTTGGTACGCGAGCGCCCATTCACCTCCTTGCTGGCGGAGATAACTGGAGGGCGGGACACGGCCTTCTTTGACCCAACCGTCAAGTTCCGTTTTAGTGACGGGGCCATAAGTTTGTCCATCCGGCGATTTCATTTCCCATGATTGGCCCAGCACATGAGTGGGCATTTCGCCAGGATGGTCACTAAGAGGACCAACTCTTGGTTGACCAGGGACATCTTGAATCGTTCCGCATTTTGGACACCGAGCTTTTTTCCCGGCATGTTCAGCTTCGACGGAAAGTCGATTAGCGCAATTCACACAGTTAAATTCGATTTTAGCCAATCAATGCTCCCAAATTCATTGTGTCAATTCTTACCTAAGAATCGCACTCAAAGGTCGATACCCGCTCCAGTATTTTATCAATGGTATTTCGAACCAAATTCTGAGTTATTTGCAAATCGCAGAAAAAGTGAAGAAATTCTATTGCCTTTGTGTCGTCCCAGTCGCGAAGCACGCCGATGAATTTCCCGACTTTATTCTAGCGACAAACTCAGCTATCTACGGACACTATCCAAATACGCCGTTTTCCGAGAAATGGTGAATATACAAAAAACGCTAGAGGGAATCGAGAATACATGCCGCAAAAAAGCAAAAGTTGCTAATTATTGTGCATTAAAGACTTGGTCTATCCAGATGCAGATTCCATCAACGCCTGAAATTGCACATCGCACCATGCTGCAGGCGGTTCTGCGGATACTTGGAGAGGTTGTTGTGTGACCGGATGAATCAACGAGATGCTTCGCGCATGCAAGGCGATTGGGCGTCGGCGTGGATCGGATACTTTCGCTCCAAATTCGACATGTGAACCGTAAAGTTCATCGCCAACAATGGGAAAACCGCGATTCGACGTTTGTAAACGAATCTGATGGGTACGCCCTGTCTCCAAGCTAATTTCGAGCAACGAAAAACCGCATTTTCGTGCCAGCACGCGGTAATTCAAAACGGCCAATTGGGCCCCATTTGATGAAGCAGCTACGATTTCCGATCTGGCTTCATCGGGCACTTTGCACATCCAATCTGACCATTGGGCCCGGACAGGTTCAACGTCCCCAGAGACAATAGCCCAGTAAGTCTTTTGAACGGTCCGCGCTTCGAATTGTTTGCACAGCTGATTCGTCGTTTTCCGATCGGTGGCGAAAACCATGACACCGGAAGCAGGCCGATCCAGTCGATGGGGAACCCCCAAGTAATATTTCTTTTCCGGTTTTCCCAATTTGATTTGCCACCGTTTTATACGTAATTCGAGGCTGTCGATCCCTGGAGGAGCTTGGGTCAGCAAGCCGCCAGGTTTATTTACGAGCAGAACTCGATGTTGATGATAAAGAACGTCAGGTTCAGGCAAATCGAGTTGGGGCGTTTCATTGAACATGTAAGAAAGACTTGAATTCAGACAAAAGTCAGCTTCCACTCACTTCAAAACAATGCCCGTTTTTGGTATCAACAATTTGGGGCAAAATCCGTATTCTGCAGATTCGCGGACGTGTTTGACGGAAGCTGTTGTGCCGAGCGACATCGCTGTCGGCAGGCAACCCAATCTTAGTCCGTAGAACTGACGGTTCTGCCTTCTAATCATTTACGTTTTCACCATGAAAGGGACACCATGTCGGTTGCAAAAATTGTTGAGATCAAATCGTCGAGCGAAAAAAGCTTTGAACATGCCGTCAAGACTGGAATCAAACGAGCTTCAAAAACATTAGATGACATTCGTGGCGCTTGGGTTGCCGAGCAAGAGGTGGTCGTTGAAAACGGCGAAATCAAAGAATATCGCGTGCTGCTTCGAGTTACGTTCATTCTCAAAGACTAAGCCCGTCTTTATTCAGTTTGGTTGCCATCCTTGGCACATGGGCGGTCGACGAACGCTGATCACCCTGCACGATTCGTCACAGGCTAGACGTCCTGTGGCGAATTGTCTTGATCTCGATTGCAATTTTCTCAACGATCAATCGATTGATTCACGGCACGCTGCCGAGGTCGAGTTAATTGAGAAGCAACCTATTGAAACAAAACTTGGCAAGTCGTCGTACATCTCGTCGGTGATTAATCCAGCGATGCGTTAATGATACCATCGGTTCTTCCGCCAACGGCCCACCAAATTTGTGGATCGACAAAGTCCGCTACGAATTTGGTTGAACCATCCACCATCACCACATTCACTCCACCTGGATGAAAACTGCTGGGGGTGACGACGAAGTCGCCAAAATCGGTGCCCTGAGTGGTAGCCGCCTGACTGTTATAGTAGCCAGACGCGGTGTTTGGCGTCATTACATGCATGAAAAATGGTGCAGCCCAAGGACTGCCACTTGCCCACGCCCGTCCCATATAGGCCGATTGCTGTACGTGTGCGTGTGTGCTTGTCATTTGATTGACGATTTCACCCAAAGTTTCCGTCCAGTTGAGTAGATGTCGTACTTGCAATCGCGGATCACCATTATTGATCTCTGCCGCGCTCATGCCGGTTTGAATCATACGCTCTGAGGCCAACGTAGTATTCGACAGCCCATCTGAAACATCGCGAACGCCGATTCGAGGCTTTCCACGCCAATTTGGCGGGAACGAAGGATGAACCAACGGAATGACACCGTTGAAAATACCCGGGGTCGCCCGTTCTCCAGCGATACCTGTCGCGTAAGAAGGCCAACCTGCGTTGGAGACATAACTTCCCGGCGCTGGATTTGCCGTGCCGAAAACGGTGTTGTCTTTTCCAGGAGAGTCCGAAGGACACAAAAACGATGGAATCGTTGAACTAACAGCCATCGCATTGGGATGCGCGTCATCGATGCGGAAACGGACAAACTGGCCAAGTTCATCACCGCCGTTCGAGTTGTTGACGTTCAAATTGAATGCTTTGAAAACATTGTCTTGATCCATATGAGGAAGCAATGGTACAAGCCAACTGTAATAACCCGGGCCTCGTCCACCTCCTGTCACAGGAACACCGTAGCCAATTTGATTGACTGGGTAATGGCGATGAACCGAGTGATAGTTCGACACGGCGGTACCGATCTGCCGAAGATTGCTGGCGCAATTGGTGCGCCGTGCTGATTCGCGGACCTGATGAATGGCCGGGACCAGAATTGCCATCAAGATGCCGATGACAGCGACGACAACTAATAATTCGATAATTGTGAATCCACGCCGACTTGGCCTTGCGTTCGAATACATACTTAAACCTAAAAATAATGTTTTGGGGGAGGATTTGTCACATGTTCCAAATTGCTTCGTAAAACTACGAAACGACGATCATAAAAGCGCTGGAACGTTGGACAGGTGGGCCACGAGAATGAAATCGCGAGACAGTCTCATGTTCGCGTACACCAACAAGTGGGATGAAATGACTAATGCACGCCGCAGAAACAGTTGAGGTCGCAAGCTCAACAACTACATGATACGAGTTAAAAAAGAGGCAGATTAAACAATCATGTTGTTTCAGGTTTCGATTGGCTAAGTCCGAACCGGATCGATCCCTCGAAACAATGTTCAGTTCCGAATAATGATCGTCTAAGTCAGTACAACACGAATGGTTGCAGCAAACTTCATCCGCATTCAGCGCATGTTCAGCATCGGACAAAGGCCCAGAGTTCACTAGTTCAGACAATCTATTTTGCTGGTGTCCTAGTGATTCGCAGAAAAGGCACGAAGAGTTGTGTCCAATGAAGTGCGCACGATGAAAGGCCGGGCCGAAGTTCAAGACTAGGACCAAGTGAACGACGAACAAATAGTTCAACGTATTCTTAATCGGCATTCGAGCGAGGAACTATAGAAGTTCGTTTTCAGTGAACCGCACAGAAAATGGGCTGAAACAGGTTCCCGATGCGGCTCCCGACTCATGAGATGTCGAAATCCACTTGAAGCAACCATTTTTCGCCCTTACCTTAAGTATCTCACAGCAACATGGAGTGTCAAGCTTCAAACTCGTATGAAACCAGCGATCAGGGCCACTTTGTTTAGCCTAAACAGGCTATATTTCGATTGGGCGTGTCTGTTAGATTACGACATGGCAATACGTTCGAAACAGTCTTGTTCGGCATGAGTTCCCAATGAACATGGTAAAGCAACTAATTCTGTTTAACATTCGGTTATTGACGTTCCGCACCAGCCAGCAGGAATTTCAATCGTTTGCCAATGCCCATCTTGCCTTCGGGCTGTTTTGTACATGGCTGGTTGGCATAGGACGGTGGTGGGATGATCCGCAAGCCCATCTATTACAGCATTTGGGCTTGGGATCGGTTATTTACGTGTTCATCCTGTCGGGGCTGATATGGGTTGTTGTCCTACCACTTCGACCAAAGTCTTGGTCGTATCGACATGTACTGACCTTTGTCAGCTTGACGTCGCTGCCAGCGTTATTGTACGCAATCCCCGTCGAGAGATTCTTGTCCGTAGATGCAGCCATTGACATGAACATTTGGTTCTTGGGGATCGTGGCGCTATGGCGTGTGGCACTGTTCATCTTTTATCTCAAACGTCATGCGCAGTTGGGGTGGTTCACAACTTCGACGGCGGTCTTTTTACCACTTGCGGCAATTGTTTCTTCCCTCGCGGCACTAAACTTGCATCGGGTTGTGTTCGATGTGATGGGGGGCCTAAGAGATCAAGAGCGTTCAGCACACGAAGGAGAGTACACAATTATCGTCGTTCTGACGGTCCTGTCGTTTCTTGTTCTGTTGCCACTCCTGGTGAGTTATGTGATTTGCATCTTTTATGCACATCGACGAGTTCAAAAAGATTCTCCCCTGCTTGCTGATCCGGACCTGGAACCGTTCCAATCGGTTCCTGACGGAAACCAAACTTAACCGTACAGAATTTCGTGGGTGGGTGCTTCGGTGTTGCTTGTATCAAAGCGTCTGATACCAGTCCATTGAAGAAATAACAGCAACAGGTAGTACGGGTTCAAAAATGCATAACGTTTCCAAAGTCGCAACGGCTCGCAACCTAGGCGAAAGAGCCATTCCAGACCAAACCTTTGCATCAAAGGTGGAGCCTGCTTGAGCATACCTGCGTGAAAGGCAAACGCAGCTCCAACTGCCAATATGGGCATCGACAGATCATCCTTGAACTCATACGCCCAAACCTCCTGGCGAGGGCAGCCTAAACCCACGAAGGTGATTTTAGCTCCACTCTGTTTGATTTCCTCAACCAATTCCTGTTTCTCGGAAGCATCCATCGTACGAAAACGCGAAACGCGGTGACCGGCGATTCGCAATTCAGGAAACTTGGCTTGCAAATTCGCGACCAGATGTTGCATGACATCTGGCGTGCTGCCAAAAAGGAAAATTGGCAAGCCTTGTTTTGCACATGCAGCGCAAACTTTCAGCATAAGGTTGGGACCATACACTCGATCGCGCAAACCAACTCGGTGCAAAAGGTTCAATCCCCACCGAACAGGCTGTCCATCAGGCACAACTAGTTCTAGTTGATTCAGACGGTGCCGATGTACGGGATCGAAAACACCCGTCATCACACCATGAACGGCCAGCGCGGAAACTCCAAACGCGCGACCGGCCTGAGCTGCTTCCATAACCAACTCGACTGCCGACGAGTAATCGACTGCATCGAGCTTTACCCCCAATAGGTTTTTCTTCTTGGCATCCATTACTTTGCGACGGCAACGTCACTCCAGCGTTCGACATTTGCCTCGTAGATTTCTCGGCAAATATCAAAAACATTACGGGTTAGTTTCCAGTCAGGATAATGACTTTGGAATTTGGCAAGATCGCTGATATACCAAATATGGTCCCCCACGCGATTTGTGTCTTTGTAATCATAGACCAAGGCATTGCCCGTAATTTGTTGGCAGATATCGATCGCCTCCAGCATCGAGCAATTGCTGAATCGCCCGCCCCCAATGTTGTACACCTCGCCACAACGTGGATTTTGGAAGAAATGGTCAAACGCAGAAATTAGATCGAAGCTATGAATGTTATCTCGAACTTGTTTCCCTTTGTAACCAAATACCGTGTACGGTGTATTGGTGGCTGCACACTTGACGAGATACGACAGAAATCCATGTAACTGCGTCCCGCTGTGATTTGGTCCAGTCAAGCAACCGCCGCGAAAACTGGCTGTCTTCAATCCGAAATAGCGCCCATATTCCTGTACAAGTACATCCGCGGCGACTTTCGACGCACCGAAAAGGCTATGCAAGCACTGATCGATTGCCATCTCTTCCGGTATGCCACGCTCATAAGGATGAGTCGCTTCAATTTCCCAGCGTTGGTCCAGCTCAATCAAGGGCAAACGGTTTGGGGTGTCGCCATATACTTTGTTGGTTGAAGTGAAAATGAAAACCGCGTCTTGGGCGTAAATCCGAGTCGCCTCGAGCAAGTTCAAAGTGCCCGTCGCGTTTACTGAGAAATCAGTATGAGGTTGCTTGGCTGCCCAATCATGCGATGGCTGCGCGGCAGTGTGCACAATCAAGCTGATATCGCCGCTGTATTCGGCGAATATGTTTTTGATCAACAGGTCATCGCGAATATCAGCTTCAACGTGCCGAAACCGCGTGCCAAGTTCGTTTTGCAATTGGCGTTGTTGCCAACGGGTGGATGCGTCGTTCCCAAAAAATTCACGACGCATATCGTTATCGATTCCAACGATATCAAATCCCCGATTTGCGAAATACCGAACGGCCTCCGAACCAATCAAGCCGGAGGAGCCTGTAACAACTACTATGCCCATAAAATTTTCAGTTGGAATTCAAAGATGAAGTATCAAGCGGCGCAATTGCGATGGGGTCCACATACAATCATGCAACACGGAACATTCAAACGCGAGTGATGCAATCGTATGCATCGGTATCACTTGAACGAGTGTTGTGTTGGATCTCAAGCTCTCTCGCCAAGTACGGCAGTTCAGTTAACCAAATCGCCTAAACCCTGGACCACCTCAATAGCAACAGGGATAGCAGACAGTTTGGTCCACAGTCCGTGCGAAGCACCAATAACATGTAGGTGGAACGCCATTTGGCCAAAAAACACTGCCAAATTTCGGTCTTCGTTATTGGTTTGTGGTGATTGAGACATTCTCGATTCTGATTGAAGCAAAGCAAACCGTCAATAGTTGAGTACCTTCATGTTTTGCCAACCCAAATGATTTAGTATGATGTTTTCCGTTTATACTTACCTTGTGTTCGCAAACTGAATTTAAGGGCAATTTCGATGCCAACGACTGCAAGCAATTTTGCCGCACTTTGCCTAGTGTTGTTTTTTTTACCAGCGCAAATGAACACCGATTATGTCGATGGATTTGGTTTGCATAGCGCCGAAATCGCCGACATCAATTCGCGCGACGCGGCGAAGGTGATCTGGCAAGACGATGAAGTCGAGTCGATCCCTGAATCCCTTACGCATTACATGGGGCGCGAAATCGCTCAAACTATGCATTTCAGTGGTTCCAGCTGGCTGATTCGGGAATCACGCGAACAAGAAGAAAGGTGTTCGATGCTCCTGGCGAATATGGGATTAAGAACCGAGATGACGGTTTGCGATATGGGCTGCGGCAACGGCTACTATGCGCTGCCGATTGCCGAGATTATTGGGCATCGTGGACAAGTGATTGCCGTCGATGTGCAGATCGAGATGCTGGAGCGGTTGCAACAGCGTATGGCCGAAAAGAATATTACGAATATAACGCCGATTCTGGGTGCCTATCACGATCCGTTTTTGGAACCAGAAACCATCGATTTGCTGCTCATGGTTGACGTTTATCACGAATTTTCCCATCCAGAGCCAATGTTAAGCGCGATCCGCCGAGCACTCAAACCGAACGGAATCATCTGCTTGGTTGAATATCGTGCCGAAGACCCGAAGGTGCCGATCAAAGAACTGCACAAGATGAGTAAAGACCAAATCAATAAGGAATATCTTGCGAACGGTTTTAGGCTTGTTCGGGAATTTGATCGATTGTCCTGGCAACACGTCATGTTCTTCGAGAAGGATGGGCGCAGCGAAGAAGAAATTTCGGAATCGCTTGCGGAAAGCCGGTAAAGACAGGGTAGAAATTGTTCAATGTCGCTGCTCGACAACATTTTCCCTCAACTTAGTTCATCATTCGTGACGGCCGTACATATTTACTGGAAAACCAACGGCTGGAAGCCTTAGCGTTTTCTAATTTCCAGGATGAAACACACGGCTGCATGCGATGCCTTGTCAGCGACATCGAACACGATCGCAAATTAAGTGTCGGGTTCCAATCTCGCCGTCTAGTTTCGATATCGCTTCTTGTCCTTCGTTCGGATAGAGCAAATTGTCTTGAGATCCACATCGGCGCGAATGCCACTCATCCAGATTGTTTAGGTTACGCGACCTTGCGACGTAGCGAAAAGAATCTAGCAGTATCGATCATAGCGCATTTACCGGTTGAATGTCTAAAAAACGAGACATTTTCGCAACTTGTTAGATTCGCTGGATCGCTCCAAGAGCTACATTTATGCGGGACTTTGCAGCTTAGATAAAACTTGCTGCCGCGAAATGACTTCGCCCAATAGTAGCCTTTAAAAGTTAATAGCAGATGAATTGAAGCGTTTGTCATCGCTAATTGACATTGTGCATAAATGATAATTTGCAGTTGGGTCAATCAACATGTTTCGTCAATCGATATTCTGTTTTTGCAGTTCGCTTGGATTGCTGTTGGCGTTTGCAGTTTCCATTTGCAACGCTCAGGGCTTACCCATGCTCTCCGTGGAACAGAAACCACATTCCCAAGGTGTATGGCGAACCGCTGATGATTCATGGCAGTCGGACTTATCAGCGCTGTCAAGCCAAAATCCCATCGAACGGGCGGACCAGCAAAATCTAGAATCAAAATTGTTTTCACCAGTGTCCCAATTGCAAGACAACGGAGTCGTTGAAGAAATACTTGGAGTTCCGTTGCGGGGGGCATCGTCACGACAAGATCAGGATTCTGGCGGCGATAAAGAGTTCGTTGAAACCAGCGGCGTAATTGAGGTCATTAACCAGCGTTATCCTGATGGACAAGTTCAAGTGAAGCGTCACGTCATGTTTACGATTGAAGGGGATTACGTGAACCATGGATCGTGGCAATGGTTTAACCGCCAAGGTCAAGTCTTAGCTGAAGGGATCTTTGATCAAGGTCAAGCCAACGGAGTCTGGCAACGATGGCACTCAGGCAATGACGGCGGTCTGTTTGCAACAGCTAATTTTCGAGAGTTTGCACGTCCCTTTCTTTCTCAAGTTACCTTTAATCACGGAACCCTCGACGGGACTTGGGAGATTACTGACCAGTTTCGGCGCAAGGTCATGGAGTTGTCATATCGAGGCGGAGTCCGGCACGGCACGTTTACATGGTACCGCGCGAACGGCACCAAAAGTCGTGAAATGAATTTCAAGGATGGCTTGCCACACGGCACACTGCAAGAATGGGACAACCAAAACCAACTGACGAAGTCGGATGTTTACATTGAAGGCCGACGCGTAGTTCGAGAAGTAACCTACTGGCGAGCCAATCAACCAAAGACTGAAGACTATTTTCTCGATCCAGTACTTGCGTTGGATGGCCAAGACGATTGGTGGACAGCGAACTTCGCTACGTATGTTTCCAAGGGAGAGCGCGTGAGACATGGCAAAACGGAAGCTTGGTACGAAAACGGCCAACCCAAGATGCGTGTCAACTATCGTGAAGGGTTGGAAGATGGACGGTACTTTTATTGGCACCCAAATGGCAACCGAAAGATCACTGGTGTTTTCGAAAATGGTCTGAAACAAGGTCGTTGGTTATGGTGGCACGAAAATGGGCGTAAGGCTGCGGAAGTATCCTTCGTCGATGGTGTCGTAGTCGGCGAAATCAAACGGTGGAATCCCGATGGATCTGGTGAACTTGAGTCAATCGATGCATTCGAATCAAATTCAGAACTTGAACGCGAGGAACTTCGTCCACCCATCCGTGACGTTCCCAGATTCGACTCGAACCAAAGTTCCGACTCGAATCCAATCCAATTTGAAGACTTCTTCCGCGGTTCATAGATGATGGTGTGGCTCGCGTTATTCCGGAAGAATCAACGATCCGAATGATGCTAGGTCACGCTTCCCCCAAGAACCACAATTGCGGTTGTTGACTGACCGAGACCTAGCGTAGCTCAATTGGGCCAAGTATCGCCCATTTCTTGCGCCCAACAGCCAGTCGAGTTTGGGAAGAGGCGTTATGGCCGTCAGGCAGAATTAACGTCAATGAATGCTTGCGATTGCATTGAGCACATGGGTTACCAGCGTTAAGCCGTGATCAACTAGTTTAATGGCTGAACCAAGTGAATTGTCAGACCCTGAGGTTGGAAATGACAAGGGCTGATTTTTAAGGAGCCCCACACGCGTTCAGGACCCCGCTTTCGCACTTCAGTGTTTCAGGATGCACGGATTGAAAAAGCCAAGGCATGGAGGATAAGGTAGTCGCCAGCGTTATTGACGAGCCTCATCCATAACTTCATGAATTTGATTGCTGTTGTTAAACCACAACCCTGTGGTTTCGTTGCCAAGCAGCTGCAGCGTTACAATGCATGCGCCGGCAATCAGCATCAACATGATTGCGTATTCCACGGCAGTGGCTCCGCTGGTGCCATCAAAGAAACGCCGTATGATTCGAATAGTTTTAAGCATCATCGTGTACAACTCGGGCGTTGAATTCTGCATGATTCGGATGCCATGGCGTCACAATATCCAGTCAAGTGGATCTTGGATATCCGAAAGGTCAAAGAAGTTTCGCTACAAAAGTATATGTCATGACTAAATTCGATCACAGATTTTTGATACGTAGTCTTGATCGTGCCCGCAGAGGTTGAAAACGGTTGGTCCGGTTGTACGTATTGCGCGGATTAATTCTTATCGATAAGCGTTTATTTTGAATACACGGGCGTATTGCATTTAATAATCAAAACCCATTTCTGCCAAGTATTTGCAAGACGATGCAGGGCTGGAGCTTCGCTTCTGCCCGGCAAACTTAAAACGTGTTACAATCCCGCTTGTCTCAATCACCAATTTTGTGTCGTAGAATGAATTCATTTCTCAACACGATGGCTCGCAAAGCTGTCGAATTACAGGCTTCGGACATCCACCTCGTCGCTGGGTCTCCCGCGGCGTTCCGTATTCATGGCGAGATTCACGTCTTGGGCTCGGATCATCTCAACGCGGAAACGCTGCAGCAAAATTTGTTGTCCGTATGTACGGCTGCCGAACAAGAGCGGTTGGCTCGGGAGTTAAGTGTGGATTTGGCGGTCGACCTTCAAGATGAAGTTGGGACAATACGAATTCGCTTGAGCATTTTTTGCGATAAGCATGGACTGGGAGGGTGTATTCGGATCATTCCATCCCAGATCCCGGATTTGGAGTGGACGAACTTGCCCCGCAGCGTCGTTGATCGCCTATTGCGATTCAGGAACGGGTTAATTCTGGTCTCAGGTGTGACGGGATCAGGAAAGACAACGACGCTTGCCGTAACCTTAAAAATGTTGGCCGAAGGGCGTGGTTGTCGGATCATCACTATTGAAGATCCAATTGAATACCGCCTGCCGATGACAACCCGTTCGATCCTGTCGCAACATGAAGTTGGGCGAGATGTCCACTCGTTTGCTGATGGTTTACGCGTCGGCTTACGTTTGGACCCCGATGTGATCCTTGTCGGCGAGATACGAGATCGCGAAACGGCACAGATGGCCGTTAGCGCGGCTGAAACCGGGCATTTGGTCTTCTCAACAGTTCACTCTCGTGATTCGAAGAGTGCGATCTCACGCATAACTGATTTGTATCCCCAGGAAAACCAAGCAGAAATTCGAGCGTTATTGGCTCTTAGCCTGCGGGCTGTCGTCAGCCAACATTTGCTGCCCAGTATTGACACCAAAGCGAAGCGTGAGTTGGCAATCGAGGTTTTGTACAACAATCTTGCCATCTCGTCAGCGATTCGCACAGGCCGTTTGGAAACGATCGACAACAATATCAAAATTGGAAAGAATGAGGGGATGTTGACGATGGATGATTCGATTCGCAAGCTGATGCTAGAGGGCAAAATTAGCCGCGAAACCGCGGTGGCTTTTGTGTCGGATGCAAAATCTCTTTGAAGAAAATTTCGAAATTTGACGACCCAAGCGAGACGCAGAACAATCACGCAAAGGTCGTGCACGTTTTCGCCCAGACTAACATTGATGCAATCGTAGACGATGACGCTTCTTTACTTCGACAATGATTTTCTTAAACATGATACAGGTAACCATTGCGAGAACCGTACACGCTTGACAGCCATTATCGAGCGACTTGAATCGCTTGGGCTCCTTGAACAGTGCGAGCGTCCTTCTTGGAAGGCGTTATCTCGACAACAAGTCCAAACTGTGCATACGCCGCAGCATGTCGAGCATATCGCGAGCGTATGCAATGCTGGAGGAGGTAGACTCGATGCGGATACAATCGTATCCGATCAATCATTTGATGTAGCGTGTTTGGCTGCCGGTGCGGTTGTCGACGCCGTGGAACGAGTCGTGCGCGGAGAACAACGAACGGCCCTTTGTTTGGTTAGACCACCGGGGCACCATGCACTGGCCGATTCCGCCATGGGGTTTTGTTTGTTTAACAATGTTGCCTTAGGCGCGCGATTTGCCGTTGATCAACTTGGCCTGAGCAGAGTCTTGATTGTTGACTGGGATGTACACCATGGGAATGGTACGCAAGCCATCTTTTGGCGAGACTACAATGTGGCTTTCTTTTCGTTGCATCGTTTTCCATTTTATCCCGGAACAGGGCTGGCGAACGATGTTGGCGAGGGGGAAGGCACTGGTACCATATTCAATCTGCCTATCCAATTCGGAACTCCCGCAGACATGCAATTGCAAATGTTCGAGGAAAAGCTGAACGAGTTTGCAGCCGAGATTCAACCACAACTAATTTTGATCAGTGCCGGATTTGACAGTCACCGAGATGACCCAATCGGCTCATTGGGATGGGATAGCGCGGATTTCAGCAAAGCAACTGCGTTGGTCACCGAAGTCGCGCGCGTTTATGCAAGCGGTCGTGTCGTCAGTGTTTTGGAGGGTGGGTATAACACACAGGCATTGGCAGAAAGTGTCGGTTTGCATCTCGCATCGCTGCTTGAATTTGAAGCGGAAATTCGTTGATAATCGAACGTTCGACGAGACAGTAAAAAAAGTTCGTCGAATTCGTACCGCCACACGTATATTATTTGTCCAGCACATGCGCGGAATTTCAACAAGAATTGAGTGTTTTCTTCCGAACGTAGCTTGTTGATGTGTTTAGCAGTTCAAAACGTGGTCGTTGCACAGAAGGCGGTCGGTCCTTGCACCTAGGTTCCATCGCTCGATCGCAGTTTGATTTTTTTGGTTGGTGGAGGTTGGCCAACCTCCACCAACGCTGATGAACTTCATCACGTGGAACTACGTTCGAAGTGCCGTCTTTCTTCAAGAGTTGAGGAACTGTGGGTAGCGATTTTCAAAATACCTTTCAACAGATTGCAAACAAGCTGCTGGCGAGATTCAATGAAATCGACCAGGACAGGCAAGACGTCAATTTGTCTCTGCCACAATTTTGTTTGAACAACAGACTGGTTCAAGCCGATGATCAAGTTGCCTTCACCGCTGGCAACCCAGACCAGTTGGACGATTATCGGCAGCGGATCGATACCGATCAGGGACCGATTTGGGTAAGCAAAAATGCAATTATGTGTGCTTGCCCGAATTGCCAAGCTCCTGTTTCAGTGCGACTATTATTGATGGTAGCTGAGTGCTGGAATTGTAATATTTCGATAGTCCTCAGTGAGCAACAACTCCGCGCCATCGAAGCATTGCTCGAAACAACCTCGCACCAGATTAGCGAGGTGGTTACGCCGCCAAAATCGAACAAGGGAGTTCGCACGCGGCGAACCCAAATTGGTGATAGGTTACCCCTGCATGTGGGCGATGAGTTCCGCCCGGAGCGGTCGGTGCGATTGTTGCGTCGGGCCATGAATTCTTTGCCCGCATGGCTAATCAGTTTTCTGGTCAACCTGATTATGCTCCTGATCCTTGCACTAATTTTCATTGTGCCAGACGACTTTTCGCCTGCCATCACACTTTCCACTTTCGTAAGTTCGCATGATCAAGAAGGAAGTGAACCGGAACTGCGCTCGCCAGAAGATCCACTCAAGTTTGACTCGGCCTTACCCCAACTGTTGGAGATAGGTGAAGAGGAATGGCGGGCGGAAACCAAACGAGCCGAAATCGACGCTGCCGAACTGTGGCAAGATGCGGTAGATGCTGACGTAGAACAGTTGAAAGAGCGAGTAACGCAGTTGGCTGGACCTGAGACACCGTTCTTGCTACGTGATCCTCGATTGCGAAACGAAATTCTTTATCAGAATGGTGGAACGACGTTGACCGAAGCTGCGGTCGCCCGCGGTTTGCGCTGGTTAGCACAAGTGCAAAACGTCGATGGCAGTTGGAGCCTGGCGAATTACCGCAGGCATAAAGACCCGCGAAACGAAGGGGATGCCGCGGCGACTTCATTGGCATTGTTGCCCTTCTTAGGGGCTGGACAAACCCATGAATCTGGAAAATATCGAGACACTGTTATGCGCGGGATAAAATGGTTGATCGATCGCCAGAAAGCGAATGGAGATTTGCGGTGCGACTTTCCGGGTGAAGCAGGCATGTACGTCCACGGGCAAGCCACGATCGTGATTATTGAAGCTCTGGCAATGACCGGAGACGAAAAATTGCGTGTGGCATGTGAGCGAGCCACCAAGTTCATCGAAAATGCACAGCACAAAGATGGTGGATGGCGCTACCAACCTCTTCAAGCTGGCGACACGAGCGTTTTTGGCTGGCAGCTCATGGCTTTGCAAAGCGCGCGAAACTCTGGAGCGGGAATTCCCGTTGATCGGTCAACGATGCGACTTGCTGGGTACTATCTCGATCAAGCCGGTAAGGCCTACGCGTCTGCGAGTTACTCAAAATATTTGGATGGAGCCGTCTATCGTTATGCCCCAAACCTCAACGATCCCACGCCAGCAATGACGGCGGAAGCATTGCTTTGTCGGTTTTACTTAGGTTGGGATCGCGATGATCCGCGAATCGTCCAAGGCATACGATATCTGATGGAGCATCTGCCCGGCAGCGAAATTGAAAACGGTCGGGAACGCGAATTTGATATTTACTACTGGTATTATGGTACGCAGACGTTACATCATTTCGGAGGACGCGAATGGGAAACCTGGAACCGCCGCACCCGGGACTTATTGTATTTGCTGCAGGAAACGGAGGGAGAGTTGGCGGGAAGTTGGGACTCGCGGAAATTCAAGTGGGGACAAGCGGGCGGCAGGATTTTTACGACGTCGTTTGCCATTTGTTCGTTGGAAGTCTATTATCGCCACTTACCTCTGTTCGAAAGAATCAAATTCGACAGCCAAGCCGCCCACTAACAGTATTGGGGAAACAGTTGTTTTGCGAAATTAGTTCTCTGGTGCATCTGCTAGAAAAGGCGGGCTCCTGTTCGCATGACGTCGCAGGTATCGCGCGGCGCTTCTACAGATTTAAGCTGCGCCGGTGGTTTCCTCAGTACGCCGGCTAGACTCGGTTGAAGGAAAAAATGAAGCGGTCGTTTCGACCGCTTCATTCAGGTGCACTCAGGTGTCAGCGTGACGGTCTCAATTGAGGTTATGCTACATTGTTGAGGAACCCTTCGAGTTGTTTGCATCGCGTTGGGTTTTGTAGTTTCTTGACGGCCTTTGCTTCGATTTGGCGGACACGTTCGCGCGTGACTCGGAAAATGCGGCCAACTTCCTCCAACGTGTAGGTGTAGCCATCGCCCAAACCATATCGTAAGCGGATGATTTCTCGTTCACGGTAGGTAAGGGTCTTCAGCAAATGTTCAATTTTGTCGCGAAGAATTCCATTGTTCGCTTTGCGAGTAGGATTTTCGCAGGTTGAATCCTCGAGGAACTCGCCGAAACTGCATTCTTCGGATTCGCCGACAGGTCGATCTAGGCTGACAGGTTGCCTGCCGATATCCATGACACGCCGTACTTCGTCCAACTCCATACCCGCCCGAACGGCAATTTCTTCGGAGGTAGGTTCGCGGCGTGTCTCTTGTTGAATTTGTTTTTCGATGTTTCGCAATCGAGTCAACACGTCGATCATGTGAACTGGAATGCGGATGGTGCGAGCCTGGTCCGCGATGGCGCGAGTAATGGCTTGGCGAATCCACCATGTCGCATACGTCGAGAATTTGAAACCACGCCGATACTCATATTTGTCGACGGCGCGCATCAAGCCAGTGTTGCCCTCTTGGATCAAATCCAGAAAACTCATCCCCCGATTGCGATATCGTTTGGCGATAGATACGACCAGGCGCAAGTTGCAACTGGAAAGGTCGCGCTTTGCGTTCTCGAACTCACGGTGGTATTTTTCGCAGAGTTCGAAGCGCTTTTGCATGCCTGACGGGCTCTCTTGAGTCTCGATCATTAAACGGTGCAGCTCGCGACGAAGCCGAGTGCGTTCTTCATCTCGAGTTTCGTCGTCGCGAATATCGTTGAGGCGTTGCTTCAGCCAATTCATTCGCGATGCGAATTTTTTGAATTGGTCAATAAATGGGCTGACGCGTCTGGAGCGTAGACTTAGCTCCTCGATGAGAATGAGCATCTTGTTGCGATTAGCGATGAAGCATTTTCGGGCAGCACGTTTCGTTTCGACATCCGCAGAATTCGAAATCATCTGACCGAAATCGCGCTTGGATTGTAGGACAAGCTGCTCAAGTGTACGAAAATTATGTGGCATACGCCCCAATATTTGATCTTTCGTCAATTGATCCGTGAGCGACACCTTGATTGTCCGATCGAACGGCAGTTCACCATCGTAAACGCGTTTTAGCGTCGACAACGCTGTACTCAACGCATAAAAGTTGCTCAGTACAGCCCGACGAAATCGTCGTCGAGCAATTTCGATGCGTTTGGCAAGCGCGATTTCCTCTTCGCGGCTGAGTAGTGGCAATTCGGCCATCTGACTCAAATACATACGGATCGGATCATCACCGGTTCTGACCAGGCGTTCAGGGATTTGCAGCGAACCAAATTCCTCTTCGACTTTAGCCAGATCTTCTAAGGTTGGACCGTCGGCTTTGACGGGAACTTCGTCACGGATTTCGATTCCATAACTTTCCAATGCGACGATTAGATTGTCCAGCTTTTCTGGACTGTTGGATTCATCAGGCAGGTAGTTGATGACGTCGTCGTATGTAAGATAACCGTTCTTCTTGCCTTTTTTTACCAGTTCCTGTAATTCAAGTTCAAGGTCTTGCACAATACCCTCCTGCGAATTCCTTTCGCGATGTGCGGGGGACATCGGCGGCATCGACGCTGAGCTAATGCAGGCTCAACCGACAAGGCCATTGCCGTAATGAAGCGGGGCAAGCTACCCATCCTTAGGTGCTTTATTCACATGGCGTTGCAAAGCTCGTTCCGAAAGTTGGCGGAAAATGCGTTCCGCATCAGTTTCATCGGCAGCAGACTGAAGTTCAGCTATCGCGCGACGCTGCGCAGCGAGATCCCGACTTCGTTCAAAGTCAGCATAAATTTGGTCAAACCGACTTTCGACGCTTACGTCAGAACCCGCCGATTTCATTTGCGCAATTTCATCCAGACCGTTCAACAGGCTCTTTAAGTCGAAATCTTCAATGCTAATCATCAACGTTTGGAAGTCGGGAGCCTTGCCGGCGCGATGGCACTCGCACATCAAAGAATAAATCTCGCTAGCGACTTCATCCTGTAGATCTTCCTTGGTAATTCTTTCAAAAACTTTTGGAAAAATTACCGGCGATTCAAGAATTAACTGAATTATCTCGAAGTCGCGGTGAGTAAGCCGGATTTTGCTCAGTTTGCGCAAATTAGCTGAATTGCCCGGCGACATTTCAGGCGACGCCGACACCGGATTGGTCGATCGCTTTTCAACCAACCGACGTTTTATTTGCTCGATGTCGATTTGAAAGATCCGCGATAATCGCGAGAGGAGTTGGTGCTCGAGCAAATTCGTATCTGAGCGAGAACTCATCTGACGTGGACTTCGTGCGATTGTGGTCAAAATATTCTCCAACGACTTATGCGCCATGTGCGTATCGTTCAGCAAATCGATGCCTGCAGTCTCAACGCGTATCTTGTGATCGATGGCATCGACGGCTTTGGCCACGAGTTTGCGAAATTCCCCGGCGCCGTGGTGCATCAAGAAGTCAAAGGGGTCGGCTGCATCTGGTAGAGTTAGAATTCGTAAATCGATGTCGGCTGAAACGAACAACTCAAGTACTTCGTTTGCACGCCGTTTCCCAGCTTCATCTCCGTCCAAAACGAGGGTGACTCGATCAGCAAATGGTCGAATGATCTTAATATGCCGTAGGCCGAGCGCTGTGCCCAATACGGCAACCACGTTATCGATTCCCGCGATCCATGCGGCAATCACGTCAGTATAGCCCTCAACCACAATTAGATGCTTGGTTTTTGCGATCGCATCGCGCATCAAGTTAAGGCCGTAAAGTTGTTCGCTTTTTGAAAAGAGCTTGGTTTCGGGCGAATTGATGTACTTGGCGGGTGGATCGCCGTGTTTCAGTTCTTGTTGCCGAGCAAATTCCGGTATGATTCTCCCGCCAACCGCGATTGGGCGATCGAAGCGATCACGAATCGGGAATATGACCCGTCCGCGAAAGCGATCATAATAGCCATTGGAATTTTCTTTCTGTTTCAACATGCCTACGGCATGCAAGACTTCCGGTGAGTAGTCACTCGAACGAGCGCGATCAAGTAACCAACTGAATTCGTCTGGAACATAGCCAATCTTGAAAGCATCAATGGCAGAGCGATTTATGCCGCGTTCGGCCAAATAATCGCGCGCAATCTGGGCGTCCGCGCTTGTTTTCAGGAATTCGTGATATTGTTTCTCAACCCATGTCATCGCGTTATACAACGTGGGTTTATCGTTTGGATCGCCGGAGACCGTGCGGACCGGCGAACGGCGAGTCAGTTGTATGCCGGCCATCTTCGCCAGCAATTCCATTGCCTGCGGAAACTCCACGTTTTCACGTCGCATCACGAAGCTGAAGATGTCACCGCCAATGTCACAAACCCAGCACTTCCACGATTGCCGGGCTGGATTGATTTGCAGGCTGGGTCGTTTGTCATCGTGCCAAGGGCACAATGCTGTGAAGGCGTTTCCTTGCCGACGCAGTTCTAAGTAATTGCCGACCACTTCCTCAATACTCAGGGCTTGTCGAATTCGTTCTTTGTCGTCATAACCGAATTGATCATGCATGGGACAACCTCAATTGTCGATGGAGCGAAGCAACCGGTCGGCTGCAAGATTCATGATTTATGTGCGAAATTAGGCCAGTTCCGGCCGAGCGATTTCTGTTGCAGTCCTGTGATTTTTTTGATTCCCGCTTTTGCCAATTTCAATAATTCGTTCAATTGCTTTTCAGAGAAAGTGGCTTCTTCACCAGTCCCCTGAATTTCCACAAATTCGCCGCTCCCCGTCATTACGATATTCATGTCGACACTTGCCGCGGAATCAAGGTGGTAATCCAAATCCAAGATCGGCTTTCCATCGACGATGCCCACGCTCACAGAAGCCAAACTATTTCGGATGGGAAAATTGTGCCCCGAGGGGAGTTCAGCTCGAATCGAATTCACGGCGTCCACCAATGCGATGAACGCTGCATTGATACATGCCGTGCGCGTTCCGCCATCCGCCTGTAGAACTTCACAGTCGATCGTGATTTGCCGGGGACCGAGTGCGTTTAAGTCGACGATAGCCCGCAAACTTCGACCAATCAATCGTTGTATCTCAGTTGTCCTACCATCGATTTTCGAACGCTCACGCGGTTTTCTTGGATTAGTGCTTCCTGGAAGCATGTTATATTCAGCAGTCACCCATCCTTTTTCCAGCTGCTGCATCCATGGCGGGATATTTTGATCAACACTTGCCGTGCATAAAACGATCGTGTCGCCAGCCTGCCACCAAACACTGCCTGGCGCGGCTTTGGTAAAACGGCGTTTGATACTTATGGGACGAAGTTCATCTCGATTTCTGGCCAACTGTACTCCTTAAGTTCAATGCGGCAACTACCGCCGTAATCGTTCCGGCGCAATCTATAGACATTGCGAGTCGACAAATCTCGCGCGAAATTTGAATATGTATTTGATGTGTGCAGGTTCTCCCCAGATCCGCAATCACGTTAAGCTCCCAGACGCGAATCAACCACGCCAACGCAACAGAGCCGTTTTGCCATGATACGACATGTCAATCAAGCGATACGCCATTGGATGAGACGTTCCAAAGCGCACAGAACATTTTCAACTTCTGGACCGACAAATCGCGAGCCCAAGTGAGTTCGAAGATCGTTGGGAACGCTCAGAACATCGAACAGCCTGGCTTCAAACAGACAACGATCGACCATTTGAGAACCTAAGATATCTCGTTGCCGTTTCTCGTTTTGTAGCGTAGATCAGCAACCTGATTGCCGCCAGCGATCCAAACGCTCGTCTATTTTTGAGCTGCGGCGAAAAGCCGTGCGACTTCATTCCAATTAATCACATTGAAAAACGCAGCAACATAGTCGGGCCGGCGGTTTTGGTACTTCAAGTAATAAGCGTGTTCCCATACGTCAACACCCATCAAAGGAATTCGGCCGAACATAAGGGGACTGTCCTGATTAGCAGTACTTTCGACTTTCAACTTCCCGTGATCGAACGATAGCCAAGCCCATCCACTGCCAAAACGGTTCAAAGCAGCATCAGTGAATTGCTTTTTGAATTCGTCGAAGTTGCCAAATGTAGCGTTGATTGCCGAAGCCAGTTCTCCAGATAGCGATCCCGCACCACCGGGTGCCATGAGCGTCCAAAAAAGTGTGTGGTTCGCGTGGCCACCAGCATTGTTTTGCACGGCCGTGCGAATGTTCTCCGGTAAAGCCGCCAAGTCAGAAATTAAGCTATCAACCGATTTGCCAGCAAACGCGGTTCCTTCGACTGCAGCGTTCAACTTAGCGACATAGGTCGCGTGATGTTTTCCATGGTGAATCTCCATGGTTTGGGCATCGATGTACGGCTCTAAAGCATCAAAAGCATATGGAAGTTGGGGCAATTCATGCGCCATTTTATTCTCTCCTAACAAAGTCTATGAGTAATCCCGCACGTACGCCTACGAAGTCGGGAATTCGCCAAGAAACATATCCTAAGATAACGCGTTTACCTCGTTTACGCAATCAAGCGCCGCGATTGGGCCGGGTTCCGCAACAGGCCGATTTGGGCCCAAAACGATGTCAGAATGTGACTTGCGATGACACGATTTTGATCCTAACAGCGTGAGCCATGTTTAGAACCTGCAATCAGGAAATAGCAAGTCTTCATTTCCCATCGAGAATATCGCCACCCGATAAGATTGGTGGCTGTTCCGTAGACTCGTCACCCCAAATTGAAAGATCGGAACCTTGGGTTCCAAAACGGGTTCGGCTCGAACCAACTGGACCATCGGCTGAAGTGCCCGGAAATTCCAGGTCCCTAGAAGTTTGGTTTATCGACGGTTTTGCGGGGGGCGAAAGCCACTGCACAACGGCAAAACCCGAAACAATCAGTCCAAATATCACGAACAAGCCAACAAACATCTTGAATGGACTTTGTTCAACGTCGGACGGATCGTCGAGATTCACAGTTTTGGTTTCCTCGAGATGTATCGCCATGGGGCAACTTCAATTAGCTGTAACGAAATGAACGGCAATTGAGCACGAAACCAATGCTTCGCCTTCGAACGAACTGGAATGCTTTGAACACGGCCAAATAGGCTGCAATTCAATCGAATAGCATCCAGATCTTGCTCTGTCGTTCTCTCTATTATTCACAGGTGTATGACAACGGTGGACGAGTTACAAAACAAATTGACAGACAGCAGAACTCAAACCGACTCGGCTCAAATAGCATTCATCACTGTCGTTACGAGGGTTTTAAACTCATGAACTCCAGTAATACATATTACACGAAAATTGCGTCAATTGCCATCATGCCAAATGCTGCCGGGGCTCGTGAATTCTCTGTTAAGTGAAATTCATCCGCACAATCATCTACTAATGACATGGAAACGATTGCATAGTCCGATGAATAGGCAAAAACGATAAATGGCAAAATATTGGGATTATATGAGTTGTACCAATTTTTTCTTTTATTCAGATGGTCAAATACCCGAAGATTACGACAAGCGCCCGTTTTTTAAGATCACCGAGTGGAACTGGACTGCTATGCGAAATCAATTTATCAAGTCAATCACTAGAGGGAACCCCAAGCTATTTGCGTTTGCCATGGCGGTTTTCGTCGTCACAACATTTGTCGTCGTGAATCGCTATGTGGACGTCAATGGGCAGAGAGCTGGCGGTGAATCAACCGTGGCAATGATGTCGAGCACCGAGGGTACCGTCGGGGTTGTCGCTCCTCCGCACCCAGGGTTTGACGAACTGCACAAGGCAACTCCATCGTTTCCAGTTGTGCAAACTTCCTTCGAAAATTCCACATTCGACCGCAACAATCCTGCTCCGGATGTGGTCAACGCGGTACGTGAGCATCGGATATCTCCCGAGAAAATTCATGCGTTTGAGCAACAGGTAATTGATGTCTGGGGAAATCGAATTCGCGCCGAAATCTTAGATGCGCAGGGTGATCGGATTCGCGTGAGTCTTTTGCATAACTCAAAATTAGTTCCCTGGATGGTCGTAGATCATGTTCGTTCGACCGCTGCGTATATCGGGCCAGACAGTCTTTTTGCGGCCTGGGACCAAGCTATGCAGGCGATTGTCGGCTCAGTCAACGCGACGCAAGGGCATGTTGCACTCGTTGGCTACAACGAAGGCGCGGATAACTTGGTGAATCAAACCATTACCATGCTCGGACAGGCCGCCATCGGAGCACGACGACAAGATGACGGGGCACCACAAACCACGATAGTGCGTGGACAGCCAGGTCAGATCTTGCAAGAGATCGAGGGACTCAAGGGGACTGTTGAAATTCAAGTCATTGAATCGCTCAATGCAATTGTGCTCAAAGGCGATCCAGAAGACGTTGCGAAGGTGAAAGCCCAAATCGAAACCATCATTTCACGAGCGACTGGTGAAGTCGGTGCGATGGCGATGGTCAAGTTGAACAACACGAATAGCTCGCGGATCAAACGACAAATCGATCAGTTGTACCCGCAAACCTACCAACCTAGCTTAGGCCCAGTAACACTAATTCCTATTGAAACAGATCAATTGGTCGTCACTGGACAGCAACGGGCGGTCGACGCGGTAAAGGAGCTGATCGAAAAACTCGACACGGCCCAATCGGCTGAAATTGATGCCGCGTTTGGGTACCGCGAATTCAAACTCAAATTCATGTCAGCCTTCGACGCAGCAACGCGGTTACGCGACTATTTCTCAAGCCCTCAAGC
>CALMEE010000149.1 GCA_937862885.1 uncultured Planctomycetaceae bacterium
GATACCTTGATCGCTCACGCCGTCAGCTTGTGAACCAACGGCGAACCCTGCTGAGCCAAACGATTCAAGTGGGTGGCTTCGTCGTAGGGCGTGCTGGTCTTCCAGCAGTGGTAGATGATCCGAATCCATTTAAAGGCCAACGAACGCTTCGCCATGCTCGACGATTTTCCTTTGGCTAACTGAGATTGATAAAACGCCTTCGCCCAGGCACAGCCCTTGATCGACAATCCGGCGTACTCGAAAAACGTTTGCATCATGAATGTCGTGGCGGCCCAACGTCGGCGCACATGTCGACTCTTGCCGCTCTGTTCGGTCAGCGGGGCAATCCCAGCGGCACACTGCAGGGCGTCAGCCGAATCAAAGCGGTTGCGATCATCGCCCAAGGCCGCGATCAAGCGGGCGTGAGTTTTATCCGAGGCTTCTGGCCGCGACTTAAAGAGCGATAGCCTGGATGCAGCAAAGATCAGAGGACATGCATCTTGATTCTTCAACTTATTATTACTCCCTAAATCCTCATTCGTACCGACTCTGCCAGGATCAAGAGCAAATTCAGCAAATGAAGCCTGTAACAGGCACTCGACGTTGGCCAAAAGCTCCAGAATACCGGGTCGTTTCGCTTAAAATGCCCTTCCTTTTTCCTTGCCGTTCGGCCGCAAATTTGAATCATATTTTATTGGCAGCGACTGGGTGGCCGCCAACGTTCGGGCTGCTACAATGAAGGAAATGGAGAACTACTATGGCAGATTTTGACTCAGTTCTTGAGCACGCGCGGAGACTTTCACCTCAGGACCAAGCCAAACTGATTGACGCATTGTGGGACGCCGTTTCTGCCGACACGGACATTCCGCTCCATCCCGACTGGGCACCCGAATTAGAGCGGCGTATTGCTGAGTTGAAGGATGGAGCAGGAGCGACCATTGCATGGAACCAGATTCGGGCTGAGGCACTGGCGCGGGTCGGGCATGACAGTATCCATTGAATTCAGTACCGACGCTCGGGCGGAGTTTGATAAGGCATTCGACTGGTACGCAGAGCGAAGTGCGGGCGCCGCGATTGGGTTCGCAACCGAGATTGACGTTGCGATTGAGTCGATTTTGGCGGATCCAACTCGATTTGTGCGAACATACGCGGGCTGCCAATTATGTCGGGTGAAGCGTTTCCCTTTCTGCGTTGTCTACCATCATATCGGCGACAAGATTACTGTCGTTGCAATTGCACACGCGAAACGTCGCCCTGGCTATTGGTACACCCGACTCTGACGCAATTCCCGAACAAACAATTGCAGTGGAGCGGCGTAACTGAGCGTGCTCGAATGGAAAGTCAACTCTCGCTGCCCAATGAACCGCATCGTTATGCTAAACTCATGGCGACGAAACCTGCCGCTGAAGATCTGATAACCGACTGCTTGCCGGGGCAATGAGATTTGCAGATAATAATGACGGATGGTGGGGCGATCTCCCATCCACAAGAACGGAATGCGCCTGCATTCACCCGCCAAGTCAACAGAAACCCGGCATTACAATGCGATGCACCCCAGTCGCCGTTCGGCCGCAAATTTGAATCATAGTTTTTTGGCGGCGACTGGGTGATCGCGGCCGTTCGCCCCCCCAAGCAATGAATCCCACAGATGTCGGCAATCTGGTCAGCGCACTACGTGATGGCGGTGAAAACGCTTATCACACGCTGATCGAATCGCACGACGCAATAGTGCCCCAGCTTATCGAGCATTACACCAATGCCAACGATGGGGAACTTCGCGCAAGGATCGTTGAGGTAATCTGGCAACACAGAGTTCCAACTACCGTTTCCTTCCTCGCGTCAGCGCTGAACGACGAACATCCCGAAGTATGGAAACAGGCGATTGACGGACTTGTCACAATTGGTGGTGACCACTCCGTGGGCGCATTGAAAACCTTGCTTGGTCAAATCAAGTACGACGATGCTCGTTCCCCTTGGATCGCCGAGGCGATTGATCAAATCGAATCGTAATTACGGTAGAATGATTCAACGTTTGCACGACCCACGACAACAGGCGTGGGCGAACAAGCGGTTCAACCGGAGCCGCGGGCCGCGCGGTTTCTGAATTCAACGTTGGTTGGCCGCGGCCCGGTTAACCGTGTCGTTATGCTAAATCAGGGCGTCGAAACCTGCGGCTGAAATTTTGATAACAGACTGCTTGCCGGGGCAAATGGGTTTGCCGATAATGACGACGGATGGTGGGACGCTCGGCCACCCACGAGAACGGAGTGCGCCTGCATTCACCCGCCAAGTCAACAGAAACCCGGCATTACAATGCGATGCACCCCAGTCGCCGTTCGGCCGCAAATTTGAATCATAGTTTTTTGGCGGAGACTGGGTGATCGCAGTCGTTCGGCTAACCTGGAGAATGTATGAAGCGACTTTTTCTCGTCGGAATTATCGCTTTTACGACGGTCGGATGCCAGCAAAAGACCATTAGCGACAGCAACCTCAAAACAGTCGACAGGACGGCTGATCTCGTGCGTCAGGTTCGCGAAGCAATACTAGCTCCGGAAGTGTTGAAAATCGAGCAGACTCCAGAACGTCGTATCGGCTATATCGGATGGATGCGTGAGTTGCGGCAAGTCGAGGTTGCTGAACCGCTGATCCGCCAGTTGGTGGAATGCGGGAAACCGGCTGTAGAACCTCTGTGGCAGCTGATTAATGACGATGACGATGACATCCGCCGTTCGTGCGTTTACCTCCTCAGTAGCCGATTGCTGAAAGGTCGCCACGACGCGCTGGGAGAGCCTATATCTGAACAACATCTTCTTGACGTTAACATACCGGTGTTGGAGCGGGCCCTCAACAGCCACGATGCGGAAGTGCGGTGGTTTGCGTCCAACGTAGGGTGTCTTCACATCGTTGATGATTCATGGTCCGACCAATACATCGAAGTGTTGACAACGTTGGTTCCGAAACTGCGTGCATTGAAAGATGACCCTGTTGCTCAAGTTCGCTCCCAAGCCTATTCAAACTCTGAGATAATGCTTTTGGTGTTGTATAACCATGCGAAGAACGACGCCCAAAGGCAAGCAGTTGAGCTACAACGAGAACAATTGCGATTGGAAAAGAAATGGTAATCACCATATAAAGCCGAACCAAGCGATCCACGCAAGTCGCCGGTCGACCGCGAATTTGAGTCATAGTCTTTTTGGCGGCGACTGGATGATCGCGGTCGTTATCCCAATTGAAAGATCCTGTTGCAGATTGATGAACCTAATGAATCACAGCTGACGCAGAAGGAACGATCTTCGATGGGCATTCGCCCGGCGATTGTTCCAGTTGCGGTATATATGGGGGCAGCAATCAACAACGCTGACACAATCGTTACTACGCTGGCACCATGGGTTTACCTCGGCACAGTTGTTATACTACTCGGCGTATCGCGAATTGTTCAAATGCGGAATGGGAAGGCATGGGGCTGGCCATTTGCGGTCGTTGTCGGATTTGGAATCGCCATGATTGCCTGGTTTGTCGCAATTGGCCTTGTCAATGTCTTGGCCCCAAATCAAGTGGTTCCAGGATGACGGACCTGGGGCGCGGGACAACCAAGCGGTGAACCGAAGCCGCCGTTGACGCTTTTTTTTGAAGTCATTGTTTTCTGGCGGCGGCTCGGTTACCGCCGTCGTTCGTCCGCCCAAAGTTCATTTTTCGATGACCCAAGGTACTACATGGCAAGTGTCAGAAAAGAAATCCATGTTCGGCAATCTGCTGAAAATGCTTGGAACGCAATTCGCGATGTTGGGTCCATTGATAAACGCCTGGTTCCAGGATTTGTCGTCCGCTGCCACCATGAAGGCGACTCTCGGTACCTGACTTTTGGAAACGGAATGACAATTCGCGAGATTATTGTTTCCGTCGATGACGAGTCCAAGCGGCATTCATGGGCTGCACGCGGTGAACCGTTCACGCACCACAATGCTTCAATCCAGGTGTTTCCCGAAGGCCTAAACGCTTGTAGATTGGTTTGGATTGCTGACATTATGCCCGATGAAATCGCCGATTCCATTTCGGACATGATTGTTCAAGGGCTCGAAATCATGAAGGCAACACTCGAATTGGATTGACAAGTGCGGCGAACCAAGCGATGCACACGGAGCGGAAATGGCGTTCCGATTTTTCTCGAAATCCAAGATCACTCGCGCCATTTCCGCCCGGTGATTGCCAGCGTTCGTCCTTGCGAAAACTATGAAACCGAGATTCTTTGCTTCGTCTGACCGGTTCCGTGCTTGGCTTGAAAAGAACTCATCAAAATCTACCCACCTTGTGGTTGGCTTTTGGAAGGTTGGTTCCGGGAGACCGAGCATGAGCTGGAGTCAATCAGTTGATGAGGCACTATGTTTCGGCTGGATCGACGGAGTACGCAAAAAGATCGACGACCATTCGTACCAAATTCGCTTCACTCCGCGTAAGCAAGGTTCAATCTGGAGTGCTGTAAATATTGCAAAATTCGAGAAACTGCGAGAATCGGGTAGAATAACAAAAGCGGGAGAAGAAGCGTTCTCTCATCGAACCGAGGAACGTTCCAAGGTCTATGCGTACGAACAGATAGAACATGCGAATTTAGAGCTAGCTGAACTTCGACAATTCAAAAAGAATAAGACTGCATGGGCATTCTTCGATGCCTGTCCACCAAGCTACAAGAAGGTAGTACTGCATTGGATAACGACAGCAAAAAAGCCTGAAACGCGTTCACAACGACTTTCGAAATTAGTGGACGCCTGCGCAATGGCGAAGCGTCTTCGATGAATTGCCGACGAACCAAGCGGTGAACCGAAGACACCGATGACACGATTTTTTAAAACCCAAACTTTTTGGCGGCGGCTCGGTTACCGCTGTCGTTATCCGACTGAAATGCTTTCGTGACATACCGGGAAACCCAACGTGAATCTCGAAACCGCTATCTAGCGACTTACAACGCTAGCGAGGCGTCGAAGTACGACGCATGGATCTCAGCGATGACGTCGGACGACCACGACGCCTGCGTTGCGGACCTGAAACGCTGCGTCAAATTTCGTGCCGACATGTCCGTCCTCGACGCCGGTAGCGGAACTGGCGCACTTTGCCTCTCATTGATTCGAATACCAGGTCTTCGGATTACGGCACTCGAACCGTGCCAAGCGATGTCCGATTTGCTAAAAATGAAACCAGGCCTTGGGCAAATCACGACCGTTTGTGGCTTTTGCGACCACGCTGAAGATCGAAAGCACTTCGACGCGAATTCATTTGACGTAATCGCATCTCGGCAACTTGCGAACTGTTTGTTCGATCCACTTGCCGCCTTCCGAAACTGGCACTACTGGCTTCGTCCGGGTGGCGTTGTCGTGGTGATGGACGGCCTTTTTGATCGCGATGCTTGGTCCGGAGTCTGGGAGGGTACTGTTGACACTCTTCCCCTGTCTGCTTGTCGGACCACTGCGACCGTACCCTATCTACTTGAACAAGTCGGTTTTCACATTGACTCGGTCGGTCCTATGACCGCCACAAATGCTTTGCCATCAACACGTACGCAACGCTATATTGTTGCTGCAACGAAAACCGTCGGATAACCATAAAATGCACCCGCGTCGCGCATTCGTGCGTTTTCACAACGGAAATTCGCTCGTCGCGACCCTCGTAGTTACACACAAGTTTTGGTTGCTCCGGGGCCGAAGGATAGCCAGCAGCTTGCAATGATGTGCATGATCTTAAGACCTAGCCACATCGATTGCGGGCATGGTCGAGTTGTGCTCTTGCGGTTCACATAAACTCCTAGTTCAGCTATCAGTGGTGGTCATCTCCATCAGAGGTGTCGTATGACGGACCATGTGCGATACACGAGTCCATTCTGCCGCAATATAGACCCCGGCACACGGCGACTCGCTGTAGGTTTGACTGACGCGACAAATGTAGAAACTTCTTCACGCAATGATCAGATACAACGCTAAGGCCGGTAAAATCGAACCCTATGTTTAAAGCGGCGTGACTCGATCTTGCATGCACTTTTCAATACCTTTGAAAACAGTTCGATCATTCAATGCATCAGATGACAGTCGATGATCCACTGGAGATCCTGTTTTGTCTTGGTTGGCATATTGGTCAGTAACAACCATTTGCTCGGTTCATGTTCATTCGTTGGTTCGATCTTCCGTACCAATACTGCGTTGGTGGTGAATCCTTTGACATGACCAGCACGTGGATCATTCAGTGTGATTCGCTGTGCATGAATCGATACCTTCACTTCGCGTGCTTCTCGATCCGCCTTCCCGGGCCGCTGCTTTAAAGACGCAGACCCCCACAGTAATTGATGTCGGATGGCGATAGCCTGTTCAAAGCGTGGCTTCGGTTGGGTGATCGATTCTCGTGTTTCAACATCACACTTCGGACGACGTTTCCTAAGGCAAAATGTGTGTCTTAGACAAGCAAGACTTCATTCTGGCTGGCCATGCGAGCTCAGGTGGCGTCGATATATCGCCGAGAAAAGTGTCGAAGTCAAGAATAACGGCATGTTAAGCGTCGCTTGATAGACTCTCCTTTTCAATCTAGTCTTCTTGCGCGACTTTTTCGGAGAGAGGCATTTGTGTGACCGTGCTATTGGGAGTCTACCTTTGGCGAATAATCTCCCAAGCTTTTGTGAAATGTGACTTGTAGATGTATAAGCGTTGTCTTTCGCGAGCCTGCAACTGTTTAGAGTTGATGGCTTGGTCGGCCTCGATCCTGAGATTCCTCCAACCAGTTTCTGCAAGCTCTGCGGCCGCGATTGCTATAGGTTCTTTTTGCTTTATTCCAGGTTGCCAGATCGACCGCCGGACATTCAGCGAATTGGCGGTCGCAGTGACTCGATAGATGTCTCCGTAATACGGAAGAAACAGATAGTAGTGATGCTCGTCAGCGAGCAGTGCCGAATTATCCGTATCCAGATCTACTACTTTGAGAAAAGTATTAGGATCGGCGTTTTCAATCAAATGATCCCCCAAATAGACACCGTTTCTGTCTTTGACGACGGATTGGTGTATCGCCTGAAACGTCGGCGCATCATATCCGTTGATTTTTGACGTGGCGCGCCAAACACTGTGTCGGTCTGCAGCATACGGACTGTCATTTCCAAAGGTACGAAAGGTATCGAGATCTGCCCCATCCAAAGGAGTTGATGACCAATAGGCACGATTTGCATCCCGATAAAACGCTTGGCCAAGATGTCGAAATGTTTTTGAATCGGCACCTGGTATCTTTTCATGTTGATACCAAACGCTGTTCGCATCCTTCCAAACGAATCCCTCATTTACAAGCTCTACAGTCATTGGATCGACTTCTTGGAGAGGCTGACCGTACCACCAAACATGCTTAACGTCTTTCGCAAGATTGAAGCCAATCACTTCGAAGCTTGGGACATCCGCCAAAGGAAGCTCAACGACCCAAAATCGACCCGGGCTGATCCATTTGTAATAGACTTTGTTCTTGTCCTTGGTGTATTGCTCGCTCAATGCTTTGAAGCTTGCCGCATCGACGTCCGCACATTGACTCAGATTGAGATCGGCAGCCTTGATAAATTTATCGAAATCTTCTTTCCCGGCCTGATCGATACGCTGCTTATCAAAAAAGATGAATTCACCCAGTCGCGAGTAGCCATGTCCGAGCACTTCCGCTTGGGTTTCATCAAACTCCGCAACCGGTGCTGCAGACCGCGGTTGAGCGAAAATTCCCACGGCAATTGCCGTCAATAAACTAAGCATCATTAGTACTCCAACGGATAGGTAATGGACTTTGAAAATAGGCTTCCGAAGAACGGATCGCTTTTCTGCAAATAACTGTAGCGGTAGCGGGAAGTTTGCGGGCTGCTGGACATGACTTAAGCACGCTGCGAGGATTTCATAAACTTCCTGGGAGGAATCGAAGCGTTCGGCCCGTTCTTTAGCCATCAATTTATCAATGATCAGAATCAGCCAATCCGGAATATTGGGATTCAATTCTCGAATTGGCGTCGCAGGTTCGTCGCTGATTCTCTTCATTACACCGAAGGAAGATTCCGCTCGGAATGGTGGACGCCCAGTACACATTGTATAAAGCGTGCTTCCTAGACTAAACAAATCGCTACGCGCATCAACGCTTTGGCCCGATGCCTGCTCCGGCGACATGTACTGTGGCGTGCCAGGATGGAAACCAGAGCGAGTTAGGCTGGCATCGTCGGCCGCGTGGGCAAGTCCAAAGTCACTGATGAGGGCGCGATCGATATCCTCTTCCAGCAAAATGTTCGACGGTTTGATGTCCCGGTGTACGAGGCCCTGCTGATGTGCGGCCGAAAGACCGTCGGCGACCTGCATTCCGATCCGGAGAATCTCGCGCAATTCGAGTGCTCCATTACTATCGATGCGAGCTTGCAGCGACTGGCCAGCGACATATTGCATGACGATAAACGGTGACTCCCTCTCCGTATCGACATTGTGGATCGGTACGACGTGTTGATGCACGACCGCAGCGGCCGCGCGAGCTTCACGTGAAAATCGTTTTCGGGCCGGGCCACTGTTAGCGAGATACGGTGCGAGCAACTTGATAGCGACCGGTCGATTTAGTTCGGTATCAAATGCTTTGAAGACTACCCCCATTCCGCCAGAACCGATCAATCGTTCGACTTCGTATCGCCCGAGACGCCCAAGCATTTCAGGATGCGTTGGCGGCGAAAGCATTTGCTTCGCCATCGACTCGGTCCAGTCAATATTCGAATGATCAAAAAACCATGACTGAAAACGGTGACGTAGAACTGAACCGTCGCCTTCCGAAACCGCGGCTTTGACACCGTACCACAGCGATGTCGGGCCGGCCAGTTCGCTGATTCGCATTTGGCAGCGCGTGCAGACTTCAACGTGATCAAGCAGTTCTCCGCTTGGCTCCGATGTCTGGTCGCTCCGGAGCATGAACTCAAGTGCAGCGTCATCACAAATTGTTTGGTTCTTTTTCATTGATGGTCCTGATATTGTTGGACAAGTTCCTTGATTCGTGCCATGACCCGACTGCGAGCGAAGTAAATATTGCCAGGGCGAGTATTGAGCTGGCTGGCCGCAGCTTCCACTGATAATTCCTGGATGCTCGTTAGCCAGAACGCCTGCCAAGTGTGCTCCGCGACGGACTCTCGCACTCGATCTGTGGCCCATTGAAAGACCAATCGCTCGTACTCAAGATCCAAAACACTGGAAAGCTCAGAGCGTGCGGGTAGATTTACCAAATGGGTCTGGGCCTCGCTACCATCGCATCCCAAAGATCGTGTCGCTTTCTGTGTAATCATGTCGACGGCGGCATTACGCGCGATTCGCAACAGCCAGGCACGGAAACTACCCCTTTCATCCCGCTGCAGCCAGTTGGAAACCGAGTTGGCAACCGCCATAAACACCTCCTGAACCAAATTGTCGGCATCTGCTGTTTGAAAACCGCGGCCTTTGGCGACGTTGAAGACGACGGGACCATATATCATCGCGAACTTTTCCCATGCGTCCCTATCTTCTGCGTCTTGAAGCCGCAGGATAAGGCTGGCTCGGGTTAATTCGTAAATTGGTTTCATAAGTCCATTGGTTCAGGGTCTCGATTTGCTTCTAACAATAAGACTGAGAAGAAATCCGAAATCTTGCGCGGAAGGTAAATATTCTCGTAAATTTCAGCTAAATCGGCATTGGAATGAGCGTAAGGTTCTGTTAGCCCGCTCAAACGAACTCGTTCTGAGTATTCCTCGCCACTCTGTCGATCTTTGGTAACAGTTTAGTCCATTATTGGTCAGACTGAGGTTACGATGATATTAAGAATGCCAAACTTGGACTAAACTGATACGCGGAACGCGAAGGGGAGAAACGTAGAGCGCCGTTATTCCTCTGGATGCGTTGATGGGCTTTCATGATTAAGATTACTATCCGCTGCATTTCAACTTTTCGCAGAATATCCGCACGTTCGGGCATCGCGGTCAGCAACTGCTCAGTGAGTTCCAGAACGCCATCGTGGTTATCCAGTACATCCTTGATACGGGACAGTCTGTACATTGCTTAACGATTTTTCTGTCACAATGTGGTACCACTGAATTTCAAAGTGTGTCCGTTATGCCTGCCTGATGTCCGACCATGCGGGAACCAAGCGGAAACAGTGGATCGAAGATTAACTCCTGTTGCTGGCCGCTACTTTCGCCCTGGCTGTAAGTGAGGTTGCTTTAATGGACTACCTTTGTATGTACTCTGCTGACTCCTTTCTTTCACACTTGTGTTAGATGAAGCGCGGATAGTTTGTCTATATCGCCAAACGACATCAGAACTTGCTTGTCCTACTTGAATCGTTGCCAAAATCAACCCCCGCTGCCGTCGGAGCGGAGTCCACATGCGAGAAAACCGCATTTCAATCTACGACGTTTCTCATGATTTGCCGCCAATTTACGAGTAATGTGAAAAATCCACGCTGTTAATGGCGTGATTTTCGCCTGCCTCCCCATTTGATTAATGTGGGGACAGAGAAACCGAGACCCGTTTTTGTGTTTCCCCTAGTTTGAGGGTCTTGAGACAGTAACTCTTTTTTGGAGAACAGTGATGATAAATCGCAATCAGGTGAGGAATTTGCAGAGACATTTCTTTATTACTAGTTTGTTGTTGATGCTGGCGACTCCAGCGTGGGCTAATAATGTACGTGCGACCCGCGAAGGTGCCTTAATCAAAATTTTTGGCGATAACGCCGCCAATCAAATCGTGATTTCGCAAAATGCGGCAAGAGACGTGATTGTTGCCGGTGTCAATGGTACAACGGTTAATGGATTGGCATCGGTTCGGTTCCGCAATATGGCTTTGAATGCCATGGACGTTCGTATGGGTGGTGGCAATGACATTGTTACAATCTCGAATTTGAATGTCGCCAATGATCTATTCATCGATTTAGGTGCCGGTGCCAATCGAGTTCAAACCGGATCCGCTCCCAGTACCATCGGCGCCAACTTGGATATTGAAGGCGGTGCTGGTAACGATATTGTACGTTTGCTCGGCTGGTCCGTTTTCGGGGATTTGTACATCGATGGAAAACTCGGGGTGTTAACGGCCGAGATTACCAACACGACAATTGGATTCAATCTCACTGTTATCGGTGATGCCTCGAATGACGTCGTGAGCGTCACAGGTTGCTCAGTCGGTGATTCAACCTCCATCGAAACCAAAGGCGGTGCTGACCGTGTTACGGTGACAGATTTCTTGGGCTATGATTTGTTTGTCAACACCGACTTGGGGGCCGATATGGTCACTTTGACAGGCGTTTCCACACTCGAGGACGTGGGCGTTTATACGGGTACTCAAAATGACACTGTGCGTTTTACCGATGTGTTCAGTGGCAAGAACATCAAGGTATCCTTGGATGCCGGTGCGGATTCATTCACGGGGATCAATGTTTTTGCCAACTATGATGCTGTATTTGAGGGGGGGCAGGTATTGACTCGTTCTTCGATTTTGGAGTCGGTGGCGGCGAGAAACTCGAAGTCAAAGAGTTCGAGATCTTCTAACGAAAAACTCTAAATCGCAGTTTTCTCATTCAACAAATTCGATAGTCTTCCCGCTCGGCACTTCGGTGTCGAGCGGGTTTTTATCGTTTGCAAGCTCAACTCCGATCCTGACTGATCAACTCATCCCTATAAAAACGAAACACGATATGGCCGCTGAGAGCGAAAATCAAGATCAAACGGACAAGCGCTTGCTGGAGCAAATTCAGCAAGGCGATCAACTTGCGGCTCAAGAGATTTTCTCCCGCTATTCGCAGCGTTTACTAACGACTGCCCACAAACGGCTGGCAGGTCTGTTCGCCTCGCGAGTGGACCCAGAGGATATCGTGCAATCGACATTCAAGAGTTTCTTTCGCCGCGCTGGAAATGGAGGATATCTGGCTCCCGAAGCAGGTGATTTGTTCAATCTGTTGGTGAACATCGCAATGCGCAAAGTCAATGCTCGTGTCGACTATCATCAGGCGGCCTCACGCGATGTTCGAAAAACGGTTTCGGTCGATGATTTCAATGCGCCCGCAATCAATGACGAGCAAAAACTGCGAGAATTGATGTTGACTATCGAAGACATTTGTCAACCGCTTTCAGAAACTCAGCGGCAAATAATTCATTTGCGATTAGAAGGATTTTCGGTCAGTGAAATCGCCGATCAATGCGGTCGCAGTAAACGCACGGTGGAACGCGAACTCCAAAATTTCCGCAAGCAATTGTGTAGCCATTTCGAGCCATAGTCTGCGAGCGCTTAGCGATTTTGACGATTGAGTCTCGCGAGCCGACGCGTAACGATGATGCACTTAGCCATTTTGATAAAAAACGAAAACAATTTGCGTAGGCCGGATTTCAAGTCGGATAAACGAGGTTGACCGTTTAATCGCCAAAAATTTTCGGTAAAATCAAATATTACCTGGAAATCCATGGCGGAATACAACACCCGATTCCCAGTTTAAAATGGTAGTTCGGTGTGTGGGTTGTTTTGAGTCGGTCGATCATCGACAGTCGAAATGTCAAACGAAGTTGAAGCAGAAAAAATGTCCGGCAGCGAGTCGATTTGGGAAACCGTCGACCAATTCGAAGTCGCGTTACGGTCGGATTCCACCGTGCGGATCAACGATTTCTTGCCGCCCAGCTGTTCTCCCAATTACCCCACCATTTTGGCAGAATTGTTGAGAATTCGGTTAGAGCATGATTGGTCTCAAGGTCAGCCGACAGAACTCAAGCGATTGTTCGACGAGTTCCCAAATGTTCATTTGTACCCAGATGTCGTTGCGGCAGTGGCGTTTGAAGGTTTTCGGCAACGGAAATTGCACCATCAGCCAGTCGAAGCCGAGACGTACCGCGAGCGTTTCGATGTAGACTCCTCGAATTGGTTGACCACCTGGGAGATCGCCCAGTCGGCCTTGAGTGGGCAGGAGAACTTCAATCGATCATCGCAACAGGGCGCAATTTCGGTCGACACGGTTCGAACTGTTGCCGCTGATACCGACGCCCCCCGCGTTGCCACTGGACGGGAAATGCGGGAGATCGTCCAGCACTTTCCCGGGATCGGAGTCAAGTGGGGGCCGTTTCAGATCGTGGAAGAATTGGGCAGCGGATCTTTTAGTCGAGTTTACGCGGCCCGCCAAGCTGACTTGGCGAGTCGTTACGTCGCGTTGAAAATTACCGGAATGCCGCTAGGTGAGTCTCAGCGGCTGGCTAAACTCCAACACGCGAACATTATGCCTTTGTACTCGGTACATCAGCACGACGGGTTGTTCGCACTGTGCATGCCATTGTTGGGTGCGGTTACGATCAAGGAAATTGTGGATCGACGCGCTCACTCCAGCGAAACTCAATCGCCACGCGATGTCTGGGATAGCGTGGTAAGGCGCAATTTGAAATTACAAGCAGACTTCGACGTGGACGCCGAGTCTCGACAACTCAACGAGACGACGGCCCAGGCGGACGAACCGCCGTTGACGTTCAATGACCGAGTCTTGCGAATGGCTCGGCAATTGGCTTGGGGCCTCGAACATGCGCACTCGCGGGGCATTCTGCATCGCGATATCAAGCCAGCGAACATTTTGTTGGCCTGGGACGGGACGCCGCTGTTGATGGATTTTAATTTAAGCCGCGAAACCAAAGTGTCAGTCACTGCTCAGGCTGGTGGAGCGGGAGGAACTTGGGCTTATATGGCCCCTGAGCAAATCCGAGCGATGTGGTGGGGTGATACTAAACTACTACCAACGACAGATATCTTTTCCTTGGGGGCGGTGCTGTTTGAGTTATTTACGAAACAGTTGCCCTATCCGGTGGACCAGGGATCTGTCGAGGATGCCGAACAGACCATTGCAAGTCGAAGTGTGTGTAGTGAGAAACGTGAATTGTTGAAGCGTTGTGTTTCGCCAACTGTGGCGGCGATCGTCTTGAAATGTCTTGAGCACCGCCCAGAACAGCGATACGCAACAGCGGCTGAGTTGGCGGAAGACTTGGATTTGCACATTCGACATCGTCCTGTACGACACGTTGGAAACCCTTCGCTCGCCGAGCGGTGGTCGAAATGGCTTCGACGACATCCGTCATGGCGCGGGTATTCAGCCTTGTCCAGTCTTTCGCTGATTGTGTTCGCCGTTCTAGCGGTTGGGTTGTGGAGTCTGTTTAGCGCCCACCGTCGCCAAGCGGCAATCGATGCCCTCGAGGCATTTCAGCGCGACTTGCATCAGGCCGAGGCGCAGTTGCTGTTTCCTGACGGGGGAGCGTATACAGCGGGGATTCAATCGGGTTATCGAGCGCTGAGCCATTTTAAGATCGGCCAAAGTTCAAACTGGGATCGGGACTCGTTGTTTACTTGGCTGACCACAGATGATCAAACCGAAGTCCAGCATCAGGCGAAGCAATTGATAAACCTGCTCGCCGAACTGGAAACGAATTCGAATCCAGAACAGAAGATTGACGGCGAATTCCGCGATTTTCGACTAAACTTGTTCGATGCTGGTGAAAGTGAATTGGCCGGGGCCATGCGATTGTATCGCGAGCGCAAGTATCGCGAAGCTACGCGGGTGATCAATGAGCAACTCAAACAGTATCCGCAGCGGTTTGCGTTGTGGTTTCTGTTGGCCAAATGCGAATTCGAGCTGCGCGAGTACCGTATAGCAGAAAGCCATTTCGCACGGTGTTGTCTAATCGATGATCAATCTTCGTTAAGCTATTTCGCTCGGGGATTATGTCATTATTGGATGCAAAACGACCGTGATGCATTGGCGATGTTCGTCCAGGCAATAGAGATTGATCCGAACCTAGCGGCTGCTTATTTTAATCAAGCGTTGGTTCATGAACGGCAACGGCAGTACGACCAGGCACTCATGGCGATCGAACAGGCGTTAAAAATCGAGCCGGAAACCACGCGATATCTTATGATTCGCAGCCGGATCAAACGCGGCTTGGGCAATCCCACGGGCGCTGATCACGATTTGAATCTGGTCAAATCCCTGGAGCCGCGTACTCCAGAAGACTGGATCATGCGCGGCATAGCCCGTCTGAACGAGTCGCCCGATGACGCATTGTCAGATTTTCGTCAAGCAACTCGTTGGCGATCAACGGCAACGACCGCGCGGCAAAACATGGCTCACGTGTTAAGTGAGCGATTGGGTAAACCGGAAGAGGCGATTGCCACGCTAACCGAATTATTAAACCACGAGCCAGGCTTTACACCCGCATTATCCGGTCGAGCCGTGTTGTACGCTCGGATCGGACAAACACAGTCCGCTTTGGCGGATATCGAGGCTTGTCTCCAATTGGATGTAACACCCGCGATCAACTATCAAATCGGTTGTGTGTACTCACTGCTGTCGGCCAAGGAGCCCGAATTCGCGGCCCAGGCCATCAAGTACCTGGGTCGAGCATTACGACCGGCTTATGGTGGAAACATTATCGGCAATGATGTCGATCTAAAACCACTCGAACGCAACGCCATTTTTCGTCGAATGAAACAGGGCGTTCAAACCATTATGGAACAGAACCAATGATTGTTTTTGTTGTGAATCGAATCAAACGTTGGTGCACCGAGATCCTCGGTCTTTATCGATTACAAGTCCTGATGATTCTCGGGGTGCTAGGGAATGCGATTTGCGTGTTCCCAGCCGCTGGTGTTGCTCAAACATCGGCTTTGCCTGTGTATCCCTGGCCCAATGGTCGTGCGATCACGGTGAGCTTTGCGCCGGACTTGGTAGAGATCGGGCGGTATCGCAATGAACTGTTCATGCACATGAAAGATCAAATGAGCCATCCCGATTGGCAAATCGAGATTTTGCGGGCGATGCAGACATGGGCTCGATACGCAAATTTGCAACTTGCCGTGAAATCCGATTCACCCCGAGCATTCGGGGTGCCGGGATTAACCCAAGGTGACCCGCGGTTTGGCGATATTCGTTTGGGGGCCTTTCCTCAGCAAAACGTATTGGGAAATGTCGTGGCGTACAATCCAAACGCTGGCAGTTGGGCCGGTGACATCTTTTTCAACACGAATTGCGAGTACTACATCCACGATTTTTCTTCCGGCGGTTCGTCTCCCAACGGTTTTTACGACTTGTATTCTGTCGCGTTGCACGAGGTCGGCAATTCACTTGGGCTATTAGACCAGTACCGAGATGCGTCATCGGTAATGTTTTTCGCCTATACAGTGCCTCGTACCGGCTTGAGTGCCGATGATATCTCGAATATTCAGTAATTATACGGTCCACCCGCTGCCGACCCGTTTGAGTCGCAATTGGGAAATGACACGTTTGCCACGGCCACCTATCTGGAGTACCCGAGCAATTTCGCTGAGACGCTGCAAGTGTTCATTCCTGGACGTATTCAGGACGGTACTGACATCGATGTCTACAGTTTCGAGGGCAATGAACTGGCCGAGAACTGCTGGATCAAATTACGAGTTCGCGGCCGGAGTTTGCTGGTAGGCAGGATAACAGCATACGACCAAGAGTTCGATGAACTTGCTACCAGCGAGGCCGAGAACCCGTTGCGGAATAATGTGATCAAGGAGATCACTGGGATCGATCCCGGCGCGATGATCTACGTCGCCGTCGAATGGTCGGAGTACCCAGAGTTTGAATTTGGCGACTATGAATTAGTGCTCGATTTCAATGAAGACGGCGATCTCGAAGCCGACGAATGGGAACGCGAGTACGATGACGACGACGATGATGAACGGGAGCGATTTTTCGAGGCAGGCGATGCAGCGTTGGTCGATGAATTGATGACGCTCCATGGACTCGTTGACGAAGAAACCAAAGCGAACAACACCTTTGCCAAATCAGTCTTGCTCGTTTCGCCACCGGGAACGCCCTCCGGGTCTCGATTTGAAATCTTGAGTGCGATTGCTTCACCTACCGATGTGGATATGTAACGCTTCGAGACGTCGCCATCGGCACAAGGAAGTATGGCCATCGATCTGGCTCCCCTTGGTTTAGATCCCGCGTTGCTCGATATTCGCGTTTTCAACAGCAATCGGCGACAATTACGTATCCAAAGGCATTTCCGATCGGATGGCGATGTAGTAGTCCAAGTTGAGAATGTTCAACCAAACAATTTGTACTATGTGGAGGTTCGCAATCGGCAAAATAATTCTACTAACGGCAATTATCTGTTAATGATCAATGTGGCTGACGCCAGTGCCGTGCTCGAAACGATTGAACAAGTCCAATTAAGCGCCAGTCAGCCGGATCAGTTTGGGGTATTTACCACGTACAAGACGCAGCTATTCCGCTTCGATTTGTCGATGAGTTCATCCGGTGGCAAAAACCAAGCGGCTCAATTCACCATTTACAGTCCGACTGGGCAAGTTGAATTGGTAACCTCAGTTCGACCAGGCAGGACTCGTACGGCATACGTGTGGTTGCATGCCGGCGATCATTATTTGCGATTTACGTCTGTTGGACGCAATAATGCCGCAATCTTGCCGTCCACGGTTCTTTTGACGGGGGCCAGTATTTCGGATGATGAGGGTCCAGTCTTAATTGATCCGTCCGGGAATCCGATTTCAGGCCCGCAAAATCCAGGCACCAATCCGACACCTCCACCTACCTGGAATTTCCCCAGCAACTATGTATGGCTACTCGATTTGGTGATACCTCCAGACAACCCTTGGTTCTAAAGTTCAAATACTCGTTCGATTATTCGCGAATTTTTAAGTTGCCACCCAATGCTGGTATCAATTGGTTGGGGTGTACGATAGGGAACGGTCCGAATTCTCGTCGAGTTGCTTGAACGGCGTTTTCAACTGCACGAGTCAAACATCGCAATTTGGCGGTTCGTGTCGCAGCAATCAAGCATCCGTCAGGCCAGATACGTTATTGTTGGCTATCATCGTGATACCCTCCGTGGTTGCTGTTGCGTTGAAAAAGCTATGGACGGTTTTTTCATGGGTACTGGAATACGAAACTTTTCCTGTCGAGACAGCCGCAATTTTCAAAAGGTCGTTGAGGCTATTCTCACTAGCGATGGGCTGCCGTTTGCAGAAATTTTGTCGGCCGAACGCATCGAGCGGATCTTTGTGAAACATGGTGGCCTGTTTGGTCTTCATGGCGTCTACACCACTGCGATCATGGTGTGGTCGTTTCTTTCGCAGGTTCTGCGGGACGGCAAGGAGGCTTCGTGCCAGGCGGCCGTCGCCCGCGTCGCCAGCTACTGCGAAGTTCAGGGAGTCGACTCGCCCACCGAAGACACCGGGGATTACTGCCGAGCGCGTGCCAAGTTTTCGGCAGCCGCGTTGCGCGACCTGAGTTACGAAGTGGCTGAGGAATTGCAACAAGCGGCCGAGCCCGGAAAGACGCCTATCTCTTGTTGATGTTCCAACAGATCGCTCAATGTCAAGTCGCTCACCGGCCCGGCAGTCTAGAACCGCGTGTACTAAAACGCCGACTTCATGGATACAAACTCATGCAAGTACCACAATTCCATTTGCGCCGCGAATCGCGTAAGAACTGGTCCTGAAGCAACTTACATCTCGACAGTGCCATTCGGGTCAGACCCGCGCGCCGTTCCCGTTTCGCAAACTCGGCCATGATAGTCTTTTAACCCCTCCAGGGCTGAAAGCCCGGCACAATCAATCGCGTCTCGCTTGTTCCCCCATGTCGGGGCTTTTGCACTTGATAATGGTCGTCTCACTTTGTGGGTAGTGTCTTTCAGCGGCAAGCAATCGGATAACAAGACTGGTCAATTTTCGGAATCTGAAAGATCGATGGTTTCAAAACTGATCAAGCTGGATTCGACGGTGGACATGCGTTCTAACATCTTATCGAACATGCAGCATAAGCCAGCGAGTGACGGTTCAAGCTCAATCGCAACGGTTTGTTTGTGGCTGTGAAAACGTCCGATGCCCCAACAATGTCGCTCGTACAGTGCTTCGGTTGTCAACTCCGGGCAATGCTGGGCATAGACTTCGATTTCAGGATGGCTCTGAGCGAGCCAGGAAGTCGAGGTCGTCAGATGGGCATCGTTTTCGAAATGGCTGACATACTCTTTGCTAATGTATCCAAACGAACCTGCTAACAACAGGGCATAACTGCGCTGGTCAGGACTGATGAAAACTCGCTGTACGTAGTCGCGCACTTTTTTGCAGACGAAGTCACCCAAACAGGTAAATCCCAGTTCGTTCATCGACTCGTCGAATTTTTCACGAGTTTCTGGCTCCAGCACCGACCAGGCGGCCATGTCTGCCTTCCAATACACGCTAACATCGCCCCGATAGATGACTTGTTGTCGGTCACAGTGCGGGGATCGGTCGCGCCGCATCGCTGCTGCCTGACGCCGCATTTGTTGTTCCATCGTGCGACGCTTTTGCCATTCCTCATCAATTTGTTTCAGTGCAGGCGCAAAATTCCAGGTATGTCCAAAACGATGCCGCAGAATCAATCGGGCCACAAAGCCCATACCATCATGCTCGCAGCGAACCCGGTTTTCATGACGGGTCACACCCATATTGTGCAAGTAGCCATCGCGCCCGGCCGCTTCCAAGATCGCCTCGGCTTCTTCGTTTGAAGACAACTCATACTCGTCGGCTTCTTGCTGACGGGCCAGCGACAAGGCTTCCTCAAACGTCTGTTGATCAAGCTGGGGGAAACTCTCAGTAATGCGCCATTTGCCGTTTCGAACCGAGCCGGCAAAACGCAGGCATACATCTGGCTGTGCCACATCGGCAAAATCGACCTGCAGCCGAGTTCCGTCTGGCGGTTGTCTCAACAGGTTTGTCAACTCCTGACCAAGGTACGAAACCAGGAAATCGCCTCCCTCACCACTTTTCCAATCCGATGACTCCAGGGTATTCAGGGAACGTGCTCCCACCAGCCAAGCTCCGTCTCCCGGTCGCACTTCAATATCCGAGCAATTCGGATTGGAGACCAACATTTCGGCCGCCTTGACCTCTGGCGGCGGAGTAGTAGTGATCACGGCGGGAGGATAGTCGCCGGCTGAAACCGCATGCGCAAAAAAATCAAGCAGCGATAGTTCTTCGATGCCAACATCAACACCACCGCCGCTGATCGGTGTCAACGGATGAATGCTGGCGGCATCGCGCGTGATCGACAAAAACGTGTCCTCGCCCCATTGGGCGTCCCCAGAATCGCGTGAAGTTGCACGTCGTTTGCGGCGTCGGGATCGATTTGCCTGTCGCTGCATTTCGTGTATCTTGGCTTCAATCTCCTCGATTTCCCTCTGGTCCTCCTCGGAGATTTCTTCATCCTCATCCTCGACGCCATCTCCATCAAACAGCCTCTCCATTGCAACCCCGCCGGACTCGTCTTCGTCGCTGTCTTCGTCGCTGTCTTCGTCGAATTCATCGTCGCTCTCGTCATCGTCGAACACGTCATCGTCTACCGATTGGGCACCCTCGCAAGCATCCTCATCCTGCACCGAATTGAAAAAATTGGCAATCGATCCGCGCAGCCCCAGAGCCAGCAACACCCTGGGCAAGTTGCCGATGTCGGCGTCGTATTCCCGTTCCGTGGTCGATTTCCATAAAAGCGCTTCGAGCAACTCTTGCCGGTCGAACTCCAGTCCCGCTTCGGCCAGACAATCCGCCAGCCTGGCCGTCTCGTAACGTTGAAACTCGTTGAGCGCAGCACCATAAGTCATGCCTTGCACCCGGTCACGGAATGACTCGTCAATCGGCGCACCCATGGAGGCGTAGTCGTCGGCAATTGAATCGAACTGGCTCCATTGGCGTTGCGTTCCGGGTTCTGGGTCAGGCTCCAAAAACGCCAATCGCGGGTCGATCTCATCCGGTTCCGGCGGCTCTGCCGTTTGTTCAGGATCCCACGGACTGCGAAACAAATTGAATTCGTGCAGAAACGACTGGGGTGGTTGATCGGGATGAATCAGCGTCAAAACCCAGCGGCTGGCATCAGAGGTTGTCGCCTGTAAACCGGTGTGTCCGATACGCCGCAGACCATCTACTAGTTTGGCCCCGCCGACACCCCACACGCTGGTTGTGAAAAAATTCCAGGGAGGCGTCGCCTCGATTGGAATGTTGTCAAAACTCTCGCCGAGCAACTCACGAAAAGTCGCGCGAATCGCCTCCTGATTCCCCATACTGGCCGTAACATGAATTCGAACCGCCATGATTGGATCCCTTGATTCAGATCAGCTGATTATTGTTTCTTCCACCGGAACCATTCTAACATACGGCGGGGAGGCTGTTGAATCGAACTTCCCGCATCGAGCGTTGGCTGCGAAGTCAATGCGCTGATGATCGCGGATTGCCAAAGAGCAATTTGACAGGCGGGTGGTTCACCGTCGAGAAAAAGTTCGAGGTATTTTGCACGCAACAAATCGCCATAATTCGTCCAGCGAGTTCCTCCAATGGGAACGATCTCTCGCCGTTCATCGCCACTGAGCACGCTGACTGCAAAGCTGACAATCACGCCGACTCGAAACGACTCAGGCCCGCGGAACTTGCGGCAGATTTCAGCATCGACCCGCACCTGGGCGGGGGTGCGCTCCGTCATCTCGACGTTTAATATCCGCACTTGTCCATGAAAGGTAGCCTGCCGCCTTGCTTCTGCATATCTCCACGGTTGTAACATTGCACGGGCTCTCTTCATACCCAGACTTTATCGTATCCGTTCACGAGAGTGTAGAACAATTGTCCTCAATTGTTCAGAACCTGGATTAAGTTCACCAACTTGGGGCAAGAGCAATTGAGGACAATTGCTCTACACTCACAGGTTTACCGACAAACTCCGTGAACGGTTACACTTTATCGACGCCGTCGAGTGACAACGACCTTGGCAAAACACGCTGCAAGCAGCAACAGGCTACTGGGTTCCGGGACCGCCGTGAACAGAGCGATGCCTGCTCCGTTGTTGGCACCATAGGTGATGAACAAATCCCGTCCGCCAAAGTTGCCGACCAACGCACCCTCCCCAAACCCGTTCCAGAATCCATTTCGATTTCCCCCGACACTGGCGATCAGATATTGTTCATTATTTCCCAGCAGATGTCCATCAATCAGGCTGACCTGCAAGCTTCCTGCGATGTTAAGATCGCCATTAATCAACAAGCGATCAAACTCGTTGGTGTTCAATCCGCCCAATTCGATCAACGTGGTGGCCGATCCAAGAAGCCACAAATCGCCTGCTATTTCCAGGGTTCCGGCACTGTTGCCAGGTCCAAGTTCACCGGCAACCTGAATGGAACCCTCTCCCGTGATGGTTCCTGTTCCACCGAGCAAGCCGGCAAACAAAACGGTTGAACCAGACTCTACAAAGAATTCCGTCGCATTATGCACGACATCTCCGTAAAAGACGGCCAATCCGTTATCGATCACATGTATCCGGCCGCTTTCGTTGAGAACGTCGCCATAAATGTCTGACGTTCCGGTTCGAAACTCCATTAACCCTCGATTGGTCCAGCCCTCGACCGCTTCAAATTCACCGTACCCCCGAATGATCCCGGAACTCTCGTTGATTAATGCTCGCCCGAAACCAAGTCGGCCACCCAGGTTCTCAACTAAGCCACGATTCTGATTGATGTTACCCATGAAGTTCATAACCAATGCAGTACCCACATCAACCCGACCCGACTCGGTATTGACGAGACCGCTGCCAAGGTGAGATGAGTTTCCGTTGAGTACACCGCTGTTGACTAGCGATACGTTTGATGTGTCGACGGTCAATTGCTGCAGCGGTGCAAGTGTAGCAACATCCACCATGCCGAAATTCGTTACCGCTCCCAACATCAGACCGCTGTTGGCATGGATTCGCCGCAGGCTTGCTTCCGACATACTACCGAACGAAAGCACTCCGCCATTTAATTGCAGGCCCCCATCAAACGCGACTTGGACATGCCTGCCCACAGTGACGAGTGCCTGGTCAGAAATGAACACCTGTCCATTGATACCAACCTGGATATCGAGCAGACTATTCCAATGCGTTCCAAGGCCCTCAACACGTACAGTGGCCGACTCCAACTCTGAGGCCACGAATGCTGACACGTTATGAACATAGGCCCCGCCCGAAATTTCAAGTTCGCCTTGCCAAATTTCGCCAACTCTCAAGTTACCAAAGGTGTGCATCGAGCTGCCACTTCCGGCAATTACGGCTTTGGCCTGAATGGCAAGCCGCTCACGTTCTAATCTTGTACTGCCCGAAGTTACGGAGCCACCATTCGATACATCAAGCGTGCCTCCATGTATAGAAAGTGCGCCTGTCAGGGTCATACGTGAACCCGCCCCGCTGATAGCGACCTGTCCTGCATGCGATGTCGTTGTCGAAGGTGTATTGATGGTCGCGTGGAAACTGGCAACCTCACCACCACTGCGGATATCCAGACGGTCTGTTATTGTCAGGTTACCGGCATTACTCCACCGGGAACCGACTCCTTCGATCAGGACGCTGGTCGGTGTTGTTGAGAGGAACTGCCTGGCCACTTTTCCAGATGATGAGGTCACAATTCCGCCGGACCCAATATTCATCGTACCATAGACGTCGAGGCTACCAGAATTGTTCCAGCGCGAGGTACTGCCAATCACGTCAACACGTCCGGTTCCTATTCCGTCGCCAATGGCTCCGTTGACGTTGCTCACCAGTCCACCATTGATCCAAAGGAACCCGTCGCCATCTCGACCGATGGTCAGGTTTCCCGAATTGACCCACTGAGTGCCATTGCCGCTAACGATCGCATTGCTGAATGAAGATAGTCCTGACGCGATTATGCCGTGACGACTGTTGATTCTCGCACCGCCAGACAAGTTCAATGTGGCATCTTGGTTCCCGCCTATGGTCAAATCGTTTTGAATATTCCACAGGGTACCGGAACCGCTGATAAAGACATCTGCACGGGAGTCGAAGGCGGACGTTGCCAAGTTTGCCCCAAGCACATCCATTCGCGCTCCATTTCTGGCGTCGAGAATACCATTGACACTGAGGGTACCGTCCACGACCAGTCGCGCACCCATCGCATGATTTCCATCTACGCGTAATTCCGCACCACTGGTGATCGATGCCGGACCCTGACTCCGAAGTCGCACGCCCTCAAGTGTCAATCGGGTACCTGAACCACTGACTTGCAAGGGTGTTGCGGCTCCGCTTCCATTCAATCTGAGTTCCCACTGACTTGTGGGCTCGACGTTTCGAAACCTGACGCGACCCTGAGTTACTCGCAAATCGGAAACTGTGGGAACGACATTTGCCGTCACCTGATCCCACCAGACATCGTAGGTCCCAGCGACACCAAACACGACACGACTCGCGGGCCCCGGTACAGCGGATGGGCTCCAGTTCCAATCGGCGTCAAAGTAGCTGCTGCTATTGGTATTATTGATCCAATTCAGCGTCTGCGCGTTTCCTGAATTCGATATTGCCATCACAAGAAGGGTGATCGCAATCAAACTGGCGACTCGAATTGGCAATCCGGCCCCTTTCTCAATGGAGAATGTGCTTTTCATCATTTTGGTTTCCGTAAGCCTGTTAACGTCAATTCTTCGATTACTGTCATTTGCCGTCTCCGCTTCAAACGGTACGCTTGCGACGGAAAACGCCGCGCGCAACGAAAGCAGGAACGACCACGAATATTCCAGAGGAGGGTTCCGGGATCGCCGTCTTGCAGCAATTCCTTAGCCCTTTGTGGCCGATTGAGCGACCAGTGGTTCAACAGTTCAATTAACTGCTGCCGATTGGCAAACCCGTTTTGCAATGCCAACACTGCCAATAACAAACTGCGATCATGAACTGTTTTCGACATGCGGTGTTCCCATTGTGGATTTGTATTGCGTGTCAGCCCTCAATCCAATTACTGCTACAAATCGGCTCAAACCAATTCCAAGCGACGGCGAGTCGATCGACGGCTTAACACGACCACGCCGACCAGCATGACGAACACAGCAGATGACGGTTCGGGAACAGGTTGGAAATCAAACAGCCGCACAGAGCTGGAGCCGTACTCAATCGCGAACGAGCCGCCAGCGAAAAAGATGCGTGGGTCCGTAAAAAATCCGCCGCCCCCCGATCCACCATGATTGCCAAAGGTTCCAGTGATCGAACCAAAATCGAACAAGAACTCAAACTCGTCGTCTGCGGTCGGTGTAAACCCATCGATCAGCATCAACTCCAGCGTGGCATCGTTCAGTGAAATGGTTGAGAATCCCCGTCCATCGAGCCGATCGTACTGCGAGCCGGGAGTCGTGCCGCCGATTTCAATACGAATGGTTGTAGTCGATCCCAAATCGATCGAGCCATCCAATCCAAGTGTTCCAGCGGAATTGCCCGGATCTAACATGCCGTCTATGAACAGATTACCTGAAATGAGCCCGCTGCCTCGCAGGACCGTGGTTGAATCCATATTCAATAGCCCGGTTGTCAGTGTGCCATTGACGTTCAACAAGGCATTGTTGGTAACCGCCATATTTCCCAGCGCGTTCATGAACGATCCGGTATCCAGAATCAGCCCACCATCGGTCACCGAGGTCGCACCCGCAACAATCAAGCTGCCTCCCGCCTGCAATTGCGAAATTCCAGTCGTTTGAACGTTGAACGTATTTTGCACATTCAACAGGCCGATCAGAATCGCGTTCTCGGCGGTCAATGGGTTGTTTATCAAGCTTCCCGCACCCCCATCCAGCGTGCCGCGTACCGTTGTATTCAGGTTGATCGAACCGCTATTAATCAGATTTGCGCCGGAATCAATCGTCAGGGCACTTGTGCCATTGACGACAACGCCGGAGGCAACACTGAGATTGCCACTTTCCACGTTCATGCCCAAACTACCCACCGTCAGGGTTCCGCTATTGATGATGCTGGCGTTTCCGTTGGAATTGAAAACCAAATTGGCGTTCAGCGATTGGCCATTCAAATTGAGGACGCCGCCATCAAACAGCCCAACCGATCCATTGACAGTCGAAGCTCCAAGAACGGTCACCGTTCCATGAGAGAACAAGTTGCTGTTGGCATCGAACTGATTGCCAGTCAAGCGAAGGGCGCCGCCATTATCAACACTAATCGAACCGGATGAAGTGCTGTTGACATTTCCCTCTAAACGAACCGTGGCGGTTCCGGTGACAGTCATGATGCCGTTGTTGGTGAATGAACCGAACAGAGTCCCCAAGAAAGCCTGGTTCGTTGTATTGGCGAAAACGGTATTCCCATTGAAAGTCAGCGAACCGCTATTGGCAACAAAATGATCTCCGTTAACAATCACATTTCCGTGGATCGTTCCAGTGCCTGCCAGCAACACTGGATTCAGCAAACCCGTCAGCTCGATCGTTTTGGAGCCGGCGACCGTGCCATGCACGGACATGCCACCACCTCCGGAAACTTGAACATTGCCCGCCCCGGCCAAAATTGCTCCCGACTGAACCGAAAAGTTGCCGCCGGATACAGCAAACAATCCATTGGCGTCGAGCGTCCCCGCCAACAACCGATTGGAGGGGCTGGTTACCTGAATGTTGCCGTTCACTGTGAGAATTTCGGACGATGTGATATCTGCCGCTCCAGGCATGATGAGATTGCGATTGATCGTTCCGGTCCCAGCCAACACGCGGTTGTTATCAATCGAAAGATCACCTCCATTGCCCACGGTCCCATTGATGAACACCGTACCCGAGTTCGTGGAAATGTTGATCGCGCCAGCATTATTGATTGCCCCGCCGGCCTGAAGCGTGAAACCACCCGAAAGATTCAGGTTGCCCGCGCCTGACATGGTACCGCTATACAAAAAGCTCTCTGTCCCTGCATTGCCAATAAACGTCAAGTGATCGTCGAGAACCCAATTGATGGGCACAATTGTATTGGCCACCCCCAGCACTTGCGGCAACACGGCCGATGTCGATTGCACAAACGTCAGCGAGTTGCCGTTGAGCGTATAACCCGGTGCGGCGAACACCAGTTGATTCCAGTTCGGCGTAGTATAGTCATTGACCATGTTAAAGTTGGCTGCCCCCGGATTGAACTGCAGCACGACATTCGGCCCCGGCGTCGGCGCAACATTCCCCGACCAGTTATTGGGATTTGACCAATTCCCATCCGACCCAAACCCGGTCCAAAAAAACGTCTGCCCAATCGCCGGCAATACCCAAGCGTTCATTCCCAACATGACTATCAGAGCAATCTTCATTAAACGCATCGCAAACTCCCTGGAACTGGTGGGCTCATCAGTAAACTCGGTCTCTAAAATCAGTTTGACGCACGTCCAACTTGGACTACCAGTAACGTGCGTAAGCCAATCGCCAAAAGGGCAGTTGCTAAACGAGAAAATCGAAAACTTAACAAAGGTTCAATCAGTTTCCGATTTCCGAAAGGCATTCATCTGAGGCCAGCGGCAAATCGATTGTTCCAGAATACAAGCCCGCAGCAGCGGCAAGTAAGTTAATAACACACTTACTCGCAAGGTGGACTGGCAGAGCCTCATCTGCTACTCGACTAAAAAGAGTTTAAATCGTTTAGGGCTCGGCAATTCGGCGTCGGCGATGCCTCCACCATTTGAGAAGGGAGAAAAGATAGATTTAGCGGGAAACCGAACGATCCGCCGAGCAAGGAGATTGTCCGGCTTATTTTCCGAGGAAAAACGTAGACGCTAGCAAAAAAA
>CALMEE010000150.1 GCA_937862885.1 uncultured Planctomycetaceae bacterium
GCTCGCCGAACCCTACACGGTCGTTGAAGATTTGCGAAGCAACACGCTGGTCGTAAAAGGCAGCCAACGTGCCCTCGATATTTCCACGCAGTTATTGAATCTGTGGGATGTGGATGAAGCAGGGTCCGTTAATATTTTGAAGGTGATTCCGATTCGAAATGCCTTGGCCGGCGATCTACAAGTAGTGATTCAAGATGCAATCAATGGACAAATTGAAGGTGCGGGTCGAGGATTTACTGCATCCCAGCTCGGGCAAACACAAATTCAACCCTCCACGGGCGCTGCACGAGTACGCGCAACGATGTTGCGTCTGCAAATGATTAATGGCAACGGCGAATTTGTGAGTTCAGGCATTTTATTCGACGTACGCGTTACGGCTGATCCAAATAGCAATTCCTTGATTGTTAGTGCACCCGAAAAGAGTATGCCGTTGATTGAAGAATTGGTGCGACAACTCGACACAATCCCCGATGCGGAAACACTGATCAAGGTATTCACGATTCGGCATGGTGACGCCAACACCCTGTTGCAGTTATTGCAAAATTTGTTCGCTCCGGCCTTTCAGCAACAACAGCAATTCGGTGGTTTTGGTCAACAGGGTGGCGGGCTGTCCACTTTGCCGTTGAATAACGCTTATGCCGCCGATGGGACATCACTCGTCGATCTGCGTTTTGCGGCGGATCCAGCCACGAATAGCGTGATTATTTCAGGATCATCGGCTGACTTGATGATTGCAGAAGACCTCTTGCTTCGCTTAGACGAAGGAATTCGCAATCGGCTAATCACACACGTCTACCGCATCATCAATGTTCCTGTCGAAGATATTTCGCTGGCCATCAACGATTGGTTAGCACAACGTAGACAGGTCAGCGATATTGATCCAACGTCGGCGAACGTTCCGTTTGAATTGTCGAGACGCGAAGTGATTGTTGCTCCTGAACTCGTAAGTAATTCGCTGGTTGTGAGTGCGACTGATGAGTACATTGACGAAATCGAACGGATTATTCGAGCCCTAGATCGTCGACCACCAATGGTGCAAATAAAGGTTCTGATCGCAGAGGTTGAATTGAATGATGCGTCTGAATTCGGAATCGAATTTGGTATCCAAGATTCATTATTGTTTGATCGAGGCTTAAATACGATCCGCTACCCGTTTAACCAAGTCAACATCGGCAATGATAACACCCCAGCATCGTTGGCCACGCGCGAGAACCTGGCAGGTCAGGGATTGGTCAACCTCGGGGTTGGTCGCCAAAGCGGACGGTTTGGATATGGTGGATTGGTCCTGTCTGCGGGCAACGAGTCGATCAATGTGCTGCTCCGAGCTCTCAAAGATAGGAACCGAGTCCGTGTGCTAAGTGCGCCGTCGATCACGACACTTGACAATCTACAAGCGGTGACCACAGTCGGTGCTCAGGTGCCCAGATTCCAGGGGACTGTACAACAGGGCCTCAATACGATTCAAAACGTGGGCGACGTACCGGTTGGAATTATTTTGCGCGTGACACCACGCGTTAGCCCGGATGGAATGATCGTGATGGCAATAGACACCATCAAGTCGTCGGTTGGGGCTGAGGCAGAAGGCGTTCCAGTTGCCTTCGACGCCGCCGGCAACGTGATTCGTTCTCCGCTGATTTTGTCGACAGAGGCGAGCACAACCGTCATGTCGAGATCAGGACAATCGATTGTTCTTTCGGGATTAATCACCGATGAAGATGCATGGTCAAAACGGGGAATTCCAATCCTTTCCGATTTGCCCTGGCTCGGACCGTTGTTCGCTTTCGAAACGAAAAGCAAACGCCGCAAGGAGTTGTTGCTGATTTTGACCCCGTATTTGATCGATTCGCAAGAACAATTAGAACGAATCAATCAGGCGGAAATGGATCGCATGAATTGGTGCCTCTGCGACGTGGTCAATGTATACGGAAATATCTCCACCTTGCATGGTCCCGATGTGCTCGAAGAAAGCGTGCCGACAATTTACTATCCGGATACCGATCCGTTCGGGCTGCAACCGAAAAACACACCAGCATATCGTGTGCTTGAAGGCGGTTTTCAGCCCTACGGAAGCGAAGACCTTTACCGTTATGCACCGGGACATACCTCACCTCCAGATGGCGTGCATAACGCGGCGGGTGAATGGACACATCCCAGTATGCAACGTGTCGACCAGTGGCGGGATTCGTCAGAACCAATTATGACAATACCTCCACCTCCGCCGAAATAGATGACCAGAATGGATTCACGACCCCAATTTACCAAACATTAGTTGACAAGATTGAATCGCGCGTCCGCAATGCAGGGCAAATCACAGTTAGCTTGCATATAACTCGTTTAAACTAGTTGATCCTCAGGCCCAGTGTAAGTATCACCAGGGAAATAAGGCAGTTTTCATGCAATATCACATTTCGTCAAGCTGTTATCCAAAGATATGTTTGGCTATCGGATGCTTATTGCTTTCGATTTCCGTTGGATGTGCGACCATGGACAAGATCCAGTGGCCAGATTTCGCAAAGACATCCTCGATTGTTCCGGCGAAGTTTAAAAAGTCGAAATCGGACGAGCCTGACTTCAAGACTCCCGTGCGGATGGTCGTGATTTGGAAAGATGCCCAAATCAGTGACTTCGACAAGCCGACAACTCGCGGTATTGGTGGCCGGGTCTATTTCTATGATGCCAAGGAAAAACCAGTTCGGGTCGACGGTGAAATGATCGTGTATGCATACGAAGACACAGACAATCATGGCCGAGTGGCCGCTGACCGCAAATACGTATTTGTGCAGGAAGAGTTCCAGAATCGTTTTAGCGAAACGGATCTTGGGCCTTCCTATAATGTATGGCTTCCATGGGATAAAGCAGGTGGATTTCGGCAAAACATAGCCTTGTATCCGGTCTTCAAGAGTGCCGACGGAAAAGTGGTCGAGGGTGGACATTCCGTTTGTACTCTGAGTGGTCGAGTTCCGGATAACCAGTTACTTTCCAAGACGGAAATCACAAAGTCACTGAGACGAACCGATGGGGGTAGTGACTATATGACGGCTCAGGTAAGCCATCAGGAGAATATGCAAAATCGAGAGGGGAGACTGGAAACGACTACAATCCGCGTACCGCGCAACTCAGCCCTGAGCGCTCGCGGCCGAAACGAGCTAAATGACCTACAACCTCTGGAATTCGCTGCCGCAAGCCAAGCACAGAATTCAAATGAAACGCAGAACTCGATGCAATCTGAGCGGAGATCATCGCCATCGACACTAGCCGTGTCCGGAGAACCGCCGTTGTATGAGCAGGCTTCAAATAACGCGCAAAACAATCCTGCGGGATTCGTGCAGCCCACGAGATCCAATTTTCAGCCGGCAGCTCCAAATAGTGAGTCCGCCAACGGATCTCAAGTTTCGACGCAACGTCAAACAAGAACAGATGCCGGACGTCAACCTCGTGTGCTTGGAAGCCCAGGGACCTTTCGGTAATACGTCGATTCAGGAAGCTCGCGATTTCACATCACGCGTTTCTTGTGAATGACGGTTCCGATTTGCTCCATCAGTCGTCCAAGCGATTTCAGTTCGCCGTTTTGGTCCACAAGACCACACGCGATAAACCGCTGCTCTGGTTCATCTCGCCATTGACGCCACAAGATGCCGTTGACAATCGGCTTGGAAATCAACACGCGGATTACTGATTCCAAATAGTTGTACAGTTGCATGTGCGTCATGCAGCGGCGAATGCCAGACTTTTTGAACAGCGTTTGGGAATCCATTGATCCGTTTTGCCCCTTGGAATCTATGCCAACGGATTCGCTCAGACCAGCATAACCACTTTCGAACATCGGTGCCGAAAGTATGACAACCAACGGGACGCCGAATTGGGACCATTGATCGATCAGGTCGACCCAATGCAACGGATCGCGGGCCAGCGAACCATGGGGCCAGTAATCCAAATTGACCTCCAAACCAAAACTAGAAATATGCAAACCATGCCGTAGAAGTGTATCCGCAATGTGCATCGCATGTGTTCCGCCGACGGACCATGCAATGCGCTCTCCCCACGGTTGGTCAAAGCTCACTAATGTGGAAATATCGGTTCTCACCGAGTCAACGGCTTCCAACATGTCGACTGTGATCTGCAACTGATGTGAAAAACTTTTGGATTGTTGGGAGATTCCATTCAGCCCCGCCGCAACATAAGCGAGTTGGTTCTTACCGAGCAAGTGGCGAGCAAATCCGCGCGCGAAATTGGCGGCCGTCTGACGCTGTAGTTCAAACGTTTCATCATTCCGAAGCCAATTGGGAGGGCGCCGTTGCGAAAAATCCACCATCGGTCCCATCGCCAACACTTGCGTCTTGCCAACATAACGACTCATGTTCGCCTTGATCGCATCCCAATCAAATTCATGAGAAGCGCGGTTAATCACGACATCGTTGACCGACAGCGAAATGCAATTAACCCAATTAGGCAGGTTGGCTTCGTATTGCTGAATGCGATCGTTCAATATGAAGCCGATCGCCGATTGAATACTCCCCTCGTGCTCGATCCTTAAATCGATTACAAAATCAGCGAAAAGCTTACACAACTCAAAAATTTGATCGACGATTTCGTCCAACAAGTGAAATAGCCGATCAAGGCGATCTGCGGAATCCTTTTGAAAGATCAGCTCAGCAAACTGATCGCGGAACCCGTCGTTCTTGCTCAACAGGTCGTCTGAAACTTTTAGTCCTCCTTCACACCACAGGAAGAGTTGACTATTGAGTCGGTTTAACGTCCCGCGGACCAACTCGATTGCTAAGTCATACGGTGCTTGCCGCTCAGGGAGTGTTGCCGTCGACAATAACAACTCACCGTACTTGGGAATATCGACCGAAAGGAATAAACGGCCAGAATCGTTCGTGTTTCGCTCGATGGTCAAAACACCGTCGTTCAGTTTTACAGAACAAGGCCAAGGAATCTGGTCCAAGCCGACCATAAATACTGTTTCGATCGCGCGTGCGCTAAATCGATGATGGTCAGGAAATAAAAACTTGGTTTGGCCCATTGAGATTCCAAATTGGATGTGCACTCGCCGCGTGAATAAAACTTAGCAAGTACTAAATAGTGTCACCGAATTTCGAACCAGCGATTCAAAATTCGATGAAATCGCGTTTTGACGACATTGACATGTTATCAACTCAGGTTAGCACATAATTCAATCACGCGTCGGTGTTGTATGCGGGCCGAACAGCGACGGTACCGCGTGGGCGGCCTGAGCGATTGCCAGCAACGCCATCAAAGCATGTTGTTTTATATTCGATTCCGAATCGTGCCACAATGATAACCGACCGCTCATCGCCAACGAACGCGGACAAATTGTCACTCAGTCTACCGATTCACGTTCCGCCTCACAATTGGACCGAAAAACCTGATAATGATTCACTTCTATCTGGTATGGCCCGCGAATACGGTACTCACAGCCACGCCAGGATACCGTGCGTAAACAAGCTGCCCTGACAGCAGAATAAACGAAGGCGCATTGCACGATCCCAACACCGACGAGGATTTTTAGGTATTGAGCAAAATTCAACCAGCGCAGCGGAGCAGCCCCTAACTCTGTTCTTCGTCGGTTAATTCTGAGGTTGGCAACATGTTCCAAGATGCTCAATAAACCGAAATTGAGTAGAGCCAGTCCCAACAGCAACGCAAGGCCCCAGATAAAATTGTGCCAAACTTGGTTACCAGCCGCGTATACTGCCGCTCCCAGGATTCCCATCCATAGAAGCGTTGAACCGACCGCATGCGAAAATATCCAGGGCCAACATCTGTGGTAAAGCCTTGTGTCCAGCAACTGGCGGGTAATCCACTCAATCGCTGAACGCAGCGAGACCTGCTCAAAATTTGGTATCAACAGTTCACGCACTTGCACAACTCGCCATTCGTTGGCCTCGAAAATATGTTTGATGAGCACATCATCGAACAGAGCCTTGCGCCAAACATCATGCAACCGCGTTTCGACGACTGCCTGCCTGCGCAAGGCCATCGAACCACCCCAAACAATTCCGTAAAGATGCATTTGGGGAACGGCAGCAGAGTTCCAAAGATAACGCAGCCAACTTCCCCAGCTGCAACGTTGCCGTGCTGCTTGCGGACGATCGGAAAGTCCTGGGTAAAACCAACGATGTCCGCTGGCTGCACCGACTTCCGCATCCCGAAAAGGTTCGACAAGACTCTCTAACCATCGTCGGTCCGGAATCGTGTCGGCATCGATCAAACAAATCAATTCGAAATCTTTTGGTAATTGGTCAAGTGTTTGAGCTAAGCGATCGCACTTGAGACTACATTGCCCTGTTGGGGAATCGGCTTGAATGATGCAAATCTTCGCTAAGAGTTCGGGTTCAAGTTTATGCAGAGCGCGCCAAGCAGGATCGTCGATATGATCAACAATCGCAAAGATCTGGTAATTCCCAAGGTATTCCTGATGGCAGAGACCTCGCAAACAAGCATCAAGAGAAGGGTCGAAGCCGCGCAAGGATATTACGATTGCCGCATCTGGTGTTACCGCTGGCAAAGCAGACCGTGAAGCGTCTTGGGAGTCATCGAGTAGCCATCGGCAGAATCTCAAGACGACGCTTGTCTGAAAAATCGCCAATACGAATAAATAAATCGTAAGAACCCAGAGGATCGTTGTCATGCCTTCATATTATTTCGTGGACTGAAATGCAATGCAGTACTGCATGATAACTTTGCTCTGGTTGCGTGGATAAATGGCTTCGATCATATTAATTGAAAACCAAACTATTGCATGGCATTTCACCGAGTTCAGTACGCTCCCAAGAGCTTATCGATCCAATGTAATCAACCGTTTCATTTCTCGTACCGCCTCGGTAAACCCAACCATGATCGACCGCGACACGATGCTGTGACCGATATTCAGCTCCTGCATTCCAGGGATCGAGGCAACCGGCAAAACATTGTCGTACGTCAATCCATGACCCGCATGCAGCTGCATACCTGAGGCCAGTACCTGTCTCGCCGCAGTTTGCAGGAGTTCGAGTTCCAGCAAGCCCTGCTTGTCCTGTGCCATCGCATATTTGCCTGTGTGTAACTCGACCGCATCGGCACCTAGTTCCGCTGCCATAGTCACTTGGCCTTCATTCGCGTCAACAAAAAGGCTGACTTCAATACCGCAGTCATGCAACCGCTTGATCACCGTGCCGACAGACTGGGAATTGTTGACGACATCCAGGCCGCCCTCGGTTGTGATTTCCGCTCGTCGTTCGGGGACTAAGCAAACCTGTTGCGGTTTCCAATTACAAGCTAAGGAAATGATTTCATCGGCACACGAACATTCCAAATTCAATTTTACGGTTACGGTTTCAAGCAAGATTTTAACATCGCGGTCTTGGATGTGTCGGCGATCCTCGCGTAGATGGACTGTAATTCCATCCGCACCCCCCAATTGTGCGAGAGCCGCGGCCCACACGGGGTCGGGTTCAAATGTGCGTCGCGCTTGACGCACCGTTGCAACATGGTCAATGTTCACACCTAACTTCGGCATCTATATTCAAATCTCCTTTAATTCTCTGGAAAGTGCCCAGAATTTGGCACCTTCATTGTTTGGGCAGACAATCGCTGTATCAACGCTACTTTCCATTCTGGAAATAAAGGCGGTTACCAATTTCCTCGCGGCGTTTTCATTTTCAAACCAGGCGAATACAGTTGGGCCCCAAGAGCTTTGTCCGACGCCGCGAGCCCCACGTTGTTTAAGCAAGTCGACAAGCTGCGCAACCATGGCGCCATGATAGGTTCCACCCTGACAAGCCTCAAAGAATGTGCCGGCCAGTCTGCCGAATTCCTCCACCGCGGTCGCGAATTCCGTGAAATTCTGCATGGCGCAGGCAGGCACGATCGTTCCCGTGGCAAGGGATGACATTGTCTCACTACGCTCCATGTCTGAGCAGTCTAATTCGCGAAATTGTTCAACCTCACGCACGCCACTCAGGCCGACCTTATAGCGTGGAACGAATAATGCTACGCGCCAATGGTTGGGAATATTAACACGACGGATGGATGTCGTATCTGTTTCTTGACGTCCACCCATATCCGATACTAGACCGCCGTCCTGAAAAGCAATCGTGCCGACTCGAGAACGCGTGCCGCGATGCAAAATGGTCGCGAGGTTCGCAATCGAATTTTCTTCGATCTCAAGTATCGTAAGCAGCCCTTTGGCGATCGCCAAATCGATTTGCGTTCCAGATCCCAAACCGCGATGTGGCGCAATTCGAGAATGACAATCGATGCGCACAGGTATTGCATCGATTTGCGAACTGAATTCCCTTCCAAGCAAACCACATTCACCTAATTGCCTGATTACTCTTAGTACTCGCTTGCGCAAGGTCGGAGCCGTCAAATTACCTTTGAGTTCTAACTCATTCGCAGCTGAAAATTCGATTTCGAAGCCTGGAGAGCGAAGACTAGCCCCTAACCCACCAAAGCATTGCTGCTGATGTTGGTTGCCGGAAGAATCGATGCAAGGAAAAAGCCCAAAATGGATGCGACAGCCAGTGCGCAGAACCAATTTATCCTTCATGAGCGCATTCCTCTGTGCTTGCAAAATCTCGGTAACGCAGGTCGATAAATTCCTCGATCTGTTTGAAAACGTCCTGTTCCTGTGCTCCACCAGTCTTGATAACAACCTTTTTGAATTCGTGCAATTTATTTTGGACGTCACTGCGAGGCAAGAACTCCAAGCGCGTAGCCAAAATGGAACATTCGATTATCGCGAAAGCCGCCCGATTAAACCCGATGAAGTCCCGAAAACGATGGGTGGCTTCAATGTGGCAGATCAAGTTTGCTCGCGGCGAAGCATGATCAAAATGCACGACAGTGAACTCATGGCAATAGCAGGCATCCGCTAAGATGTCCACATCCAGACATTTGCCTGGCAAGAACTTCAAATCTTTGAGCGGAAGGCCGAGGGCGGCACGAGCAACGAGGCCGCAGTCGTCCGAAATATGCGCGACACCGTGCGGTTTCTCGATTAAATTGCGATAGGTGGTCGTTGATTGGAAAGGTCGCAACTCGAGGAATCGGTAGTCGCCTCGGTCAACGACCATCCCCATGGGAGCGATATTGGTTTCTCCCAATGCGTTTCTTGTAGTCACTAACGCTTCGATGATCACAGTACAAAGCCAACCTTGACATTTCCCGGCATACCAATTGACTTAAGCATATCGGTACACCCCGCCAACGCAAAGACGTGCAATCGACGATCGAGCTCGTTGGGGTCAATTTTTCGAACTTTGTTCACTCGTAGCTGCAGTTGTTACGTCCGCTTGCTTGATGGTTTTTATGGGTTGCGAGAGTCGGCTCCCCTGCTTGAAAGTCAACAAATTTCCAGAATTTTCAATCGTGCATGTTCGTGCATCGATGTCGACTTCGCTGATTATCCACTGTTGGTCATCCAGTTCAAACGAGTCACCCACTTTCAGCCTGGAAGGTAAACCCGCAATTGGAAAGTTGAACCAAACTTCCTTTTCCCCGAAAACATTTTGCGACAAGCTGGTGATCAATGTATTTGGAGCATTCTTGACCGGCGGCGCGGGCGTTTCGCGTCTCGGAGTCTCACGACGTGGCTCTTCGACGACTAACTCGAATCTGCGTGTAGCCGATTTCGGCGGAAAACCATTATCGGTAACTTTGATTTCGAATTCATACCGACCCGCTTTGTTAAATCCTGGGCTCACAAACTGCACGGCGTTGCTCTTGGGATCTCTACGTTCCAATTTCGCAATCCCACTCGTTTTCGTCAGTTCGAATTCCAGTTCTTCCCAAGGATCATTTGGGTTGGCATTGATCGCAAAATTGATCGGTTTACCAACTTCCGCGCGTGCCGGCGTGAATGAAGCGATTGTCGGGTCGTTATTTGGCGGTCCAAAAATATTTCGGCGCACAATAATCGCTTGATAACTGTCCAGGTCGGCCCTCAATCGATCCCAATTTCCTTCGGGAAGCTCATTGATCAATTCAGCATCTGGCAGCCCCAGCACTTCATAGCGAATATTCAAACGGATACGTTGGTCGCGCCCGGGTTTATCGCTTTCCACTGGTGTTAAGGTCAGGGAGTTGATGCGATGCAAAGCACGCTTTTGATCGAAACGATATAGGAACTGTACGGTTTGGTCGAGCGTAGCAAGCGTGTCAATCGTTCCAGATCGGCTTTCGAAGATGATTCTATCTTCGATTCGTCGCGGCGCACCCTGCCCCGGTGTGTGGGACAAATTTAAGCCGATTTCCTCGCCAACGGTGTAGAGCCAATCATTGATATATTTGCTGAACCCCTCGTCGATGTTCACTGGAAGGCTGGCCTTGCGGTATTCTGCGCGCCGCTCACCGGCCAACATGCCAACAAGCTGTTTCGTTGTCTCTCGTTCGTTGATGCTCTGCAAACGATTGATTTCGTCATTTAAATTATTGAACGTCGAGACTGTCCAAGAGTAGCAAAAGTAGAGTAAGAAAAACGGAAGAATCGATCCGACAATCAATATTAGTTTCCGTTCGCGAGGTGAAAATTTATCCAGCATAAATCACCTCATTCATCAACATGTGCCGAGGTCGAGCGGCAGCCAATTCTTCGTCGCTCTCACTAGCTTGTTCGTCGTCTTCTAAATTGTCAGAATCTTCGAAGTCTCCTTCGTCGTCCGGATCGTCGTCATCGAATTCGAGGCCATCAACCTCGTGACTTTCTGTATCATCGTAATCGGTTTCATCGACTTCAGTGTCGATTGCCGCGGGTTGTTGTACATCGTCTGATTCATCAGCGGATTGTTCGTCGCGGTCATCTGGCGATTCCTGGAGTGCAGGCGTTGTCTCATGCTCATCGCTTTGAGGTTCGTCAATACCTTTGGCACGCCGGATAATGTCTTCGATAAACAGCGGAGCGTCTTCTCGCGCCCTGAGTTCTGCCGACAAGTTGAAGCTAACCTTCATATTCGGATCGGGGCTTACGTTCATCTGCCCATGATTCAATTTATATGGGCGGGCCTCGAGGTCACGGTCCAGCTTGGACTTAACAACGCCGTCTCGCGCCACCCCCCGCAACGAGATCGAATGTCTGTTTTGTTGGAACTTCGCATCAAATTGAGCAATTCTAACATCTTCGGGATATTGAAATCGTTGGCTGACCTCTTTCAACTCGTCCAGCCAAGACACGGATTGGCGTGTCCACTCATCAATTAAATTAACTTCTTCAATCAGATCGCCGATCAATTCGTTGGACTTGAGCAGTTCCCCATTAGCGGCCGTCAGCCTAGCGATTTCGTTTTGCTTGGCGCGGATCGCCGAGTACAAATAACCGGAAACCAACAACAGGAGGATCGCTGCGCTGACTCCGGCCAAAATGAGCTTGCGTTTGCCCTCACCAGACTTTACAGTGCGCCGCGGGTTCAAGAAATCGATCGCGTGACTATCGCTGGAAATTTGCTGGATTAAACTCCCGATCAACGGTGCAAACCGCCCCAAGCGGTTGGGCAAGGACTTCTCGGCCGCTGGCTTCAAATGCACTGCAGAAAACGGATTCAAGAATACGATCTTAAGGCTCGTCTCTTTTTCTAACATTTCAGCCAGTGCACCGTGTATCTCACGATTGCCACAAATGGCAATGGAATCCACGGTCACGGACGGAGTCTGGTTCATGGCAGCCGCCAGCGTGCGTTTTACCTCTTGCAGCACGATCTTTTCAGCGTAACCCGGTTGGCTTGCCGTATCTTCATCCGGGGGTGTAACTCGAATCGTTCGAGTTAGGTTGACGTAGCCATGGACGGCAATTGTCAAATCGATGTCAGTTGCAAATTCATTGATAACCAACACATTCGATTGACTGATGGCTTGCGTGCGCATCAGTTCCACGGTGGAAAACGGGCGAACAACAATGTGCTTGACTTTGATTCCCGCGGGTTCAATGGCGGCCTTGATCGCGTCGATGGCTTTCTGGCTGAGCGCAGTTGCCAGGACTGATTCTACATGGCCATTTTCTACGACGGGAACAAAATCGAGGGCCCAATCATCGGTGAGTGATGCAAACTGAGATTGTGCCTGAAATCGGACAAGATCCGGCAGTTCGTTTACAGGAACAGGCGGAACGGTCAAGTGACGCATTTCAACCTGACTGCGCGGTAAGACGACTGTTGCCTCGCCTCGAGTAACGCCCAGCTGTTTCAACTTCGACGATAGATCAAGGGTCGATGATGCATCTTGGTTGAGCGCAACCATATCGGCTCGGTCAACACGTAAGCTGGAGCCCGACTGTTGCCCGCGGACAACCAATAGTTGGGCTTTATCCCAGTGAATGGCGATCATAACCTTTGTAGACATGTCGTTTTCCAGGTTGTTTCAATAAACGTATTGCGTATTTAATGGTCTCGCCGGTGGGTCAGAACCGGTGATCAACTTCAATCATTTGAGATAATTCCCGCACCCCAGGCCTCGATTGAATATCCGTTTTGCAGATGGGTCTTATCTCTCCAGAATAATATGCGAGGTAACGGTACAGTAGTATCTAACACGACTTCGGCACGGGAAGTTCCGATTCCATTCTGGTGATAACCGACAATTTCCGCACGAAATACCTTACCACCCGTACAGACGAACGGGAACATAATTTTCATCTCCTCCAAGGTGACTAGTCCTTCCGTCAGAATCCACGTGGCGTAACGTCGATTCCTGTCGGAATCCGCGACGACAAATTGACGTTGATTGATGATTTCGTCCACCACCTCGATGCGCATGCCAGGAATCGCCTCAAGCACGCGCCGCGGGGCTTGCATGATATTGATGCGCCCCGGAATCGTCAGTGCCTTCATTGTTGTCAAATTATCCATAATTACCGGCAAGGTGGCCATCATATTCTCGAAGGTCACCGGCGAATCAATCACCAGCGACTCCGACGGATTATTGATATCAGGGACCGTTGTCCTGGCATTGATCAAATCCAAGACTTGATTGAAATCGGTTGATGGTTCGACTTCCAAATCGAGTTCGGCGTAGTAGCCATCGCGATTGGGGGCATCGGTACCTGAATATGGGCCATTGATGCGATACGCCAAAATGAATGTGGTCCAGCGCTCGTCTAAAACGCTGCGCAGTTCCGATTCCAGTTCAATCAGATCGGGGTTATTAATGTAAATGCGCTTCAAGCCCTCACGGTTTAGGTTCGTCTCTTTCGAATAAAGCGTTAGGTAATTTGCCCATCCCAACTGCAACTCTGGCTCCATGAACGCGCTCGTTGTTGACGAGAGTTCATCCGGATCAACCAAGCCATTGCGGTTATGGTCGATACCAAACAAAAGATCAGGTGTGACTCCGCGAATTCTCAACAGCTCTTCAATGGTATCGAGCGGACCATTTTTGCAGGCATAGGGTGGTGACAGACCAGCGTAATAACTTGACTCGGTACCGAACTCGCGTACCTCGTCATCGGCGTCCATGTAATCGAGAATCGCGTCCGCAATTTCTTCAGTCATGCCAGGCAACCCCATGAGCAACTGTCGTCCAGCACCTGGAATAAATTGATCTGCGTACAGCAAAGTATTCAAGTTCAACTTTGTTGATTCGTCCATTAAACCGAAGCGATGACCATTCGGCGCGCCGTAATCATCCAGATTCGCCGCCACAATCGTGAAAAATCCTCGGTCACCAGAATTCAAGTCATCAAGCGTAACGGGAACACTTTGGAATTCGGCATTATCCCAGATTCCACCAGCCGCAGTAATCGTTGCCGGATCTTGAGAAAGATAGAGACGCACGTAATCGACACCTGATTCTACGAGGTATCGAGCCTGAATCTGTTTTCCCATCAAACGTGTTGCTTCATCTTCAGTAATCATAAGTACCGCGAACGTGTATGCGGTGAGCGACAATATGATTGCTGCAACCAGCACGATTAATAATGCCGTTCCTTCACGCCGGTTCACGCATCGAGTACCCAGTGATGTGGGAGTCATTCGTCAGCCTCCGTGGAGTCACTGCCGATCGTACTCGTGCCCAACTGGATCGCTTCGATTTCCTCGTCAGACAACTTTTCAGCCACAGGCAGATAAACGACTGTCCGATACGTTATCAGTCCCTCGCGCTCAATATTCGCCGGTTGGCCAAACTCAGTCCGTACTTGGAAATCTCGAGTGTCCACGAGGATTTTGATCTCAATTGCCAGCGGAAAGGCGCCTTGCTCCTGGCTGTCCCACGTCGATTGCCAATCGTCTCCATCGAAATAGGCGAATTCAATTTCCAAAACTTCCGGTGCCAATAGTTCACGCATCCCCACCGTTGTGGGATCAGCGCCAGCTTCAATCGCATACGTGGCGACGGAACGATCGCTGATTCGCCGATACAAACCACCTTGGTTCGAATCTTGCTCTAACGTAAACGATACTGAACCTGTTTGCCGTCTGGCTTCCACATAATACGCAACAGTTTTGATATCACTGGGAACCAACAAGGTGCCATCGACGGCGATTTGGTCTTGGTATTCATCCAGTCGAGGCAGGCGGCTAATGTCCACCGATAGCTGCGATGAATTTCCGTAGAGTCCGACATGCAACGGCTGCACCGCTCCGCTGGCGATGGAATTGGAATCGAAACCACTCCCAGAATTCGTTGGGGCCGTCGATCCGCCGCCTGCGGGATTACCTGCACCCATTCCGCTGCCATCTGGCTGTCCAGTAGACATCCCTCCCGCTGTCCCACCGCCCATCATCCCGCCGAGTGCTCCTTCCACCAGAGATGGGTCGGCATTAGACAGAGCATTGAGTGCAGAAGCTGGATCGGTATTTCCCAACATCGACGTCAGATCGGCAGGATTGGCCATCACTTCTTGGATGCCGGTTACGTCAGCCGGTTTATATTGCACTGCCGCCCTCAAATCGCGTGCCATGGCCTGCAGCACACTCCTTGCTACTTGAGCGCGTTCAATCGATGCCCTCTGTTGATCCAGCAGCAGCAAGTTCAAATGAATTGCCGAAGAGATCGCGGTGATCAACAACACGGTCAACGCCAAAGCGAGAATGACTTCAAGCAAAGTAAAAGCTGCATTCTGACTCAATTTTCGCTGGCCTTTTTTCGTCATCTATTGCCCCTCCGCCGTGTACGGGTCGTAATCGGGGTCAGGCATCAATCGCGTCAAAGAAAACAGTACGATTCCGTTGATGCGGGCCTCAGCCGTCGTTACGGAAACTTTTACGCGCAACAATCCAACTTGCGCAGCCGACTGAACATCGATGGAATAGAACCAACCTGGCTCGTCATTAAACTCTGTTTCCGCCTTTGACGCGAGCGAAATAACACCTGCCGACAGTTCAGCCATTTTGGCATCGCACATGATTTGAGCCAGACTGATTTGTTTCGAACTCTCCGCACTTTGCGCACCCATGCGCAACAATTGTCCAATAAAACCCAAGGTCAAACCCAAGATTGCCAACGCCAAAATCACTTCGAGCAGCGAGAGTCCGTTCCTGTCAATCCGCCGCGCGGTACCAAGCGAACCAAGTTTTTGCAGCACAACCCCTATAGCGGGAACGTTGCGATGACGATCATGTAACTTGCGGTTTGACATAAGTTCGAACTGGGAAATTGCCAGTACCAATAAAGTCCTTATTCACCTCGGAAGACAACATTGCTAGAACTCGCGACGCCGGTTAAACCACGTAACGTGATTTGGATCGATGCTCCACTCGTGTGCGCCAAGGTAATTCTTGCGTTCTGAGATGACCCGTCACCGTAAAACATAACCGAGCGCATTTCGTTATTGCTACCAACCCCACCGCCGCCGCGAACCTGTTGCCGGCTCATCTGATCTCTGGAGTCGAATTCAATAGCCGTCTCGGCGAAAACGATATCTGAAGGAAGCCGTTGATGAAAAAACTGATATTGGCCTTCGATGAGTTGGCTATTGGGTACGGTTATCTCGCCTGCATCCGATAACCTGGCAACAGCAAACACATTGGAGCCGGGCTGGTAGAAAAATGCGTGGATCTCGCCCGAGCGGATCGCCTGCACTCGCGCCCGACCCATTTCGGAACGAACCAAGTCCGCTCCGCGAATCAGGTACTGACCTGACTGCGAACGACCGAGGTGCCCGATCGCCAATCCGGCAATCACGACCAAAATGGCCATCACCAATACAAGTTCGACCATCGAGAAACCCCGATGGTCGATACGGCTTCGAGTAAGCATGCTTGAAGACATGGCTAGTCTCACATGTTAGGCCATGCCGTTATTTTCCACTTGGCGTTGGCACATCGTCATCACTGGGTACTCCGTCAGGACCCGTGGACCAAATGTTCACCTGGAAGGTTTGTTCATTGCGTTCGTAACGGTAGGGATTTCCCCAGGGATCCAGAATCGGCCCAGGCCTTCGATCGAGGTGCGGTCCACCCCACTTCGCTTGAGTCATTCCAGCCGGCAATATCACAAGATCGTCCAGCTTGTTCGGGAAGTGATTGGTTTGCAGACGGAAGCGTGTGCATGCTTGTTTGAGTGCATTGATTTCACTGATGGTCGCATTTCTGGTCGCATTGTTTTGCGCCTGGAAAATAGCCACCGTGGCCAAGCCGCCAATCATGACCAAAATGGCCATGACCAGCAAGACTTCAGTGAGCGTAAAGCCTTTTCGGTTTCGACGTCGCGATTTCGGCATTTCAAACTCCTAAATGTTTGGTATGGGTTGATTTCGAATTGAATTTTCAGGAAATAGCTTGACTCATATTCATGATGGGCATTAACAAGGCGATCACAATAAATAATATAATTGCGGCCATCACCATCAACATGATCGGTTCTAACATTCTTACAATCAGGTCCAATCTGCGCGAAGTGCGTTTCTCAAGGCCATCCGCGATGTTGACCAGTACCGTATCCAGCGTATTGGACTCTTCCGCGACCGAGATCATTTCCGTTACCGTTGCCGGAAAATACCCCGATTTGGAGAGTGGTCCAGAAAGCGTCTGTCCGGTAGTTATGCTGTCAGCGGCATTGTCAATTGCAGCAGACAGAACACGATTCGCCGTGGCACGAGAACTGATTTCCAACGCCTTCAAAATCGGGACGCCGTTTTTTAACATCGTTCCCAATACTCGGCAGAATCTTGCCACAGCCAGATTCTGATTGATGCCTCCAAACAGCGGGATTTTGATTTTGATCAAGTCGAAAACCCGTCCACCGTTTTCCGTATTCTTATAAACCCGAATTCCGAAAAAAAGTGCCGAAAAAAACAACAAAATTATCAGCCAATTGCTCTTGAGACCGTGGCTAAAACCCAGCAAAGCTTCCGTTGCCCAAGGCAATGAACCACGTGCCCGCAAGCTATCAAATAACTCGCCGAATCGAGGAACAAAAAAGATCAACAATACCGAGACGATAATCGTACCGATCACCGAAAGTATGATTGGGTAAATCAAAGCACCTACCGTACGCGCTTTCAAATCGGCCTGTTGTTCAGTGAACTCGGAAACACGTTCTAACGCATCCTCTAAAAACCCACCCTCGGCGCCTGCGCGAGCCATGTTCACGGCGATCGAATTGAAGATTTTGGGATGACGCGCAAATGCGTCACCAATCGCCTCCCCATCTTCCACGCGGGCGCTGACATCTTCCAGTGCAGCCTTCAATTGCGGCGCCGAACTTTGCTGAGAAATCAGCTTCAGCGAACGCATCAGCGGCACACCATTTTTCAGCAATGAAGCCAATTGCGAATAGAAAGCCGCCATTTGCTGCGCACCCACGCCACGGCTAATGCTGAACGACTTTTGCTCTTGTTTCCCTTTGACCTCAATGGGGAATAGTCTCTGAGAACCCAGATGCTGAATGACTTCGCGCTCATGCGCTGCAGTCATTTGGCCATTTATCTTATTGCCCGAAATGTCGCGGGCGGTGTAGGTGAACTCTGGCATGGTGTGGATTAACGATCTATCCCTCGATCACTCTTCGTGATTCGCAGCACTTCCTCGACCGTTGTCTCGCCTAAAAGAACCTTTCGCCAACCGTCATCGCGTAAGGTTCTCATACCTTGTTTCAAAGCAGCTTGTTTGACTTCCCAAGAACTCGCGCGGTCGTGAGCTAGCTGGCGGATCTCATCCGTTGTAATCAATAACTCGAACACACCTCGTCGTCCTCGATAACCCACGCCGCGACATTCTCGGCATCCATTGGGCAGATAAAGGGGCCGCCCGTCAAGTTGCTCCCAGGGGAAATCATTTGGCAGATCATCGCGTTTGGGATCGAACGCCTGTTTACATTTTTCGCAAAGCTGTCGCACGAGACGCTGAGCCATCACTGCTTCCACCGTACTGGCGACCAGATACGGTTCAACACCCATGTCGATCATCCGCGTGAAGGCACCTGACGCATCGTTGGTGTGCAACGTACTGAATACCAAGTGCCCAGTTAACGAAGCCTGAATCGCAATTTCAGCGGTCTCGAAGTCGCGAATTTCACCGACCAGCACGACATCGGGGTCATGCCGCAAAATACTTCTTAACGATCGCGCAAAGTCCAAACCAATCTTGGCGTGAACTTGAATCTGGTTAATCCCTTCGAGTTGATATTCTACGGGATCTTCGGTTGTGATGATCTTGTTTTCTGGGGAGTTAATCTCAATGAGCGCACTGTACAGCGTGGTCGTCTTACCAGAGCCTGTGGGGCCAGTGACCAAAATGATGCCGTGCGGTAAATGGATCAACTGATGGAACTGCTCGTAGGTTTCCTGCGACATCCCCAACGATCGCATCTCGAAGACCATCGCGCCTTTATCCAAAATACGCATCACGAGACTTTCGCCATGGATCATCGGTATGACCGACACACGCACGTCGACCTCACGCCCCTTGACCTTTAACTTGATTCGACCGTCTTGCGGTAAACGCTTTTCAGCGATATTCAACCGCGCCATAATCTTCAGACGACTGATGATGGCCGCTTGGAAATGATTGATTTCTGCGGGCACAGGTTGCGGATGCAGCAAACCGTCAATGCGGTAACGAATCACCAAACCACTGGCTTGCGATTCAATGTGAACGTCACTGGCTCGCGACTCGATCGCTTCCAGGAGAATTTCGTTGACCAGTCGGACCACCGAGGCTTCCTGAGCCATTTCGGACAGCTCAGATCCATCCCCCTCGATATCTTCGAGCAGTTCGACTCCATCTTCTTCAACCTTTTGGTCGATGAGTCGTTCAATGGTCTCTCCGCCAACCCCGAAGTGTTTTTTTATCAATTTGGCAATTTCGGCGCGTTCTGCCAAAATCGGTTGGACGTTCAACCCAACGGAAGCGCTGACTTCATCCAATGGATACATGTTGAACGGATCACTGGTGGCAACAACCAAAGAGCCATTGTCGCGACGGACAGGGAACAATAATTGGCGATAAATCAGCTTTTGCGGGAAGCTGGCCAATAGAGAAAGGTCAACCTGCTCGTTAGACAAATCGATAAATTCTAAACCGACATGCTCGCCAATCGTCTTCAGTGCCAAGTCTTCACGCACAATCCCCTGCTCAATCAACTGAATCAGTAGATTGCTTCCAGTGGACTTGGATTGATTTAGTTGCGACTGGTTGATTAAACCACGTTCGACGAAAAGCTGACCTATATCCATCTTTCAGATTTCAACGAGAATTCCCGATTACTTCAGGATACCTCAAAAAGAACCTTTGAAATGCCACGGAAAACGGGCGATGGAGCGAAGTTGCCGCAGAATGGAAAAGTTTGTGCGAAAACACCGGAAATACCCGGAATATCCACACACTCGCTCGCTAATAATCCCCCGATTCGAAGCGACAGCATATAAACAAGAGGAAACGCACCGCAAAATGGGGTTTGAGGGGGATGCGTTTGTCTGCAGTGCGCTTCCTCTTAATTACACTTCTGTCAATTGACCAAATCCAAAAATTCTTCGATTCGCCAATACGTAATCAAACCTCGAAACCCGCAAATGGTTTCGTTTTTTTCCTAAACGCCACAGAAACTGGTTAAAAAGGCTATTTTCTACTGAAATGCCGGTCGCTACGGGGTGGAGGGGCCAGTCGAATCCACCAACCCCTTTTGAGAACCAAAATTGGCTGGCACGCTCGGTCACGCCAACGCAAAGGAAATTGCTCGCTCCAAACGCCACGAAGCAAATGAACGACCATTTCTTGAACGATTTGCGATGCACAGGGCTAAACCGAGATAATTCGGACCCCAGCCTGCGGCTTTGTTTCGAAAATTTGAGGAGTCAAGCCAGTTCGCCGATTGAACTCCTCAGCCACCGATTGCGAAATTTTTGGGACGAGATTGCTGTCAACCAAAGCAATTACGGCTCCGCCAAAACCACCCCCTGTCATGCGAGCCCCAAATACGCCTGGTTTCCCGACAACAATTTTCACTAAGTCATCAACTTCCGGGCAGCTGACTTCGTAAAGTTCGGAAAGCGAATGATGGCTGGCGACCAATAACTTCCCCAATTCATTCCAATCTCTGCCGCGGATCAGCTCAGCAGCCTGCTCGACGCGTGCAATTTCCCCGCAAACGTGTTGAATTCGTTTCGCAATTTGGATCGGGAGATTGTTTTGATGTGACCCGAATTCAGTGCCAGTGATAAAACGAAGCGAATCAACGTTCAAGAGTCGAGCACCGATGCGACATTCCTCACGACGTAACGCATAAGCCCCATCAGCAAGATCATGCTTAATGCCAGAATTCACAATCAAGAACGCTGGGTTGGTACTATCCCACGGAATCTGTTCATGAGTGTGGGTTAAGAAGTCGAGCTTCAGCAGGCATCCCAACTCGCTCGCCATACACGCCCAAGGATCCATCATGCCACACGGAACACCCAAATAGCGTTGTTCAACACGTTGGCAAAGAACAGCTTTTTGCATTAGGTCCATATTCAATCGCAAGAGGCAATCAAGGGCCGTTACGATCGCCGATGTCAATGCAGCACTGCTGGACAAGCCTGCACCAATTGGCAAATTTGCGTCGATCACTAAGTCCATACCACATATGGGCATTTCGCGCGTCGTTTCGATGATGGCCCCGGCAACATAAGCCAGCCAGCGAGGTTCCAGGCCTCCAGACGAACCAGCGATGCGCCCCTCAACCTCGTCTAGATTAAGACGCTTCGATTCTCCCAAAGGTACGGATTTAACGCGCAGCATGGCATCGTTTCTTATCCGTGCCGCAACAATAACATAACGCTGGACCGCAAACGGAATGGCAACACCCTGATTGTAGTCGACATGTTCACCGATCAAATTTACGCGACCAGGAGCAATCGCAACGATTTGGGGACTGGTCGAGTATTCAGCTCGGAAGTCGGCAACAAGGCCTTCTATAAGCAAATTGTTTTCCGTCGGGGTCATGATTTCAGTCGGTACCGTAACGCTCTTCGTACGCGTTGAACTTCGATCATATCTTAACCCGCAACAGTTTCAAATCGTAGCCTTAGTTGATCGATATCGGATAGCCTTCGCCACGAGCCTGGCATTGGCCACAAAGGCTACGCGGATAATGCTTGATCGCCGATATTCAGGATCGGGAGCGGCACTGCGGCGATAGGATCGGCGGTGCCAGGATTCCTCAGAGTATCAGGGACGGTGCGGCGAACGATTGCATGACTTAAATCGACGCGCGAATCCTCAATGCCTCGATTTGCTTGATGACGATGCTGCTCAACCAAGGTGCGTTCTGCGTGTGATGCCGCAGTCTATTCCGACAGTGGTCGAGTTCGACTGGCTTGGAAAGACCATTGTGGGAATTGATTGTCAGCGGCATTGTATTGCCACTTCGGCGGGCGGTCATGTGCGAATTGAAAAGAATGCACGGCGCCACTTCGTCTAAGTCATTCGGTGCGGAATTGATTGTAGATCCGATCCAGCGAGATTTCATCGCACTTGAATAATACGCATCAAATTTTTCAAGAGCGAAATTCGTTCTCGACGATATTGCGTGATTGAACGCACCGAATTTCAAGTGAAAATCTTTTGGCGTTGTTTACCGCTACTCAGATCATCTGTTCCATCCAATGTGGTACAATGAATGCGATGAACAACTCTTCGACCGCTCCAAGTAACCCACGTAGGCGCCTCACACGGCGGCAAATGCTGCGCGGCGGTATAAGTTGTTTGGCCGCTGGTTCAGGCGTATTGGGGTGGGCCATTGTTATTGAGCCCCGTTTGCTGGCCCTTAGTTTTCACGATCTCCATGTACCGAATTTGCCCCTAGCCTGGCGCGGCAAACGGTTGGTGCACATATCGGATCTGCACGTCGGTCGGGTCACACTCAGCTATCTAATTCGCGCTATGGAAACCGTAGAAGCGTTGGAGCCAGACGTGCTCGCGATTACTGGCGATTTCGTCGATCATTCGACGGCTGCCTGGAACGATTTGAATGAAGTATTATCGGTGATTGACTCGTCGTCAGCGCTCAAAGTTGCATGTGTGGGCAATCATGATTATGGAGTCGGTTGGTCGCATACTGCCTCGGCTGATTCCGTGACCACCATTTCTCAACGATATGGAATTCAAGTGCTGCGAAATGAGTTTGTAGACATCGATGGCTTGCGAATCGTAGGTCTGGACGATTTTTGGTCTCCTCGATTCAGTCCCGATCCAGTATTACGGGAATCGAATCCATCGCAGGGAGCGATTTGCTTGTGCCACAATCCGGACGTCTGTGACGTAGCAGATTGGCGTCAGTTCACGGGGGTCATTCTCAGTGGACATACACACGGAGGGCAATGCAAACCACCATTCCTTCCTCCACCAATCTTACCTGTAGTTAATCATCGATACTCGGCCGGTTTTTTCGACGTGGGACCGGGGCGGCAATTGTTTATTACGCGCGGCATCGGCCATTCGCGGCGCGTTCGGTTCAATTGTCGTCCTGAAATAGCGGTCATGTCGCTTAGCTAGATACGGTGAACTGATTATAATCCGAAGCAGCTTTGCCTTGAATGAACAAAAGCTGATTCAAAAATCAACGGCCCAAACACTGGTGGTAGTTCGCAATGATACCATCAACAGTCTGCAGTAAATTCCGAACCCAAATTCGATCAGAAGGCACGATCGATTCCTGAAGTCATGTTGCAAGCTGTTGGGGTCGCGGATTCGTTGGTGTCCAGATACCCGTGGATCAAAGAACGTGTGTTGCGGCGGTTCTCAAAAAACCTGACCCGCTCACGTCGTGCGAGCGATTATGGGTCAAGTCTTGCGTTTGAACCATCAGTTGGAGGAATTTGGACTCAAACACAATTGTCTACGATCGCTTCCGGTCGTTCGTCTCGCAACCACACCTCAAGTTCTGTGGGCTTTGAATTCTTGGTGTGGCGCGAATGACAAAATCGGGTTTGTTAACTCTTAGGTGGAAGTTAACATTGATCAATATGTTCTACCATTTCATCGCTGAGGCTACTGGATTGGCAAAAACAATGCGGTTCGCCTAGATTGATTGCGATACGGACGTTTTGTACGCCAGTTTCATCACTTCGAAGAACTGCTTTGCGAGGGCTATCAACAAAAGCCACAGATCCATGTAAACTGAGGCTGCCTGTAGGAAGCTGAGGGCAATGAATCGTTGACTGTTCGGCACCGGCCCGCGTCAATTACACAGCAAACTCAGTTGAAATGTCGATGGTCCACGAGTCCGCAGTAACGGGCATCGCTGGCCAAGCAAGCATCAACGCAGAGTCTCCAAGTTTGCACCCTTGCTAACGTAACGAATTGCTCAGGATGAAGCTTCGTTCAAGCATACCCAGTTATCCCCTCGGGGAACAGACGGTTGCTTGACTTCGAAAATAATGCGACGCTGTCAAATTGCTTAACATGTTCATATTTAAGGATTTAGGAAGGTTTGCAAAAGTGCATGACTTGGAGCAAGCAAAAATTGTATGATATCGAATGAATCGCAGAATTTGGTGGAGAACTACGATTTTGACCTCCCCAGGGAGTTGATTGCACAACACCCTTTGGCAAACCGAGCTGACGCCAAGTTGATGGTTGTCGATCGCGCGATGAACCGCATTGAGCACCAGCATGTACGTGACCTGCCGGAGATATTGAGGCGGGGCGACTGCATCGTGCAAAACGACTCGCGCGTAATCTTGGCAAAGTTGAATGGCTTTCGAGTTTCAACGGGTGGCAAGTGGAGTGGTCTGTTCCTCGAACAAGACGCACAAGGGCTCTGGCGGTTGCTTGGTCGAACGAAAGGGAAGTTGCAACCTGGTGAGTTGATAAGATTAATCGACCGAGAAGGTGGCCAAGCTTGTGAGTTGACCCTGCTCAAGAAATTTGACGATGGGTCCTGGATGGCCAAATGTTCCTCGGATCAATCAGCTTATCAGGTATTAGACAGTGTCGGTTCGGTACCGTTACCCCATTATATTCGTGGCGGGAATATGGGCCGCCGGGGTCTTTAACCCTATCAAACCCCGTACGCAACCCAGCAGGGATCCATCGCGGCGCCGACCGCCGGTTTGCATTTCACGCCGTCGCTAATCGAACAGCTGCGAACGCTTGGGATTAAGCTTTCGCGTGTTACTCTGCATGTGGGCGTCGGCACGTTCAAACCGATCGACGTAGACTGTATTGATGAACATCGGATGCATAAAGAGTTCGGATCGATATCCGAAGAAGCCTCTGCAGCGATCAACTCAGCCAAACAAGCTGGCGGACGTGTCATCGCCGTAGGGACGACGTCGGCACGCGTTCTGGAAACGGCGGCGATTTCCGGGAGCGTTTCGGCCTGGCAAGGTGCAACGAATTTGTACATTCACCCTCCCTACCAATTTAGGGCGATCGACGGACTGATGACCAATTTTCATTTGCCCCGTAGTACTTTGTTGGTCCTGGTTCGAACTTTTGGCGGCGATGAATTGATTCGACGGGCCTATGCACTTGCGATTGAGCAACGCTATCGATTCTTTAGCTATGGCGATGCGATGCTAATTGTCTAGAAATTCTTGTCTGGTGCCAATTCTGATAGGCTTGTCAGGGTTGGTAGCGGCTTGCAAGTCGACGCGGCATGACAGGCGTGGAATGGCATCTGAAAACTCATCACGTCCGATCTTGGAGATTTTATGGAACGGCGAGCGTTCGAAGGGATGTAATAATCGTTTGCCGACGGAGTTCAGCGATTACTACCGTTAACCATGGCGATCTGGTTTTCGAACCATTTTTCGGTCAGATCAATTGCATTGATGACCAAATCGCAGATTTCGGTTGGCGGTCCTTGACTTTCAGCGCCGTAGCGAAATTCAAAACCAATTTCTTCGCCCGGTTCTTCGACATGGAAATTCAGTCGAAGACAACAAGCCTGGCCTTGCGAGTCTTTGTCTTCGTAGAAGCCGGCGTAATTTAGAACAGACGCATCGAGTTCATCGATAAAGCTATCGAACAGGCAATCATCACTGACGCCTTCAAACATTTGGTGCTGATCATTGTCCAGCGTACCCCGTCCCATGCGGTGTACAGAACCATCCCGCGCCAACATGACGTACAAACTCTGCTCGTCGTCGACGGCCAGCTCCACAAGAAACGCCGTGATGCGAGACTTGTCAATGTTCATTGTGTAACCAACAGTGCTAATGTTTTCGGACGCGGGATGCTTATTTTTCGAATAGAGACAAGTTTCATTCTCGCATAAGACCAGCCGCACGAGTCTGGCCTACGCCAAGTCGCTCGATGGTACCGGTCCCTGCGCGAAATCGAACTGCGTAAGCACCCACCCGCCCAGAGTTTCCTTCGCCCACGTAGACGATCGTACGCGCCGGACGATTAACGCCAGTAAACTGCGTGCCAGAAAAATTAATCGAGCCAGTAACCATAACATAATCGACATCCGCAACGCGACCATCTGGAGAAAGATCGGCAGTCACATTCGTTTGAAAGCTGGCTCCTAAGGCACCTGATTTTGGGTCGATGACCCAACAAAAAAGGGTGCCAGTGAGATGATCCAATACGAACAGACCTTCGACGTTTTCGTTGATCCATCCGGTGGCGCACGACATCATTTTTCCGGATGTCGAACTGTCCGCTTTCAGTTCGCTGGGCCAGTCAATTTTTGGTCCGAGTGATTGATTAACGAGATAGTGACTGCAAAATCCAAGTGAGAACACTCCGATGCAAGCCAAGCTTAATGTGATCGTTGTTGTCAGTTTAGCGATCATTCTCCACTCCATAACGGAACATAGTTTTTGATTGGTATTTTCAACCGATCGAGCTGACTCCCTCACCACATTTCGGTCGTTCGGTCTGAACCAAGGTTACGACGCGCATTTCGAATCAAATGCCGAATGGCGTCGAACGATCGCGCAGCCAGTCGAAAGAATTGAGTTGGTGGTTCGCTCGACCTGTTTAACGCGCCGAAAAGGCCGTCATCACAATTGCCGCGAACTTACCCCTGAAAGTTTGCAAGCTCTTTAATTGTACAATGCGAGCGGGGACTGGGCGAGGTCGCTCTAACAAAACAAGAGTTGACCTGCGCAAGTTGGTTCATCTTGCGCAGGTCATATGACGCGGTTATTGCATCGATTCAAATCCATCTCAGCAATAAGTCACGCCATTCACGAGAAATAGTCGAGCAAGCAGCGGAGGATTACTTTAATTTGTCTGACTTGAGTTGGAAAAACATCAAGTGCCAGCCGGTTTCATCATTCGTCAAAAACGCTCCGGTTGGAGCAAGATATCCGGCCAATTCTTCAAATTCTGGCAACGGATTATCTTCCATTGCATCATAAATCCCTCCCGCAAAATCGTATTCTTCCGCTTGTGTGCGTAAGAAATCACGAATCGACTCATTGTCCGCCAACTCAAACAGGTTGCGGAACTGAAGATCGGGTCTTGAGAAAAGCGTCAAACCTGGAAGGTCAGTCTTCAACAGTCGAGACATTTCACGCATAACTTGATTGTAACCTTCGTGTTCGGCTAGGCGTTTTGATTCTCCTCGGAAGGTGTCGATCGCCTTTTCCAGGAAAACTGAACTCTCGGTAATCACCAATGAATTTCCGATAATTGCCAAGCTCGGCTGAGGATTGCGTATGTCGATACGAATTCCGTTTTCGTCCCTACTTGCCCGCCGTCGTTCGAGGCGTTCTTCGTCGACCTTAGCTCTCCAAATTTCAATTCCCTTGTATTCAATAATCTCGAGACTATCACTAATGGGCAGATTTTCCGACAGCCGATCAATTGCCTGGTTTAAGATGTCCTCGAATTCCTTCGGGTCCTTAAGTCCTAAGGCGATAATGTTGGACTGGCTGTTCAGTCGGATCGGCGGTTCATACCATGTTGCCATGGTCAAACGCCCGTTCAACGCATTCACCAAGTCACGCTCGAAGTCAATTCCCAATGGCTCGTTGATGTTGCGAGATATCAATTCAGGCCATTGTAATTCAGGCTCGTATGAATGATAGATTTCTTGTAACTGTTGATAAACGTCGTCCACATTCCAATTCGAAGTTATGTAGCTAATCGTGTCTTCTGGAACCCAAAGTTCTGGATCGTCTTTGCCTGGTTTCAGTGCTAAGATCCGGAAAACTCCCTTACGTGGATTGGACAAGGAAACGTGCAGGTGCATGATCGATTCGTAGCCCAATTCATCAAACAGCGCTGTGCCGCCAATTGCCAGCAAGCCATCCAAGCCCGCTGTTCTCAAGATCCCCAAAACCAGCAAACGCTGAGCTTCGCCGCGCAGAGCAGCACTAATTCCCTCAAATGGGTCAACGTAAAATGAGAATTGATGTCGTTTGCCTTCGACAACCGAAGCGCACCGATTCATGATGGTGATATACTTTCGATTATCCTTTAGTCGAAGGTCTTTAGGAATCGGTGTCCGCGTCCAACGCAGTAACATTTGATCGAGAACGTTTCGATCGGTGCATGCAAGAATGGTGCCAGAGTTCCGAACAAAAAAGACCTCTTCGTCTTCGCCATTTCTAAAGATTCGGATTTCGAAATCTTGGCTACTATCCTGCTTGACTTGGCCACCCTGCCGTTCCACTGCTTCAATACCTCGCTCAATCAGTGTTTCCGCAGCCCCCGATTCTTCATCGATATCGAGAAGAAAAACGAAAGACGTTTTCTGTCGTTTGGGGGCAACAACGGCGAAGCAGAGTTCACCCGAGGGTACATTCAATAAATCCGTTAGGCCAACTCCGACATAATCTTGTACGTTGCTTTCGAATAGATACGCAAGCTCCTCGTATAGCCGGTCAATTAGCGGTTGCACCCGCTCGTCGCCAAAAATATGACCCACTCCCGAGTTAGCAAAATCTTCCCTCAATGCCTTGACGTCTGGGATTTGAACATAGGCAATCGTATCGTGAGGCAACAATTCGTCGGCAGGAGGCCGATTTTGTGCGTTTAGGCTTGCGTTGACTAAAAGTCCGTAAGATAAGACCGCAAATATGGCAGCCGATAAGAGTTTGTTCTCAAACATAATCATTCCAACTAAAAGCTAATCCAAATCAATGCCGTATCAATGCTCTAACGTGTGCGATGTCAAATCCAGAATTGGGGTCGTCGACGTTATAAGAACTTGACCGAGTACGATGAACTTAACTACGTCCAATGGAGCCAACCCTAAATCCTAGTCTTGACCAAGTGCTGTTGAATCTAGCGTGATCCAAAGGAGCGAAGGGTCGATGACTGCATCGAACTTCTCTCGCGCTTTCAGTCCGTCGATTCTGCTCAAAACACGGACGCGGCAAATACAAATGCTGTCAAAGGGCAAAACCATCAATCAATTACCGAGCAATCATGGCGCCCAAAAATAGCGGCATGAGCGGAAATTGAGTTTTCCACCCCGCCAAACCTGATTTAACCCGAAATTGCGCCAGAAGTTTCATAATTTCCTAGGTAACTCCCATATTGACGGGAAGTATGCAGCAAAACAAACGAAACTTAAATCGAATTCTGATAAAAAATTGTTCCGTAAGATCGGAATTTCTTGCCAGCTTCCGCGCAGTTTTCGCTTTGTATAAGGGCGAAGTCTTGTCGGTAAGGACTCGGTAACGCGATTCTTTCGTAACTTTTTCTCCGCAAAACTGTTAAATTTATGTAAGACAACCGTGTTTGATTGATATGATTGTGACTTCTCAGAGTTTCGTTGACTTGGCTCTCTGAAAGCGTCGAAAAATCAAGGTGACGGGGAATCACCCCAAACCGCACACGACAAGTACTGCGTACGACAAAAAGTTTCTCATTGAATTTTCAGGACAAACATCATGTGCGACTGACGCGAAGTCTCGTCAATCGCTTTTGTCCGCATTTGCCAAGACATTTAGGATTAAAAATGCGTCGATTTGACTTAGTCGTTTCTATTTTCCTTTTCCTGGCTTTCGCATTCGGTTCTCAGGTCTATAGCCAGACTGGTGGAGGCGGAATCGGAGGTGGCGGCGGCGGTACCGGTGGTGGCGGCGTCGGCGGCGGCGGTACTGGTGGCGGCGGCATCGGTGGCGGCGGCGCCGGCGGGGGGGGGGGGGGGGGGGGGGGGCGGGGGGGGGGCGGGGGGGGGCCGCGCGGGCGTCGCGCGGAACCCGAGGGTGTTCACGG
>CALMEE010000151.1 GCA_937862885.1 uncultured Planctomycetaceae bacterium
GATTTCGCGATGCTCGCCACAGTAGGCGCATTGACGTTTTCGGCGGCGTTGGTGCTTTGCCATCAGTGTTTGGACTTCAGCGGCCTAACGACCAAATTCACGCGGCGGCGCGTTTGATATTGACTCCAAAACCGCCGCCGCCGCCCGCTCGCGTGCAACGCCTTGTTCGCCGACGTCCGGGTCCGTTCCGATCATCTTCGGGTAACCTCGCCAACGGCAACCGCGCGGGCACCCTCCAACAATTCAAATCGTGCACCGACAATCAACGCATCGTAACAGACTCCTGGTTCGTATCGGAATCGAACTGTTGCGTGTGTTTTCATACCGGGATAAACCGGTTCGTCAGGTCCGTCAACAAATTCAACCCCAAGCGTCAACTCGTCACCATCAATGACACGCAAATGTCGACGGTATCGGGAGACAGCATCCGCCGAAAGTGAAATTGGTGACCGGCGACCGCCAAGATCAGTCGGTAAGAATTCCAGAATCAGTTCGGCGAATCCTGCCATGGTGATAATTCGGCTAACAATTATTATACAGAATCGCGAATCGGTATTGTGTCGCTGCCAATCTGTATAATTAGTAACGATTGTATCTTACCGGCTCTTACCGGGTTGTCAACAAATTTTTCGCACGCTGTCTGCGTCCAGATTTTCCCGACGTGTTTTTCTGTATTCTGGCAAATCCCGGCAACTGATCGCTCCTAGCATCGGACGCAATGCAAAGTGGCAGAATGTTATACAGACATCTTATGCAGATTCAGATTACGATCGGCCAAACCATCGGCCCAAACAAACATGGAAGCTGCGTTGGATTTGAAGTGTGCTTGACTTCGAAAGCTGCGAAGAATTTGGGCTGAATGAGGAGTTATTCCAGTTTTGTTCCGCGCACACTCATTACAAGCGACTCTTTTCCGTCTTCGGTGACTTGGAACATCTCGATCGTCATCGCTTTGTCTCCATCATTGGAAATCCGCCATGCGAACCTTCCGTGCCCGGCCTGTTCGCCGCGAAAGGTAATAACGCGGCCGGTTTCATCAACATCGCCGGAACTGCTGCGCGTGATGTTGTTCATGTTATCGAACCAGACGCCGGTATATTGTTTGTTGACGCGATCGTAGCCAAGCACGCCGTGCCAATTCATGTCAAATCCGCCGAAAGGGATTGTGACGTCCTCCGTAATAAAAAGGCCACCGAGAATCGGTTTGATTTCTGCGCGCCCCTTCTGTTCGACCCCCGACACGGACAGTTCCCAGGTACCAATAAAGGCATGGAGTTTTTTATGTTCTGGAGAAGATTCTTTTGCCAGGCTTGAATCGTTCGGTTCTTGTGCAAGTGTGCTCGCCAGAATGGTCCAATAGGCGATTGCGGTGAAGATCATTTTTTGCATGATGGCTCCCGGTGAATGAAAAGGATAAGGAATGGCGTTACGGAACAAGATGGTTCGCCTTACCGTGCAGCCTGAACAAATTTGTGGTTTTCCATTTTCTTGAGGGTTTATTGACCGTAACCTAATTTTCGGAGGCAAACGGGTGGTTTGGCTCACCGCATTGATTCTCGCTCGCTGGTTGGCAAAACAAAAAGGCGTTCGCCTGATGGTTGGTTGATCGTGTCGTCGGCTCAGTAATTCGGCTCAGTTATGAAGTGCGCCGCGGTTAAACGATTCGGGCCTACGAACGGTGACGATTCGGCTGTCACGGCGCGGGTTGCACAGTCGCGCAGGACTCGAGATGGCTGCGGCGCTTCGTCGGGCAACTCATCCAACGAAACGCTGTTTCTTATAATCCATGATACCGGCTTTGGTCAGCTTCGCAAGTTCCCTAAAAAGTGACGCATCTACGGTAGTGAAGTTGAAGCACGATTTTCCATGCATGTGTTTTTGCAGTTCCGGCGAGATACCTTCAACTAGCTTTGGGTTCAAGTACACGGGCATCAGGTGGTAGCTGACGTGCCGCTTCTTGATTTGGACCGCTCCGAAGAACAGTGGCTTGCCATTCTTTTGGATGTGTTTCGAATTCAAATACAACTCTTGGTCATTGTCGACAGTACAATCGAGTTGCTGAGTATGACGGAGCATGATGCTTCGCAGTGCGGCAAATACAGATGCAAAATCCGTCATCTCATTTTCCTTTTGCATGTTTGCCATACATGCGAGTTGGCGATTCTGGGGTAACGTATCGAATTGTCCAGGGCGACAGAGTAGGTGCGGCTGTGCGGGCCGCGGCTTCGATTCATTGGCCAACGGGAGGTTGCCAAAGTTCGACCTTATTTCCTTCGGGATCGATAACCCAGCCAAACTTGCCAGACTCGGACTCTTCAACTTTTGCGTCGACTTGGCATCCCTCGATTCTCAGCGCTTCAAGCAGCGCGTCTAAGTCGTGAACGCGATAGTTGATCATGAATGTCGCTTGGCTTGGGGCGAAGTAATCGGTCTCTTGTTTGAATGGACTCCAGATCGTCGTACCGACGCCGGTTGGGTTCTGTGGGCCTGCCCATTGGAACGCTGCCCCGCCCCAGTCTTCGACATTGATGCCAAGGTGCTTCTGATACCACGCACCAAGCGCTTGCGGGTCTTTGGCCTTAAAAAAGATCCCACCGATTCCAGTCACGCGTTGCATTGTTACTCCCCTTGTCAATGAATGAGCTACAGCGTCCGTAAGCAACAGGTTAACACCGACGTTTCCTCAGCGAATGGGCGGACACTGCAGCCGAGTCAATTTATCGGTTCGTCGTAAATCTACTGGCTGGCGGATCACTGGTCAACTTGCGGTGACGAATTATGCGATGCAAGGCGATGCAAGACAGTACGGACAGAGCTGCACAATTTCGTGCGGAAATCGCCGATTCTGGTTTGTTTGTTGTTACGAGTCGGATGGCATTGAAACCCAGCAAGCGATATGATTGGATTGAGGATCGATCATTAATTTCCGCCATTGAGTAAGATAATGCAGCCAGCTCACCTGTGTGAATTAGCCATTGCGGCGCGGGGTCGTGCCTACGCTCCGTATTCTAAATTTCAGGTTGGCGCAGCATTGTTGTCCAATCGCGGTGAAGTGTTTGTTGGTTGCAATGTAGAAAACGCCGTTTATGGGTTGTCGATTTGTGCTGAGCGTGTTGCCGTGGCAAAGGCGGTCACGGAAAGTGTTCGCGAATTTAGGGCGATTGCCATTGCGGCGTCGCCCTTGGCATTTCCATGTGGTTCATGCCGACAGTTCCTATGCGAATTTAGCCCGAGCCTTGAGATCATATTGTGTGGAGCTGAACGACCGGACGAGTTTCAAGTGTATTCTCTGGCGGATTTGTTGCCTCATCAATTCAAATTGCAGCATTAGTGAATTAGGGATCGCCATCAAACAAATTTGCAGATTCTAGCTTGGTAGGCAGCAAGGGAGTTTCTGGCCAGAACGGTTTCGGCTGGCGGCAAACAACTTTTTTCTATTCGACAAGGTCACTCCGCGATATTGCCACGAATCTTGGAGAGAATCGTAAACGTATGAGCCAGTTGGTTCTCGTTCGCTCGTCGCCTGCACGCAGCGCATTCTTCGGCCTGCAGTATCTTTCGACTCGAATTTCAGCTTGGCATGACGAATCCGAGGCGATCAGAATTCCGATTTAACTGTGAAATTCATCCCACGGAATTCAGCGGCTCAACGCCGCAGTGCTCAGCGACTGAACGTCATTTTGCGTTTGTGATCAACGACTCTCAGGACGTTCAACACTGTGTGGCATCACGATAAAGCACCATCGTTAAAATCCTGCGCGGTGAAATTGCTGCAGACTGGCATCAGCGACTGTCCACATGAATAGTGTGGCTTGCTGCGATTTTTCCGTTAGGGTAGGTTGTCAAAGCAATGAATTTTGCGACGATGTACGGTTCAAGTTGGGCTGGCGTCACGAAGAGAAGCGTTGGCCCAAGAGAAAACCGTTCCGCCGAAATTATCGAGGTGACGATGGCCGTACAATGGGTGACTGGCAAGGTGCAAAAAAAGCACAATTGGACCGCTGGCCTTTTTACTCTGTGCATTGACATCGACGGTGTCAGGCCGTTTGAGCCCGGGCAATTTTTGCAGTTGGGAGTCAGGTTACCCGATGGGAGGCTTATCAATCGACCTTACTCGGTTGCATCTCCGTATGGTGGGCCACTCGAGTTCTACATCGTCAAGGTTGACGGTGGCGAATTGACGCCGATTTTGGAGCGGCTTGAAGTTGGTGGGGAGATTGAACTGAGCGAACGAGCGACCGGTAGCTTTGTTCTGTCGAAGACGCCGCCAGCCGAATGCCTTTGGTTATTAGCGACGGGAACGGGTCTCGCCCCCTACATCGCGATGTTGCGGACTGAAGTGCCTTGGCAAAACTATCGTAAAATTGTGTTGGTGCATGGCGCGCGTCATTTTAGCGAGTTGAGTTATGCGGATGAACTGAAGGGATACGAAACCAGATATCCGCATCAGTTTCATTATGTTCCTTCGACGACCCGCGATCCGGATGCTCAATGCCTCAAGGGGCGGATCTCGACGCTGCTTGAAACTGGTGAGCTGGAATCTGAGTTGGGACTACGGATTTCAAGCGAAAATTCATCGGTAATGTTATGTGGCAACCCGGCGATGTTAGATGAAGTCGAATCGATATTGGGCCATCGCGGCATGAAAAAACACCGTTCAAAGTCACCGGGGCATATCGTCCTGGAACGATACTGGTAGAATGTAGCACTGGCGGCATACGATTGCGGCAAGTTGCGATTGCTCGGTCAATTGATTGGGGATGATCACGACAAAAGCGAGGAACGAAATGTGTTCCGAGCAGAACTCCGGGCGGCGTAGGTGTGCTTGTTTCTGCGAGTGAATTTGTCACTTCTTATGGCTTCAGCGTTTCAACTATCTAGGTACAGGAATTAGGAATGTCGTTGATTGAAGGATTTGAAAACATCATACGAGAGAATGAACCCCTGGCCCCCTATACCAGTTTACGGATCGGTGGGGTTGCTGAGTTTTTGGCTGAGCCGAATGACTTGGATCAGTTGCAGGCGTTAGTCCAACGCTTCGCAAGTGCCGGCAAATCTATTCGATTGTTGGGAGGGGGCTCCAACGTATTGGTGCGGGATGAAGGGGTCGCTGGCCTGGTGATATTGTTGAGCGCTCCAGCGTTTTGCCAAATGAAGTGTGACGGCGAGCAGGTTTTGGTTGGGGGGGGCGTCAAGCTTTCACATTTCGTCTCCTTGGCGGTCGGAAACGGATTCGTTGGACCTGAAAACTTGGTCGGGATACCAGGTACGGTGGGTGGGGCGTTGCACGAAAATACTGGAGTCCAAGGTTCGGATATCGGGACGTGGTTGCGTAGCGCCGATGTAATGACTTTGCAAGGAGAAATAAAAACCCGGAAACTTGAGGATTTGCAATTCGCCTACCGAGAGAGCAGTCTCAACGAATTGGCAATTCTGAACGCGCGGTTCGAGTTTGATCGCAGCGACGCCGGGGAGCTGACCAGACGCATGCAGAAGAATTGGATTGTGACCAAATCAAATCAGCCTGGGATCGATCAATGTTCCGCGTACGTCTTCAAAGATCATGGCGGGGAATCTGCTAAACAACTCATTGAGCGAGCCGGGTTGAAGGGCGCGCGAATCGGTGGCGTGCAAGTGTCAAATCAACATGCCAATTTCTTTATCGCTGATCCTGCCACTTCCAGCGACGACGTGCTGCGGTTGATCGACCTTGTGCGCAATCAGGTTTCTGATCGTTTGGACATCGATCTGACGTTGGGATTGCAAGTCTGGTAATACTGGAGCGTAATCGGTGGACAGACTTGGTCATGAATTTCTCAGGCGAGCATTGCTTTCTCAGTTTTGTAATAAAACGAGGGCTTAATCCCTCCATTTCAGCGGACATCAATCGACGGCTTTCCGTCCGAAATGGTCTTGAAGGCGAAATTGCTTTGTTGCTGCCGCGCTCGAAGCCTTTAGAGTTGACTTTGGTAATAGCCACCGTTTTTTGCATCTGCGCCGGTTACGGAACCACTAACGAAAATGCGGGCGTGGATTGACTGAGCGCTCCTCCTCCCTTTTACATCCAACCCAATTTTAGGACGATTCGACGGATGCCTCGGAACGGTTGAAAAGCTTATGCGTGCGGAGCTGACGAATCGCGGAATCTTTTGCAAGGCGATCCGATAAGAGAAACAACGTGACGACGATTCGGGTCACGCTTCAACTTTGCTCACGATTCTCTCACGAACCAGCGCAACATGGCGAAAAAGTCGACAAATTTGTTAGATTCGATCGCTGATATTTCTTTCCATCGGATTGCCATGCACCCACTCGTGCTCATGGTGATTGTTGCCGCTGGCATCGTGATCTCGGGGGCGGTTGCATGGAATAAATTCCGCGATGAAGTTGTGGCCCGCGATCAATTTGCTGTGACTTTGGAGCGGATTGTTGTGCCGCCAACGCCAGGCGGAATCCCTGAGGATTGGTTGCATACCGCTTTTCAAGATAGCCAGCTTGCGGAATTATCTTTGTTGGACGTCGATGCGACAGACAAAGTGGTAGCCATGCTGGCTGGTCAACCTTGGATACGAGGAGTCCGTCGCATCGAAAAGTTGCGCGATCGATTTGTTGCTGATATCGAGTATCGAGAAGCCATTGCTATGGTGGAAATCGGTGAGGGAAGGTTAGTGCCCATCGATGGAGAGGCTGTGATCCTCGATGGACAGTTCTTCTCGCCGGAGCAAGCAACGAATTGTATGCGGATCTCTGTACCGCTTCCCCCAGGCTCACCTGCCATAATTGGACAACCGTGGCCCGACGCGCGGATTGTCGGATGCGCAAGAATTGCAGAACTTCTGAGGACGCATTGGCAACGCGTCGGGTTGTTGCGAGTCGTTAATCGGGAGTCACCACGTGTGGCGAAACATCGCTTGGAGGTGATTGGTTCGTTTGAGTTATTCACGCGCAATGATGTTCCTATTCTCTGGGGCAGTGCGCCCGGATTCGAAAAACCAGGGGAGGCATCGGCAGAACAGAAGCTCGCCGCGCTGCTTAAATTCACGGAAGATATGGGTTCGTTTGAACGGATTCCAATTGGCTATTCGTTGGATATTCGTAGCGGGACCGTTTCACAAGGCCGCATCGCTCAATAACTGGAGCGGCGCGATTCCCGTGCCAGGGATTTTGAATCGTAAACGTTTTCGCGCAGAGATAGTTTGGAATGATACAGCTGAACCTGCCGGGCCACTTTTGCGTTTCTTTCGCCAACTCGGCCTAGCTAATTTCTTAAGTGCATCGACCTCGATTGGGGGCTAGTTCCGCATCTGCTTGCTGGGTTGTTTGCTGGCGATTTCGATAACTCAGTTTCTAACCAGTTCTCAAGTCGAATTGTTTTCGGTGCTGTACCTGAGAAGCTGCCCAGTCCCCAAGGAATGCAGTCCGAGATAGGCAATCTATGCCAAGATGTGCTAAGCCGTGCTAATTAGGCCGAGTCAAATTGTTGCTCGCCGCTTGTTCGCAATCGGCAAGATTTTCTGGCTAGCGTATCATCAACTTCAGTTTTTGCGCCATGCGTTGGTGTTGGTTTGACTCCTCGAGTCGGTCAGTGGCAGCGAAAACTTGAGCGAGCCCTTCGTAGCCTGGGATAAGATCAGGGTGCCGTTCGCCGCAGACTTGTTTCAGAATATCGACCGACTCTGCGAACGCGGCTTCCGCTTCGGTGTATTGCTCGCTTGCCAAACGCAGTTTCCCCAAATCAATCAGTGAACTTGCTACGCTGGGGTGCGGATTCTTAAAGATCTGTTGCCGAATATCGAGCGCTTCAAGAATGTATTCTTCAGCTGCTTCGTAGTTCTCTTGCGCCAGTAACACCTTACCCAGAGCTGCGCGATTTGCGGCAACGGTGGCATTGCGGCGACCATATGCCGCGACGATTTCGTCAATTGCTCCTTCAAGTCGTTGGGTAATCGCATCGAACTCTTGTTTATCGATAAAGTACTTTGCAAGGCCCGCTGCTCCCCTGGCTCGTTCGATCCCATAGTTTGCGGCCTCGTTGTCCCACATTGCGATCGATCGTTCATAATAGGCTTGTGCTTCGCTGTCTCTTCCCATGTCGGTATAAAGTGTGCCGAGCAGATTGAGGGTTCTGGCGATGCGTGAATAATTGGGACTTGCCGCTTGTTCATGCAATTCCAAGGACTTCAACAAATAAGGCTCGGCTTCTAAAAACTCACCACGCTGTTGATGCAAAATTCCAATGTTGTTCCAACTGACATCGGCATACGTATGCGGCTCCGCCGAGTTTTCCGACAGTTCAAAGCAATAGTTTAAGTAGGACTCCGCTTGATCGAATTCCGCGCAGTGTAGATGCAGGACTCCCAACATCTGGTGGCTAAGGTAGAACCATGCGTGATCAGGTGTGAAATTCTCTTTCGCGTTTTCCAGTGCTTCCAGGCTATACTTCAGAGCCTCTTCATAGTCGGCAGCGTAATAAGCACTGACCGCTTGACCGTAGACTACCGGCCACTCACCATCTTGGCCGTGCAAGTTGGTATTGCAAAAAAATGTATTCAAGGAGAGACCTGCACACAGGATGGTGAAGCAAATCATCCTTTGTAAGAAGAATTGTGAGAACAAGAATAAGCCCAAGCAGCGAATTGAGCCGAACGCTACAAGATGAGGTCGAACGTTTGGGATTGTAGGATGATTCATGAGGCCAACGACACGAATTCGGCAGGGATAAGCAACCGATCTGCTCGCTAATGGGTATACTGTTCCGACTTTTGACTTCGAAATAGTCTGCGTTGATTGCAAAGGGTGAACAGTCCACAACGTCCCGCACCATTATCTGGAAACACTTTGTGCCAATCTCCTTTGAGTTGTATTCAAATATAACAGGCGTGGACAAACGTTGGCAATGACAGGAATGTCGCGTGAATCCTTGCGAATTTTCGACAGTTTTCGCAAATCTTGACTTTGGTCTACGATGAATGCGTATCGCAGTTCAATGAAGTGGCTCTCGCATTCGGCTAAGGGAAAAATGTTTGAGCGCCAATCGTGAGAATGCGAAGAAGAATCTTGAAATCACGGCTTTTGTGGCTCATCGACGGCTGGGAAGTGTTGGCAAAGAACTGGATCGTTGGAATTTTTGCCGTAAATCTCAGTGACATTGAACTTGGCTTGGCGACAAAACTTGCAAGTTAAACGGCACTTTGTAAATTCGACTTTGTGGTGGGATACATTGAAGGAGGAGTCTGATGAAGCGATTGTTGGCCATAATTCTTGTCATGTTGTCGCCCGGCATGGTTTTTGGTCAGACCAATGCGAATCCATGGGTTTATCGCGATCAATGGCAGATGCAAGTCGACGAGATGGTGCGACAGGCCGCTGCTGCAATGGCGAACCAGCCCAATCGGGACCGAGCCACTCAATCCAACTCGCCAAGGCAAAGGCAAGAGTTCGTGATGGACCAAAACGTGACTCGCGAGGAAATCATTAGTAGTCGTCCGGCCGGCGTCAATGTGGCGCGAATCAGCCCAACGAGTTTAGATCAGTATCGCATCATGCGCGATCAGGCAGGAGACACTTTTGAAGATCATTGGCAACTTGCGGAATGGTGTCGCGCCAATAGATTGGAGCCTCAAGAGCGTGCGCATCTCCGTCGCGCATTATTACATCAACCGACGAATGAAACTGTGCACGAGCGTCTGGGACACATCAACGTCAACGGGCAATGGTATACGACGGAACAAGTTAAAGAGGAAATCTATCGTTCGAATGCCGCTGCAGATCGATTGAACTACTGGTCGGATGACGTATCGTCTGCGTTGCCGCTGATTAAATCACATAGTAAAGATCGGCGTGAGGTGGGTTGGATACAACTCAATGATATTGATGATCCTGGCGTGATAACCGCCCTGGAGACTATGGTTTTGCCGATCAATCAAAAGATTGGTGTGCAGGCTCTAGGCCTGATAAACCGCTTTGATGTCCGGGAAGCGAGCGAATCATTGTTGCGAACTGCGTTGTCCGATGCACCAAAGGCCGTGCGCAACAAAGCGGTTGAGTACTTAGCCGAGCGCAACGTGTATGATTTTGTGCCGGAGCTGTTGGGCCAGATGGTAACTCCAATCTCTGTTCGCTATGCGATCAGTCCAGATCGTTTTGGAAATGCCAATTATCGATTTGTTATGTTCCAACGGAGCATGGACATCGATCGAGTCGAGGACTACAGCCAAGATCTTGTGCAAGTCAACCGCATTTCCCCGCTGACTCAAATGCGGTTTATGAACAATTCGAATCAGCGCGCTCGAATTGCCATGAGCAACATCGAACAGGTGAACCAGTCAATCAATGCGAGGAATCGAGAGATCCAGAATATTTTGTACAAGGCCACGGGCGCGAACCCTGGTAACGATCCTGAAAGCTGGTGGGCTTGGTGGTATGGCGACAACGACATGTACATTGAAGAACGACCGACCGAGTATTCGCAAGTCGAAATGGCCCCGGTAACCGTTTTCAATCCCACGATCGCTGTAGTTTCATCGGGAGGAACGGGTATGCCGGGAAGAGGAAGCGAATGCCTCGTCGCCGGGACGTTGATTTGGACCGAACGCGGAAAGTTGCCGATCGAGGAACTTGTTATCGGGGATCTGGTTCTGTGTCGAAAGCGGGATTCCATGGAATTAGAATACCAAGTTGTCCTACAGCAAACACGCCGACCCGCAACCCCCACGCTGAAGATCATGTTGCCAGAATCAACGATTCAAAGTAGCGGTGGGCATTATTTCTGGATCGATGGGCTGGGCTGGACCCGTGCACGTGATCTGACTGCGGGTATGGCGATGCTAACCGCGGACGGAAACTATGTGTTAATTCGCGAGATTGAGCCTGCAGAGCCTAAACCGCTGTTCAATTTGATCGTGGATGGAAACGCGAACTATCTTGTCGGTGACTGGGGGATTCTCAGCCACGACGGCACAATGCCTTATCTCGGCTCAAAGTCACTCGTCGAAATCGATGAACCGATGCCGACCATTCCTCAAGGAGACACAATTCCTGACTTTTCGAATCGTTAAACGCGAAAAGCGTAGTTTGCTGTACGTGAGTCATTCGTCAAGAAATGGCTTTAGTTGAAAAGTCAGGTGCGGATACAAACGCATGTCGTTTGGGTGGATGTGCGATTTGAATTGCAACATCAAACATTGACTAGAATTCCTCGCCCATGCACGTTGGCGAGGAATTCTCAATTTCTGGGCTACGCGAAGTTTGTTGTAACACTGGCAGATTCGATTGTTGAACTGCCATTGCAGCGTTCGAACACAGTTTGGCGCGGCCGTTGTTGTGCTTTACGCAGACACATCGCGAAATACGACGCTCTGCCTTGCAATACTGCGTTTGCTGATGAGGGAGTTCTGATCAGATAACCTGCAACTAGCCAGCCCAGCGTGAAAAATCTTGGCAAGTAATTGCGATTAGGCGAATCTGTTGCTTAGTTTCAGCTAAATTTTCGGTAGACGAGGCTGCCAAAACTCCTCTGCTGAAAGGAACTTCAACACGTTCCACTACTTCCAAACCTAATTCTTAGCAGAAACAAAGCCCTAGGTTGGTTTTCTCAGCGCTAGAAATTCCTTACAATGGGGTATTCCTGGAGAGTAGAGTTTCGTGAGCGAAGTTTTGGATGTTCCGCAGACAACACCATTCTGCGCGCGAACGTTCAATGCAGATTGCGCTGCGAACGAAGTCGATGCGAGTTATGGCACAGCCATGCAATGAGTTATGCGGGCTGAATTTTCTCTTCAGTTTGCACTGGAATTGAACATAGATTCAAGAGTTACCAACAAGGAATCAATTGATATGTGGACGTATCTGCTTGCACAGTCGGAAGAAATCGGAATACGAGAACTGCTTTTGATCGGTGGATTGGTCATCGTCATTATCGTGGTTTTGGTAATCGCCGGCGTTTTCTTGTCGTTCGGCCGCTGGTGGATTCAGGCCTTCTTGACCAAAGCCGGAATTTCGATTTGGGATTTGATTGGCATGTGGTTCCGCAAGGTAAAACCAAGCGTTATCGTGCCCAGTAAAATCATGGCTGTCCAAGCCGGCATCAACGAGCCGGAAATGACAAGCAAAGCGTTGGAGGCCCATTACTTGGCTGGCGGGAATGTGCCGTTGGTGATTCGTGCATTGATTGCCGCGAACAAAGCTAAGACGATCAAACTCAGTTTTCGGGAAGCAACCGCAATTGACCTCGCTGGGCGAAATGTCTTGGAAGCGGTACAAACTAGTGTGTACCCTCGGGTTATCGATTGCCCGGCACGAGGTACGAACCGTTCACTGGACGCGGTCGCCAAAGATGGGATTCAATTGAAGGTTCGCGCGAGAGTGACGGTGCGCTCGAATTTGCAGCAGCTCATTGGCGGTGCCACGGAGGAGACGATTATCGCACGTGTGGGTGAAGGGATTGTGAGTGCGATTGGTTCGGCTGAAAACCACAAGCGCGTCTTGGAAAACCCAGACATGATTTCCAAAACGGTATTGGCCCGCAAACTGGATAGTCAAACGGCATTCGAAATTGTCTCGATCGACATCGCCGACATCGACGTCGGCGAGAACATTGGCGCACGCCTCAAGGCGGACCAAGCTGAGGCTGATACTCGAGTGTTCCGCGCACGTGCTGAGGGGCGTCGCGCAATGGCGGTTGCGTCTGAACAGGAAAAGATTGCAGAAATCGAAAAGAGCCGCGCAAGTTTAGTCGAAGCCGAAGCAGAAGTTCCGAAAGCGATGGCGGAAAGTTTCCGCTCGGGCAAGTTAGGTATTCTCGACTATTACAAACTGCGAAATGTGCAAGCCGATACGGAAATGCGGCGATCAATTGCTACGGGAGGACAGAGTTCATAATCGTGACCAGCATGTCAGCTTGATCGGAATTGGTCGCGCTAAGCGGATTGAATAGAGTTATGGCACGAGATATCGAAGAATTTTTGCGACAAGCGGCACAGCGACGGCAAGAACGTCTGCGGCAGCAACAGATGGCGGGACAACAACCGCCACCCGCACAGCCCGTGCAGCCACCACCACAAGTCAAGCCACAAGTTAGAAAATGGCAAAAGACGCCGCCAATTCAACGCGTCCCACCTTTGCAATATATCGAAGCTGAGGATGATCGCAGTCAAGTTCCGCTGCAACAAAGACACGTCCAAACAACCATCGACACCAGCGAAATCTCACAAAAGGTCGAATTGTTGGGAGAACGCATTGAAGTCGTCAATCAACTTGTTGATTCTCGCATTCAAAACAAGTTCGATAATCCGGATCTCGGATCGCTCGGTTTCGGCGAACGCGTCTCTGAAGGAGCCGAACCGGTCGAAGCCAAAGTTGAATCCAATATTGTTGCTGACCTATTGTCTGCTTTTCGTAATCCCCGCGATGTGCGCAACGCAATTCTATTGACGGAAGTGCTGAAGCGCCCCGATTTTGACTGATGCAGGTTTCTCCACAACATACCCGTGTAGGCTGGATTGGGTGCGGCGTTATGGGACGGAGCATGTGTGGGCATCTGCTTTCCCGTGGCTACCAAGTAACCGTCAACAGTCGCACGCCTGAAAAGGCCCAATCGCTCTTAGATCATGGCGCAACGTGGGCCGTCTCTCCTGCCGCTGTGGCCGAAGTCAGCGATGTCGTATTCGCGATCGTAGGATTTCCCAGCGATGTTCGAGACGTTTTTCTTGGACCACATGGCGTGCTGTCGACGATGCGTCCCGGTGGTGTCATCGTCGATATGACCACGAGCCAGCCAAGCTTGGCAGTGGAGTTATATGAAATTGCCAAGAATCAAGGTATCCGTTGTCTCGATGCACCGGTGTCTGGAGGCGATGTTGGTGCGCGAAATGCAACGCTGTCGATCATGATCGGTGGGGACGAGGAAGTCGCCCAGCAATTGCAACCCTGTTGGGAGGCTCTGGGATCGAAATTCGTCTACCAGGGCCCGGCTGGATCCGGACAACATACCAAAATGGTAAATCAAATTCTAATTGCCACCAACATGATTGGGCTATGTGAGGCGCTGCTCTATGCGTACCGCGCTGGTTTGGATTTGCCGACGGGATTAGAATCGGTCAGTAGTGGTGCGGCTGGCAGTTGGTCGCTCAGCAATCTTGGTCCAAGAATTGTCGCCAATAACTTCGATCCAGGATTTTTCGTCGAGCATTTTATTAAGGACATGGGTATCGCCCTCGCTGAGGCCGAACGCATGAATTTATCCCTACCTGGCTTAGCGCTCGCCAAGCAACTCTACCAATCCGTGCAAGCCAAGGGTTATGGCCGCAACGGAACCCATGCCCTGCATCTGGCTTTGGCAGAGATGTCGGGAATCGACTGGCAAACCCGTTAAGGATGCCATGTGCAATCCGCATGGTACAATCAGCATGGTCGTCAGTCACTCAAAACATGACGGCCTCGATGGACGGCTGCTTCAAGGCAGAGGTTGGCTGTCGCATTTGTGATCTTCCCGGCACGAACGTCGTGCATGGGCAGGTTACCTGAAACGTAACCGTTCACGCTAAGTCACGAGGAGTCACCCCTCAGACTTTTTCGGTTCGATCAACGTAATTCCGCGCATCGATTGACCGTGTGCCCAACGGGTCGCGTTTCCGCAAATGATAGGTTACGCGGGGTGTTGCCCACTCGGTTAAACGAAATAACGTGAACGGTTAACCTGAAACAATTTGCGCGAAGGTAGTACACGCTCACAAGCGAATGTTCGGCCGCAGCGCAATTGAACTTGGCGAATTAGCGTTCACGCTTTCAGCTTCATCATTCTGCCGAGCTTTCGGCGGCAATTGACGGTCGACGGATAAAAATGCATTTTGAAACTGTATCGCCCCTCCGCGCTTGCGGCGATACCAAAGCTGACAAGAATTCCCGAGCAAATCGCTTTTCAAGGGCAATGATTCGCTAGCGATCCGGAATAGATAGCGAATTTAGGCGATGCGCGACAATGGCGGCGTTTCGTAATTTTGGATAAATAATACGGGCAGTAGGGTTGGTATTAATTATTCGCGTAAAAACGATCCGATCAAACTTGCAATCTGTAATCATGCGCAGAAGTTTCGGGACTGGAGGATTCTAAAGTGAAAACCTTTCTAATGGGTTTGGTAACGACTTTCGTTGGGCTATGTGTAACAAACGTTTACGGACAATGGCCGAACGCGACGTACTCGGAACGGCTGTTTGAGATCGAGGCTAATGCTCGAATTATGGATCGGCCAGGTGGTGAGCAAGGCCTGCCCATTGTGCGTGATGCACTCACGAACTCCATCTTGTTTACTTCGGATCAGGCAACTGATTTGCAGACGTCACCGGGATTTGATTTGCGGTTACTGCGACACAACCATTATGGAATTTCGTGGGAACTGGAAATTGCCTACAACAAGTGGGATGAACTGAATCCGATAACGAGCGTGAATGGGATTGATAGTCCATTCTTTCCATCGATTCGCGATCAGATTCAAGCTCTGGTCCCTGCCGCAAACAACATTCGATTTAACTCGCTGAACTATGGTTACGAGTCCGATTATTTCAGTATCGAGCTTAATGCGAAGCGAGCCGTGGCACCAGGATTTACATTGTTCATTGGCCCTCGATTCATCTATCTAGAGGATTTGCTCAATGTGACCACAACGGGGACGTTTAACGTGGGCGCAGTGACCGTGCCCTTCGCTCAAAACGTCAATATCACAACCGAAAACCCATTGATTGGTGGGCAGGTCGGTGCGAGCCTTCACGTTCCTTTAACGCGGCAGCTTTATGTAACTAGCTTTATCAAGGCTGGCGGCTATGGCAATACAGCACGCTCCACCGTCTTGATCAGCGACAACCTGACGAACAACCAACCGTTCTTCAGTCACCGCAGATCAGAAGGATCTTTTGTTGGTGAAGTGGGTGGCAAACTTCATTACGACATATTTCCCGGTTCACTTTCGTTATTCGCTGGATATGAAGCGATGTGGGTTGACAACATCGCTATCGCTCCGACACAGTTGTTGGGAAGTCTGACCGGCAGTTTCGCGAATGTCGAATTAACGGGAACTCCCTTTATCCACGGTATCGTTTTCGGTGCCACGTTCCGCCGATAACATCGATGGCGGAAATCGGCATGCTACCGCAATTTCACGGGCATGTTGGGCACGAGTTTCACGGCTGACCGGATCTACGAGTCCAACGGCTTCAAGGCACATCGTGTCAGGTTCAACCGCGTAATCGTTACCGTCATCGTCTGTCTTTGACGTGCCGACGTCATATTCACGGCTTGCCGAAGTAACGGCAAATGCGCGCGGAAGAAATTTGTCTTCTGGGGAGTTCTGTGCCTTTGCGTTGGATTGGCAAAAACCATCGAAGATCTTTTTCGACGGCTAAGATTAGGCGAGCTATTCGCCGAGGCCTGATCTCGGGTTACCCTGTTCGTCGTAACGCATGATGCCGAAGTACAGAAATGAGAAGATTACGATCGGAAATGAAACAAAGAAGATCCGGTCGACGAACAGGCTGATTAGCGTACTGCAACAAAAAAGAACAATCCACAGCCACCAAGTATCGCGTAAAAGCGCTTTATACCGATTCATTAATAATATATATAATTCGAGAATAGAAATTGCGAATTACGCAAAGACATGTATATTGCGAAGAGATTTTGCCAGAGAACGCAAACGATCGACAGATTTATTTTTTATTTTGTTGTTAACTCAAATAAACTCTCTGTAGACGAAGAATTCCTTGCCAGCGTTGTCCGTCAATGCGTTACGGCATAAACCATTAAATTGACATTGATTTGTCGAGCGTTTCGCAGCTCTTCGGCGCCGCAACAACAGCAATCTTCATTGTCGGATGCCTTCGAGTCATTTAAGCCGTTTGAGGAAAATACCAAGGCAATCCGCCCATCGATTTCCAAACCTTCCAGAAAAGCTTTGCCTTCAAATCTCCTAATCTCGTACACGGTGTTAAATATTGGATGGGAAAATTCAATCTTCTTTAACACGACATCGGGAAATACTTTGTCCAATTCTTCTTTAAAGCTACGACTCCATTCACGGCTGCTACAACCTGCGGACGCAACCACGAAACCGCCGTTCAACAGGTAATTGCGAAGATTGTCCCGTTCCGAATTGGTCAATCGAAAACGCCCTTCACCCGTCATTACCGCAAACGGGTAGTTGTATAGCTCATGCGAATCCATCGCCACAGGACTGAATTTTCCGGAGGCGACAATATTTGTTCTCTGGTTGACGTCATCCATAAACCCAGCGCTGAAGCAAACCGATGTTTTGTCATTGGCGTAAATCAGGTTGGCACAATAGACCACCGAGTTTTCTTGCGCGGCGGTTGAAGAGCAACAGGCAAACGCACTCAAAAGGCAACTTGCGCTAAGACACAGAAGGATTCTTAAATACGCTTGTCCGAAACTGGATGCCATTTCAGTTTTCATGTTTTTCCTCGACCGGCAAATCTCGGTTCTATTTTTTTTCAAGCTTTTCTTGCGGTTCATTTAATCGGTTCAAATACGCTTTCGCGTGGTCGCGATAGGTGCTCGGCACACCGCGCATACTTGATTGTAGCTGACGCCGTCCACCTTGCGAATCCGGAGTCAGATTTTCCGGCATTAAATCCTCCAGCAACATGTCAAATTCCGAACCCGACTCCAGCTTGCCAGTTTGTGAGCCATGTTTGCGCTCTTTACTGCTCTGTAAATGTCGATTCGCTGGCCCAAAGAGATCATAAGGTTGCGTGGAGAAGCCAGTGTCTTGGCTCGTGCCGTTTCGACCTCGATTGGTTTGTTGGCCAGGATTATGCGCGCCTGGATTTCTTGCCGGAGTTGGCGAACTGGGAATGTTGAATCCGCGTTGACCCTCTCTCAGTTGCCGAATTCCCTGTTCGATCTGTTGTTTTGGAATACGCATTTCGCGATCAAGCGAGTCAATTTCCTGTCCGACCGATTCCTTGCAACTTTCGCAATCGGATTGTAACGAATTCAATTTATCTGCCGCGGACTGAGCGAATTGAAAAGACATTGCGGACTGTTCCGCAAAAGCAGCGCGAGAACTTTCTCGTTGATCCGACAAAACATCCAGGTCATTGATTGATTTTACAATACGCCGCAAGCTCTCTGTGGCTTTGGGTAGTTGATCTTGGTGTCGTTCTGCAGTTTCAGCGATTTCTTGTATTGTTTCTTCCAGTTCGAAGCGCAATAGGTCTTGGTCGCGGCCAACGCGGTTGATCGTTCGTACTTGATCGGCGGTCAGCTTGTTGTTGCCTCGAATTGGGTCAAGTCTATCGGCAATAGCTTGTTGTTCGGGAATGATCTTCTGGAGGCGTTCGATCAGCTGCATGAATTCCAGATAGGCCTGCATCAATTGCAGGTCCTGCGCCACCTGTTGCAGTTCTTGCTCGCGGTTGCTACTGAAGGGCTCCGCTTCGAGTTCAAACTGTTGTTTCGCTTCGTCAAACGCGGACTGGTTTAATTCCGACGTGGAATCTGCCGTCGGAATTTGCTGATTGACGTTTTCCGCAAGCCTGGTCTGGTTGGCCAATTGTTCGGTAATCTCACGCAATTTCTGCAACGTTGTTTCCTCAAAATCGAACAGCATGCCTGCGTCCGCACGCGTGTTCAACTCCTTCGATAGCTCCCCTGTTCGCTCAGCGAACTCTTGCAACATATCACGCAACTGTTCCATTTGGCGTTGTAGTTCCTCGCTGTGATCCGCCTCCAATTTCTCAGCAAGGGAGTTCAACTCGCTCAATAATCTCTCGCGCTGTTCCCCTAATTCGCGCAGCTCGTCAAGCAAGACTTGAACTTCCTGAATGAAGTCTTCTAAATCCGCATTTGCGCGAGCCAGTTCCAAGAATTCTTCGTTTGAAATAACGTAGATGTATCGCAACTTTGTCTGGACCGTGTGTTCATCTGCACCGGACCAGTCGGCCGGATACCCGTCGGAGGCAGTCGCGAAATACGTCAGCACATCACCGGCCTTGAGTCCAAGGTCGGCCAAGTCAAAAACATGCTCAACGAATCGGAACGTCGGTCTAGGCAATGACGTCGGGCTAACATCACCTGCAACTAATGCAAAATCTTCAAAGTTCTGTTGTGCATCGACGTTCTCAGCGCGAGCTACGTTTGAAAATATCTGGATCGATCGCAATCCGATATCATCGAATGCTTGTAGCTTGACCGGAACTTGCCAGCCTTCGACAGCCACGACCATTTCAGCCGGGCTCTGAAATTCAAGTTGCGGAGGACGATCCACGACGGGGTGAACTTTAGCTTGCCAGTTATCGGTCATCCGTCGGCCGTTATCGCCGAGAAGCGTAATGGCCATTTGGCGTTGATTGACAATAACAAACGAGCCACTTGCTCTTTTCGCGTTTTCGAGATCGACGACCAGCGTAGCGTCCTTGGTTTCTTGCGGAGAAGTCAACTCAAGACGAGACGTCGATAGATTATTGTTGCTCAGCACATTCAGCTCAACGACTGTGCCAACGAGCGCGCGAATTTCACGCCGATCGAGGTTGCGTCCCTGTTCCTCCCATCCCGTATATTCCGGAAACCTTAATCTGACATCCACGCGTTCAACTTGGGGTACCGGATGCACGACGACCGAGAAGTGATCGCTCTCTCCTGCCGACGTTTTCACCGTAAACGTAAAATCTTGGGTGACATTCGGCAGTTCCACCCGAAATAGGTCTGTCCCCTCCTGGATCATGGGAAGTGTCGCCAAACGTTTGTCGCTGGTCGTCAACATCAGGTTCGCTGCTTCCGGCAAGTAAGCCCCGTCTAACAGAGCTTCGATGACAACAGCATCACCTTGTGCAACTTCATTGGGCGTCATTCGGATATCAAACTTCAGTGTTGAAAAGGCCGGGTGATTCCCAAATGGATCCAGAAACCTGGGTAGCACTCTTTCCACCAGCTTAGGTACTGCCATCCACGCGACGGTGGCAAAACATGCGGTACCAAGAGCGAGTGCAATAGCTTGCAGTGTCGGCCGGAAATTAACGATTTCGAAAGGGGAAAGCTCTTGAGCCAACTGGTTGCCACGTTCGATGGCAATTGCGCCAAGTGCGGAACTTGTCGCCTCAAATTTCGCGTTTCGCAAATCGACTGAATTTACGATCACATTGTCGGCTCGCTGCAACCGCTTTTCGACTCTTCGAGCGACCCTCATGGCTTGAAATCGGCTGTGAATCAAGTAGCGAGTAAGCGAAATTCCAAAGGCAACCGTGGCTGTGGCCAGCACGCCATTACAAGCCATCCGCAGCCACGCCGGCAACGCCAACAGTGCATCCAAAGCAAAGAAAACTACGACCACGAGCAGGAAACCCGATCCCGCTATCGACAACGTCTTCCCAACGTGGGCGATCCGGTCCAAGAAGTTTGTGTTTTTTAAGAAATTATCGACAATCGACTCGTTCAACGGGCTAATCCCTCTATGCGATGGTTTCCCGACATGCTCCGCCAGCGACAAAAGCACTCGATTTCATGTAAAATTTCAGCGGTCTGGAGTGTTACAATTTCGGCTTCTTCATTTTACCGCTTGCACTTTGAATCGCGAACCTTGTAAACCAGTATTCGAGCTACAAAAGTCGCTGATCCCTATTCCGCAAGCAAGATTTCCCGAATAATCGAGAACTTTGCGTGTTTTTCCCTTTTTTTGACCCGAGTCGGGGACCGCTTGGCGACTAATGGCATATTAAGTCATGCAATACATGTGTTGAAATTCGAATTGATGGACACAGCCAACACGGAAAGCGTTGAAATCGACTGGCCGGCCCAGCTTGATCGGCATCGGGTATGGCTGCGCAAGGTGGTGCACTGTCGACTTGCTAATGAGGCGGCGGTGGAAGATTGTTTGCAGGAAATTGCGCTTGCCGTGATTCGCCAAGCGAAAAAGCCAGTGGATATCGAGAAGGTCCCCGCTTGGCTGTATCGACTGGCAATTCGCCAGGCCATTAATACGCATCGCCGGAATGGACGCCAAAAAATGCTTATGGAAGCTTTCTCATCACATAAAGAAACGGCAGACCAACAACCTTGTAATGCTGACCCTTTAGATTGGCTGATCAACGTCGAGCAGCAAGAAATGATCGCGCAAGCAGTCAGTTCTCTGCGACCGGCTGATCGCGAAATCTTAGTTCTGAAGTACTCGGAACGTTGGACGTATCAGCAGTTAAGTGAGTACCTGGGGGCTAACGTGAATACTGTCGAATATCGTTTGATTCGAGCAAAGAAAAGATTGCGAGCGGCACTGAACCGACTCTCTTTAAGTGAGACTTCAGTATGAATAATTCAAATAGAACTGGACATGCAGCGGATGGTCGACCTGCGGCAAAACCAGTAAACGGAATGAAAGTCGACCTCAGCGAAATGAAAAACGATGAAGCATCGCAAAGGGAGCTGTTGATTCACCGCCTAGTGAACAACGAATTAACCTTCAGCGAGCGACGTGAAGTCTTGCTAAAGGCGGAATCGTGGGACAATGGGTGGCGTGAAATTGCTTTGGCTTTTGTTGAAGAGCAAGTCCTGAGCAATGCCTTCAGTTGCCCAAAGCGTGCCATGGACCATTCCGATTTTACAGCGCCGAAGGAGGACGGAGTTGTCGACCATGTTGGGCGTATTGTTGCGCAGTCTTCAGCAACTCCACCAGTATTCGCGGCAGAGCAAGCGGAGTGCGATCTCGCGGTTATTCGTCCATCTCAACGCAAACGCTTCAGTCCCCTGGCACACCCGCGTATGGTGATGGCAGCGACGATATTGCTTAGCGTGGCTTTGGGCGCGATTCTCACGCATGCGTATTTGGAACGCGTTGGTCCTGGATTATTCGCCACGCGCACTGAGGTAGCGGACCGGCAAACTGAAATGAGTCAGCCGAACGTAAACGACGCGGTTGCGATGTCGGACAAGCTGTCGGTTTCACAACCGGAGGGCCTAGCAAACTCGATTTCGCAACCCATGGTAGCCGCATCTCACGAAGTAGTGAGGTTTTTAGATCAGGATTCCGGGGCGGTTCTCGATATTCCATTAATCGATTTACAGTCGCTGGTGCAGTTTCCCGAATTCCAATATGCCGAAGACCTGGCTTCGCAGTTAAAAACGAGCGGATATCGATTAGAACCGCAGGTTGAATATTTGACAGGGAGCACAGCGAACGAAAAAGACGTTGTGATACCAGTTCGACGGTTTTCGATTAAGCCTGCAATGTATTAATGCACTCAAAGTTCACGAATGCAGATTTGTTAAAGCGTGCCGCAGCTTGGTCTTGATTGTGCACAGACTGCAGTCCACGTACCGAACACCGAAGCTAGAAAAAGATTCGACCTAAACCGGGCTGACGAGTGCGGCCCAATTTTTAAACCAACGAACAGAGTTACATTCAACCCAAATTCAAGAATTGTTTGCTCGATAAACTTGGAAAGGATTTTAAAAAGATGATACAGAAGTACATTTCGCAACTAGTCTATTTGTTTGTATGCGTGTGGGTAGTCGCGCCCTTCATGTCTGCCCAAGATGAGGGAGCAAAGGACGCTGACAATGCCAAGAAGGTTACTGTAGTCCAAGAGGGCGATAAGTTGATAATTACCTTCGGTGACGGCAAGGTAAGAATTGTTGACTTGGCAAGCATGGAAAAAGAAGTGTTGGTTATGTCAAGTCCTTCCGCACCATCGGTGGTGAGTGTGCCGTATGGCACGATCGAATTTATCGACGGTGTGCACGCCTTGAATCTTCAAATGAGTCCTGCCGTCGAAGGCGTTAAATCTGTCGCGATTGCGACTGATGGTAGAATTAACTCCTTGGATGGGCTTGTGTCGGATCGATACGTAATTGGTGTCAACGTTGATGCTGTACCAGAAGCCTTGAGAGCTCACTTTGATCTTGAACAAGGTGTGGGTGTGATTGTCACGGAAGTGTTTGATGGGAAGCCTGCTGCGAAACACATTAAAAAGTACGACGTAATCCTCAGAGCCAACGAAAAGGATGTTGCCTCAGCAAATACACTTACAGAGGAAGTAATTGCTTCGGGCAAGGAATCCAAGCCAGTGATGCTCAAATTACGTCGCGCTGATGAGATATTCATGGTTGAGATCCAACCCGAGGAACAGGCTAAGCTCCAAATCAGTGGAGCAATCCGTGAGGGAGTTGATAACATATATTTGCAACAACACGTTATTCCCGGAAGATATGGGTTTGCGGTCCGACAGGCCCCGTTTTTTGGTGGGACGGTTAAGTTGGAAGATGAGTTGAAACAAGAACTAGCGGAATTAAAACAGCAAATTGATGAGCTGAAAAAGATTGTCGAAGAGCTTAAGAAATAGTTCAGTAGGTCATCGTCGACATTGTGTGCAGTTACGAGTTGTTCTGGCTGGGTCGCTGCACAATGTTACTCTTCAAGTACCTGTTCAATATCCCAGCGCGAAACGACCGGGTTGTCCAGCAGCACGTTTGATGCCGCGATCCTGATCGATGGTCAGGATTACGGCAGAAGCGGCTGGCCGACCAAGTTGTAGTTTGTGCCCCCGGGACTCCAGTGATTTTAATTCCGATTGAGGCAGGTCGCGCGAAACGGTCAAACTCCCAAGTTTCGCGCGATCGTGGCCAAACCAATTGATATGATGGTCCGTCCCGAATCGATCAGTCATCACGGCGGCCAGTGGTTCCATCCCGAACACTAAGTGGTTGAGCAACACCTGAATGGAAGTCTGATCCTGCTGATCACCACCGGCAACGCTCACGGCCATAATTGGTTTGCCATCGCGAAGTACCAAAGTTGGCGTCAAAGTAATTCGCGGGCGTTTTCCCGGTTGTACAAGACTGGGGTGATTTTGCCAGGTCGTCAAGCCGATCATGCGACTGCCCAATTCAATGCCCGTGTCACCGGCATACACGCCTCCCCATCCGCTGGGCGTCGCACTGACGACATTCCCCCAACGATCCGCCACCAAGCAACTGGTTGTATCGTTACCATGCCCGCTAGTGACTTCATAATCTTGCGGTGCTTTTCCCAGTAACGGAGATCCGATCCGTGGATTCCCCGCTCTCTGTTCCATCGAAGCGACTTGCATGTCGACCAATTTGCGGCGCATGGTCACATAGTCATTCGATAAGAGTTGCTGCAATGGCACTTGCACGAAATGTGGATCGCCGAAATAGGCGTCGCGATCAGCCATGGCCAATTTGATAGTCTCAGTGACATAATGAATATAGTCCGCTGAGTTGAGGCCCAGCTCGACCAAATCCTGTCCCTCCAACATCTTCATGGTCTGCAATAGATAAGGGCCTTGTGTCCAGACATCACATTTGTAGATCGTATATCCGTTGAAATCGACCGAAGTCGGCTCTTCGATGCGCGTGACATGTTGCGCCATATCGACATAGCGCAGCAGGCCTCCGTTCGCTTGCGACCAAGCGTCCAGTGCTCTTGCAACTGGTCCGCGATAAAAATAATCAGCGACTAAACGCAATCCGCGTAGGCGATCGCCTCGACCAGCCTTCTCCGCCGCAACTAAACTTTCCATCAGTTGCAAAAAGTTTTGGTGATGCTGCAACCAGTCCGCAGCGTTCGAGCCGCTCCCGTCGCGCTGATATAATTGTCGCGGTACGTCGGCCACATTCATGGCAGCTCGCTCGCGCAATACCTCAATCATTGGCTCAGCACAGCGTGCAAACGTCCGCGTGCCGTAACGAGATAGGGCAGTCAGGCACGCATCCAAGAATCCGGGAACCACCGCGTTGGCGATGTCCCCACGCCCCTGAATCAACCCGTTTCGATGTTCCATAAACCATTGTCGGGTCGCCAAACGCGGCGCCGCGCCCAAGCCAGCGACCACTTCGACGACGTCTCGCTTGGCGTCGTAGACGATGATTGGCACCTCGCTGCCGAAGCAAAACAGTCGTGATTCGAGCACGGATTGAACCAACATTGAGGTTACGGCAGCATCCACTGCGTTCCCGCCTTCTTCCAACATGGCTAAGCCAGCACGCGATGCGACTTGGCTGCCAGAGACCAAGACGCCAAATTCACCGCTGGCTTCTGATCCTCGCTGCCGTGGCTGCTGGGCCGGAATTTCGCTAATCGAAAGGAAAGACTGACAACACGCGATCAGCAATGCGAGCCGCCAATCGATACGAGTCAAACGAAAAATTCGATTTGCCATAAAAGCTCCCCGCTAAAATCTATCCATTCGGACATGTGTTACGACCGAGTATTATTGCGGCGCAGTAACCGTTCTGATCAATTGTCCGACGGCAAACGATGACCAAGTTTATCGCGCTTCGTTTTCAGATAATTGACGTTATGTTCATGGATCGGTGGCAGTATCGGGATTTGATCCACGACTTCCAAATTAAATCCGCGCAAATTGAAGGCTTGCGTCTTTTTCGGGTTATTGGTTAGTAAGCGAACCTTCCGCAAACCCAGGTCCTTGAGGATCTGAATACCGACTCCGTAGTCTCGCATATCGGCCTGAAATCCTAGCGCCAAATTGGCTTCAACCGTGTCGAGACCTTGATCCTGCAATTCATACGCTTTGATCTTCTGAGCTAAGCCAATCCCACGCCCTTCTTGAGGCAGATAGACCAGCACTCCGAAACCGTCTCTAGCAATCATCTGCAGAGCTAAATGCAATTGGTCGCCACAGTCACACCGCAATGAATCAATGAGGTCCCCTGTTAAACAACTTGAGTGCATTCGTACGAGCGGTGGACGTGCTTCATCGCCGATGTTTCCCAATACCAATGCTATCGGCTCTTGGTTTTCATATTTCACTTCGTAAGCAATGACTTGGAAGTCGCCATAAGACGTGGGGAGCTTCGCGGTAGCAGTTCGCTCAACCAATTTCTCGACGACCCGGCGGTATCGAATTAATTCTTCAATCGTGATGATCTCCAAATCCTTTTCATCTGCAATTCGCAACAACTCATCACGCGTCGCGCGGTCGCCGGACTCACTCAGAATTTCACAAAGGACACCCACCGGAGCCAAGCCAGCCATTCGTGCCAAATCAACGGCGGCTTCCGTATGCCCAGCCCGTCGTAATACCCCGCCTTCTTTGGCAAGCAACACATGCACGTGTCCGGGCCGGACAAAATCTTCCGGTCGACTATTTGGATTCGCCGCAGTCTTCACACAAGTGGCGCGTTCTTGCGCGGTGATTCCGGTCTTCGCGCTGACGTGATCGATGGGTGTTAGAAAAGCCGTAGCCAGTGGTGCTGTGTTTCGTTCGACCAAAGGGGTAAGCTTCAGTCGATCTGCGGTTTCGCGGAGGATGGGCATGCAAAAATCACCGCGCCCGCTCATCACCAAGTTCATGGACTCCGCAGTCGCCGTCTCTGCAGCACAAATAAAGTCCCCCTCGTTTTCTCGATTTTCATCATCTAAAACAATTACGACCTTACCTTGTTTGATAGCACGTACCGCGTCCGGAATGGTTGAAAAATTCTTTGACATAGCGTGACGGCATTGTGCCGCCTGAAAACAAGTTAGAATTCCGATGTTTTTACGGATTGTATATAATAAGCAAGCTGTAACCGAACGACGAAAGTGGAACAGACGCAGCTACATTCAGTTCACTCGAGAACCGGCTTCCATTTGCTAGAACCACTGACGTCGAACAATTCCCGGCAACCAACGACAATGTTGAACGATAAATTCCCGATTGATTCTTCTATATAAATAATAGTAAAAAATTCATTCTAGAACTTAATTGCTCTGAGTTATAGGGCTCAAAATCATGAAATCGGAAAATCGCCGAAGAGCCGACCTAGAGTTAACTGTAAAAACCGTCAACTCGCAACGGCAAGACGGACTTGAACGCGCAAACTGGGGCGCCCAGCCCGGTGTGTCGGGGCTGTGTGGCGTGGCGCCTGTCTTTTGCCAACGGGCATACCTGACAAACGGCTTGTTTTGCGCAGGATTGATCCTGGCTCTCAGCTTTGCATGGCCTCAGGCAGATCGAAGTTGTGACAGTCCGAGTGGTTGTCAAAGATCAGCGTCTGTTGTGTCGATGGAGGTGTGCCAAGCTTACAAAGAGACTTGGGCAGCGGTTTCTGACAGCGGCACGGCGCAAGTCGTTGAACAAACGCGCTTGATTGTTGACGGGACGGCATCAATGCGTTCCGCGGCGTACGCGTTTGAGAAACACAGTGGGATCGTTTATCGCATCGTCGATGACAAGGAACTTGAATGCGATGTCTATGTCCCTCTGGGTGAGGAGACGTTCCCGGCGGTATTACTCGTCCATGGCGGCGCTTGGAGAAGCGGCAGTAAATTTCAAGTTTCCTACCATGCCCGAGTTCTCGCACGGGCAGGGTATGTCGTCGTCGCCATCAACTACCGACACGCGCCGGAACATAAGTTTCCGGCACAAATTGAAGACTGCAAGGCGGCCGTGGCCTGGATGAGAAAGAATGCTGCGGAGTACAAAATCGATCCGGATCGCATTGGCGCTTGGGGGTATTCTGCTGGCGGACATCTGGTTTCTCTGTTAGGAACAACCGGCTCAGATCGAGCTTTTGAGCGAGACCTGCCAGATGAACTCAAAGCGTTCTCCACGCATGTGTCAGCCGTCGTTGCGGGTGGTGCTCCGTGCGACTTCAGTTGGCTTGAGGAGGAATCTGAACTGTTGTCCTATTGGTTGGGTGATAGTGCGCGACGAAATCCGCGCGTCTATCGCCTAGCGACTCCAGCCACCCATGTCAACGCGGATTGTCCACCCTTCTATTTGTTTCACGGCAGTGGAGACGCGATGGTTCCGATCGAATCTTCGCGCAAGTTGTATGATCACCTGATTGCGAAAGGCATTGCGGCAACTTATGCTGAGTATCCAAAAATGGGACATTTAGAAACGTTCGTCAACATGCAAGCGCTTCGTGCATCGATCCAGTTTTTGGATGAACATCTCAAACCCACAGAAACTAGCGATAACCACTAAGAGTTGATAGGCGATCCGTGAAGCTACCGCGCGAGGAGTATATTGAGCAGGCGTACTTGTTTCGTTCGCTGCATCAGCGTCTCGATTCAAATGAACCTGTACAGATTTTACTGGCTCACGCAAAGGAAGAGATCCTCACGACAACCAAGCTGCCCATGGCCATCGACTTTATCCTGGCTGAGTTGAACCATTGCGGTTCCATCGCCACGGCCATGCAGCGAATGTCGCACTACTTCACTCCATTTCAGACCTTTCTGATTGCCGAATGTGAGCGGGAACGCGGCCGCATGGATATGTTTATGGCCACGCGGTTGCTTGAATCGGAAGCGCGATATCGAGCGTCGGACGCGTCGATTGAAGGGCTGTTTTTCTTTCAATTTGAAGTGTTGTGTCGCAACCGCATCAGCTACGACAAAGGGTTGGAGGCGATGGCAAAGGATGTTTTTTACGACGACATTTGGCGCAAGTGGTTGCTCGGCGTGCGTAATAAGATCGGCATCGTCGATTTGAGTGACCTGATCTATGTTCACAGCCAATACTACTTGCAAAAAATCACGCAATTGGACGAGTCTTTGCCTCCAGATCATCCGATCTTGTTCGATGAAAAGGTCGGTCGGATTGCATTGGCGAATCGCAGAAAGGAACCGATCTACTTTTTCGCGGCTTTGCAGCGGCACCTCGATTACCCGCCGGTCCCACGTGTTGAGCGCCGCAGTGAAATTGACAATCCAATTCCAAGGTTAATCAAAACCGTTGAACGCTTGGAAATGCGGGTCAAGTTGCTGGAGGACGAGCAACGTCAGAGCGGCATTGATCTGGCGCAATTCATGAAAAAGCCAGGGTGACGCGTAGATCCGTTGATGTCGCGTTGTGGCAACTGCTGCGTCGACAAAGTGCCAATGCCGTGGGTAGCACTTGTGTGGCGCTTTTTGTCCCGGGCGTTTAGACCAACAGGTTATCCAGCGACGGCTTTGCAATCACGAAACGATCAATGAAATCGACTAGGTGCATCGAGTCGCAAACTTCGGGATCTTGAAATACTTCGTGGATCGCTGACTGTTGCGAGCCCGAATAAACTTCCGCAACGGCGCCACGGAATTTTTGGCGGAGCAAAGGAATGCCTTCTTCTCGTCGCAAACGATGGCCAACTGGATAATCCACCTGCACGCGTTCCGTTGCAGAACCATCCTGGAAAAATACTTGAATACTGTTGGGAATCGCGCGTTTATCGAGATCGTAATAGTCGCGCGTAAACATTTCGTTTTCACGCACCGCCATTTTATCTCGCAACGCATCGATGCGCGGGTCGGCGGCGACCTTGTCCGTGTAATGTTCGGCGGTTAGATTTCCGTAGATCAAACCGATTGCCGCCATATATTGCAAGCAATGGTCGCGGTCGGCGAAATTATGCAATGGACCTTTCTTATCGATGATTCGCACGCCAGGTTCTTGGGTCTCGATTTCCACCCGTTCGATTTCATTTAGTCGCGACGCAACCTGCGGATGCAAATGCAACGCACATTCGACAGCAGTCTGCGCGTGGAATTCGGCTGGGAAAGAAATCTTGAACAGCACATTTTCCATCACGTAACTTCCCAAGGGGCGTGCCAATGAAATTTCTTGTCCCTTGAACAAAACGTCCTGGAAACCCCATTTGGCAGCGGTTAGACATGTTTTGTAACCCATCTCCCCGGTAAGCGCGATCAACGCCAGTCGTACGGCTCGGCTGGTCGCATCACCAGCTGCCCAACTTTTTCGCGATCCTGTATTCGGCGCGTGTCGGTAGGTACGCAAAGCCCCGCCATCCAACCAAGCATGTGAAACCGCATTTTGAACTTGATGTAGGTCGCCGCCTAACATGCTTGTGGCAACGGCGGTGCTGGCAACGCGGACAAGTAAGACGTGATCCAAGCCGACTCGGTTAAAAGAATTTTGGATTGCCAAGATACCCTGTATCTCATGGGCCTTAATCATGGCGGTCAGTACATCTCGAACCGTGATCGGCTGCTTAAAAACTCGAGCCCGATACTCCGCACAGGCCAAAATTGCACCAAGATTGTCGGACGGATGTCCCCACTCAGCGGCCAACCATGTGTCATTAAAATCGAGCCATCGCACCAACGTCCCAATGTCAAAAGCTGCCTTGATTGGATCGAGTTCCGAAGCCGTGCCAGGCACGCGGCAACCTCCAGGCATATTGGCACCGGGTACAACTGGCCCCAATAGCTTTGTACACGCCGGATACTTCAGCGCAAGCATCGCACATCCCAAGCTATCCATTAAACACCAACGGGCTGTTTCGTAAGCCACATCGCTGTCGGGCTGATAACTGTGTGCATACTCGGCAATCTCTGTGATGATTCGATCCATTCTCAATATTCCCTTCACTTAATCTATTGATAGTTTGCAGGCCTTAGCTCCTGGCCAGCTTGACTTAAATTGCGTTATGCCTTTGCTGCGTGAACTACCGTGCATTGTACTTGGCAACTACGTCAATTACGTCCACAAGTCACTGGTTCAATCCATAACCCCGGTCGCACGAATTGAAGTGCGGACGTTCAGGTTAAGTCAATCGACTTTCATCGACACAACTCGCGTCCCCACGCGGCTCCAACTCGAAAGTATGGTTCTCAAATTAGGTGCACACGGTGTGTTTTGTATTTGTCCGGAATTTAACCAGCACGCTTAACCACAACCATGGGTACCAGTTCTATCGATTTTCAATCGGCACGAATTCACGTGGTTCAGGACCAATGTAGTCGGCATCCGGCCGGATCAATTTGTTATCGGAACGTTGTTCGAAAACGTGAGCGGCCCAACCCGTTACGCGCGACAAGACGAAAATCGGCGTGAATAGCGGTGTCGGCACACCCATGAAGTGATAGGCGGAAGCACTGAAGAAATCGAGATTAGGGAACAATTTCTTTTCGCGCCACATCACATCAGCAATGCGTTCGGATACGGGATAAAGCACCGTATCGCCGACTTCGTGGCTCAACTTCTCAGCCCATCCTTTGATGACTTCGTTGCGTGGATCGGAGACCGTGTAGACTCGGTGCCCAAAACCCATGATCAGTGCCTTTTCGGCCAGCATTTTTAGGATGCCCGCTTCAGCTTCATCCGGTGTTCTGAATTTCTCAATCAATTCCATAGCAGCTTCGTTCGCTCCGCCGTGCAATGGGCCTCGCAGCGTCCCGATCGCGCCCGTGATGGCCGAGTGCAGATCGGACAATGTGGCAGCGCAGATCCTCGCTGTGAACGTGGAGGCATTGAATTCATGCTCAGCGTACAAGATCAATGAGACATCCATCGCTCGCACATGCATTTCGTTGGGTGTCTTTCCCAATAGTTTTTCGAGAAAATAACCGGCAATTGAAGTCTGCTTTGATTCGAAATCAATTCTCGTCCCCTCGTTGACAAAACGATGCCAGTACAGCAGGACGGAAGGGAAACAGGCCAGCATTCGTTCGGCAGTGTTGAGTTGGTTCTCAAAACTACCCTCGGGTTCGATGCAGCCCAACATTGAACAGCCAGTCCGCAAGACATCCATGGGATGGGTGTTTTTGGGAATCGCCTCCAGTGTCGCGCACAAAGCAGGTGGTAACGCGCGCTTGGAACACAACGATTTTGTAAACTCGCTCAACTCGCTGGCATTCGGCAATTTGCCCCGCAGCAAAAGGTAAGCAACTTCTTCAAAAGTTGCCTGATCAGCCAGATCGTAAATTGAGTAGCCTCGATAATTCAGTCCAACTCCTTGCTTCCCTACGGTAGCAATGGCAGTCTTGCCCGCAACAACTCCAGCCAACCCCCCCGTTTTTTTCGGTTTCGTTTCCATGGTCGTCATTAGGTTTCTCCCGTTTTTCACAAGGATTAAATCGTCGTTTGGTTATTTCGCATACGGCACAGGGATTATGCCTGAACCTTGGATTTTTCGATGATGCGATCGAGTTGTTCTTCAAATTGATGATAGCGTAAGATTTCGTAAAGCCGTTGCCGATCCTGCATCATGCCGAGAACGTTTTGCTGTGAACCTTCTTGGCGAATCGTACGGTACACCCGCTCTGCCGCCGCGTTCATTGCGCGGAAGGCACTCAATGGGTACAACACCATTGCGATGCCGAGTTCGTTGAGTTGCTTCGTCGACAAAAGCGGCGACTTTCCGAATTCTGTCATGTTTGCCAGAACCGGAACACTTAGGTTGGACGTGAATTCGGCATATTGTTCAGGTTCAGTTACTGCTTCGGCGAAAATCATATCAGCGCCGGCATCTACATAGGCCCTGCACCGGTCTAGAACATGGTCGATGTTCTCGCTTGCCAAAGCATCGGTGCGGGCCATGATTACGAAATCAGGATCAGTCTTGGCATTTACAGCCGCAAGAATCCGATCGCACATCTCTCCCTTCGGCACAACTGCTTTGTTGGGACGGTGTCCACAACGTTTCGCCGATTCTTGATCCTCAATATGCAAACCGGCCGCCCCGGCGCGAGTAAATTCTCGCACAACTCTAGAAATGTTCAACGCATGCCCCCAACCCGTGTCTGCATCGACCAATACAGGCAAGTCCGTGGCATTAACGATACGGCCAATCTCGGTCACCACGTCGTTGAGCGTCGTGATCCCCAGATCAGGCAACCCGAACGCAGCGTTGGCTACCCCAGCGCCCGAAAGGTAAATCGCTTTGAAGCCAGCATCCTCGGCCATCAGTGCTGTGTAAGCATTAATTGTACCGACAATTTGCAGCGGTTTTTCTACCTGCAATGCTTGTCGAAATCGCGATCCAGCCGAGGAATTCATTGTCATTTATGTCAAATATCAATTTCTCAGTTCCGAACTTTCCCAGCCGTAGATGTCGCGTTGCGGCAAGAAAATTCCGAGCGCAAACAACGCCTAACAGCCAAGATTAGACGGGACATTTTCCATATATCATGTCCACTCAATGTTAGCTTAAATCGGTTCCACTGTGAAGCGATGGCAGCATCACGTGTAGGCCCGACGAGAAAGCTCAACGTCATGATCGATTGTTGTGCACCAATACGTTTGTGCGGGGCGACGGCTATAGGAACTCAAGGTGTCGCCGACATCATATCTTCAACCGCTGAATTGAAGTCGCCTGTACACTGTGCGGATATGGCCCATCTGAGCATTTCAAGGCAGTTTTTCTAAGGGGGGCTGAGCGGGTTTGGAATGCGAAATAATGGCACATTATTGCCCGTTCCACGCTTACATTTTAGTCCGAGACGGTTAAACTAACAGATGTTGTCGACGCTAAAAATCGCTTTGGTACAAGATGTATCGTGAGAGCAGTTACGAATTTTGCATCTCGACATTGCATGATTTTGCAATTTGTCTGATGATTCTAGTAATGCATTTAGCTTGATTCGGCATTCGTTATGCATGATTTTCCGGGGATGTTGATCCCCATTTGGTTTCCAGCATTTTATATCTTTTGAGACTGAACAATGGCAACAGCAAGCGTTTCACGCATTGAGTCGATCGGTGACGGACGTTTTCCTGAGGGAGTTTATCGCAATCCTGGACTTGGAAAAATTTACCAATTGGGCGTTGAGTTTGACCATGCACTCATCACCAACTCGGGAGCGTTGACGGCTGTTTCAGGTGCCAAGACTGGTCGATGCCCGAACGACAAGCGAGTCGTAGATCAACCAAGCGTTCACCAAGACGTCTGGTGGGGTAGCGTGAATATTCCGTTTTCTGAAGAATCCTTTGAAAAGGCGCGGAAGCTGGCGATCGAGTTTTTGGATGAGGCGCCTAACCTTTACGTGATCGATGGATTTGCCGGATGGGATCTCGCGCATCGCATCAAGGTCCGCATAATTTGTTCGCGACCTTACCACGCCCTGTTCATGCACAACATGTTGATTCGCCCAACCGCCGCCGAATTGCAATCGTTCGGCACTCCTGACTATATCATTTACAACGCTGGGCAGCGCAGGGCGGAGAAGTCGATCCCTGGTGTGACCAGCGAAACGTCGGTCTCTATCAATTTCGAATCAGGAGAAATGGTGATTCTGGGTACGGAATATGCCGGAGAGATGAAAAAAGGCGTGTTCACCATCATGAATTATCTCATGCCGAAAAAAGGCGTCCTATCCATGCATTGTTCTGCTAACGAAGGCGCCGAGAACGACGTCACTCTGTTTTTTGGCTTGTCAGGTACGGGAAAAACAACGCTTTCGGCTGATCCTCTTCGCCGATTGATCGGGGACGATGAACATGTTTGGACCGAAAATGGGATCTTTAATATCGAAGGTGGATGCTACGCCAAATGTATCAATTTGTCGGCTGAGAAAGAACCAGAGATTTTTAATGCCATTCGCTTCGGCGCGATTCTGGAAAATACCGTTGTCAATGAGTTTACGCACGAGCCGGATTTCGATGATGACTCGATCACGCAAAACACGCGATGTTCATACCCCATCGAAAACATCGTCAACGCGAAGATACCCTGTGTGGGCGGACATCCGAAGAACATAATCTTGTTGACCTGCGATGCTTTTGGCGTGCTACCTCCGGTCTCGAAACTTACGCCGGAACAGGCCATGTACCACTTCATCAGCGGATATACGGCTAAGGTTGCCGGTACTGAAGTTGGCGTCGTTGAACCCGAAGCGACTTTTTCCGCTTGCTATGGCGCAGCGTTTCTGGTCTGGCATCCGATCAAATATGCCGAAATGTTAGCTGAGTTGATGCGAAAACATTCTGCCAACGCTTGGCTGATTAATACTGGTTGGAGTGGCGGCTCTTACCACGGCGGCAATCGTATCAAGCTGAAATTTACACGCGCTATCATCGACGCTATTCACCGTGGAACCTTGATTGAATCGAAATGGGAAACAGAACCGTACTTCGGTTTGACCATTCCCAAGTCATGTATCAATGTACCCAGCGAAATTCTTAACCCTGAAAACACGTGGGCGGATAACGGCGAGTTCAAGAAAACAGCGTCGACGTTGGCCAGCAAATTTCATAAGAATTTCGAAAAGTTTGCCGACCACGCATCGCCGGAGATTAAGGCTGCGGGACCTCGCAACCCAGGGTAGCAACGCTTTACGACGATACGGTGCATTTGCGACGGCGCAGTGTCGTGTTTCATAAAAAGCGGAACCGAGTGTCTTTGGATCTTCCCAAGACTACATCCCGTCAATCGCGCAGTGCGGCGCGTAGAATTTGTGCAGGGTGTTGGGCTTCGCGGCGCGTGCCATCCCAGATCTGATGTCGGCAACTGGTTCCGGGAGCCGCAATCAGCGAAGCCGTCGGTTCCTGTCGAATCGTCGGGAACAAGACCAATTCGCCGATCTTCATCGAGACATCATAATGTTCCTTCTCATAGCCGAATGAGCCCGCCATACCACAACATCCGGCGGGAATCATCTTTACTCGATAATTTTTGGGCAACTGCAAAATCCGAATCGTGGAAGCCATCGATGCGAGTGCCTTCTGGTGGCAATGACCATGCAATCGAATCGTCCGAGATTCGTCGATAAACATTGAGCTATCGAGCTTGCCCGCTTGCATCTCATGGTCCAAGAACTCATCCAACAACAATGCGCGATTGGCGAGTGTCTGCGCTTCAGCTTTCAAATCCCACGGTACCAGATCTTTGTACTCGTCGCGCAAAGTGAGCAGAGCCGATGGCTCAATTCCCACAAGCCGTCGTTCAGGCGGGCCGAGGTCGTGCAAGAGTTTCACGTTCTTGGTGGCAATCTTCTTCGCTTTTCGCAACAGACCTTTAGATATTGCGGCTCGTCCACTCTCCAAATGCTGAGGAATCTCGACTCGATAGCCCAAGCGTTCCAATAGCTCCACCGTGGCAATCCCCACGGGTACGTCGAGGTAATTCGTAAATTCGTCAGCGAACAAGAATACATGTCCTACTGAACCGGCTCGCGGGTCTGGTGTGTGATTGCGAAACCACGCGCGGAGCGTCGTCTTGTGCATTGCCGGCAGCGAACGCTTCCTGTGGAAGCCAACCAGCCATTTCAAAACGCCGGCCGAAAGCATATTGCGGGATAGAAAATTATAGACGGCGGGAAAAGCTGAATTGCAGCGGTGAATGCGCTCAACCGACGCGATAATTCGCGAACGTAAGGGTATGCGGTGCGCATCGTAGTAGCCTTGTAAGAATTCTGCTTTGACTTTCGCAATATCAACGTTCGAAGGGCATTCTGATTTGCAGGCTTTGCATGACAAACACAAATCGAGCACTTCATACACGTCGCGACGAGCAAACGGCTTGAGTTCGCCGACGTCGGTCAGCGCATGTCGCAAAATGTTCGCTCTGGCGCGCGTTGAATCCTCTTCATTTCGAGTGGCCATGTAACTTGGGCACATGGTTCCACCGCTAAGATGCGTCTTGCGACAATCTCCGGAACCACTGCACATCTCCACGGTCCCAAGTACATTGCCAGTCTCAGGGTACCGAAACAACGTTGGAGGATGAGGATTGACGTATTGCTCCGTGCGCAAATTTTGATCCATGGGAGGTGCATCGACAATTTTGCCTGGGTTAAGAATGTTGTTCGGATCAAACAATGACTTGATCTGTTTGAATAACCGATAATTGTGCGAACCAACCATGTGTTCGATAAACTCACCGCGCAGGCGACCATCGCCATGTTCACCACTCAACGAGCCACCGTATTTTTTCACCAGTTCTGCGACCTGTTGCGCAATTTCACGAAAATGCGAGAGACCTTGCCGTGTTTTGAGGTTGAGCATTGGGCGCAAATGCAATTCCCCGCCGCCAGCGTGTCCATAGTTCACACATTCGATGTCAAATTTCGTTTTGAGAAGATGATTCAATTCGCGTATGTAGGCAGGTAACAAATGCACGGCCACCGCGGTGTCTTCGATGACGGTTACCGGTTTATCATCGCCAACACAATTTGCGACGACCCCCAATCCGGCCTTGCGCAATTCCCAAAGTGGCTCTGCTTCATTCCCACTAAAGACAGGAAACGCATACCCCAATGAGCATTCACGCATTTCGTCAATCATCTGTTGAATGCTGTGTTGAAGTTCAGCTTCTTCTTGACCACGCAGTTCAACAATCAAAATAGCTGCTGGATCCCCCACAATGAAATTCGCGTTTTGCGCTTGAATTCGGTTGCGCCGGGCGCCGGCAATTACCAGGCGATCGATCAGTTCGCTGGCGGTCGGTGCGTATTTCATGGCGATGATGTTGGCACGCAATGATTGATCGACGGTTTCGAAATGCGCACAAACTGCCACGGAATTGGCAGGTGGCAATTCATCACACCGCAGCATAATTTCCGTCGCAAAAAACAATGTGCCTTCAGAACCCGCAATCAATCCGCTCACGTTAAATGGCTGATGAGCATTGCCGAAAGGTGCCGTGTTCATTAACCAATCCAGCGCGTATCCGGTGTTCCGCCGCGTGACGCTGGGCATGGGAAATTGGCTTTCGATTTCGCGGCGATTGACTGGATCTTGCAGAATGGACCGTAACTCCCGATAGATGCGAGCTTCTAAGTCAGTTCGATCACTTCCACAAATCTCATTCAATTCCGCAGGCGTCGTCCCCGTAAAGGTTACCAAGCTCCCATCCGACAAATAACCGCGAACCGCCAGCACTTTATCTCTGGTCGAGCCATAGACGATCGAATTTGCTCCGCACGAATTATTCCCCAGCATTCCGCCAATCATCGCGCGATTCGCGGTTGATGTCTCTGGCGCAAAAAACAGCCCTTCCGGTTTCAATGCCATGTTCAATTCATTGCGGATGACGCCAGGCTGCACTCGCACCGTTTTTTGATCGCGATTGATATTCAAGATAAGGTTCAGGTGTCTTGAAACATCGACGATGATGCCTTTACCGACGACTTGTCCGGCTAACGAAGTCCCTGCTGTCCGGGGAATCAGGCTTTGGCCAGTCTCATTGGCCAGCGCAATGAGTAGGCCGATGTCCTGTTCTGTTTTGGGGAATGCAACGGCTACCGGGAGTTCCTGGTATACCGAAGCATCACTGGAATATAATCTCCGAGTTTTCAAATCCTCTCTGAACTGTCCGGAAAATTGTCGTCGGAATTGACCCGTTGCTAATGATTTCCGGTGCGACGCTGAACTCACTTAGGTTTACTCCAAAACATCAATTGCCTAATCGGGCTTGTGCCGACCATTTCGTTTCACCATCTTTTCAGGAACAATCCTGAAATGAGCTCTGCGCATGCGTTCCGACGCGCAAACAACAGTGCAGTGGAACGCTGGGGGTGTCCTCGCACTACCGCCGCCCGGTATCACTGTAATGAAGCCTGGGACACGTGGGCAAGTGTGCAGTAGATCCATATTCTCATGATGCAATCGGAAGATGGTATGAACTGAGTCTATTGTAATTCATTCTTGACAATCCAGAAACGACATCCTGCACTCACTCACCGAATGCTTGCGGCTTCGGCACCTATACGGTGGCAATCCGTTACACGTTTTGAGGATGACATCTCGTCTGCCGAAAATCTCAGCATTCCAGTTCCTTACGTCGATAAACAATGCCGTACTCGACTTCGATTGTGCCGCGAGTATTTTACCGAATGGTGCAACTCCGCTGATCGCAGTCCGTTACCTGATCGAGAGTCGGAAAACAAGTCTGCTTCAGGGTGCCCCTCTGTGCCAATGACAGTGAGACAGCGGCCGTGTTAGAATTAGTGTAGAGGG
>CALMEE010000152.1 GCA_937862885.1 uncultured Planctomycetaceae bacterium
GCGTTGTTAGCCCACGAACCGCTGTTAATCAGAGATTCGGAGAGCTTCGGGCCGAGATTTCGGGGGTCCGAGACCAACCTTGACGGTCGCCTTCGGACTCTGGTTCGCGTCTCTCGAAACGGAGACCTTTCGGGACGTCGTCGGATCGGCGGAAACCCTTGCGAGAAACGCAAGAAACGCGAAAAGCCGAGCCAGCGCGCTTTGGATGTGTTCGACACGATCTATGAAATGGAAGACGGAGTGCTGACTCGGCAGACAAGCCACCTTACCGTGGCCTGATTGGTAGTTTTCCCTCGGCGGCACGACCTGTTTGCGAGACCGCGCCGCGAAACTGGCGACGGGATTTGAACGACTTCATCATGCGGCGACCAAAGACGTTGCGTCAAATTGGCCGAAAACTCAGAGGAACGAGCCGTGCCTGTTGAACTTTTCTCTCGTCGACGTAACTCTAGTCCCCACAATGAGAAAGCCCTTCGACGTACTCGCCGAAGGGCTCATTTCTGAAAATAGTCGGGGTGAGAGGATTTGAACCTCCGGCCTCTACGTCCCGAACGTAGCGCTCTAGCCAGGCTGAGCTACACCCCGCAATCAGTGATGCGGATTGCATTATACAATCAGTTCGCGTCCGAGAAAATTGGATTTGCAAATCTGTACTCTACCCAATTGATCAATCGCGCCGGATAGGCTGAATTGAGCATTTTTTCGCTGGTTTTGCACAACAACCAATTCGCATGAGCTAGGCAAGTCTCTTGTACCTTTTGATTTCATTTTTAGAATAGATTCACTGCCGAAGGTTTATTGGGTGGCGAGTCTGCATCGTGTTGATCCCAATGTCGGCGAACGCCTTCATCATTCCGGCACAGTGCTGTTGATTCAGCCGGCATCGCGCGAATAGCTCCGCCCGCAGCTCCTGGTTGATCTGACTGGGCTATTCTTGTTTGGCAGGAGTAGTCTGAGTCATCCAACCCAAGCAGACGCCCGTAACAAACAACGAAAAGCGTTTGGTGGATTGTTGGTCGGTCCGCTGCGTGTTGCGATGCTCCTGGATAGTCGTTGGTTGTCGAATTAATCGGACGCACATCGCAGGTCGAATTAATTCTGCAAATCGACGGATTGGTGTTTCTTTCGAAATTGCAACTGAAAGAACCGAAAAGTGTAAACCAAGATAATTCCTATACACACGGCCGAAACCAGGTTTTCACGGTAACCCGTCGACCCGTAAGTAGTATCGGCCCACGCAGGAATTACTTCGGGGAAGGTTGACAAGGCGATCAGGCTTGTTGAGAGCGTGTAGCCGCGAGCCTGCAACCACCGTTCGGGACGAATCAATCCGACGATAGCCGCCGCCAGCAAAACGGCAAGTTGGTGTCCGATAATTTGTGGATAGTTGAGATAAACGAAAGCAGCATTCCAGAACGTGTACTCAATGATCCATTTTCGATTCATCCCAATGTAAATGCAGTCGTTATGGCGCGAAGATTGGTCGATCTGAATCGAACGTCGGAAGGAAGGTAACGTAACGATCAACAGAATTCCCGAAAACACCACCAACCAATGCGCCAAATGCTTCCCGGTAGCATCTTGAATGATCGCTTCGATGATGTTGATGATATTCCCTGCAGATCTCCATACAGGCTAGCTGTGTTGGTGATCGCTCGCTCCAGTTGCTTTTCACGCTTGGACCACTGTTTTTTGAATGCGCGTTTTTCGCTTTCCAGGTCGGATTGCATCGTGATAAACGCTTCGGCAATTCCGGCTACTCGTCGCTGGAATTCGCTACCCGCCAAGTAATTGTAGACCAACTCCTGCTTTGCATTTTGGCCTTGGATTGCCGTTCGGGCCTTGGCAACTTCGATTAATCCGTGCCGAAGCGCGGTTGCCAAAGACTTCGCTGCGGCCCAGCTAGTAACCCAGACGCCTTCGATAAATGCGAAAGACAGAACTCCCTCCGGCAGCGCCTCGGAGACAATGACGACGCAGTCTGACCGAGACTCGCGAGCATCGTCCCTGGATTTTGCCAACCAATCTGCACCCCAACGCTTTGTGCGCTTGGACTCCCACAGCACTCGACCACAGACCTGAGCATTTCCGTTGATCACAACTTGCATGGCATCGCCGCCATTGACCCCCTTGCCGACCGGATCAATCTCATCAAATGGGAAGGCCGCGGACAACATTTCTTCCAGCGCCAATTCTTGCACTTCACCCTGAAGTTGTTGGGAACCTTGTTCCACTTTCCGTTGCATTTCTTTCAGCTTGGCAGCCAAGTCGGCGATAGTCTTGTCCTTTTCAGCCTGCTTGAGCTGATGTTCCTGGTCGAATTGTTCCTTGGCCGACTGAATTAGCTGTTTTCTTTCAGCGTCCACCTGTCGAACGACCTCTAATTTCAACGCTTCCTTTTCGGTTTCAAGCTGGCGCTGTTGCTTGCGGAGTTCCAGCTCTTGTTCACGGGCCGATGTTAGCATTTTAGTCAGCTCGTTGAGTCGTTCATCACGGTCAGCGATCTCGATGGCCAGTGCTTCGGTCGCTCGCTTTTTCGCCTCTGCAAGCAAAATCCCCCGCTGATTTTCCACTTGTGCATTGACTTGATCCTTCAGCGACTCACGTTCCTTTTCGAGAGCCTGTCGCTGCAGCTCAAGCTCCCTTTGCTGGCTGTCAATTTCACGCCGGCGTTTCGTTGCCTCAACTTCAAATTCACTCCGAATTTGAGTTGCGACTTGAGAACGCATCAACTCCGTGACCTAGATCTCGTGACTACAATTTGGGCATTCAAGTGTGTTTCTCAAGGCTTTGCTCTCGTTAATGTTGTTTGAATTGACGTTTCATCAAACCAATAAAGAGAGCCGCCAAAAACCATCCGGTGAAATCAAAGAAAACATTTTGGAAACCTTGTATTCATGCATGCAACGACTTTTCAGTCATGCGCAGAATAGTTACTGTGGCAATGCGTCGCGAACGGGCCGTGCCTTGTCCTCGTCGTAATCTTCGCGAGGTAGCACTAACAGCAAGTCGCCTTCTCTTAAATTTGCGAAAGCTACCCTGTCTACCATCGCTCGACTCGAAACATGGTATTCATTTCCATCGTCGTCCTTGGCAAAAAGAAATGCTCGAAAATTTCCGAATGAGTCACATGGCCGAGCATAGACTCGAACCGGAATATAGCCGTATTGCGCCAAAGCTGGGTCCTCAGCTTGGCGAAGGGTAACTGCTTTTGGTTGAGAAACTTTGGCCTGGCTGGCTAAATCCTGCACGCGTTCAACAAATTGTACGATGTTCTCGTCCCCCAGCGAAATTCGATTATGGATGTTGCAGATTGGTACCAAATGCTGGTCAATAAACGTAGCCAATTTTTCAATTGATGACTTTTCAGGGTTTATGACGGTTAGCTTATCTGAGATTGAAGCAATCGCATTGACGGCCTCGGCAACGACAAAGCCTACGTATCCATCGGAATTAAAAATTGAGTCCAAACAACCTGTCAATTCTGATATATAGCCCGACGCTCGTTGTACAGAGTTTTCGTTTCTGAGTAATCGTCGAATCGCGGTAACATAAATCGACCCCTTAATCGCTCGAGACACAGGATCAATACTCCAGTCACGAGTTCGAGTAGCAACTGAGTTCTCTTCACCAAGCCAAATTTCCACGAGCCAAGTGACTCGGGCCAAGCGAGCAAGATTTGTGCGGTCAGTTCTGTCAGCACTAAACCAGCCATCCTTCAGCAACGGCATTGCAACCTCCTTGCACTCGTTGTACATCTCGTCATCCTTGTAGTGCTCTGCAAGCATGAGACGCGCTGCAGGGTCCAGGATGTCTTGTTGACGCGCTTGTTCAAGAATTTGTCGAGCACTACTTCGATCATTGAGTGCGTAAAACAACACCGTCGCAGCACGATACAATTCCGAGACACTGTGCTCTCGCATATGACCTCGAAGGTCATCAAGATGATCCGCCATTGATGCTTTTGATGCATTCCGTTGGACCATGGAAAACGCCGTCAGCAACGGTTGCGCCAATTGAGGAACGCAATTGGGCGGAATGAAATCCCTGTCCAATGGATCTGCACGATCCTGCGTTTTCAAACGCGCGAGTTCTTTTTCCTGACTACTAAGCCTATGAACAACCGATTCGCGTGTTTTTTCGTCCAGTGGATTGCGCAACAAGAGGTCGCGAATTGAACCGCTGAGACTGTAACTTTCAACGCTGGAGTCGGCATGGCGAGAAATCAGACTGGTCCTAATAAGCGACTGAAGTCCTGTCGCTATCGTGTCACTGTCAGTTTCCAGGAGTATCCGTATTTCGCTTCGCGAAAGCTGAGTATTGGCGGCGAACAAGCATTCAAGAATTCTATTCGACACCGGTGGTAGACTTTGAAGCAGGTTTTTATACGAGAAATCAAGTATGCCATCTTTGGTCTGGCTCAACGCCTCGTTGACGTCAAGTCCGGCAACGATGCCGTCAATCGTTATTCTGATGGCTAGGGGATTGCATTGTGTCTTTTCTGCCAAGCGTTCAATGGTTTCTGTATCAAGACTTGTCTCGCCCCGAATACTGGCGTAGCTCTTTGCTAGCCGCTGGGCGGCTCCGACGTTCATTGGATTGATCGCAACATTGGTTGCAGATTCGACTGGGACACGACTTGTGACCAAATCGCCATGTCGAGAATTTCGGAGATATAAGATTCTTGAACAAGTTGATCAACACTGCCTACCTTCTTTTCACCAGCCGTAAATCGTTTGGTTTGTTTTTGTGGCAATTCATTGAGCTCGGTGATGTTCTCTCGAACGTATCCGCCAAGCGATTGCTCCAACGCGTACAATACCATCGACGAACGATTTAAGTTCTTTCGCGTTTCGCTATACTGAAGCTCTTTTGGCATGAGTTGACCTTTCGGAATGCAATCGTTGTGAATCTAGGGTTTGTGTTTAATCAGACTTTTTCCGTTCACTGTACCGATCGAACAGTAGATCATTCAGGAATTCGGCGAACTCGGGTTTGTCGTTGATTTGTTTGTAAAACTTGAAATTGGTGTCGATCATGTCCTGGACGTGGTCGCGGACTTTGTTTTCGAAGGTTATCGCCGGTCTGCTGGCTATCGTCGATTCCATAAACGGAAAGGCAAATGATCTCTTTGCCGCTGCCTGCGCATGCGTATCCCCGACAGTTGATAATTGGCTGGAGCCCTCTAAGTCCACCCGCACAAAACTGAAAGCCTTGGAACGAGAGATTGGCTCAGGCAGCTTGCTCATTCGGCATGAAAAGGACTCTGAAGCTGAAGAATTCGACCATCTTTTCAAAACGGTCTGGACTGTTAAGGAATTGGCGGATCTACGTGATCAACTTATGCAATCAGGACTACTCGAAAACTTGCAAAAACATGTAACCTTGAAGCCCGAACATGCTTCGGCGATTTCAGCTCGAATCTCGTCGCTTATGAGCAGCGAGGAGACGTTTGAGCAAGCAGGCAATTTTATCGCACGCCTGCAAAAGCGGTTTGACAGTGATACGCCATTGCGGATTCGCATTGAAGTTTTAAACGCGGAAGAGGACTTGCACCGGCATAGTGGAAGATTCGATCAGGCAATCCTGGCTTGCCGACAACGCTCGGAATTCGAAAACGATCCTGCAATTGCCTGTTATGAACGTCGCCTGCAATCGGACAACCGTTTAGCGGCAGCGTTGTTTGATGGTCACAGTTTCGATGAAGCCGTGTGCATCCTAACGCCTTGGATGAAACACTTTGAAGATTGTCCGCAAATCTGTTTGCCTGAAACTCGCGCAATTGTGATGAATACACTTGCGCGATGCTGTGTCCCATTGAACGACAACCGATGGGAGAATTTGTTCCAGAGGTCCCTGGTACTTCAGAAGGCGACGGAGACGACAAGTGCAAGTCGCACCATGAACTACTTAATTCATGGATACCTGAAAACAAATCGCTTGACAGAAGCGAAAGAATTATTGGCAGGAACTAATGAACAATCCAATGATGCCTATTTGATTTGGCTACGTGCCGATTATGAACGAAGGGTCGGAGGCACCTGCTCCAACATCGACCGTTTTATACACAGTATTCCCTGGCAAAACCATGTTTATGGTCTGATTCTTCAGGCATTGGCAAGGCAACTGGATCGAAGTCTGGAATCTCGTCTCGAGCTCTTGCAAGATGCAAAACGAAGCTTTGAGTTTGGTATTGAGGGTAGTTCGACAAATATTAAACACCTTTTGGCACAAGTCTGCGAAATTGGAATTTACTTCCTTGAAAATGATATCGATCTAATGACCTCGACCGTCGGATTAGTGAAAGTTATGCTGAATCAAACAGGATTGTCTTCAGCGAGTGCATGGTACGGAGCCACGTTGTCGGCTCTAGAGACATCACCGACATGGCGGAACGTCAATAACCTGTTTGAACGGGTACCACACTTCTAAATATGATCTGATAGTACCAGCCAGAATTTCCTAGACAATCGGTTAAATGGAAACACAAGTACGAACGCCACAAGCTGTCTTTACACAACCGCAGCGGTTAGTTGTACCACTATTTCAGCGACCTTATGTTTGGAACGAAGAGAACCAATGGGAGCCCCTTTGGAGGGACTTAGCTCGCATGGCCGACAGGCTGTTGGATAATCCCCAGTCCAGGCCTTCTCCGCATTTTTTGGGCGCTGTTGTGCTTCAACAAATACAAAACCCGAGCGGGTCAATGCAAGAGCGCACGATTATTGACGGTCAGCAACGGCTGACGACGCTTCAGGTTCTGTTCGATGCTCTTCATTCGCAACTTGTCGAGTTCAAGATCAAAGCCGCCGCGATGCGTTTGGAAACACTTATCGTGAATCCGGAGGCATTTTGTGCGAAGCCAGAAGACCGATTCAAGGTATGGCCTACCAATCGCGACCGACCCGCATTCAATGAAGTTATGGGTGCCGATCCGCCCGTAGATTATTCGAATCTTAATCATCGTTCCGAGCGTCTTGTTGAGGCTCATATTTTTTTTGCAATTCGTGCGAAACAATGGCTGGAAGCCGAAGGATCGGATCGCGTCGAATTGCGGGCAAACTGTATGGAAACAGCGGCCAGAGAGTTTTTGCAGATGGTTGTCATTGATTTGAACGCCGACGAGAACGCTCAAGAGATTTTTGAAACACTTAATGCTCGTGGTGCCCAGTTGACTGCTGCGGATTTGATTAAGAACTTCATCTTTCAGCAGTTACTGGAGCGTGGCGGCGATGTCGAAAGGTCTTATGAAAGACACTGGAAGAATTTTGAAACCGCGTTTTGGGAGACTGAGATTGCAAGCGGCCGATTTCGTTACCCGCGATCTTCGGTCTTCTTGAACCACTGGCTGGCCTCCCAAACGGGCGAAGAGATTGTAGCTCGCGAAGTTTCCACCCGCTTCAAGAGGTTTTCGCTTGAATCAAATCAGGAAATGAACGACTTGTTGGCCCTGCTTGACCGGGCTTCGGGCGTTTACCGCTCATTCGTCGATGGCGGTGCGAAAATGACCGGTCCCGTTGACCGATTTCAGTTGTTTGCCTATCGGACGGGCGTGTTAGAAAGCGAAGTCGTCAAGCCGTTGATTTTGTTCTTGTACAACCCAGAGCTGCCGAAGATTCCCAACGAACAGTTGGATAAAGCTCTATCGACCATCGAGAGCTGGATGGTTCGTCGGATGTTGGTGCGTGCAACTACGAAAAGCTATACACAAGTCATCGCTGAGTTGATTCGTCATCTGAAAGGTGAAAACAGGAGAACGACCGCGGGTGATTCGATCGAATCATTTTTGGCCAGCCAGAAAAGTGATGGTCGGTATTGGCCGGATGATCAAGAACTGCGAAACACACTCCGAGGTCTTCCCGCCTATCGGCGCCTCCAGCGCGGGCGACTTCGAATGGTGCTGGAGGCGATCGAAGATCACTTGCGGGGTTGGAAAGGGGATTCGACTGGCTTAGGAGGCGAACGGGTCACACGAGGAAAGTATGCCATCGAGCACATCATGCCTCGTAAATGGAATTTGAATTGGCCTCTGCCGGAAGGCTCTCGAGTAGAAGTTGAACGCGACGCGTTGATCCATACGATCGGAAACCTCACTTTGATAACGAGGCGACTGAATTCCAAGCTCTCCAACGGACCGTGGGAAGGAGACGCAGGTAAGCGTCAGACTCTAGAATCGCACGACGTTTTGATTATGAACCGAGAGATATTGAAGAATCAGACAGAAGCATGGTCTGATTCGTCGATTCGGAATAGATCTGATGAGTTGACCAATTTAATCATTGAAATCTGGCCAGTGCCTGAGGGTCATCGGTCGGAGCAGTCGTCCGAAACGGTTACCTTCCGGCATCGCGTCGACTTGACCGATCTGCTTAGTGGCGGCTACGTTCACGTCGGCGATGTCTTTACTCCTCGCCCGAAGAAATACGTTGACTTCAAGGCGACCCTGCTAAGTGATGGTCGCTTGGATGTTGGTGGAAAAATATATTCAACCCCCTCCGAAGCAGGAAAGTCGATTCGTGGGCGATCGACGAATGGCTGGTATTTCTTTTTGGTTGATCCAAAATTGAAGCTTTCTTTGGGACAGGTTCGATCCAAGTATCTAGCGTCCATTTCAGCTGATGACGAAGATGACGAGGTCGAAGATGACGACGATTGATGCTTTCGATTTTTGAAAGGTCATCTTTTCATGTTTGTGCATGCGTCAAGTAGTGCATGATTCGATCAACTATCAATTCTACCCTATATTCGCTCTCCGAATGTTTTTGTACGGCTTGGCGATCCAAGTTCTGTGCGCACTGTAAGGAAAGTAGATAATCTTGCATAGCGCGGTGGGCGGATTCGGTCTCGGCAAACTGTTGAGCAGGTTGTAAACGCGCGACCACAAAACCAGTAGCGCCGTCTTTGACAAAGGATACTCCTGTAGTGACACCGACTACTGGCGGCCGGTGAGGAGGATTTTTTCAGGGCTAACGTGCCGTGGTCGGCGGCGGCAAGATAGGCGCAGGCGAGGGAGCGGCGGGCGGGCTCGGTGATGTCGGCGCGCTTGTATTCGCCGTAGTGGAATTGGTTGGGGTAGAGTTCGGCCAGGTGTTCGAGCAGGCAGGGGTGATGACCGTTCTTGGCGTAGATCAGCAGGTCGTACTCGGCGCGAAGCGGGCCTTCGGGTATGGGGTCGGTTGATATGGCCACATGACGATTTCGGATTGGTTCTTGGGCCCGCGATTGGCCAGGATCAGGTCGCGATACCATTCACTGTGGCAGAACAACATCAAGCGGTTCGGCGAATCGAGCAACACATACTCCTCGCGGTCAATGCTGGGGTTGGCTGAGTTGATGAACTGCAGGTTAGTATCTTGGATGAAGTGAAGTCGCTCAGAGTCCCGATACATCGTATGACGACGGAAAGCCGAAATCTTCCAACCCTTTCTGCGGCAGGTGTCCTCGCAAACCCCATACGTCGGATGAATACACGAAGAACTGAACAGTTTGCTGTCTGGGAATGACCGGACCGCTTGCCCGCGCGAAAAACAGTCTCGTGACTCCGGAACCCTTCCCTGCGAAGTTTTTGACGCTGTCTTCGCGCTAGAATCGGCTATCACAGCCAAGCCCAAGCATCGCGTCCCTGGCATCGCGTAGAACATTGCCGTTGCGTCGACATCTTTCACGCGGGCCAAGGGACCGAGCTTATTCACCCGCAGATGGCTGGGGCACCCCTGATGGGTACAGATTTGTTTGTCAAAGCCGAATTCAATCCCATAAAAAGTCATTTCGGAAATGATGTCTCCGCAAAATACGACGATCTTCTAAGCGTGTTGTAATATCCCATCGTTCCAATTGTTCCGTATGGAGCAACGCCGCTATAGGAATAAAGTGTTATGCTTTACAGAGAGACATGGCAATTAATGCTTGGTGACTTGTTCTCGTAGCGCGACCACCTGTAATTCCAGTCGCTTGATTTCCCGAATAGTGCTGTATTTCTCCATCTCAAGCCAGGCCCAGATCTTCATGATCGAGACAGCTAAGATGCCAACGATGAATGCGACGGACCAGGCAATCAATTCCTTGATCTCGACTGCCAAATAGAATCGATAAGCTGAGTAGCCCGATAAGCCTACGCAGGCCAAACCACAAACAACCATGATGGAGTTGATCCAACGATTTCGACCTCGAAAGATCTGCATTGCTTGGGCGAATAGCGATTGTTCATCGAAGCCCGGAAGCAGGTCTGGCGGCGCATCTTCCTTCAATGCAGCTTGGATTTTTGCATCAATACTATTCTTCTCGGTCATGGTTTTGCCTTTCTAATTTGGACAAACTGAGCTTGAGCTTTTGACGAATCTGATATAATCTCGATTTGGTTGCGGATTCGGAATTGCTCGTGATTGCTGCGATTTCACGAATGGAAAGTTCGTTGTCGTAGTACAAGACGAGTAAGGCACGTTCGGCAGGAGGCAGAGCGTCAATCAGTCTCTGAATGTTCACTAGCTCGCTATCTTCCTCGGCAGGCTCGGTATCCCGATTGGCTGCCATCGATCGCCCCAAACCTTCCAATTCGACCCTTTCCCGGACCACGTACCGCAAGCAGTCCATTGACTTGTTGTGAACAATTCGAAAGACCCAAGAGCGGAAGGCCGCCGGGTCTTGCAGTCGACCGATGGTTTTCAAGACGCTGAGCCAGGCTTCCTGGACCACGTCCCGAGCCGTATGAACATTTCCCACAAGCCGAAATGCATAAGCCACAAGATCCTGCTGAAACAGTTCCGCCAATTGGCCGATCGCCTTTGGATTGCCCGATTGAGTCTGGATCACCAGGAATTCAATAAGGACATCTCGTTTGTCTCGGCTCATTTTGACGCTTGTGCCTTTCTCGTTATGCAGTTAGGTCGCGGGCATCGTTGTTTGGTTGCAAAAAATCTGGGAAGGGCTGAGAATATTTTAGTTCCGGTACCCAATTCGATCGATCGTCTCTGAAAAGCTATTTAACCAAGTCCAAGAGATTCTCAAAACCAATCGAGTTTACACGCACAAGCACCAAACAACTCGATTCGCTTTGCTGCGGCGGATGGTTTATTGCGGCGAATGTGGAAGTTTGGTCATGCCCGCCTGGACTCGGCAGAAAGGCCACGAATATCGCTACTACACTTGTGCCAAGAAAGTCAAAACGGGCTATAAGAAATGTGAACTTCCGTCGATACCTGCTGGCGAATTGGAAGGGATCGTGGTTGACCAACTGCGATCACTCCTAAAGCACCCGGACGTTATTGCTCACACGTTTCGCGAGGTTTGCGCCAAGGGGGGGAAGACGGAGAATTGGCCACTGTCTCCAGACTTGACGAACTACGCGGTCGTCGCCACTAGGCGGAACAAGCGGTCCGGTTCCTGTTGGGGTTGAACGATCCCGAAAGCTCGATGGTGCAATCCGAATTGAAAAGGCTGATTGGAGAGATCAAGTCTCTGGGCCCTTCGATTCAAGGTATCGAATCCAGGGCCGCGCCAAATCGGACGATTGAGTTGAATGAAGTTACGGCCACCCTGCAGCAACTCGATCCTGTCTGGGAGGTGCTGTACCCGGAAGAGCGCCGCCGTGTCCTAGAATTGTTGATCAAATCGATTACGGTTACGAAATCTACGGTCAACATTCACTTTCGGCCCAACGGGATCGAGCAAATTGTGGACGAACTAACCCCGATTAGTGAACAGCGAGATGGCTAAACAAAAATCAAAATCAGAACCTGCAGCGGGTAAGAAATCTAAGCCTAAAAAATCTCCTAAAAGTCAAGTCCGTGTACGCCGCGAGGGTGACACGGTGATCGTCTCAGTGCCTGTAAAATTCTATCGTCGCAAAGGCAGACAGGCCGTGCTGACGAGTTTGGGATCAGATACAAAGGATAGCGAAACATTGCAGGATGTAAATTCAACGTTTGTTTCTTTACTTGCCAAAGCCTATGCATGGCAAGACGAGCTTGAATCGGGTGAGCACGGAACATTTGAAGAAGTAGTGGATGCCAAAAAAGTCGGACGCACTTATGCGGGTCGAATATTGCGACTTACCTCGCTTTGTCCAGAAATTGTCGAGTCCATTGTCAATGGTGACGAATCTTATGGTCTTAGTCTTCGTCAATTGCATAAAGGAATTCCCATTGGCTGGAACCAACAATTAACGGTTTTCAGCAGGTGATGAAAGCCAAGGGCCTCCGGAAAGCCATTGTTTGGACAGTGTCTGGCCATTTCGAACTGCCGCAGTTGGTGGAAGCAAGAACTGCTCCAATTTGTTTACAACCGATGCTAGGCTTAGGCTCTCTGAGATCAATCCATTTCTGCTGATGAAAGCGCGCCATTGTGTTTGTTTTTGCTGATCGTCAAAAAACTCGCGTGACATCGCAATCGGTCTTCCATCGGGAAGTTCAGTATTACGGCGTTTAAATGTGGCGAGAATTGCATTGCAAAGGTTGGCACCCTCAAATGCAAACTGTTCACAAAGGCTCCAAATATCAAAGAAGTCTTTCATTCGGCTATTGGTGATTCCTAATACCACCATTGCCTGATATTTTTCGGCAACGACTGTTTCTCGGGGATAAGACTTCAGTCTAGGCGCATCAAAATCGAGGATCGTAGGATATACGATATCAATGGGGCCGGGAGTGATCGCGTCGCCAAAACCAATGTCGACTTGTATGGGAATTCGTGCTGATCCGAGTAGCGATTGCAAGGTGACCCTAATCCCCTGGTATTTTTCGTTTTCTTTCATCGTCGATACTCGGATCGACTTCCCTACAAATTCTAGACCATCAGGCTGTGCGTCAATCTTACAAATGTCTTCGAAAATTTTTTGATATCGGGACTCAGAGTGTTCGCCCTGACCCAAGAAATCAATATCTCGTGTTGGTCGATGTGATTGCTGACTCCAAATTTGGAACAGCATCGCGCCTTTAAGAATAAATTGATCGCGGTATTCTGAGTTGGAGATCCTGTACAATAGCCGTTCCAGCGCATATCTGATCAGTACCAACTGAAAATCTTCGCCTTGTTGCCGAGAAATATTCAGGAGTCGTTGGCGGACGGAAGCGGCAATGTTTTTGGGTTGTTCTTGAGTCACGAAACCGCCTCCAGGTAAGGTCTCATCACATTGGTCATCCGGCAGATTTTTGCGGCCTCCCAAAGTTGGTCATTGGTGGCTGCCCGTTTTGCTCGGCAATCACGCAGCGCCTCAATTGCTACGTCCAGGCCGATTTTGTTTCGGTACTTAAAGCAATCGGCGACGGTCTTGGCTGGGCTGTAAACTTGAATCGTAATTCCTTCGACCTGCTTTTTCTGAACCCCAAACGAAAGCGAACCTGCAGAGAAACGGAAGATTCGCAGGATCGGATAGTCAACTCGGGGGTGCCTCGCCTTTTCACCGATCGCCATCCAAATTTCAAACGGCGATTGAGTTGTCAGGTCATGGAAACGCAGAGCTGACAGCAGGCAGATGATCCCATGCGGGACTCGTTGGCATGCCTCGACATACGATCGATATTCGGAAGGGGCCGTTTCCGGGAGTGAGTAAAGCCCACGACTGGGTCGGTCCAGAATTCCCTGAGCGTACAGTTTGTTGAGATACTCGCGCGATACGTTAAGCGAATCGAGGTCTCGTGGCCGTAGCACGCCCCTGGTTTTGAGAAGCTTGAGAATTCGATCTTTTTGGGATTCGTTTGTCATTCAGATATCGTCGGGGGAAAAAAATAAGTCCCGACAAAATCTTACTCAAAGACTTTAAGACTAGCAAGAGGAATTCCTGGGCAAATCGAGCTAAGACTAATGACACTCACTTTTTTTTAACATTAGGGTTGGCAGCGGAACCCAAAAAACCTTAGGAGGCGATCTCTCCCAAAGATGGGAAATTCCCGGCTAAAACATCGCGGCACTCGTTCGGGGTGAGTGCCGCTATTTTGAGCCTTTCGGTTCGGTTTGAGCCTTTTTGGCGTTCGAACGCGTGGGGGTGAGTCCCGCGATGGCTGGCGGACATTTTTTGCCGAATGCAAAAACCACGCGAATTTCCGCGTAGAAATAGATAGACCCGCTGGGGTGAGCCAGCGGGTCATTTTGCTGATGGTCACCATGCGGTGACCCAGTGAGTGGAGGCGGCGGGGATTGAACCCGCGTCCCGCGATATTTCCACGATGGCCTCTACGTGTGTAGTCGATTTTTTTGTTTTCATTCAGGCACCCGTCAATCGACAGACTGATGCCCAAACTAGTCAAGAACTTGTTTTAGCTGCAAACGTACTCGACATGATTTGCCGCGAGCTGGATTTGGCGACCAGCTTTTTGGACTCTCCAGCAAAGTCCATCAGCCGGGGCTACCGTTTTTCTTAAGCAGCCAATGCGAAGGTGTTATCTTCTGCAATTAAAGTTTTAGTCAGATTTTTACGTGGCCTTCTGACTAACCACGACACGCCACCAGCGTTTCTACCTACCCGGTCGATTCCAATTCGCCCCCGATTTCGTTCTACGCTCGGTCACAAACACTCAACGCGTTGTTCAACCTCGATGAATGCTTTCCAGCACAAATCAATCACGCACTCGCAAATTTCCAAACGCTCGAATTACTCTATGCATCCGAAAATTCAATGCACCTAAAAGATTAAACAACTCGAAATACCAAAGAACTCAAAATTTTAAAGAACTCGTAAATTCAATGTTCTCGAAGATTCCTCGCGCACGTTTAACTCACGTGCTCGCCAAGCAGAAGCTTTTAAGAATCTCGTTTGAGCGGGAATGCCGAACGCCTGGAAACACCAACCGCTCGAAACAGCCAACCGCTTGAACAGCCATGGGCTCGAAAGTCTAGCCCAGAAAAAATGGCGGTTACGCGATTTCAACGCCTGCAACTCAGCAGACTTAGAGGCGTAAACTGCCCTGCTCTGACTGACAAGTCGATAATTCTTTAAACGTCTGATTTGCAAAATTCTCTATTGAACTAATTATCGACTACCAAGCACTTTTTTCCAGTCTAAATTTGAGATTTTCGGCGAGCAGAAGTTGGAAATAATCGAGGCAAGTCTCGCCTAAGTTCGCTTTACCTCCGCTGGCGACGTATCTAATGAACGATAGATGCGGATTCGGTGACTAGCGGATTTCCATCAGGCGCCATTCGGCCTGATAGTTCATGCCCAGCGAGATAATTCGCTCCAGCAATTCCTCGTACGAAATGCCGGCTGCTTCGGCGGATTCTGCAAAATCTTCGCCGTATGAAAGATTCGGGTTGGGGTTGGCTTCAAGCACGTAGACTTGTCCTTGGTCGTTTAGGCGTAAATCCATGCGCGCGTAGCCGCTGAGATTGAGGGCTCGGTAGACACGTTTCACCGTATTGATGATGCTGCGCTCAATGTCGGGCTCGAGATCCGTCGCGGCATTGGTTTCAATCCCCAACTTTTTCTGGTAGGCCTCGTCCCATTTCACGCGGGCGGTAGCGATTTGCGGAAGTCCTTTGGGCGCCTTACGAAAATGGAGTTCCCAAACCGGGAATGTCGTAAGACGGCGATTGCCCAGCACACCCACGTAAAGTTCGCGCCCTTCGATGTACGATTCCACCATCGCATCGGTTTCCAATTCGCCATGGACATAGGCAACGCGATCCTTCAATTGTTGGTCGTCATAAACGATTGACTCCTCGGTTATCCCCAACGAGGCCTCTTCGATCACGGATTTGACCAACAGCGGAAATTGCAAGTCGCGGCCACGTCGCACTTTTTTCCCCTTCGAAACAACGATGAATCGTGGCGTCCGAATACGATGGAAAGCCAAGATCTTCTTGGCCAGCGCTTTGTCATGTGAGAGCAACATGCCGCGCGGATTACAACCTGTATAATGTTGTTTCATCAACTCAAGGTAACTCACGACATGTTGGTCATAAACGCCAACACCATGGAATTCCTCAAGCAGGTTGAATGCGATATGTGGTTTGAACTCAAGTATGCCATCTCGCAGCACACCCAGATTGTCACTGATACCCAAAGGCTGCACTTCGTGGCCGATATTGCGTAGGGTCGTGACCACGTCGAACTCGGTCTTCCACTCATTAATTTCTTCCTCAGTGTAGCCATCCATGGTTTCGGGTGGTACGAGTGAAGCATGCATCAGAACTAGAATACGCTTTTTTTTCATAGGGCGATCAGGTGCTTTCCACTATGAAGATAGTTCATGGTATGCACCGCCAGCATGACCGCCGCGTTGTTTAGCAGCCCTGTTTCGTCTTGAGGAACATAGAGTTTGAGAATACGGCACCGCTCAACCATTTCACGCAGAACTTGGTTCACGTTATATCGATACTCACCTGTCCAGTGAGAAACGACCGAGCACAAATCCATCTGGTTCTTCTGCAAAAATGCTGCTGCCGTTTTCTGGTTGGGCTTGAGGCGTCGTTCGTTGAACAGACGTTTCAGATCCCGATCGAATCCCGTCGGGCAATCGAGACGGTAGCGATCGTACCGTTGCTGATAATGTTCCCGTAATGTTTTAGTCAAGCGGTTAACCGGTTCGATTTTCGCGCGCGATTGCTTCTTGATCCTGGGGAGCTTTTTCATCAGGCGATCGACAAACTCAATCTTTGTCTTTGCGTGCCACCCCTCATACGTCTTTCTCCAGCCGTCACCTGGAGTCAACCAAACAGCAAATGTCTCAGCAAAATCTTCCGCAGGGTGGCTTTGTGCGTACCACGGCTCCAGATGCTGTACGAAACGTTTGCTGTGGGGGCGAGGACGATAGTAGTCAGGATATGGGGCTGTGTAGTCACCAAATACTTCAATGTATCGTCTACGGCGATAGAGTTGGTAGGCTGTGTCAATGGCATGTCCAGTTTCATGCCGCAGAATTCTCATGCACGATTTCTCGTTTCCACCTTCAACCTCAAACATCAACTTGCGTTCGAGACTCATCAACCTCGGGTGCGCCAAGTAAAATGGAATCGCGATCCCTGGTACGTCGTCTGGAGAAAACCATTCGTCGCCGAGCCAACAATGCGGACGAAACCGGATTCCGCGGGCCGCAAGCTCGGAATACAGTTTGTCAATACGGGAAACCACTGGGGTTCCTTCGAGCTTCAAACCCAAATCGCAAATCCGATAATCCAGCAGTTCTTCATCAGTGCACTTGGTCCAGGATCTTTTCCCTCGGACGGACTTGGGTTTCGGTTTCGTATTGTCAGGGCGTGCAACCTTGGCCCCGGATCGATGCTTTGCCACGATAGACTATGTCTTTTCCCTATTCAATTCAAAAGCAGACACGCTGGTAAGACTTACCGAATTTGTATCGGCATCATAAATTTCAACATTCGCGTAAATTTTAGCTTGCCGTGTAAAATTGCCAATCACCAAATCATATCGGGGATTCCAAATCAAAAAACTAGGAGTCACTTGGGCCGATCGCGCTGGATGGGTGAGCGGGCGGCCCCTTGGCATATCGGGGTCGATTTACCGTCCGAATACTGCCAACCCAGGCCAACAAAACGGAGAATTTGCCGGTTCTTTAGGTGCGGCAGTGCGGCTTGAACCAAGGTGATCGACTGGCCCGCATCCTATTCAACACCGTCGTTTGGATTACGGAATGACGAGATTTGTGTGGCGGGAATTGATTGCGTCGCGGCAGTCGTTAAAATGACAGAATTACTTTGTCTACGCTGTTTTTTTGGAGTTTTGCATGAAAGCGATCGTACTCTTGAGTGTTTCGGCAATTGTGTTTGGCATTTCTTCACCAGTAGCCCTCGACGGCACGGGCGAAAAAGACAACTTAACCACGGTGTCTGTACGGGTGGTTAATCAGGGTGATCCGGAGCATTCGATTTCCGATGTTATGAAAAAGGCGCACGGAGCCAAAGGCCTCGCAAAAAAGGCCATCGATGGCGATGCATCTGACGAAGAGCTTAAGGAACTCGTGAAGCTCTATGTGGACATGCTCGACAACGATCCGCCCAAAGGAAAAAAGGAAGACTGGCAAAAGTCATCAACGGCGGTTGTCTTGGCTGCGACACGTGTCATGTTAGGGCAAGAAGGCGCGGGTGAAGAGCTGAAGAAGGCCACCAATTGCAAAGCTTGCCACGATAACCATAAATAGCGACGGGATGGAAACTGCCCATTGGATTTCGCCCCTGCGCCCCTGTTTCAGTGCTGCTGGCCAATGTTTATTCCGATGCGACAGCTCATTTTGCGCAAATTAGCCTGGCGACGAATTAGCTGAATTGCAGCTTCGTCGCATGGTTGTTGACTGGAATAGTACGGCTGTTCGGGAAAAAGCTGAGGCGTAGTTTATGGGTCCCCAATCCAGTTGATTCTGCGACTTATGAAAGTTGGGGCTGTCGCCAATGGTCTGCTCAGGCCATTGACGACCGGCCCCATTTTTTTTTGGTTTTACATCTGTCGGGACGAGAAGTAGCGGGTAGTGTAGTATTGTCGAGCAGCGTGCCCAATGTCCAGCGAGAATCGGGATCTTCCTGTAAGCCAGTTCAGACGATCAACCTGCGACCGCCGAAAGCGAAGATTGTTGCCGCCTGTGAAATGCCAATCGCTTGCCTTCCGGTCAGTTACCTTTCGGTTTAAAATGGTCTAAAAGGTACATCAGAACGTCTGCGTCGCACCTATTTGAGCGCACTCTCCAAGCTGCAAAGGTTCCCAAAAGTTCTTTAGAGGAGTGATTGAGCTGAAGCCAGAACGAATCTATCTCGACAACGCTGCTACAAGTTGGCCCAAACCCCCCGAGGTCATTCAGGCGTTAGCTGACTTTTATAATGATATTGGGAGTTCGGCTGGGCGGGGAAATAGCCTCAAATCCCTGCAAGCCAAGGAAATCATTGAGTCGACGCGTGCCCTGCTGACTGCTTTCATTGGTGGCGGCAACGCCTACCAGACAATCTTTACGACGAATGGTACAACGGCCCTGAATCAGGCCATTCTCGGCTTGCTCAAAGCCGGTGATCACGTCATCACCACGCAGGCTGAACATAATTCTGTATTGCGTCCCTTGCGGCACTTGGAAGATCAACAAGTCATCTCGGTTAAGCGACTTGAGGTCGACTCAAACGGTCAGATTGGTGTCGAGTCACTTCGCTCAGCGATCCAGGAGAACACCAAGCTGGTCATCGCATGTCACGCCAGTAACGTAACAGGAGCGATTCAGCCGATTCGGGAAATTTGCGAAGTGGCTCAAAACGCTGGGGTATTCACTTTGATCGATGCTGCACAAACGGTCGGGCATTTGCCTTTGAACGTGGCGGAGATCGGTTGCGATATGTTGGCGGCCTCCGGGCATAAGGGCTTGCTGGGACCTTTGGGCACGGGATTCCTTTGCGTTCGTGATGAATTAGCTAGGTTACTGACGCCGCTCTTCTTCGGAGGTACTGGTTCGACAAGCGAATTAGACACGCAGCCTAATGAAGGACCAGCAAAATTCGAATCCGGCAACCTCAACACCGCTGCGATTGCCGGCCTGGCAGTTGGGATTAAGCACAACCAAGTCGAATCCGTTGCCGAATTTCAACAGCGCATCTTACCAGTATGCGAATACGTACTCAATGAGCTGGCGAACATTGAGGGAATTACTTGTTACGGACCTTTGAGCCCCACACAACGGGTCCCGGTTTTCAGTTTCAATGTCGATGGATTAGACGCCCGTGAGGCATCCGCTTTGTTAGAGTCAGGTTTCGGCGTGGAGACGCGGGGCGGCCTGCATTGTGCTCCGCTGATCCATCAGGCGTTGCAGACAAATAAATCTGGAGGGACGGTTCGCATGAGTTTGGGGCGATTCAATACCGAATCACAAGTTGAACGGGCAATCGAGGCAGTCAAACAGGTCGCGGCATCGAACATTTTTTAGTTGGACCCGGCGAAAAAAACCAGAGATCGTTAGCAGCAAAGCCGTTTCAGAATTTGGTTTTGAGTGGTGGAGAATGTTTGTCAGGCCGTCGGCGAATTTGTATGTCTTCAAGTCTGTGATTCATGGTCTTGCTCGGGCAAATTTGTGGTTTTCCGCCCTTGAGGATTAGCGATCCAACAAGTTTGTGCTATAAAAAACCTATAACCAATCATTACGTGGACGAAAGCGATTCGACGAATGCAAAATCGACGAGATAACAACTCTGACGGTGAAAGAGACCTAGATCTAAACGAGGACGATGGACAACCGTGGTACGCTGGCGGTCTGCAATTTCAATGCACGGGTTGCGGTGATTGCTGTACTGGAGCACCCGGTTACGTTTGGGTCAACAAAGAAGAAATCAGGAGTTTGGCAGAACGGGTTGAGTTGACGGTCGAGCAGTTTATGCAGGTCTATGTGCGGCGCGTTGGCGTACGCTATAGCTTAAAAGAGTATGCAAATGGCGATTGCATCTTTTTTGACAATAAACGGAGGAATTGCAAAGTTTACCAAGATCGTCCGCGCCAATGTCGGACGTGGCCATTTTGGGATTCGAACATCCGCACACCTGAAGCGTGGGAACACACCTGCAAGATTTGTCCCGGTTCCGGAACGGGAAAGCTCTATTCATTGGAAGTTATCGAGGAGCAGCGCCAGCAAATTCGCATCTGACCGAACGGCCATGTGACGAATTCTCTTGTCTGGACCAAATTGGAAAAATTTTAATCGAAAAACCAGGATTGAAAAAGGGCTAAGTCATCAGGCGAACTGGTCGGCATGTGATCTAGCCGTTGATCTTTCCCGACGCGTTACTACATTATCCACCTATTCGCGGCGGAAAGGATCAATCACAACGCTTTCTCGGTCCTGCCTCGCACGGCATTCAAGTGTTCATCCAGGTATAATTCCAGTTCGTCGTTACGGACTTCCTCCAAGTTTGTAAACGCCATGCTAACAACATCACGGCCGCTGCCAATCGAACGGACTTTGGGTTCATTGGCGAACGAAACGATGCGCCCCAGCACGGAAATGCTGGAAGGGCCCGTCAGGTGTAACCAAACTGCGTCATGGCGTTTGGTTTGGATGCTGGCCCACGGTTCCTTTTGTTCCGAAACGAACAAGTGAATCAGTTGTTTGTTGTTCCAAAGGAATTGGCAGTCACCAGCAATATTTTTCAACAAGTCGACGAGTTCTTCTAATACCTCGACGTCCCATGCGATCTTCTTGCCAGTGGTGAAGCCTTTCCGCATGTAATGCCATTTCTCTCCCAACTTCGTCCATGGCGTGTGGTCTTTAATCTTGAATTGCGCGTCGGATGTGCTGTCCAAAAAACTCTGACAAGCAGAGTCAATAAAATCCCAAAACGCGGCAATGTCGATTTCACCTAATTCATGTAAGCGAAATTCAATCTCTTGCCACATCCCTTTTTGATTTGAAATTCGGATACGCGGTTGGTTTCCGTACAACGGAATATCATCCATCTCATTCAGCGTTTTCAGGGGAATGTTTCTGAGCAATTCATCGCGTTTGAAGGCGTTCTTGCGGCAGCGGAACTTTAGTTTCAACAGCCATTGTTCACCGGTTATCGCATGGAGGAACCACCCTCTTTGTTTTGTTGCAGCTGAGATCTCGACGACGCTGCGCGAATTCCAATCGGTTGGAGAAAACCCATCCATCGCCTCGATTTTGTCGATCACTTTTGACAAGATCCTGCCGTCCCACTTGACCGGCTCGCCGTTGCGACCGACGCGCTGTAGCGTATGCCAACCTCGGCCATCGATTTCCCACGGCATCTTGACAGTGCTACCAAAATCATTGATATCGAGTTCGTCACTTGCTGATTCATGGACTTGATTCGCAACAAACTCCTGTCGCTCGAAGTATTGAGCCGATTTCAGCACCGGAGCCAAAGCCTCACCGGTGTAGCTGCGCAGCAGCTTGCCGTCTCTGCTACGTTTCGCTTTTTCAGCATGTTCGGCCACCATCTCCGGGGTTCCCGCAACGACCACTTTGCCTCCCTCGTTACCCGCTTCTGGTCCTAGATCGATGACCCAGTCAGCACATTTGATCACGTCCAAGTTATGTTCGATCAATACGACCGTATTCCCGATATCGACCAAGCGTTGCAAGACTTCGAGGAGTTTTACGAGGTCACTGAAATGCAAACCAGTTGTCGGTTCATCGAGAATGTACAGTGTATTTCCGGTGTCTGGCCGAGAAAGTTCCGCCGCCAACTTTACACGTTGAGCTTCACCGCCGCTCATTGTTGGTGCGGATTGCCCCAATTGCAGATAGTCAAGTCCAACGTCGCACAACGTTTGCAGGCTGCGACGAATTTTTGGCACGTTTTCAAATAGTCTCGCTGCATCGGCACAAGTCAGGTTCAGTACGTCATTGATCGAGTGTCCGTTAAACTTTACCTCAAGAGTTTCTTGATTATATCGTCGCCCTTGGCATGTTTCGCATTCGACCCAAACGTCGGGAAGAAAGTGCATTTCGATGCGTATCTGCCCGTTTCCTTCACAGTTTTCGCAACGTCCTCCCGGAACATTGAAGCTAAATCGCCGTTGTGAATAACCGCGAACTTTGGCGTCAGGGAGCTGTGCAAACAGTTGACGAATCAATTCGAAAACACCCGTGTATGTGGCAGGATTCGACGTTGGTAGATTCCCCAATGGGGACTGGTCGACTTGGATCACCTTATTAATATGTTCCAAACCTTGAATCTGATCGTGCGCGCCGGGTTGGGTTGATGCTCGATTCAATCGTCTGGCAACCTCGCGATACAGAATATCGTTGATCAAGGAACTCTTGCCACATCCACTTGGGCCGGTAACGACCGTTAACGTTTGCAGCGGGATGCTAACATCGACGTTCTTAAGATTGTGATGTCTGGCCCCGAGAATATCGATTGAATTGACCAACACCAATGGTTTACCCGTTTGTTTTCCCGCGCGTGAGCGCTTGTTCGCATTTTCCTGCGGTTTGACCGGAACAAGACCGGGTCGTCGCGTCGCGGGAATCGGGATTTGTTTTTGGCCGTTGAGGAACGGGCCGGTAACGGACGCTGGTTGTTGCACAAGTTGTTTTGGTGTACCGTAACCCACAATTTGACCACCGCCAGAGCCAGCTTGAGGTCCGAAGTCAAAAACGCTGTCTGCGTTTTCGATGATCTCGCGGTCGTGCTCGACAACGAGCAGCGTATTCCCGAGATCGCGAAGTTTCTGCAAAGCGTGCAGCAGACGTGTGTTGTCGCGCGGATGCAGGCCGATTGTGGGTTCATCGAGAACGTACAAGACGCCACAAAGTCCACTACCGAGTTGGCTGGCCAAACGAATGCGTTGGGCTTCTCCATTGGACAGCGTGTTCGCGGCTCTAGATAGCGTGAGGTAGCCGAGGCCAACGTCGTTGAGGAACGCGACCCGATTCTTGATTTCGCGGATGATCTCCCCCGCCACTTTTTTTTGCCTCGCCTCAAACTTCCAACCTGAGATTTCGCGTTGTAGCTGGTTGATTGGCATACGACAGACATCGTCGATGGTAACGTCATTGAACCTAAAGGCGGCGGCGTCAACACGCAGCCGGCTGCCAACGCACGACCCACAATCGACAGTCTCAACCATCGTATTTATTTTCGCGCGAAAGGCGGCGGACAGGCGAATCGATTCCTGAATGGCTGGGTTGATCCCCTTGAATTGAAATTTGAAAGGAGGCTGCGCCGGGCTTGTCGCCTGTTGTAAGTCTATGCCGGGAACGTTAAACCATCGTTCGCCAGTTCCGTAAAACAATAGGCGCCGTTGGCGGGAATCGAGCTGACTAAAGGATTGTCGACTGGAAATGCCCGCTTCTCGATCTAGGCATTCAACCATGCGCTGCGCGAGTTCGTTTTGTTCGGCGGGGATCATGTTGACGGCCCCTTCAGCTAAAGAGAATTCAGTTCCGCGCAAGTAGACGTGAGGACTGATTCCCACTTGAGTGCCCAAGCCTTCGCAAGATGGGCACCAACCGAGTTGGCTGTTGAATGAAAAATGATGTGGCGAGAGACGTTCGAAACTGCGCCCGCAGGCGGAACACGCGAGGTGTTGGCTATGCGTGACTACTGGCCAGTGAATTTCATTGGTGTTGTCGTCGACGAGGACCGTATTCATCACACCGGCCCCCATGGACAACGCGACCTCGACGCTTTCCGCAATGCGTGCCCGAGATTCCGGTTTGACCGTTATTCGGTCCACAATGATCTTGATATCGAATTTTGCTCGGCGATCAAGGATCGGTGCGTCATCAACATTGTAGGTTTGTTTATTGATGCGAACCCGCACGAACCCCGACGAGCGAATCTCTTCCCACAATGCAGCGTAATCTTGCACTTCGGCCGTATTGACCGGTGCCATCAGGTACATGCGGCTGCCCACTTCACAGTCCATGACCTTGTCCACGATCTGATCAGCTGTTTGCGTGCCAATTTCAATGTCGCAATCAGGGCAATACGGTGTCCCTAATCGCGAATAGAGAATCCTCAAAAAATCGTAAACTTCCGTCACGGTCCCCACGGTACTGCGCGGCGTATTGCCCACATTTTTCTGTTCGATGGCGATTGCCGGTGAGAGCCCATCGATGTGTTCGACCTTGGGTTTGGACATTTGATTGACGAATTGCCGAGCATAAGAACTCAGGCTTTCTACATAACGTCGCTGACCCTCAGCATAGATGGTGTCCATCGCCAAAGAACTCTTACCGCTGCCGCTGGGCCCGCTGAATACCGTCATGCGATCGCGAGGAATGTCCAAGTCAACCGATCGAAGATTGTGTTGTGCCGCACCCCGGACACGAATGTGATGATTGATGGCTGGCTGGGTTGTTTGGTCAGTCGTTGTTCGCTCGGTGGAAATCTTGATTCGTTCACCGCCAGTTACCGCTCGCAGAGCCTGCCCCGTGTACGATTCTTCTACCTGCATGATTTGTTGGGGAGTGCCCGCAGCCACAATTTTTCCTCCCCCTGCTCCACCTTCCGGGCCGATGTCAATTATCCAATCAGCCGTCTTAATGACGTCAAGATTGTGTTCAACTACCAACACCGTGTTCTTGGCGTCGACGAAATTATGTAGGACCTTGAGTAGCAAATTAACATCGGCAAAGTGCAGACCGGTTGTCGGCTCGTCCAATAAATAAAGGGTCTTGCCCGTACTCTTTTTGGAAAGCTCTTTAGCGAGTTTGACGCGTTGGGCCTCGCCGCCGGACAAGGTTGGAGAAGGTTGGCCTATTTTGATATAGTCCAGTCCGACATCGTGGAGCGTCTGCAGGCGGTGTTGAATTCGCGGAATGTTATCGAACAACCTCATCGCTTCCTGCACATCCATGTCCAGTACGTCGGCGATGGTGAAGCCCTTAAACTTGACCTGCAATGTTTCGCGGCTGAATCGCTGGCCGTTGCAGACGGGGCATGTTACCCAAACGTCTGCCAAGAAATCCATTTCGAGCTTATTGGCTCCATTGCCATCACACGCCTGGCATCTCCCCAGCTTGACGTTGAAGCTAAACCTCCCGGGCGGATAGCCGCGGCGTTTGGACTCAGGCAATTCAGCGTATAGCTTGCGGACTTCATCAAAGACTTTAATGTACGTGCCTGGATTACTGCGCGGTATGCGACCGATGGGAGTTTGATCGATGGCGATCAACTTATCGAGTTGCTCAATGCCCTCAATGCGATCGTGCGCACCGGGTTCACCAATGCCGAAGTTCAACTGTTCACGCAATGCTTCAACCAAAATGTCGTTGATCAGGGAACTTTTGCCGCTGCCAGAAACGCCGGTCACACAAACAAATAATCCGAGCGGAATTTCGACATCAATTCCCTTCAAATTATTGTGTCGCGCATTCACGATTCTTAGCACCCGCGACTGATCAATTGGGCGTTGTACCGCGGGTGCTTCAATCTTTAGTTTTCCAGAGAGATATCTACCGGTAACGCTTTTCGCAGACTTCACAATTTGGCCCGGCGGTCCTTGAGCAACAACGTGACCGCCGCGGACTCCCGGTCCCGGACCAAAATCGATGATGTGATCCGACGCCAGCATCGTCTCTTCATCATGCTCCACGACGATCACCGTGTTCCCCTGATCGCGGAGTCGCTGCAGCGTATTGATCAGCCGTTGGTTGTCGCGTGCGTGGAGGCCAATCGATGGTTCGTCAAGGATGTACAAAACTCCGACCAAGCCGGATCCAATTTGCCCAGCCAGGCGAATACGCTGGCTTTCGCCACCGGACAACGTGGGTGCTGTGCGGTCCAAGGTCAAATAGTTCAACCCGACGTTCATGAGGAAACCTAAACGGTTGAGGATTTCTTTGATCGCCTCAGCCGCAATGAACTGTTCCGTTTCCGTCAATTCCAGGTGCGATATGAACTGTATTGTTTCCTCAATCGGCAAGCTGCACAGTTCAGGTAATGCAAGCAGCCGTTGCTCAGGAAATTGGGGATGGAGCGTGGCCAGCCTTATATGACTCGCTTGATCATTGAGGCGACGACCGTGGCAGCCGGGACAAGGGATATTGGCCATCAATTCCTCTAGTTGACGCTGACGAGATACGCTCGTAAGCGCGCGGTATTTTTCGTCAAGTTCGGGAATGATCCCTTGATAGGTGCCTCCGTATTTCATCGGGCGGTTACCACCTCGCCACGTAAACGTGATTACTTGATTGCCGGTCCCGTGCAGCAATGGCGCGCGATATCGTTCTTCCAGATCACGCCATTTGGTTTCGAGGATCGTCCCGGCTGGCAGTTCAAACTTTCGCTCCAACATATCGGCGACACCTTGATAAATGTGGCGTCGCCAGCGACCCAAATCATCCCATTTACCAATTGTAATTACGCAACCTTGTTTGAAAGTCAGATTGTCATCCGGGATCAGACGTTGAGGATCGAAAGTGAGCAACCTTCCCAAGCCGTCGCAGACGGTGCACATGCCTTGGGGCGAATTGAAACTGAAGAGTTGGGGGGTGGGAGGGGCAAAGCTCACGCCGCAAGGAGTGCATGCATAGTCCGCCGAGTAAACTCGATCGATGAATTGCATACTTGGACTGGCGGTCGGCGTGGCTGATTTCTTTGGAGAAGAAACGCGTTTAGCGAGTTTTCCACGCGCAGCAGATTTCGCGTTGTTGTTCAACGGGAAAATTTCATCGCCGGTTGGCAAATCATCATGGGTAGGACGTGGCGAGGAGTCGATGTTCATGTGACTCTGCGAAATTGCGACGACAATATTTCCTCCGCCAACATTCAGGGCCGTTTCGACTGCCTCCGCAACACGCGCGCGTTGATTGGGTTTTGCAATCAGGCGATCGACGACAACTTCGACATCATGGCGCATCTGGCGATCTAGTTCGACATTGTCGTTGAGCGATCGAATTTCGCCATCGACTCGCGCGCGCACGAAACCGCGTTTTAGCAGGTCTTGGAACAGGTCTTTGAACTCCCCTTTCTGGCCACGGACTAACGGGGCCATCACAATGAACTCGGCGTTTTCGGGGAGTTGTAGAATACTGCCGATAATTTGATCACGGGTTTGCGCTGTGATCGGAGCGCCACACGAGGGACAGAATCCTTTGCCAATTCGCGCATAGAGTACGCGCAGGAAATCGTAAATTTCAGTAATCGTGCCGACGGTACTGCGCGGATTGTTTCCGGCTGATTTTTGCGAGATGGAAATTGCTGGACTGATACCGGAAATCAAGTCGACGTCGGGTTTCGGCATCTGGCCCAAGAAATGTCGAGCATAGCTGGATAAGCTTTCGACGTAGCGTCGCTGCCCCTCAGCGAACAAGGTGTCAAACGCCAGAGAACTTTTGCCGCTTCCGCTCACGCCCGTGAGACAGATTAATTGGTTTCGCGGCAAGACTAGATTTACGTTTTGAAGATTGTGCTCGCGAGCACCCTTGATCACAATATCGGATTCAGGCATTCCTTACATTCTTTCCGTTATCAACAAAGGTTGAGCGTAAATTATTTTTAGATAACTTTGTGCTCAACCTTGAATTTTTGGGTAACCCGACATTTTACTTCTTTCTCCGCGACAACCCAACCCGTTATTTTTTTAATGTTTAACAGCACTTGGTAGTTGGAACGATTCCGTGGCGGAAAGCGGCCCAAGAACAACGTTTGGAGGCAACTAGTCACCTGGATTGAAGGCTGAATTTACTCGCGCTCCGGTAAAAGAGGCACAAGATAACTGGTCCAGATCATTAACAAGTGGAGATGTGACCATTAAGAATCAAGTTTTGAAATATCCCAACTCAGTCTCGGTTAGGATAGATGTTCCCACTCAGAATTCTTGCGGAGTCATTTCGTTAGCTAGGCGATCCAAGCTGCCAAACAGAAAATTGTTTGTCACACCGATGCGCACGGCCTGCAACAGGAGAGGATCTGCCCTTTACGCTTAAATTCACGACAAGATGTCGGCACGGGAGGAGAAAATCAAAAACGGTATCTATTTCGATTGCTTTGGCTTCTTGGAATCTTTCCCGGATTTCTTCGACGGCGCTGGTTGCGGCAGTCGCTTGGCCAGTTGCGCCTCCATATACTCGCTTTCGAATTCATACGCGACATTTTTGAATTCAGGACGACTTTCACGCAGGAAGGTAATCGGACGCTTTGCACCCCCCAATTCAATTTTGACTTCCATATCGTCTTGCGCAAATCGACCAGTCGCACCTTTTTCAACTGTTCTACGCCAGGTAATGAACTCATTGCAAACAGTGGAGCCGGTGGCAGCGAACGAAATATGACAGCCGTTCTCTTCTTCAACGCGACGCAAACGCGTAACGAGTTCGATCACGTGTGATGCCGGTTTGTCCTGGCGACCAGTAACCAGCTTCTTCAAGTCGAAATAAAACTCTTCGTATCGATAAGCGTAGAAGTACTTAACGCGATTCCAATGTTGCTGGGCATACTTTTGCAAATCCGTGGCGCTTACCGTCATTAGAGTACGTTCTTTTCCGAGATCCAATTCGGCTTGAGAAAATCGAAAACTCTGTTCGATCGATTTCAAAAAGACTTTGTCCGAAATCATCAAGATTTGATTTGTCCGTTCGATCCAGTCAAATTCATTTGCATCTAAACCTGGGCTGGCTTCGAGTTTAATCTCGACATGATCGGGGCGTATGTACAATTGCCGAATCGACTTGTTTTGCTTGACCATCGATAAGGCCCAATCCTTGGCCCAAGGGTTCATGGCATAAGAAAACTCGATTGCACCTGACGGAAAGACCTTACCGTGAAGTAATTTAGGCATGTACGCCCCCGCGTTGCCAAAAACGTGATTAGTGGAAGTGTCGACGCGCAACAGGCTCAGCTGTATGAATTTTTCAGCAATCAACCAACGAGCAGACGGTTGAAAAAAGGGGCCGACGAACAACGTTGCCCCAGTTTGAACCTGCGGTGTCCACAAGTAAACATCCATTGTTCCTTGCTTGCGTCGCAGTTATTTCGTTTGCGGCCTGCTGAACAGCTGCGCTGATGCTGATGAGACGGCTTGTCTCTAATTTGACTTTAACTAGAGTGGCTGATCAAAGCAATCCAAATTCTTGCAAATCGATGATCGATGGCAACGCGAATCTGGCCGTGCCACACGCACATATCGTACATGCAAGTCAACTCGACGGAAGCTAGACGATCAATTACTAAGCAATCTAAATATACGCGTGGTTTGACTTTGCCATGCGGTTTATCTCGATCCTGTGCCGCTACGTTCGCGGACCTGGTCGATCAACCTTTGTACTTGTGCACGTTCGTCTTTATTCTGTACGATCTCAAGCGCGCGACTTTCTGAACGCAGGGCAGCAGTTGTCTGGCCCTGCTCGCGCAAAATCATGGCCTTATGAACGAGGACCTCGGCGCGCAAGTCAGCGGGCATCGCGGTGTTATCCGCGAATTTATCCAATTCGGAAAGAGCGAGTTCTAGCTTTCCCAATTCGACCAGGGCATCGGCTTTTGCTCCAATAAGCTCGACCAACATGTCGGCGTTTGAACTGGCGGCCGTTAATGATTGGTCATACGTATTCACCGCCGCCTGATAATCACCGCCGCTATCCAACACCTCCCCTTTAGCAACAACCAGCATCAAGTTCTCAACTCGCGCTTTAATTTCATTAGTCAATATTTCTAGAGCGGCGTCGCGTTTTTCACTTCCTACCAACAGGTAAACCTTCTTGATGATTAAGCGTTGCAATCCGACAGGAGTTAATTCCGGTATTCGCAGCATTTCGTCCAGCAACGCAATGGCTTCGCTATAGCGCTTTTCTTTTGAGAGGATTTGCAACTTAAAATTCAGTGCCTGCAACAGCATGCTTGGTGGCAGCTCAATCTCCGCCAGTCGTTCATCGATGTATTGCAACGCGTCATCCGGCCGCCGCAGTCGCGCGGCGATCGCCATGTCGGTCAGCGCTTCTTTCCGCAGTTCTTTGTCAATCGCCGCAAAATATTTTGAGCGGAGCCCGAGTTTGTCTTCCTTATCCAGCGAGGCGATTTCTTCAATGACGGTTTCGTAATAGACTTCCGCGATCTCGATCGTCATCTGAGATAATCCTTGATCGAGCAAGTTCGCTCGCTCATCGCCTTGAGCGGCCTCGGCTTGAGCGAAAAACTCGTCGCGGCTGACGCGGATTTGTTGTAAGTTAGATATGTGCGTGGCGTATGCTTCCGGGGTGTCATCTCGAAAGCCCGTGAATGCGTACGGTCTTTGCTTAGGATCCAACAACATTACCGTCGGAAACGAAGTGATTCCATAGCGTTTAGCCCATTCAGTATTTTGCTCCTTGATCGCGGCCTGTTGTTCGCTGTTACGCGGGTAGTCCAGACGCAGCAACAGAAATTTATCTTTGACTCCCGATTGAAAATCAGTCTGACTTAGAATTTTGGTTTCCAGTTGAATGCAGGGCGGGCACCAGTCAGAACCCGTGAACAGAACTAAAATATCTCGCCCCCCCGATATCGATTCGGCAACAGTAGTCGCCGCGTCTTCAGACCAAATGTCGTCCGTCGCCACAAGACAATTTGCTCGGCCCTCGACGTGCAGAGCAAGCAAGTGAAAAGAAAAAAGAAGCGTGATCAAAGAAAATCGCGCCTCAGAACTACAGTTGAAAGTGGCGAAAGCGGCGAGAAGTTTGCTCATCATGTTCAATTTGTGTGTGTGAATCAAGCAAAGGCGCATTGAGAAGCGCGAAAGCCAACGAATCAAGGGCCATGATCGAAGAACACTTACGGCAAGTGTTCAAGTTCTTCATATCATAACGTTCACGCGAGCGTGAGGCAATTATGTGATATTGACGGAATATCCGAAATGCAGCGTTTAAGTTACACCTGAGTTACATAGCGCAGCCTAGATTACTTGGAGTTAGAGTAAGCCTTGATCAACGTATGGCAAGAATGACTAATCATTGAAAGAAAATAATGGAAGCTGGGTGCCAACCCCTCAATTGTTGAATCTGTTTGGACATTACCCCGTCAAGCGGCGGCATCGCTTCCCCAAAATGTAAAGGAATAAGCGGTTGCAATGCGGGTGACCATGTTTTGCAACAACTGCACATGATTCAAAGCGGCTAGCATTGACGCGGTTTGATATGGACCCATGCATGCTCAGCGTCTACCATCCTCTGCCCTGATTTCTGTTGAACTAGCCATGTCTTTTCCAACACGGCCAAGTGCAAAAAGTTATATGAACAACGCCACAGCATGCATCGTCGTGCCTTGTTTCAATGAAGCAAGACGATTAAACCCAGAATCTTTGTTGACGTTCGCCTTGGAACATCGCAACGTGCATTTCGTGATGGTCGACGATGGCAGCACCGATTCAACTGCTGAAATCCTCTCAGAATTACAATCCCTCTTTCCCGAATCTTTTGAGTTCTTGACGTTAGCCGACAACTCGGGAAAAGCCGAGGCCGTGCGCCAAGGCTTGTTGCACGCCATCGGAGGGGGCGCCGAATTCGTTGGTTATTGGGACGCTGACCTGGCAACGCCGCTGTCGACGATTTGTGAATTCCATCAAGTTTTGATGAAAAATGATGCGATTGATGTGGTGCTTGGATGTCGAATTCAGGGACCGGGTCATGATATTAGACGTCCATTGATTCGCGCGACCCTCGGCAGGCTGTTCGCACGTGCGGCGTCGTTCGTTTTGCGCATGCATTTGTTTGATACGCAATGTGGAGCAAAGCTGTTTCGTGTCACCGAAGATTTAAAAGTGGCCATCCAAGACCCGTTTACGTCGCGCTGGATTTTTGATGTCGAACTCTTAGCACGCTTGTCCAAATATCGCTCATCGAGGGCAGCTCTGTTCGATGCCATTTATCAAATGCCATTGCGACGTTGGCACGAGCAAGCTGGCTCGAAACTGCGGCCATGGCACTTTGTCAACGCCGGTATCGAGCTTTCCACGATCTACTTCAATATGCATGCGCCTGCTGCGTCCACCAACCAAAATCGACGCGAAGCACTGGAGTTGGTGATGGGAACGACTAACGAGAGGGCGATCGATGTTTCTCGGGCAGCATAGTTCGCTTCCATCAAGTCAGGAATCACCTCATGACGGACGACCGAGATTTCTCACGTCTGATGCGTGTTGGTGGTTCATCCTGGGCGCAAGTCTTATTCTGTTCATGAGCAGTTTAGGCGCGACAAAACTCTGGGATGAAGACGAAGGGTTTTATGCCAGTACCGCCGCAGAAATGTATCGAAATGGTGAATGGGTCGTGCCAACATTCAACGGCGAGTTGTTCGCGCATAAACCGCCCTTCATGTACTGGATGATGATGCTTGGCTACTCGATTTTCGGAGTGAGCGAAATCGGTGCTAGGTTTTTTTCGTCCATATTTGCCGTGGCAACTATTTTGATGACATACCTTCTGGGCACGCGACTTTTTAACGCGCGCGCCGGGGTGTTGTCGGCGATTGTTCTTGCGACAAGCCTACTGTTTTCCATAGGTGGGCGCGCTGCAACTCCCGACGTGTATTTAACATTCTTCGTGACAACAGCCATCTACTGTTTCGTTCGTCTCAGGGAAGCAAACCAGACAGCGGATGCGAGTCGATCGGTTGTAACGCATGCCGATCAGCGATCCGCCAAGTGGTCACTGCTTTTTCTAATGTATATTGCGATTGCTTGTGCAACACTGTGCAAAGGTCCAATTGGCATTCTGTTTCCGGCAACGATCATTGGTTGTTATTTGATTTGGGCCGCAATGCGTCGAAGTAACCGAACGATGCACAGCCTAGACGAAGAGGACATTGGCCGATGGCGAAGTTCAGTCGGCAGAAATTTGCTTCGCTCGGTCCTCGGTTTGCGACCGATTACGGGCCTCTTGATCGTGTTCGCAGTTGCGGGGCCTTGGTACGTGGGAGTAGGCGCACTTACGGAGGGTGAGTTTCACCGCGAGTTCTTTGGCGTCCATCATTGGCATCGCGCTTCGACCGCCATGGAGGGGCATCGGGGGCCTGTTTTTTACTATCCAATTTCAGTTTTGGTCGGAATGTTTCCTTGGTCGATTATCACGATTCCGGCCATAATTATCTGGTGGCGATCGTTTAAGGACACGCAAATCAACCTCAATGGCTTGAGACTGGTCACCTGTTGGATTTTGGTATACATCATTGTGTTTTCAATGGCGGCAACCAAACTTCCAACCTATATCTTGCCCGCCTATCCGGCTATGGCGCTTTGCTTTGGCTTGGCCTTAGACGTATGGTTGTCCAAACCAGTGAGTTTTCCCGTGCACTGGCATCGTATTGCATTCTCCATCCTGATTTTGCTTGGGTTCAGTTTCGTTATTGGCTTTCCAATCCTGGCCACTTGGAAATTTGCCGGGCAGACGCTCTTGGATAAAGTTGGACTGGCCCAACCAATCCAAGCGGGATTCGGCTGGCTGGGTCTATTGGGGCTACCCTCGCTGATCGGGGGCATTGCTGCCTTTTATTTTGCCGACAGACGCTCGATTCAAAAAGCCATTGCCGTTTGCGGGGTGACTGGCGTGCTCACGCTGTTCGGTCTCTGGAATTTCGCTGCTTCCTGGATTGACCAATTCCAAGGTCCACAAGTCGTTGTGGAACGATTGCGAACAGCCGATCCAACTGAGGAAATGCAACTTGCAACGTATGGGTTCTTTCGTCCCAGCATGGTCTTTTACAATCGCAACGTGGTACAACGATTTTGGGAAATCAACGATGTCCACGAGTACTTTGCAACAAATGAACCGAAGTATCTGATTATCGAAGCACGAGTCTTGCCTGAGATCGAAGATCGAATCCCGAATCAAATGGCGGTTGTACAAAGGCGAGCGAGATTTCCTGAAAAAGGTGAGTTGGTGCTGCTGACTAATCGGGTAGCAAGCCAAACCGCAAGTCCAAGTCCAAATCAGAGGAATCCACGGACGATGGAACGGGCGATGGAAATGAAACAAGTTGCTACAACAAGATCAGACTAAACGAATTAAGTTCAGTTCGAATAGAAAGAATACAACTAATTACAAATATTGGTTTAGCGGAAAGTTTTAATACGAATCATGCTTCAGCAAAAACGAGCAAGCTCACGTCGCTATTTAGTGTCGATCGGAGTTCTAGTCGTTCTGGGGGTCATCATTAGCCTGTTCGACGGTGTCATCGCGCGCGATCTGAACTACCACAATTTGCCCGGGGAAATCCGTCGTGTGCTCAGTTGGGCTGAGGTGTTAGGGCATGGACTAGGCCTTGCGACGATCATGGTAGGCATTTATGCTTTCGCTCCGAGTTTTCGCAAATTCTTGCCGCGAATTGCGGCTTGCACGATCTGTGGCGGTTTGTTGGGGGACGCGGTGAAGTTAGTTGTGGAGCGAGTTAGGCCCGTGGCCGTTTATCATCAATTGGACGACATCGCCGGGCACGCATTATCGGGATGGGGAGAGACTCCGGATATGCACGCCAGCGCTGTAACCTCATATCATCTCGGTTCATTTCCCAGCTCACATGCCGCCACAGCTTTTGCCTTTGCGGCAGTTATGGTTTGGCTGATTCCTCGCAGCGGCTGGTATTTCTATACATTGGCCGCCCTGGCCGGAATCCAGCGCGTTGCCTATTTGGGGCACTGGACAAGCGATGTCGTCGTAGGGGCAGTCATCGGTCTGCTTATGGGGATGCTGTTCACACAAACAAAGTTTGCCAATCGCATCTTTGCGAGACTGGAGCAACGGTCGAACTGGAAGGCAATCTTGCTGCACCAAGACGATGCGAACCGACGGCGACAGAAAAATGAGGCGGCTACTGAAAAGAGTGAGCATCGCTCTCGGTCCGTGCAACGTCGCAACCCTCGCAAAAAACTTGAATACAATCGTGCGGCCTGACCGGACCAGCTAACCCAAGTTTCACAGTCACGTTACGACGGCTCAATTTTTCGGTGGTGTTCCAAAATTCCTTCAAGGGGGAGCGTTACGCAGATGCTGGAACCTTGCGTGAGTCGCTTAACCCAAGGAGGCTCTTTCTGACGCAATTGTCGGACCGTTGACTGGATTAAGTTCTGCTTCGGGAACGGCATCGCTGCTTACGTCAAACCAATCGGGCCGGAATTGAATGTAGCCGCCATGCAATTCGGATTGCGAGCGCCTGATGGCCAGATTCGCGGTCAACGCAATTACGGCGTCCCCTAGCGCGACGGTGCCATTGCAGCGAGGTTGGTTCGTCCAGTCTCCGGTGCTGATGCACCAAGCCCAATGCTCGATTTCTTCGCGATAGCCTCGACTCACTGGGCCACCAGAACTCTCCGCCGCACGCGCCGGGGCAGGATCTCCGCTGGCGGCTGTATCGAGGATCGCGGAGTCGGCCGCACCGCGAACACCCACACTCATGTTGGCGCTGCCAGCAGCATACAGCATGACTTCCGTTTCGTTCTTGAGTAGCAAAGTGCCTCGACTTCCCATCACGACTTCGCCATATCCGCCAAACCCATTGCCGTTAATCGATGAATAGGTAACCACGATGCGTTTGTTCGAATCTTGTTCAAAGGACGCGATGCCAGACTGCGGATGAGGAAAGTTGTTGATCTCATCGCTGTATCCGACAGGGAAGTCGTAGTCATAGCCCTGACCTGGGAATTCGAACATACAATAGACATGGTCGGCGGAGTCGCGGTCCGGCGGGAATATATGCCGACCACCGACAGCATGTACAGTCAAGGGATGCACATGGTGTCCTACTTCGCGACTCAAGGCAGAAATAAAGATGCTGGAAGCATCCAGTTGATGGCTCCCCAGTTCCGCCATCAATCCTCCGCCAGTTCGGTTCCACAAACGCCAACGGACAAGTTCCTCCAGTGCCGATCGCGTTCGGCCGTCCCCGCGAATATTGTCGTCGTCGACGTAACCGTAATTGGCTGCGGCAACTTGCTTGTCTTGGTCCCATGCCGTCCACTGAGCAACCTTTTTCTGTAGCTCCTCGACTTGAGCTGGCGAAGCATTGGCCAATCTCGAACGGAAACTGTTGAGTTGCGATTGAATACGATCAATCTTGCGGTTCGCAGCGGAAGAAAACTCGCCTCCGGGTAAAGGAGGTGCCCAGCTGTCACTTCCGGGTAGATTGCCGCGATGCCATTGTGCGCGGATATGGTGGACTTCACCAAGAATCCCCCAGCGCAGCAAGTTTACGGCGTTGTCGTACAGCAGACTATAATGCCGTTGATGTCCCACTGACAAGAAACGACGCATTTCAATGGAGGCACGAGCCATCAATTTGCATTGAGCGATATTGTGAGCCATTAATTTTTCAACGAGCACATGCTTACCGGCACGCATCGCGTCCAAAGTCATTTTGGCGTGTAAGTGCAATGGTACTGCGATGATAACTCCTTCGATGGAATCATCGGCCAGCATCTCTCGGTAATCTTCATGGACTTTGACATGACGCCGCGCTTCCTCTTCATCCTTCCATCCATACACGGACAACAAACCTGGGCGTACCGCCAACGTGTTTGGGGTTGACCAGTCGCCATGAAACGCGCGATGAATACTTGAAGGACGGATATCACAAATGGATTTCACTTCAACGTACGCTGGATTCAGAGCTCCGATCAGCACGTTCCCTTCATCACCTGTACCGATGATTCCTACGCGAATTGGACGTGGGGGTAGATGGTAGCCGAAATACATGGCACCCACACCAGCTGCGATGGTTGCACCTCCGGCGACAGTCCGCTTGAGAAAATCGCGGCGATGTAGGTTCTCATACGCGGTCACCGCCGAATAGTAATTATCGCGGCCGATTTGTTCTTGTTCGTTGGTAAGGTCCATTATGCCAGTTCCTTCGCTGAAAGATGTTCCGCAATGGGCAAGCCACAAGGTGCCGGTAATTCAAGAGTCGTGGATCGCACAAATGTGGTCAAATTACACCAGCATTCATATTCGCAGTCTGGCGTCGGGGCAAAAGCTGCCGGATAAAATAATCGACTCCTGCAATTCTACCAGCGCACGTCGCAAAAATCACGGCAAGCGCTGCAATCTCGATCCATTGCAACCAAGTATCTGCGGTTCCCGTTACCCAAAATGGCTGACTCAGCGCAATTGAGGCAAGGAAAACGCCCGCAAGTAGTGCTGCTACCCGCGTAAAAAGACCCAGAATTAACAATGCACCAACCACCGTGTCAAACCAGGGCACAACGGCATTGATGATTTTAAGGAACGACCGATCCAAATCGAATGGCCGATGAATCCTCAAAGGAGCGGTAACACCCGATTTTTGCTCGCTTAATGCCAACGCGTTCATTTGTGATTCGAACGAATTCCATATCGCTTCAACCGATGCAAACCACTGGGGAAGCTGCGCAGCGCGTTTGCGAGCTATTTCATTCAACTGATTGCGCAGCGACGTGACTTGTTGGGCAGCGGCTTGCCGATTTACGCCATCTTGAGGAAAGCCATCTAGTCTGCTTGCCGATTGTACATAGGCCAGGATCTCCAGACGGTTCTCATCTAAAAAGTCGGTTAACATTCGTTCATGTTGCCGCCGGATCTCACGCGAACGCTCCACTTGTTTTTCAAGCAACTCAATCTTCTGTTCTAATTCAACACGCTGCACAGGATCGCTCGTTGACGACACTTGTTCACGCAATGTCTTCAACAAGAAAGGATCTGCAAAGCGGAATTTCTCTGCGGCTTGGGTGGCAAAGTCATCCCAAATCGCAAAGGTAATCGATGTATCGATGGTTGGTTTAGCCGAGGCGTCGCTGGAATCAGCGTGGTTGATACAAAGTCGCCAGTAACCATCTTTATCATCGAGTACACGCTGAAAAAATGGCTGTAATGGACCTTTGGCTTGACGCAAAAAAGGTTCAGCATCAAATGAACCCGTTTGCAATTTGGAAATGCCTTCATGAAAGAAATGGTAGCCCACAACCATCCTTAACACGACCAAAGCGGCCAAGGCCACCAGCAATTGTTTTTGAGTCAAATAGATCACTAAATCCCTCGGTGTGAGCTCACTTCTTGCCTGAGCCTTGAGCGGTCGCCGGGAGGACCGCAACTGCGCGGATACGCTCTATCTCATTGACGTGATGCGCCGCCTTTTCCTTGTCCCCCAGTTCTTCGTAACAAATTGATAGTGCATAGTGCAGGTTAACGAAATCAGGCATGTGTTCAAGTGCCAGTTGGAACTGTTTAATTGCGTCCTCATATCGCTCCTCATGAATCAGCATTTCGCCACGCGTGATGAGGAATAGATAGTTCTCAGGCCATGCCTCCGCAGCGGCATCGAGCAACACATGTCCATCAGCTTGTCGCATTACCTGTTGGGAGCACAACGTCACGGCGATTGAGCTTACGATAGATCTGGTAGCTTGTGGGTCGATTTCCTTGGCCAATTTGAAATAGACTTTGGCTTTGTCGAGATCACCGCTTAAGGTTGACCGCGCAAACAACGTTATCTGATTGACCACGTGGGAAAGCTTGGTGGTAAACAACAAATCGTTGATTTTTTCGTTGTCGAGGTCCAACGCCATTTCGATGAACTCCCTGATGGCCGCAACATTCGCGGGATTTAGCTCAATGGCCTTTGAAATCGGAATAAGCCGCAACTCAAAGTCGATCTCCTCGCGGTCTTTGAGATCACTGGCGAGTTCGTAATACAGACCAGACAACAAAAAGCGTAGTTGCGATCTTACTTGTTCCGTATTCGCTGTCGCGTACGCTTTTTCGATCGTCTCCAAAGCCGAAGAGTAGTCCTTTGTGGCATGATAACATTGAACAATTAGCTGCCAGCCCAAGACGTTCGAGGGATTATTGCCCAAGACTGCTTTTACGCGTTCGATGACCCGATCGCGATAGCGCAGAATCGTGGCAGGATTATCTCCCCGTTCAAACATTAATTTGAGCAACGGCGGTCCCGCCGATGACATTGCTAAAATTTGATCGTCGAACATATCTCGGCGAGAAAAATCATAATCAACGAGAAAACGATAGCCTTGAATCGCTTCATTAATTCTTCCTAAACGCTCGTTGACGACGGCAAGCTGTAGAACCGCCTGTAAATTGTCACGATCCGTAATTTGCAAGGCAAACTCCAGATGTTCTTTAGATTTTTCCAGGCGTTCAGTCTCTGGGATCGCTCGCACTTCAGGAGTTTGCGCTTCCAAGTAATGCCCCGCAATCCATTGATGTGCATCGGCAAAACCATCCTTGTCGAAGGTTGCCAACAACCTCATGATTGAAATTGCCTCGTCAGTATCGTTTACTTCGGGGCTATTGTTGCCACGCCCCAACTTAGCGAGGGCCAAAAGGTACTTGTACCGTGGTTGATCGGGAACCGAATTGATTAATCGATTCGCCAAGGTAATTGCTAATTGCGGCTCTCTCTCGCGCATCATCCGGTTAATTTGCATTTCATAACGATTGAGCACGATGTTGCGATGAAAATGGTTGAAGATCAAGATTCCCGCGACGACACCAGTCGCCGTGATTAACGCGGGAAAACCAAAAACAAACGCGCGGCCGGATCGTGATGTTGCCCAGTTGGAAATCAAGAAGACAACGATCATCCAGAAGAAGTGAAACGGTAACAGCAAAATTTGTCCGATTCCCCGGCGCGACTTAGCCTCCTGTGCCAATCCTCGTTCCGATTTTGAGAATACTCTGACAAGCGGTCCGAACAACCTGGAAAAGCTGAAGCGAGACTGGCGAAATTCGTACGATTTGCGACGTTTAAACATTTTTATTGGATGTGTTAACCGTGAAGAGTTTGCTATAAAACCAGAATCGATGCGTGACAACCTCCAAGTTGGCTCGGCATATCAATTTCCGCTGCCGGCCTCTTGATCTTGCAGTAGTTTTTCAATGTTGGCTTCCCGCGCTTCTGCCAATTCATCGAGTTTTAGTTCTCGATAGCAAAACGCCAACGCTCGATTGACGTTAACGTCATTGACCTTTCCACGTTGTTCCGCCATGAGGAAGCTCGAAACGGCTTTTTCGTATTGCTTCAATTCAACCAAAATATGTCCGCGCGTATCATAAAGGTTGGGTGACATCGGCGCTCGTTGCAAGCCTTTATCGATTAACTCTAATGCGCGGTCTGGTTGTTCACGCCGTATGCCAAACGCCAAATTGTTGAGCAGGATCGGATTGCTTTGGTCTTTCTTTAGGGCAATTTCTAAGAGTTCGATACCCAGCGTAAAATCTCCGTGGCTCAATTCGTAGGTGCCTCGTGCTACCAACGTTTCGACGCTTGCATTTTGTGGATCTACAACGGGATCATAAATCTCGCGTGCCATCTTAGCGTACTCAGAGTCACCCTGGCCGGAGGCGGTAAGCATCTGCAACACTCGTTGGTTCTTGTTGTCTGCAACATACCCCTTTCGCAAGAGTTCAAAATATAAGTCGATAAAACCCTTATCCGTAAATCCGATGTTTGCCCCCTTTTGCCAAGTATCTCCCGCCCAAAATGCATAAAATTGACCTAAAACGTCATCGAATTCACGTTTCAAAGACTCGTCGGTGATGCTTTCGATTTTCTCCAACAACAACGATTCTCCTTTTTCAAATTCTTGCCGCAAGGACAAGATCCGTAGGTAGCGCTCCCAGAGTGCAGCGTTGTCGGGAAATTTTTCAATCCGATCTACATAGGTCTGTGCGGAGACATCCAAATATTTGGCAAGCTCGCTTTCACGGTTCAAAGCCTTTAAGATCTCGGCGATTTGAAAAGTGAAGACCGGATACTTGCGATAGTACCTCTCATAAATCTCCAACGCCTTTGCGTACTCTCGTCGCAACAGGTGCAGTTGAGCCATTTTTAGGTTAACTTCATCATCATTTCTGTCTAACCGATAGGCGAACTCAACCTGTCGCTGTGCAGCGTTCAATTCGTTCTCGGAGTTGCTTGCTTGGTAGGACTGAATCATCAAATCGGCGCGCAAAAGGTGAGATTTCGCATGCACGGCTCGGTCCGATGGTGCCAATTGATTCAGCAACATGCCGCGTGCAGTCATTTGGTACGATGCAGTATCTTCACTTGGAATCTGAGTTGCTTTTACAAAATTGCACAGAAAGATTCCGTGCAAATAGTCGTTGTTGTCCTCATCGAACTGACGTAATTTTTTCCAGTAGGCCTCGGCGATGTTCAATTGTCGGTTTGCCAGATCCAAATAATTATCACCTGGTTTTAACTCCAGCAATCGCTGGGCCTCATTTTGTGCTTTCGTAGCACGTTCATAGTAATCCCGTTCCAATCTGGCATTGTTCGAGAGCAAGGCGAACAACCCGGAAAGCGAAAGAACGCCCCCCATAAAGACGGCCGGCAATGACAACAGAGACGCTCGTCCTCGTCCTGGCTTGCGCCATTGTGCGACTAGCCACATCGTCGGAAGGATTACGAGGTCGGCAAAAAAGACGAACACACGCTTAAAGAAAAACAAAATTGTATTCATGTTTTTTACGCGCTAAAACAATATCAAAAGATTACAAGTGCGATGGGTGGCAGAGTTACCAGTTTCTCAACATCGAAATGAACGAATTCCGCATCAAATCGATTTGACTGCTGGCCACTATTTGACAACGACAGAACAGCTAGCAGCCATGCCCGTCTTCCGCTCTTATTTCGGCGACATTCGAAAAAAACAAGAGCAGCTTCCACAACAAAATCCCAGATCAGCTTGCTGGCATTTACGTTGCGCTTCGAAACTTTTCAACCAGATCCTATTCCGCGGTCCACATCAATATTATATCAACGCGGCTGAGCGATTTAAACCCGCTAGCGAGCAGACAATCGATCGTCTTTCAAGGATTCGTTTTATCGGACTAACCCATCGATTTGGAAATTCTGGAAAAATCGTTAAAAGTTACCTGTTCGCGGATGCCGAAGTTAGCTGTTGTAAAGTAATCGCGCGGCGCCTACGTGCCGTAGCAGTTTCAACTGAGCCCAATTTCGGCTGGACCTATGAAAACTACAACCTTTTTCCGCAAACTCCGTTTTCTGCTAACAGGATTCGTTGTTTCATGTGGTAGTTATAACGCGTTGAGTGCCCAAGAGTTGACGCCAATACTGCCACAACAATCGACAAGAAAAGTTGCGTCACCATCGCCGGAAAACGCAACACAAATACCTGTTAACTATGAAAATGATCTACCGCCGATCATTTCGAAATCTAAATCCTCTACTTCGTCATCGAACGAACAGATGCCGCCAATTGTCAAGGCAGACCAGTTGAACTCGCGCCCACAACTGTTTCGCGCGACGCCACTGAATCCGACTGATTTAGGGCCAACGCCATCAGATGAATTTGGTCCAGCGAGATCGATTGACGCTCGGATGAATCAGGCAGACGATGCAGCCTTCAATCCGATCATGATGACAAATCACTGGCAAGAGTCACAATATCGACAACAGCCGCAGAGTATCCCCTCTCCCGACGTTCCGATCATCACAAAGTCGCAGACTTCGCGAGGTTTAAACGCCCATGAGACGGCTAACTCTAACGATATTCCAATTGTAAAGCCAACCAATCGTGCTCAATTCCAGCCGAACCAACCAATCGTCTCCAATGTGAGACATCGACAGGATGAAATGCTCGTCGCCCCACCTGGAGCGGCTACCGCAGAACATTCTGAGCAATTTGCCCACGCCATTCAACACGGCGAATTCGACGCCTACGGCTACCATCAACATCATGCACCCATGGTCGATGGTCATGGACACTACGGGCATGCACATTCATACGGATATTCGGGTGGCCACTATTCTGATGGTGGCTATGGATTTGATCCCTCCACGGATTACTTCCATGGTTGTGGATTCATGATGGATGCGTGTTCGTATTTTATTGGTGAGACGCTCTACTGGTGGCGCGATGGCGGTTGGGTATTCGGCGGTAATTTTTCCGGCTTTGATTCTTTTGATGACACGCTGGGTGGTCGCTTTACTTATGGTCGTCGCTGGGATGAGGTTCGCGGCTGGGAAGTGAGCTTCATGGGCTTTGATTCGTTTCTGGCGAATACAACCCAGTTCAACGGAGCTGGCCTGTTGTTCGGCAACTTGCAAGGTACACCATTCGGATTGAGCGAAGCGTTTTTCACTTCATTCCGCAACAATACGTTCCTTGATCAAGTGCAAAAGTCGCAGTTGTTCAGCGTTGAATCGAACAATATCTGGTTTGGCTGGGACGTTGCGAAGCTTTTCTGGGGTTTTCGATACATCAGCTTTGAGGACGATTTCCGCCTGACGGGAAGCAATATCGGGGGTCAAACGGGACTCTATGATCTGCGACTGGACAATCATCTCTATGGATTGCATATCGGCGGTGAGTTGTTCCATGATGTCGGATACCGATTGTCATTCTCAATCCGTGCGAAACTCGGTGCCTACATCAACAACAGCCGTGGCTCAACACTCTTCGTAAACAATGGAAATACTGTCGTGGCGAACGCTGCTCGCGAGACGGATATTAGCTACAGTGTTGAATTAGGACTGTACGCTCACTATCAACTATTGCCTCGCTTGCGTGCCGTTGGTGGTTTTGACTTGTTTAGACTCTACGATGTCGCTACCACTGCTGGGAACTTCAGTCCAATAACTACCACGCTCACGGGTACAGCCTACTCGTTGGATGATGATGCAACGTTCACTGGTTACTCGGTTGGTATCGAATGGTATCGCTAGTCCTTGGACTCTCATCAACAGATTTTTCGTGGTTGGCCTGATGCCCATCACACAAAATGCGAATATGATAGAAGCCGGAAGAATTTCTCTTCCGGTTTTTTTATTGATTCCGCGTTCTAACGCCGTGCTGCAGAGCATTGCTGATTCAACGTTAACAGGAGTTTGGTTCGAGTGATCAAGTCAGACGTGGTTGTGATTGGTGGTGGAGTTGTCGGGCTCGCCACTGCTTGGCAGCTTTCGCGTCTGCAACCACGGCTTTCGCTCACCGTCCTCGAAAAAGAACAGGAAGTAGCGGCGCACCAAACCGGTCACAATTCCGGTGTATTGCATTCGGGGATTTACTACAAACCCGGTTCTCTCAAAGCCGAGAATTGCCGCCTTGGCAAACTGGCGATGGAAGTCTTTTGCTCAGAGTACGGAATCCCCTTCGATCGTTGCGGCAAAGTCATCGTGGCGGTCGAGGAATCAGAATTTGCTGGCTTGGAACGCATCTATGAACGCGGTCTCCAAAACGGCGTTGCATGCTCGATAATTGACAAACAACGTCTTGCTGAATTGGAGCCGCACGCTCGAGGTGAACGCGCCATCCATGTCCCCGAAGCCGGAATCGTTGACTATGCACAGGTAGCGGAACGGCTCGCTCAGCTTTTGCGCGATGCGGGACATCGAATTGAATTGGGCCGAAAGGTCAATACGATTCGGCGCGGTAAGGTTTCCGGGCGCGATGAAATCATCGTCACTTCTCAAGGTGAATATGCGTGCCGCTTGATCGTTAACTGCGGCGGCCTGCATTGTGACCGAATTGCATCAATCGGCCGGCAACCGACAGATGCTCGCATCATTCCTTTTCGCGGAGAGTATTATGAGCTGATCCCCGAAAAACAATACTTGTGTAAGAACTTGATCTATCCCGTGCCCGACCCTAATTTCCCGATTCTAGGAGTTCACTTTACGCGCATGATTCATGGGGGCGTCGAGTGTGGGCCGAATGCTGTGTTGGCATTCGCGCGCGAAGGTTATACCAAGTCAACCATCAATGTGCGTGATTTGTCGGGGACACTGGCGTTTCCAGGATTTTGGAAGATGGTGCGACGTCATTGGAAAATGGGTTGCGGGGAAATGTGGCGTTCATTCAGTAAACGTGCTTTCGTCAAAGCCTTAAGGCGGTTGATGCCCGAGATTCAAGCCAGCGACCTCAAGCCTGCCCCTGCGGGCGTGCGCGCGCAGGCGATGTTGCGAAATGGTCAGTTGGTGGATGATTTTTTAATACAAGAAGACGAGACCATGGTCAGCGTCCTAAACGCGCCATCCCCGGCCGCCACGGCATCGTTGAACATCGGAAAACTTGTGGCTGAACGTGTGTTGGCACGAATCGATGCAACCGTGCAAGTAAGCAGCCCGTAAACCAAAGATAGCTTTGCTGATCGAAAGTCGATGTTGCCTACGCGGATTAGATCTTCCCTAGAATTCCGCAATCTTGCACGTTCAGCCAATCCTCGACTTCCATCATTTTTTGTCCGATAAATCGCTTGCCGGGATCTTGAGCGTTCCCAGATCTAACGTCTCATTGGGCACGATGGTGAAATTAACCGTGTTCCGACGCTGATCGATGATTTTCTTTCCATCTTGCGTCAGGTTCTTGATATAACCTACGCGGCTATGCCAAAATTGAAAGGTCCATTCTCCGGCCGGTAAATTAGCAATCGTGAATCGGCCTTCAGCGTCGGTTATCGCCGCGTAAGGTTCATCGCGGACTAGAATGACGGCCGACATCCATGGGTGAATGTCACATTTGACTGGCCCTGGCACGCGTTCGGACTTCTTCAATTGGGTTTCAACCGTCTCGCCAATTGGAATGTTGGCGTTGATCTCGTTATTGAACAAAACAATATGGCAGTTATGGCCAACCTCATCACTATTTTTCATGGCAAGCGTCTGGCTCGTCCGAAGAAAAACAGCGTAGGGTTCAAATCTGCACTTCACATTGTCCAAGACAATTTTCGCATCAGCCGACCCAAGATATGATTCGTGCACAGGTGGAGCCTCCTGGCCACGAGCAATTGAGAGCATTACGAATGCGTCTTTCAATTCCCCCTCTTTGCCAATAATCAACGATGGATCAGCGATTTCGGATTGATCACGTAGACAAAAAGTTCGATCCTTGTCCACCGTCAGCGCCGCAGGCGCAGGAGCTTTACCATCGACAATGATTTGGCCCGTTAAATTTCCCCAGCCATGATCGGCTTGGGAAAAACTATAGCTTCCATAAGCAAAACTGCCAACAAACAGCAATATGGCGACGTTGGCAATGTTCGGAATGAAAACTATGCGGGACAAATACTTCATGGTCGAATGCTCCAAGATATATGTTAAGTTTAACGTTACGTAGTGTTACGAAAGGCAGTTTTTGGCCGCACATTCTCCGCGAATTGATGACAGGAACGTTCTGTTATCACGGTAACCTTCAACGACACTTGACGCCAAACGAAAATTGGGTTCGTTAGTTCACTTGCCCGCGATCAGACCCATCTAATTTTCCTGATGGCGTTTCATTACATTGACGCCGCACATTCACGCCACGGAAGCCCTAACCGAATCCAACAGAAAGTATGAACTCATCAACTCGGTTTCCGGTGCTAGTCAACTTGGTGGCGTTGGGTGGCAAGGCCGCGACCTCTTTGTTCACGCACGCAACTTAGAAACTTGTGTGCGGTGCACCCATCAGTATAGTTGAAACGTACCTACTGAAAACCGGACTCCAATCATGCAGGATATTTTCGCCGGTTTCGGTATGTTTCGTCTCTTTCGGGTTACGCGATCGCTGTAAGGGGACCAAGTCCAATCCAGGTCCATAGAGACACGCAGAGACATACGTTCGCTAGCAGAATCGTGGATTGACTGATGTTTGTGATTTTCCTGATTTTTACTAAACTAGCCATCAATCCGAAATAACCTGGTTCGCCATGAAGAACCAATAAACACACATTTCAGGCGCAGGGAGGTACCTGGTGGCTGATCAGCTAAAATTCATCCACAGTTCAGACTTTCATTTAGATCGTCCAATCGAGGGATTATTGGAGATCCCCGCCCACTTGAAACAAAAGTTGGCCAACGCGCCGTATCAGGCCGCTGAGCGAGTATTCGATTTGGCCGTAAACGAAAAGGTGAATTTCGTTCTGCTGGCCGGTGATATTTGCGATTTGGAAAACGGCGGTCCGCGGGCGGCGGCATTTCTATTGAGCCAATTGGAGCGGTTGGCAGATAAAGGCATCATGGTCTATTGGTGTGGCGGAACGACCGACCATCCAGATCGCTGGCCGAATGCCGTCAAGCTTCCTGATAATGTCGTCACATTTTCTGGGTCGTTAGTCGAGCGAGTAACGTACCAGCGAAACGGCAAACCATTGGCCACAATTGCCGGTTGCGGCCAAACTACGAAACGGCGTTTACCATCGGATTTCTATTGCGAACCGGACTCGCCATTCACAATAGCGTTGTACCATGGCGACTTTGATTCCACGAATTTGTCGTCGCAGAATGTCCGCTATTGGGCGTTGGGTGGTATTCATCAACGCAAGGTGCTGGACAAGACCGACACGGTAGCGATCTTCCCAGGCACGCCGCAAGCGCGAAACCCGCGAGAGGACGGAGCCCACAGCTGTACCATTGGCCGGGTAGACGCCGAAGGCAGATTGCGAACGCACGAAGTGGATGTCGATTCCGTTCGCTGGATCACTCAGTCAATCAAGATGTCTGAACAAGTTAAGTTAGATGATCTGAAAAACATGTTGGGTGATCGATGTTTGCAGATGCGGTTAGAAGCCCCTGAGCAAACGTGTTTGGTCAAATGGGACATTTCGACGACGGGCGACTTCAATCCCGATCTTCGATCCACAGCTTGGCATGACACGATCGTTGGTTATCTGAGAAACCAGTATGGCCAAGAGGGGGGCGTATGGACGGATGAGTTGAATATTGCCCCACCCCCTAATCTTCCAACTAGTTGGTACGAGGAAGACACGATTTTGGGAGACTATTTACGCGCGGTCGGGCGGTTTCAAAGCGATGACTCGATTAAATTGGGCCTGCATGAATACATTCCGGCAGATATTCAAGACGAATATCTCGTGGGGCTGTCCCAACTCGACTCCGCGGAACGCAAACGACTGCTGCAGCGTTCGGCCTTAATTGGAGTTGAGTACTTAGGTGTGGGCGATGATCGAGAAATTGAATGAGTAAAGCGTCATCGTTGATTCCGTCGTATTGTGGCCCGTTTTTTTCTGCATTTTGATCTGGTACTCATCGAAACAACGCATGCCAGCCGCAGCGACGATGCCGTTCTGGATTCCGATTGAATAAGGGAGTTTAAACCGTGAGAGTAAATGACATTCAAGTTGATGGCTTTGGAGTTTGGAAGGGCCTGAAGATCGATGGGGTCTCCGAGAACTTCACGCTTTTTTACGGCCAAAACGAGGCGGGTAAAACGACGTTGATGCAGTTTATCCGCTCCATCATGTTTGGTTTCTCTCCAGAACGACGCAAGAAGTACATTCCTCCCGTATATGGCGGTTTGGCCGGCGGATCATTGCATGTCATCACTCCGCATAGCGATTACGAAATCGAACGGCACATCGATCCTAACCGAATCACTGATCCGATCGGCGATTTGTCCGTGATCGACGCGAAAGATGGTACGGTTCACGGTCGCGCCACGTTGGGTAATGTATTGAGTGACATTGATGAATCGATATTCAACAATGTATTTGCGATCGGATTACGGGAGATTCAGGAACTCAATGCCCTGAACAGCACTGACGCTGCGGAACATTTGTATAAGCTGACGAGCGGACTTGATCGTGTATCGTTGGTCGATGTGATGCGCGACTTGCGTGCGCGACGCGAGAAGATCTGGTCATCCAGCGAAGAAAAACCTGGACGGTTGCGCGGGCTGACGGCGCGCCGCAGGGAACTCATGTTGGAGATTGACGAGTTGATGTCGCGATCGCGTCGCTGGTCGAAAATTGCCGTGCAAACCAGCGAAATCAACCAGCAGATCGAAGAAATTGATGAGCAAGTCAGCACGCTGGAGCATGAAGCCAAGGTCTTGGAGGTAGCCATTCAGATTGGCGATCGTTGGCACTCGCGCAGCCTGCTTGATGATCAAATTGCGACATTTGGCACGCTGCCGAAACTGAACGAAATTTCTGTTGAAGAATTGGATCGACTCAACGCGCGTTTGGTGAAACATCGTGAACGAATTTCGCTGATTAAGAAACAACGCAATGAACTGCGGCGCGAAGTGGAGCAACTTCCCATCAATCGTCCAGTGTGGAGTCAGGCTGCGCGAATCGATGCGATGTGCGAACATCTGCCGTGGATCGAATCGATGCAGCGACAAATTGAAAGATTACGCCGCGGGATTGCCGAATTGACGTCGACCCTGGGTGGTGAAGTGGATGGCCTTGGTTCCAAGCTAAATCTAACCAATAAAGATATCCGCGAAATCGCCACGCGCAGCTTCAGCACCTTGCGCGAATCAGGGCGGAAGATGTTGGATCAGAAGGAGTTGGTTAACAAGTCCCAAAATGAAGTTGATCGAGCGAAGTTGGAACTGAGCCAACTGGAAGAGCGACTAAAATCGACGTATTCTGCGGCTCAAAAAGTGTCGACTGGCACGATTGATGATACCGGGCGATTGGTGACGCGTCTGCGGCGTCGGATCGAACTGGAAGAAAAGATCGAAAAACTTAACCAAACGCGGCACGAGCTGGAACGCGATATCGACGACGTCGTTAACGAGCAAGTGTTGCCAGTCGGCAAGCTAACCACCTTGGGATTCATCTTCATTTTGGGTGTGATTTTCGCTGGGTTCGGTTTACTTTCGTGGTGGTGGACACGCGGGATTGCCGGTTCGACGTCGACAGAAGTCGGCTTTTTGCTGATGATTTTGGGAACAGGGTTCGGGATTTTCTCATTGGCACTAAAACATCACTGGGAACGAGTCGCGCGGGAAGAGTTGGATGACTTCCGGCACCAATTTGATTTGGTACGCCAACAACTCAAACGTGCCAAGGCAGAGCGCGACGAAATCGATCGCCATATTCCCGCCGGTGCTGGCGAATGGAATCTGCAATTGAAAGAGGCTGAAGGCCATTTAGCACGATTAGAAGATCTGATGCCGATGGAAAATCGCTGTAAGACAGCCAAATTCCAAGTCGAAGAAGCTGAGCGTCATCGCACGCGGGTCGAGGCCGAGTATGAACAAGCCAAAAAGAATTGGCGAGATGTGCTGCGCAATGTTGGTTTGCCCGACACATTGCAACCGTCGGACATCGATGGAATCACACAGAAATCCGAGCGAATCTCCGGCTTCCATAACCGATTGGAGCAGTACAAGGCTGAGCTGATCGAACGTGAGACGGAGTTAGAAAGCATTTCCAAGCGCGTCGATACGCTGATCGCGGAATGTGACTTGAGCTTTGAAAACACGAGTCTGGTCGAGCGGGTAGAACGACTCCGCAACGTATTGGGTGACCAGCGACGATTGATCGGTAGCCGAAAAGAACATGCGGCCAAGTACAAATCATTGCGTATTTCGTATGGGAAGATCAGCCGCGAGATCGAACGTACGCTTGGCTTGAAACGAAAACTTCTGGCTGCAGTTGCTGCCGAAACTGAGGACGATTATCGCGCCTTTCAAACGAAGCATAAACAACGTGCAAAACTGGTCGATAAACGGGATCAACTGAGCGACCAAATTGCGGCAGCACTCACCAGTAGTGTAACGGAACAGAAGATCGCCGAAAAAATGGCCCAATACGGTCAGGCCGGACTAGAGCGTCGCTGGGAAAAGTCGCAAGCTGAAATCGACGAGTTGAAAGGCATGCAGACGAAGCTGCACCAACAACGGGGAGAACTCTTGCAAGAAGTGAAGATGTTGGGAGAGGACTCGCGACTCGATGAGGCCCGCATGGAATTGACCTCAGTTAATTTACAGCTTGAAAAGATCAAGCGTGAGTGGCAAGTGCTTTGCATCTCCAGTCAGATGCTTGAGTCGATTCGCGAAAACTATGAGGCTCAACGGCAACCTGAGACGTTGCGTGAAGCCTCCAATTATCTCGCAAAATTGACCGAAGGGCATTACGTAAGAATTTGGACCAGACTCAGCGGAGAAGAACTGCTGGTTGATAATCATGAAGACGAAACATTGTCAGTCGATTTACTTAGCCGGGGAACACGCGAAGCCGTATTCCTTGCGCTCAGATTGGCGCTTGTTGGAGCATACGCGCGGCGTGGATCGGTACTCCCGATGGTGTTAGATGACGTGCTGGTCAACTTTGATTCAAAACGGGCCCGAGCTGCGGCCACCGTTCTGCGTGATTTTTCTTTACTCGGATACCAGATCATGATGTTTACATGTCACGATCATATTCGTGATCTGTTCGACACGATTGATGTGGATGTGCGCATACTGCCGTATCATAAAGACGTGGTCGAATCTGACGCGGTGCCGGTCCCCTATCGCCGCAAACTTGCCCCGGAACCCGTTCCAGTTGCTGTTGCAGCACCAACGCCGGCGCATTTTGAAGTCGAAGAGGAAAATGAAGTTGTTTTTGTCCCCGCTCCACGCCGTTCCCGCTTGCCCGTCGATGTAGACGAGTTTGATCCGGAATTGAATTTCGAATTGACGGCTATCGAACAAGATCAAATCAATGAAACGCGATTGACGAATCGCTTTGTGCGAGCAGAATGGTTGGACGACTGGCACGACCAGGCATCAGCCTAGCTGTGGATTGATTTTGTGGCCTCCGATAAGCGAGCTGAAGACTGGATTGAATTAAGGCGAAATTTGTTCGCGCTCGATTGAATAGTAGCGCGATAATGTTTCAATTGCAATGCACCGGCAATATCATAATTTTTGGACGGTTGCATGCAGATAAGACGGTGTTTTTTGACACGACCGTTATCAACTTTGGTCGGATTGAAGTTGATTTCCATGTGTTTGTATAAGTGTATCGCGCGGATTCGATTCTTGATCGCAAATTTACACGGACCGCTTGGTCTGTGCTCTTGATCGTCGCCCCTTTCTTCGCTTATGGTAACAACTAGGTCGAGCAAAGTCCTCGTGGTTTGAAAATTGGCAATTGCCTAGCCCAGCCGATTTTACAGTACGCGGATCTTTTATGTGCAACGATTTCTATTGCCATCAATGAAACCGCGTTTCCCGATGTCGTTTCTTGAACCAAACCTGCAAGACCGAACCGGTTTTGGGGTAGAATCACCGATTGCGAAACAATAAAACGGGTCAAGGTAGATCCATTGAAAGAGATAAGGTAGCTCAACGTGACTAAAGAAATGGTTAAAGAGAAGACTGGGTCGCCGACAGCGGGCTCTACACAAGTGGTTCCGAGAAGATTTCCCATTTGGCTCACGATCCTCTGGATAATTGGCTTGAGTGCCGTGGCATTGATGTTTTGGTTTGCGGACACGTTGAATGATAGCCTTGCACGACATGACGGTGGAGTCCTCTACTTCATCGCCGCAGGGATTCTTGCCGTCTGCACAATTTGCCTATTTGTTTGGCTGTTTTTCTTTAGCTATTGGAAATTTTGGATAGCGAGGTTTGTACCCGCTTTCTGTTGCATCTTGTGCCTAGTTTTTTTGGTGTTGTTTAAGCCTCGACATGGTGGGAATGTCGAAATCGTGGGGTGGGAACCTCGTTTTTGGAGCGTTGAGCCCAAAGCCATTTCGCAAAATGAACAAGCGAATTTTCCCAGCACAACCGGCGATGATTTTTGGCAGTTTTTGGGACCTAGTCGTAATGCTCTGGTCTCGAACACGACCATGCTCACCGACCAGCAACCCAAGCTAATTTGGAAGCAACCGATTGGCAAAGGCTGGTCTGGGTTCGCTGCGGTTGGCGACTATGCAGTAACCATGGAACAGCGCGGCGAACAAGAAGTTGTTACCTGTTACAACATCTTGGATGGGAAATTGCTATGGATGTATGGCCACAATGCCCGTTACGAAGACCCTATGAACTTGGGCGGAAGCGGACCACGCAGCACGCCCTGCATCGTCGATGGACGTGTCTATGCGCAAGGTGGCACCGGGCGATTAGTTTGTCTCAACGCCAATGATGGCAAGCTGATTTGGGAGGTCGACCTCGTGCAACTTTTAAACATTGATAAAAAGGTGATGTCGACAAGTACTGGACTATCATATTCGCAAGAGGACAACAAGCTGTTTTGGGGACGTGCCGGATCGCCGCTGGTGTTTGGCAATTTGGTAATCGTTCCGGGCGGCGGGCCGCGTGGGGGGCCATTCGTTTCCCTAATCGCTTTTGATCGATTCACTGGTGCCGAGCGATGGCGTGGTGGCGAGCAAATGATTTCATACAGTTCCCCCGGACTTGCTCGCTTGAGCGGTCGAGATACGATTCTGATTTTAAATGAAAACAGCCTCGCAGGTCACGATCCAGAAACTGGCGTCGAGCTTTGGCGACACGAGCGGCCCGGCAACAGCGATTCGGACGCGAATTGTTCCCAACCGATACAAGTGGGTGAAGACTTGGTGCTGATCGGCAAAGGGTATGGAGGAGGCGGCGAACTCTTGCGGATCAAGGACAATCAGGTAGAAACAGTCTGGAAAAATGCGCTGGTGGTCAAAACGAAGTTCACAGTCCCAGTGGTCGTTGATGGATTCATCTATTGTCTTTCAGATGGCATCATGGAATCCACGGAACTGATGACCGGCAAAAGACGATGGAAGAAAAACCGGTTTAGCCATGGACAATTGTTATTGGTGAATGACAAGCTGTTGGTTCACTCGCAAAATGGAACTCTGCATCTGGTACAAGCTTCTCCGGATGATTATGTGGAGTACGAAAATTTTAAGCTCAACACGATTTCGGGAACGTGTTGGAATATGCTCTGTTTGCAAAATCGGCGTCATTTGTTGGTGCGCAGCGAATTGGAAGCTGCCCTAATCCAACTACCTGTCGTTGAGGAGAAGACAGCCACGCGTAGCGATTTGAATTTGCAGGATTCACATGGCAACAAGCGCCAATGAAACTCGACCAGCGGTTGTTGTCACTGGATCATCAACTGGAATCGGGCGAGCAGTTGCTTTGCACCTAGCTGCCCAGGGGCACCCAATCGTCCTGCATGGGCGACAGTTTTCGAGCGAACTTGTATCGACTTGTCGAGATGTGACAAAGGCTGGTGTCGAATCTTGTGTTATACCGGCCGATTTTGAGGAAGAGTCCGCTGTCGTGCGTTTCTTTCAGGAAGCCATCCGTCAATTTGCTGGTCCGCGGATTTGGGTCAATATGGCTGGAGCAAATATACTGACGGAAGGACGAGCCGACGCTTCATTCGAAAGAGACTTGGAGCAACTCTGGAAGGTCGACGTGCGAGGCACTTTGTTACTCAGCCGATTGGCCGCCGAGCACATTCGCGACGCTGCGCGCAGTTCGAATCCACCCCACACAAACTGGGGATCGATCATCACCATCGGCTGGGACCAAGCCCTCACTGGGTTCGCTGGAGAAAGCGGTTTGCTATTTACGACGGCAAAAGGGGGCGTTATGGCGATGACCGCAAGTTTGGCAAAAACCTATGCGCCGTATGTACGGGTGAACTGCGTGGCTCCGGGTTGGATTCGCACGGAATGGGGATGCCAAGCAAACGCCTACTGGCAACATCGTGCGACAAATGAATCATTGATGAACCGTTGGGGTACTCCCAATGACATCGCTAAAGCAATCGGTTTTTTGGTGAGTGAGGACGCCTCGTTCATCAATGGACAGGTCATCGCCCTCAACGGTGGATTTAAAAATTCAATTGAACAGGACAACAGGTAATGAATCTATCCCTTTCCATGGTCGAACGGCACATCGGTGATTTGCTGTGTCGCGTAGTCGATACGTCGATGTCCGCCGCAAACCCTGAAAAAGTTGTCCTTCTTTGCCATGGTTATGGTGCCGGAGGCGATGATTTGGTGCCATGCGCTTATGACCTACATCGCGCAGCCGAAATTTCGCGTACCCGATTTGTGTTCCCTGCGGCTCCGATCGAATTGGATGATTTTTATGGCGACGCACGAGCTTGGTGGCCGATTGATGTGATGGCTTTGCAGGATGCAATCGCCACTGGACGAATTCGCGACTTACGCAATGACGAACCCGAGCTTTTGAAAGTGCGGCGAGGCGAAATTGTTGAAGTAATAGAGCAGTTAAGAAACGAAACAGGCCTGGATACGTCCAAGTTGATTTTAGGCGGGTTTTCACAAGGGGCCATGCTGACGACTGATGTGGCATTAAATATTCAAGGAGGAATTGGAGGCTTGCTCATCTGGTCTGGCACATTGCTGAACGAGACGAATTGGACTCGCTTGGCGGCGCAGATGTCGGCGGACGAGAAGTTTCCCATTTTTCAGAGCCATGGGCGTTTGGATCCGATTCTTCCTTTCAGCAACGCGGAAAGGTTGAGGGACATGCTGTTAGCAAATGGGTTCCCCGTGACATTTCAGGAATTTTTGGGGCCACACACAATTCCGCCTGAGGCTATTGCTTCAGCGGCGCAAGTTATCGAAAATTGTTGACGTCAACCGCGCCGTGCGATGGCGAACGATCGCCCTTTGAACTTTGGCTTTCGGCAATTCTATCATCAACACAAACCTCGAATGTGCCGAGCGATGTGCTGATTGACAGGTTGCAGATACCGATGGTTTTGTGTCAAGTGACAAGCTGGTTCGGCGCGGCGAAGTGCGCGTTAGCGAGATAATCCCGGTCTCACTCGTAAATCGGAAATACTTATGGCATGGTTTAAGTTACGGCCAACTTTCCGAATTCCATTGAACGAGACGCGTGATAGTGCTATCAAAAAGCTAAACGACTATCATGCACAGGTCGAGAGTTCTGCGGAATTTCTGATGTTCGGCGAATACGGAGAATTGCATTTGCCGACAATCGAACATCGACTGTGGTCTCCCCATCTGTCGTTCTATGTGTTTGAAAAGGACGAGGAATGCTATATTTTCGGGCGGTTTGCTCCGCGTGTCGATGTATGGACTACTGTCTGGATTGCCTATTTGGCTCTGATATTTTTAGCGTTCTTCGGCGCCATGCTGGCGATATCGCAATTCATGCTTGGTTCCTATGTCTGGGGAATTTGGGTCATGGTGGGCGCGTTCGTAGCATTGGCAGCGGTTTATGCAGTTGCCCATATTGGGCAACAATGGAGTGCCGACCAAATGCAAAAATTGCGAGATTGTTTTGAGGAAATTGTGCTGCGGGCTAATATAAAATGAGATGAGCCCGCAAGTCCCATAATGTTTTTGCTCCATCGTCCATCCTAGGCTGGATATCTGTTAGGCGCTGGCGGATACAACCACCTTTGCGTTAATACCCTTCTGTGGGAAATGGACTTCGGTATCAAGCGGTAAAGAGTATCTACAATTACTCGATCGCAGGGATGCCGCAGAGAATAGAATTTTCGCTTATTCGGTGTGTGGCAAATTGCTGATATCCGGGCCACTCGTTAAACCGAAGCAGCATCAGCTGTGCTAGGGAGAGGAATCACCTGTCGCGATCAAGATGATCGAGCAGACGATCTGCATAACGAAGGCCAGGGCGAGAACGATTGCTAAGATTCGGGGCCAAGACCCCCTCGTGAACCCATAGTAGATTGCGTAGATAGGAATCAAAAGACTCAATACTCCTTGCACGACCTCGTCCATGAACGCAAAGACAACGATGGTGATATGGCAGGAAAACGCGATTATCCCCGAAACAACAACGGCGATAACGGCCGGATTGATATCGGCGGGTGTATATTCCATCACCAGCACTACAGCTAAACCAGCCAAGATTAAGATCCCGGCTACGGCAGCCGCAACAAATGCGATCACAATTGAGTCAGCTCCATCGCCGAAATCCTGCTCTTGAGAAGAGATCGGAGTTTCGGAGATGTCTTTTTCGGCTTGAGCCAACAATAACTCAGCGTTCGTTTTGCCCTCAAGGCTTGGATCATAGTCTTCACCGTAGTCGATGACGGTTTGCAAGTGTTCGCCAGTTGCGGTATTGAAGCCGCAATTAACGCAGATAACTGAACTGGCCGACATCACATTGCCGCATGACTGGCATATTGGACCTTGTGGAAGACCTTGAACGCCCTCTTCATCCAGCAGATCCAGCAACGCTCGGTTAACACTTCGTCCGGAAAGTGAAGCCGATTTACCAGCTTGTACAGCGGCCTTTTCTGGAGCGGATGGAATTTGCAGAGCTTGCGTACATCGCGGACACTTCACCCGCTTGCCAGCTAATTCATTCTTGGCATTAAATGAGAAACCACATTGGCAAGTTGTTCGGATCGACATCGTCTTATTTAGTTGACGTTGAGGCACTGAAGCGGTGTTTGAGCGACATCTTCAGATTAGCTAATTGTGCCGTTTAATCAATCTATTCGTTTCAACGGCTGAGCGAAAATTTAGGTGCAAAGTCCACTTTTTGCGGTAATGACGGTTTCATGTTCACGATATGGTATCCGTCAATACCAGAATTCTACTTGCAATTCGGTACTAGACTAGCCGGGAATTGCCAATTCTCCAATTCTCTTTGCCTAGTCAGGGCGTTTTTGACAACTCCGACACAATACAATCTTGGGGAAATTTGGTTGTATCGACTCGCCCCGTAGCACGCCAAATCTAACCATCAATTGGCGTCGTCGAGTTGCTGGGGCACCCAGCCATCTGTTTGTGAAATGATTAATGAGCCAGGTGAAGTCAACTTTAAATCGAAAGGCCCGTGGATTAGAATTCGCATATTGCCTGTAAGCACTCAAGCCACGGGGTTAACCGCCAAAGATGGTTGAGCTAACGGTTTGACTCAAAGACATTGTCGGACGCGATGCTTACCGCGTTAACATGACTATGTGTGTTGTAAGCAGTCGCCTTGCCAATGTTCGGTTGGCAGAGTTAACAAGTTTTGGCGTTCGGGGGAGATACTTGGGTATGCAGTTTCTGGAAAAAATTCTTGCGACGACACGATTTGAATTTATGCGTTTACTGACAGTTCAACGGCTCGCGTTATCAATGATCATGGCACTTTTTCCACCAGCGATGTTATTCCTGGTCGGCGAAAACACAACTCCCGAAATCGTCCCGTTCTTCATTTCTGCTTTGGTCTTATTTATTGGATTGTTATCCTTGCTCCTGTGGGCAACGCCAAATGTGCATGGGGAGTTAGAGGCGAAGAGTTGGAGTTACATCACCAGCCGTCATGGCGGTCGCTTTGCAATCTTATTTGGCAAATATTTGAATGCCATGATATGGACGATAATGGTCAGTTGGACGTCAGCGGCTCTGTGCATCGCGTTTGCCGAAGGCCTCAGATTGAACGTTTATGTTTATCCCGTGGCTCAAAATAAAAACACCAAAGTACACACATGGGCGAGTGAAGATGACTTGGAGATAATCGATCTACAAGATGAGGACGAAGATGAGAGCTTTGTTGAAGAAGTGCGGAGCCGGAGGCATGAGCGGAAATCTGGTTTTGATGAGGATATCGTGCTTCGAGATCGGGATGCAAACACAGATCTGGAAGAGCGATCTGAGCAAAATGAGAATCAGTCTGACAAGCACGTGGAAACGGTTTCCCCCGCTCCGCCGCCACGCGATAGATTAGGGGAGAATATTAAAGCGAACCAGAAACGTGAACAAGAAACAGCAGATTACGACACCGCTATGGAATATGCTTCACCCGGCGGTTATTACCTGCTCGCATTGACTGGCTTGATTTTGGTTGCTGCTCCATTCTATGCGGCAGTTTTCTCATTGATGGGTGTTTTGTTCTCCAGGAAATCGATGGTGTTCGGAGCAGCCTATGTGGTCATCAGTGAACTTGTGTTGGCTTCAGTGCCTGCTAACGTAAACAAGTTGACCGGGAGGTACCACTTGACAACCATCGCAAGCGAATTTTTCGGCTTCTGGATCCTACCATTGCCCAAAGAGGAATATGAGGCTTTATTTGGTCGAGTTTCTTTTTGGGGAAGCATGGCAACGCTGGTTTCGCTCACCCTCATCTTAATGACCGTTGCAGCACTTGTAATTCGGTTTCGAGAATACATAACCAGCGACGAAGCGGGTTAAGCCAACGACGGCGCAGAAGAAAATTGAGGACGCCGACGTCACCTCTGAAACGAAAATGAGCGAACACTCCGTAGACCTGTACTAACGGATAGCAGAAGCCGTGCAAATCGACGCTGCAATTTGTTAGAACCGGGACTGGCTTTTAAGAATGAATTGTTCGCAAGTTAAAGAACTGGAAACGCAGAAACGCAGAGGGCGCAGAGTAGTGTTGCGTTCGATTTCGACGTGTGCTCAGGGCCTCCACGATTGAAAAAAATTGTCGCGCCGATTCAGCCTGAACTGTTGTTTCAGCCCGCGTCGTCAAAAAACGCTTATACATCCTCCAAGTTTGAGAATTCGCGCAGCGAAGCTCGAATGCGTATGCGTCGTAACCTTGCGACGTGCAGGTATGGCCTCGTCGATTCTCGATGAGGTGCTTTGGAGAATGTCGAAAGAGCGCGTGTTGCATTGGCGATCAGCTGTCAACATGGTCGTCTTCCGTCGCGTTTACGTGTTAAGCGACGCATCGCGAAAATGTCCTTTTGCTAAATGGACGATATTTTCCGCGTTTTTGCTGGCATCTGCTCAGAGTTTCGCTTTGATTTTCCTCGGACACGCATTTCACCAGCTTGCTAAGGTACACGCCGCAGCATTGACCGATTCAGAATTGCATATAATGGCTGCATTGAATTGGCAAGTTCGGTAGGCGGACTTCTGCCTGTGCGGCTGAGTTTTGGGCAATCCGACAAGGCAAACGCTGGCGAGCTTCGCACAATTCTCCGTGAAATGATCAACGATCAACTTGTGAATTGGAAATTCCTTCTGGAACAGGAGAACGATGAATACGACGACCATCTCGCGTCCGACAACTTTGGAGCAATTGATAGATAGCGGCTGGACCTCACGCAGCGTAAAAGCGGAGATCCAGGCGAATTTTGTACGCAAGCTGGAATCTGGCGATGACTTGTTCCCCGGGATCATTGGCTACGACGATACTGTCATTCCTGAGCTAAATATCGCGCTATTGTCGGGGCATGACCTGCTCTTTTTGGGTGAAAAGGGACAGGCAAAAAGCAGGTTGATGCGCGCGCTGGTGCAGTTCCTCGACGAGGAAATACCCTACCTCGCTCTACCCGATGTACCCTTTCATGAAGACCCATTTCGCCCCTTAACGAAAGCGGCAAAAGAGTATTTGGCCAACAACTCGCCTGACCAAGTCCAGATCGCCTGGTGGAAACGCGAAGATCGTTATGGCGAACGATTAGCGCCAGGAACAAAATTTGCCGACATCATCGGGGAAATCGATCCAGCGAAACTGATGCGGGGAACTGGAATGTCGGCTGAAGAAGCCTTGCATTTTGGTTTGATTCCCAGAATGCATCGGGGCATCTTCGCCATTAATGAACTGCCGGAACTCGACGAATTGGTCCAAGTGGGTCTTTTCAATATATTGGAAGAAAGGGACGTTCAAATTCGAGGCTATCCGATTCGCTTTGATATCGATGTCATGATCCTGTTCTCCGCAAACCCCTCGACGTATAACCGTAGCGGAAAGGTCATTCCGCAATTGAAAGACCGCATTGGCTCGATTATTCAAACACACTACCCGCAGGAGCGAGATCTGGGAATCCAAATCTGTGAGCAGGAGGCGGATATCGAGTTGGCGGGGGAGTACCCAGTGCTTGTCCCTTATTTCATGAAGGAGATTTGTGAAGAGATAACTCTGGCGGCCAGGAAGTCCAAGTATGTCGATCACCAATCCGGTGTGAGCGCACGATTCAGCATCGCCAATTATCGCACGATGATCTCAAGCGCGCGACACCGCGGGATCGTATTGGGCGAACGTCCGGCTGTGCCGCGGATCAGCGACTTAGCTCATTTGTCTGCGTCCGCTCTGGGCAAGTTAGAGTTGGATCTGATGCGCAACCAGCAGATGAAAGAGACTCAGGTGTTGGATGCAATCGTCGCCCAAGCCGTGGCCAAGGTTTTCCAGGAGTATGTGGATGTGCATGGCCTGCAAGAAATAACCGAAGTCTTCGCAAAAGGTGTAAAGATTGAAGTTGGCGATATGGTGCCATCGGGGCAATATGCTGAGCGATTGAAACGAATTCCAAAAATTTGGGATGTCGCGTTCCAGGTTAACGCTGCCGAATGTGAAGCAGTACGAGCGTCCTGCGTTGAATTCATTTTGGCTGGACTTTATTCAATGGACAAGATTTCCCGAGCCCAACGCCACGGTCGAACGAGTTACGATCTTTGACCAGCCGAGAAATTCGCACCGGCGTTGCAGGAAAGACTGAGGTGGATTATGAATCGTAATCGAGCGAATAAGCTTGGCGGTATTTTGCACACGTATCAAAAGTTTGATCCCGCAAAATTTCCGAGCCCCTCGGCGCCGCCACCAGATTTTGTTTCCCCCATATTCGAACAGATGATGGCCTTCGGGAGATTTCGCCGCCTCAGCGAGGAGGAGTTGGCACGCGCGGTCCGATTGGATCCAAGCCAGTTCTCACAACTCGGTCCAAGTATCGAGATGATCCGTGCGATCCTATTGGAACGTCGCCGGCGAATTTTGGAAACGTACGAAACCGATAGTGTAAAGCTCCTTGCGCACAAGGCGTTTCATGAGCCTGCGGCGGCGATACAGCCTCCGCACAATCGTGCCAAGTTCTATCGCGAAGCCATCATCCAAGAGCAGCTGTATGATTTGGAAAAGCTCTGGTACAGTGTCAGCGATGATGCGAGTCCGTTTTCCCGATCACTTGTTATCCTTATGGAACATTTGGGGAATAAATACCAAATTGATGAATTAGCCAGCAAGTATGAGTTCACGGGTCCAGAACCGATGACGATTGAACTCGCGCTGCAGATCAAAGAGGAACTCGAAAAAATTGACGAGTTGCTGAAACAGCTTGATGAAGCAGAACAGACTGCGCAGATTGCCGTTATTGATATGGAGTCTTTGGAGCAATTCGTGAATCCATCCGAATTAGCTCCCTTGGATGAAATGAAAAGGCTGATTGAGAATTACGTCCGTGAGCAGGCCGAACGCCAAGGCTTTGAACACGATGGCAAGCAATTTCAGCTGACCCCGCAAGCCTTGCGGATGTTTCAAGGCAAACTTTTGGAGCGAATTTTTGACAAGCTCTCCGATGCAAGAACTGGACGGCACCAAAACGCTGTAATTGGCGATGGGGCAATTGAACTCGCCGCGACGAAGCCTTATGAATTCGGAGATTCGGTATCCCAGATGGACATTCCGCAATCGATGGTAAACGCCATGATTCGCCAAGGGGTTGGCGACTCCATCACATTGGTGCCGCAGGATATCGAAATCCATAAGACGCGAAATTCGCCCAAATGCGCGACCGTAATAATCATGGACATGAGCGGATCGATGAGGTACGACGGTCAATATATCGATGCGAAGAGAATGGCGCTCGCTTTGGATGGGTTGATCCGCAAAGAATATCCCGGTGATTTCTTAGCTTTTGTCGAAATGTATACCTTCGGGAAGGTTGTGCCTCCCAGCGAGGTCATTGATCTCATGCCCAAACCGGTAACTCTGTTTGATCCCGTCGTGCGATTATCGGTCGACATGAGCCGAAACGAGATCAGTGAGCACATGGTGCATCAACACTTCACGAATATGCAGCACAGTTTAAAACTTGCTCGACAGTTACTCAGCACTCAAAACACGCTGAATCGACAGATCGTTCTCATCACGGATGGTTTGCCCACAGCGCATTTTGATGAAACCGTTTTGCATTTGATGTACCCAGCTCATCCAGAGACTGAGGCAGCGACAATGCGGGAAGTTGGGTTGTGTGTTCGCGAGAACATAACCATTAATATGTTTCTAGTGCCAAGTTGGTCGCAGTCAGAAGAGGACATCCGATTTGCTTACCGTTTGGCGGAGTCGGCCAAAGGGCGAGTTTTCTTTACGAACGGCAAGGACTTGGATCGTTTCGTGGTTTGGGACTACTTGACTCGAAAACGCGAGATATTGGGCTAGTTCTCGCTCAACGATTGGGGCTGATCAAGGAATTCACTCAGTTCCTATCCTCTTTGTGCCAAATTGGCACCCCACAAACGGTGGTGTGCCGCGAGCAACCCACGACTTTGTGCAACCCGCCGCCATCAAAGTCATATAAACCAACGGCTTTTGAATGAATTCGACTGCCCTTTTGATTTTTGGAATTTTGTTTGGACTGCAGTCGGCACATTTGTGGGTTCGGCGCGCGGATTGCAAGGTAGGTGATTAGGTGTCGCGAAACCTGAAATCTTGTCAGTCACGAACCTGAGCCGCGCTGCGTATTGCTGGCCGATTGGGAGGCAAGGTTAGTTCCTCTTTTTCAAGGCGAGAAACTCGTCCAAGAGAGGTGTGCCCGTCCAAACCGGGTAGATCGTGATCTTCTCAAGTCGGTCTTGATTTCCAGTTGTAGGTAGATGCATACCTCTACTTTGCTTCGTAAAAGTTGCGAATCAGGACCGAATTCGTTTAGACACCAGACTATCCGATCCCGTAGCGATCAGGTCGTTTTTCGGACAATTCAAACAGACATGATTCATAATTAACGTTTGTGCAAACTAAGTCATTGCAAGGAGATTACACACATGGCAGCAACGGCGACTAAAACAAAAAAGTCGATTAAGCTCAACCTTCAACCCATTGGCGACCGGATTGTTGTTCGGCGAGACGATTCGGAATCGACAACATCGGGCGGAATTATTCTCCCCGATTCTGCCAAAGACAAACCAGCCAAAGGAGTCGTGTTGAGTGTTGGCAATGGGAAGCTGTTGAACAATGGAAATCGATCAAAAATGCAACTGTCGATTGGAGACCATGTGCTGTTCAATTCTTATGCACCCGATGAAATCGTAATTGATGGCGAAGAGCTGTTGCTGATGCGTGAAGAAGATGTGATCGCGGTTTTTGAGTAGATGCTCTCAAGTGTAGCGAAGGTGCTCGATGGCACCACAAAAAAGTTAGAGTAGAAAAAAGATAGAGTAGCTCGATCACAGCTAAATAAGTTAACTAAAGTTTTTTATCAGATTTGGGAGATATGCGTTATGGCCAAAATGATTGCCTTTGAACAGGAAGCTCGAGAAGCGATTCGTCGCGGAGTTTCCAAACTAGCCCGAGCCGTCAAAGTGACGCTGGGACCAAAAGGCCGCAATGTGATTTTGCAAAAGAGTTTCGGTTCACCGACGGTTACGAAGGACGGTGTAACGGTTGCCAAGGAAATTGAATTGGAAGATACCTATGAAAACATGGGTGCACAAATGGTCCGGGAAGTTGCCAGCAAGACGAGTGATGTTGCTGGTGACGGTACAACGACCGCGACCGTATTGGCTGAGGCAATTTTCAACGAAGGTCTGCGGGCAGTGACTGCGGGCGTCAATCCTGTGCAGATGAAACAGGGCATCGAACGAGCTGTTGCCGATTTGACTGAGAAATTGACGAAAATGTCGATTAAGATCAAGAACAAGGAAGAAATGGCTAACGTTGCCGCGATTGCTTCGAACAATGATCGCGAGATCGGCAATCTTTTGGCCGATGCGATGGATCGTGTTGGCAAAGACGGAGTGATCACCGTCGACGAGGGAAATAGCTTGCAAACTGAAGTCGAATGGGTCGAAGGTATGCAGTTTGATCGTGGCTACCTCTCGCCTTACTTTGTCACGGATACGTCGAACATGCAATGCGTCCTCGAAGATGCTTACGTGCTCGTATTCGAGAAGAAGATTTCTAACATCAAAGAGATGGTGCCACTGCTTGAACAAGTCGTTCAACAGAACAAGCCATTGCTGATTGTGGCCGAGGATGTTGACGGAGAGGCTTTGGCGACACTCGTTATTAACCGTTTGCGCGGCACGTTTAATTGTTGTGCTGTAAAAGCTCCTGGCTACGGCGATCGTCGCAAGGCTATGATGGAAGACATCGCTTGCTTGACGGGTGGCAAAGCGATATTCGAGGCGCTTGGCATGAAGCTAGAGTCACTTTCTTTGGCCGACTTAGGACGTGCCAAAAAGGTGATCGTTGATAAGGATAACTGCACGATCATCGAGGGCGCTGGAAAAAGCAGTGACATCAAGGCTCGCATCGACCAAATCCGTCGCGAAATCGAAAATTCGACGAGTGACTATGATAAGGAAAAACTGGAAGAGCGCTTGGCGAAACTTGCTGGTGGTGTAGCCAAAGTCAACGTGGGTGCAGCCACTGAGAGCGAAATGAAAGAAAAGAAAGCCCGAGTCGAAGACGCATTGCACGCAACTCGCGCCGCCGTCGAAGACGGAATTTTGCCAGGTGGTGGCGTGGCTTTGTTACGAGCCAGTACCGAAGTTAAAGGTGGCGATCTCACGAGCGACCAGTTGGTTGGTTACAACATCGTATTGCGTGCGTGTCGGGCTCCTTTGACTTGGATTGCCGCAAATGCTGGACAAGATGGGGGAATCGTCTGTGAGAAAGTGGCTGCCTCGAAAGGCAACAACGGCTACAATGCATTGACGGACACTTACGAAGACCTGGTGAAATCCGGTGTGATCGACCCAGCGAAAGTTACAAAAACCGCTCTGGCAAACGCCGCTAGTGTGGCTACGTTGTTGCTGACAAGTGACGCTTTGATCGCTGAGATTCCGAAAGAGAACAAGGCCGCTAAGGGTCACGGTGGCGAATACGATATGTATTAAGAAATCGAATCGGTTGGTACACAACCGAATCAATTAGCAGAAACGAAACCGTCAGTCAGGAACTGGCGGTTTCCTGTTTTCTTGCCAACTAACGACTGAACGACGATTTGGTGGTTAATCCTGGAAGCTCAATCGAGGGTGAATGGTCTTCGATCTTTGGTCTTTACAAATGGCATCGGCCTTTACCAAATGGCAATTGTATCGATGCAAGTTAGTTATTTGCTGAGTCGCCAGCCTTGGGGGATCTCCGAGGCTTTGACCAAGACCGGAATACCGTCGCGAATCATGCAAAAGCCCTGTGGATCATCAAAAGTTTCGAGGTTCTCGCTGTTGATTACCTGAGCACCAGCCCCGACTCGGCAGTTCTTATCGACAATAGCGGAGCGTATGACGCTGCCTTCGCCAAATCCGATCGGAATCTGACTGTTTCCTGAGTAAGAAGCTTCTTCAACTTCATAATAATCGGCACCCATGACTACCGAATCTTTGATGTGCACATTGGGGCCGATGATACTGCGTAAACCGATGACACTATTTTCGATGACGGTGCCTTCACCGATGCGGCATCCGTCAGCAACCAAACTATGGCGAATTGTCGCGCCATTCATGCGTGTTGGCGGCAAGAAGCGTGGGCGTGAATAGACGGGAGCGCGTGGTTCGAATAGCTCAAATGGACTTTCGCAACTCGCCAAGCTGAGATTGGCATCATAAAAAGAGCGAATCGTTCCGATGTCTTCCCAATATCCATCAAACAAATGCATTTGCACGCGTCGGCTGCGAATTGCGGCTGGGAAGACCTCCTTACCGAAATCCGTGTAATTGGTTTTGTTGAGGACATCGGCCAATGTGGAAACGTTGAACACGTAAATTCCCATACTAGCCAAGATATCTCGTCCATTGGAATTTACTCCTCGCTGGTCAATCCAACTTGGCTCCATTCGCAACATGTCGAGTTCCGCTTCCGTCTGCGGCTTCTCCAGGAATCCACAGACGCGCCCAGTGTCATCTAATCGCATGACACCGAACGCCTTTGCGGCCTGTCGAGTCACGGGTCGGCAAGCGATGGTAACGTCGGCTCGATGATCACAGTGAGTCTTGATTAAATCCCGATAGTCCATGCGATACAGCTGATCGCCGGAAAGGATGACAACGTATTCAATGTTGCGCTGTTGGATATACCTGAGATTCTTGCGCACGGCGTCCGCCGTTCCCTGGAACCATCCGGAACCAGGCTCTTCCGTCTCTTGCGCGGCCAAGATTTCCACGAATCCGCCAGAAAAATGGTCGAATGTGTACGTTCGCCGAATGTGGCGGTGCAGGCTAACGCTCATGAATTGCGTCAGCACATAGATTTGCAATATCTGGCTATTGATACAGTTTGAAATCGGGATATCAATTAAGCGATACTTACCAGCAAGCGGCACTGATGGCTTGGAGCGAATCCCCGTTAGCGGATACAATCGTGTACCTCGGCCACCTCCCAACACAACGGCAACAACATTTCGCATAGCATGCTTCGGATTTAGGTTTTTGGGTTGTCAAATGGACTAAGATTGTAACCCAATAACTACCTGTCGTCGATCAAGTAACCTGCGAATGGGAAAGAATTTTAGCGACGCGTTTCAAATTCGAGAACTTGTGCGCCGCTGGGCTCTTGAAATTGATGAAAAACTCGAACGCCGTTTTTCAAAGCACGCTGGGCATTACGATCAGCGAGAATGCGCTGATTGGTTGAGCTTTCGACTTCTTGAAAACGTCCAGGCGGAATTGAAGTATCAAAGCGATACTTGAAAACGAGCCTTTTGTCGTTTTCCTCAATGTGTGATTCGATAAACTCAAGCATGGTATGGGCGGCGACCAATTTGGGCAGGTTGCTATTCTCCTGGTCGACCATTTTTTGAATTTCCAATTGGACTGATTCTTCGATTGAGGTATCAACCCAGCGATACGTCATGAAGCCAACGACGACCAACAGGATGCATCCCAATAGTATTGCCAGTATTTTGTTCATAGGCTTGACACGTAAATCAGTTGAATAATGTAGTTATTTTATCAAGAGTCACGCGGTTGCTGAATGTCAAATCGAGGATCCGGTTGCAATTACCGTAGTGTGATTAGAATCGCGCAACGAAAAAGCCCGCCAAAATTTGATAGATTTGGCGGGCTAGGTTGTTATCGCTGTGTGCGGACGTGCTATTTATTGTTGCTACCGTTGGCGTTAGCTGTAAGGTGTCCTTCCGCAGTTTTCGCATTCTGCAAAAAGCCCAATACGACGTCGCGCGATTGAGCTCCTGCAAGGAAACGGAGCTTCCAAGTGTCGTCGTGCTTTTCGTACAACAAGAGTTGCGGGACGCCCCGATTTTGGATCAACTTTTTCGCTAATTGATTCTGTTTGTCGTAGTCGACCATGGCGAAATGATAATCCTTGAATGCGTCTTGACTCAACAGGTCGGGAAGCACGGTGTTCTTCAAGACTTGACAAGGCGGACACCATTCGGCAGTGACAAGCACCAGAAGTGGCTTGTCTCCTTTCATCGCTAATTCATGAGCCGTTGCGTAATCCAACGGTTCTCGGTTTGCATTTGTCGTTGCGGCGATTAAAAGGATTGCCGTGACAAAATTCATAACATGGCTCCTGCGAAAAAATGTATCCGCCATCCTGGCATTAGCTTGCTTCCTTGCTGCATTGTTGTCAGACCACTGTAGATGTTGACGTTTTGAGAAGCCTCAATTTTCACTCTGATTTCTGCTGCTACCTCGAATGCTGGTGCTAAAGAAGAAACAGATTATTGAGGCTCAGCGTTACGTGTTGTTCGTATTCCCAAATTCTTTCGAACGTAACTGGTCTCCCTGACCAGATAACTCCTGGTCACAACTCCTTTGGCGAAAAGAATGAAGCGGCCTGGGTTTCAGATTTGAAATATTGCCCAAGCAAATCAATAGATGTTCAACCGGAGACTCCACCAGATTGGTTATCGGAACGCAAGGAAGTGATTTCGTATTTAGATATTGGCTTGATCGGAAAGTAACGCTATTTTTCTGGTCAAAAATGTTAAGGTATAAGGGTTGTTGCAAATATGTCATGGATCGATTCGATTCATCGACAACCTCATGGTTTTGCGGGAATATGTTTCCTTTTTGCATAGGATTACGCTAGAATATCAAAGCGAAAACAATATGCGGCGGCAAAATTCGCGGGCTTGGAGTGAACTAATTGATGAAGATTAGGGTTGGGTTAATTGGCTTAGGCGATCATTGGCTTTCACGACATTATCCGGCACTCAAGGTGTTGTCGGATCGGTTTGAAGTTCGCGCCATTTGTTGTGAAATTGCACATCGTGCTGAAAAGATTGCTCGTGAATTCAATGCATATGCGATGGATGGATTTCGGGCTATGATCGCCCGCGAAGATATCGATGCTGTTCTGGCACTCGCCACCGATTGGGTGGGACCGTTGCCCATCCTGGCTGCTTGTGACTCAGGGAAATCGATTTATAGTTCATCAGCCTTGGATATCGCTCCGGACCAAGTGGATTTGGTTCGGCGACGCGTTGATGCGTCCGGCGTAGCCTTTATGGCGGAACTTCCCCGTAGGTTCTCACCCGCTACTATTCGATTGAAGGAACTAATTGCCACCCGTTTGGGGCGGCCACAACTGCTGTTTTGCCACGAACGAATGAGCACGGAACAACAGACCGATCGTCTGAGGCGTGGTATCTATTGTCCCTTAACCATGCGGCACCTTATGGAGTTGATCGATTGGTGCAGCTATCTAGTCGATGCAAATCCCAGTTCGGTTTTGAGCGGGATTCATTGTCCGTCCAACTCCAAAGGGAAATCGTTTTATCAAAATGTCAATTTGGAATTCCCTTCATTCGGTGGCCACCCCAGCGCCAGCGCGCAAATCAGTGTTGGCCACTATATTCCGGAAAAATGGCCTGAGGCTTTGTCGTATCGCCGTCCGCCATCTCTGCAGGTTAGCTGTGAAAATGGAATCGCCTTTGTCGACTTACATACCAAAGTCGTTTGGTTCGACGATGCCGGACAGCATACTGAATCCTTGGAAGAAGACCGAGCCGTTGGCGAGCAACTGCTGACGCATTTCTACCGTTCGATTACCAGCCTGGTAAGAAACCGAAGCGACCTTGATGATGCCTATCGGGCCATGATAGTCGCGACGAAAGCGAATCAAAGCGCCGATGAAAAACGTCGCATTTATTTAGAATGGTGAACGACCCAGATTTGCCTGCCCAACAGGCAGCAAATCAAATGGGCGCTGAGGGACTCGAACCCCCGACCCTCTCGGTGTAAACGAGATGCTCTAGCCAACTGAGCTAAGCGCCCGATTTGAGGACAGCATTATTGAATAAACTGTTCGCTCACGAAGCGAATAGTATAAGAATTGCGGATCGTGTCGTCAATTACAAACATGACCCAATCGCATGGAGTATGCGAATTTGGCTCGAAAAATGCAGGGTCAATTTGAAGTCTTCGCGGCGATACGGGGCAGACCTATGCAAATCGCCGTGCTTACTTCTTTTTCTTCATCTTCGTTCCCTCGATCTTGCCCTCTTTGATCAAGACGCTGTACTTAATTCCCTCCGCGTTTTTCTTGTCGCCGACGACCTTAAGCGCTTCAACAAATGCCGGAGCCATTACTTCTTGTTCAAATTTTTCCCTGGCTTCGTCATCGCCTTCCGTTGCATCCCAACGTGCGGATAGGTCCATGCCCTCAAATTGTTGAAAGAACAATTCGCCGAACTCGTTTCGCACAGTTTTCGGCTCCTTTTGCAAATGACAAGCGTAGCAAGTTGCCCGAAGCCCTTCGACTTCCTGTTCAAGCTTGTCCTTGAATACGCCGTGTGAACTCACCGGCTTGGAGAATGAAAAGCAGAAGACTCCAATTAGACCGAGCACGAAAGATGTGCCAAGTATATGTTTATTAATCATTTACGGTTCTCTTCTTTGGATATTGTACGTAGTTTACTCTTGATAACCTTCATCGTTAATTTTTTGCATCATTCTCTATGATTGCGGAAGAATTCTGGTTTTGCAAGGCGCAACTGATACGCAAACTACGTTGAAATCGTCGATGTGAAACACTTGACAGACGCAAAAAAGCGTCGAAATGAGCCTTCTGCGGCAAAGTGTCCGCTGAAACAGCGTGATGTAACTCAAAAGAAGCGTTCTATCGAGGGCGAATCAAGAACTCATGCTTTGAGTCAGGCGCAGCACATAACTTTGCAACGTGGCCGATATCTTCCTCCAGGGCCGCCGACTGCAACTCTCGATCGATGGCTAGATAGGTTCCGAAGCATTTGCGGCAACGAACCTCGCGCCCCAAATAGTAAATTGAAAACTGGTTGCAATGGTCGCACAAACGACAATGGTTCGCAAAAGTAAATACCGACTGACTTTCGACAACGTCAATAACCGCGGACATCGGGCAACTCCATTTGCCAAGAAGGGATTTCACCATTGATTTTAGCTTCGAGGCCAAAAACTGCAAATTGGATTGCAAATAGACTGCATGCGATACATGCCATCATTTTGGTGCCAGCAAGCCTGAAATGGCTTCGTGTTGATATGGCTTCAGTCGATTGAATCCACACTATGTCGTTGGTCTTCGCAGTAACGACCAAATTCTTGCGAATCGGGCTGTTATGCGCTTTAGTGGTTAGTGTTAATTTTCTTGGTCCGAAAATACTCATCACATAAGTGTACTTCCACGTTGGCTCCGTTGAACAGTGAATCGGAGAGATCGGAAGCAAACTGTTTGGCCACTTCTTGAAACTCGGCATCTTCAAAAAACTGCTCAGCAGTGACCATATGAAACTGCCACACGTTACCATATTTCGATAGTCGAACGGACTTCTTAGCTCCATCGATAAACCCACTTTCACGGAGGTAATTGGCTAGGTTTTGAGCGTCGGATTCTGTAACTTCGGCCCCATCAAAATAGATTTCCGTACCGTCTGCTGAAATACTTCGCCCCCAATCCGCGGCCTCGACAACCTTCTTCGTGTTTAACGTGCTATCGCAGAGGTGGATTTCGACGTCAGCGCCATCAAAAACGCTTGCCGAAACCTGACGCCCAAAAGCCGATATCACAGCTAGGTAATCGTTGTCGTCAAGGTATTCATTCTTGATCACCATCCTAAATTGCCACTTGTCGGATTTCTTCACCAATTGAATCGACTTTGTACTTCCATCAGTAAAATCTTCAGCCTCTAGAAACCGGCCCAGTCGCTCAGCATCCTCAAGCTTTACTGTGTTGCCATCGTAAAAGATTTCCGTGCCGTTGAAGACCACTTTTTTTCCATAATCTGGGGAGCAACCCGCTACGACAATAAGAAGAATTAACGTGGCAAATTTAAACTCAATTCTACGAACTGCATTTAGTCGTGCATTCATTGGGATCTCCGAAATTGCTGGTTAGATTAATAGTGAGGAGGTTTACTTGGACTCAAAAAAAGTCTGGAACTTATTTTCGATTCGACGGTAGGTGAATATGCCAAAGGCCGCTGGATGGGCTTGAAGGGCCCGTCCAACAACACTCACCTATTTGGCTTAATCAACTTCATTTTGAATGGCTGTTGTATTAATGCTTCCCTAAGATTCTATACTACGGAGCATCAATTGTTTAGCGTTGTAATGAACAAGGAATGGTAGTCAGAATCCTGAATCAGCGATTTGACCCGCTGCCACTAATGCTTGATTTTTTCCCAATACTCTTCAAAAGCACCCTCATGATGGAAGTCAGGGCTGTTATCCAGATCATGACATTCAATGCAAAGTGATTCTCTTGCTTGATCGAGGGTGATGCGCAGACTTTGTCTCAATTGTTGAAGCTCTGCGTCGGTTGCACTGATTTCACCCAACTCGGCCTTTACGTGTTCGTATGCGGGACCATGGCAGTTCTCACAACCGTTGCCATGCAGCACTTCGCTGTCTAGGCGCTCATAACCGCTGAGGTAGGGAAAATAACCCTGGGGGTTCCAACCAGTGACATGGCAACTAAGACATTCCGGATCAAAATGACGTTGTATCGTTACTCGTTGCGTCGGTTCGGTTAGGCTTAACGTCGCGCGTGAATGCGGTCCAACCTCATCTTCGTCCTGAGTAACACCATGCCGCCAAATTTCCCATTCGTCGGAGTGGCAATCCCAACAGGCATCGCTGCCAATAAATCTTCGTCCAGAAGGATGAGCGATTGGTTGAATACTCATGCCCGACAAGCCCAAACTCTCCAGTTGCTTCTGGTAGTCTTTGAAGATCGCCGTAATTTCCGGGGAATCGACAAACCGATCGTCCATCGGAACCCGCTGATAGCGAATCGGAATCGGGTTGTCCGAGTAAAAACCGACAACTCCAACGTGCATCCCCTTAGCACCCGTCTGGATAATTTGAGTAATGTGATTGCCGGTTTCAACGCGTTCCGGCCCAAAGGTTGGTTCCCCACCACCGCCACTCGTCACGACGATGTCGAAATGGGGAAATTGCTTGGCGAGTTGTTCTGATGCCTCAATCGAAGTATAGGCCACCAGAACGGCAGTGTCGCACTTTTCTGCCTTTATCCGCAGTATGACATTTTGCAGAGCAGTCTCCACATCAGTGATACTAAGATCTGAAGTTGAAATGTTGTCGATGTACTCTTGTCCGAGGACCATCGTCACAAAGATTCGACGGTTGCCAATTTCGATGACGCGGTAGGGACTGGAGAACTCAGCACTCTCCATCAAAACCACGTTGGCCGATACGAATGGATTGAAATTGCCCATTCCGTTCAGCATGTTTTGGAGAACATCGACCGTAGGCAATTTTAGATCATCCGGTCCAAAGCCTATCGCTTGGTATCCCATAACTTGGCACAACGCCTCGAACGTCTTTCCCAATTTGAGCGTCGGTTGAATTCCGAAACGCCGCACTTGGTTGCCCGCATCGATGGGCACGACCAGCCAATGCTTGGCTTCGAGTTCTTTCATGAATTGGTGGCGTCGCATCAGGCCACCCTTTTGGTTTTCCAGACCTGTGCACCCGCAAGGCTCGATGTAGCCATTTTGGCGTCCGGAAACAAATAACACAAAATCTGGATTTTCAGGCCAGTCGACGAAAAGATGCGGATCGGTACGTTCCTTGCGTTCCTTACCGTCATCGACTCGTCTCAGTTTCGTCGTTTCGTGAGTTGGCCCAGACTTGGCATGGAAACTCGGAGAGCCCAGCGAACCGCCGAGACTTTCGTATTGAGGACTGTCGGGAATCTTGGTCAACTGTCCGAGTACGGCAAGCGTTAAACAACTGATGCACAACGGAACCCACCAAAATTTTGCAATCATTTGAAATTACCCAATCCATGAGAAGAAGAACCGCTACATAGCGAAAGCGATTCAAAACGCAATCGGTCTATTCCGATATCCGCTAGGCCACCGTGCAAACCCTGGTTAAATTTACCAGAAAGGTGGCACCAGTCATTGCCAACAATTCGTAGCGATTCAACTCCACGAGCCTACACCCTATCAGCATAATGTTATTGCTGAATGTGGTAAACTCTGAACTAAACTCGGCATGCAAGATTTTGCCAATTCAGAGCACCATTAACGATGGAGCACGGCTATTTCGAATCGACGACAGCTTGGCGAAAAAGTGCAAGTTGGCTGGCTTGGCAATCATTTCAGAAACATGATTGCATGAAATTAGTAGATTTGGTCTGCAATTTTTCGCGTTGGTAAATGCTGTAACAGCCTTACATCAACGTAAATTCAATTTTCCAAGAATCGAAAATAACCGCTGATTCCGAGACATTTTTCGAGAAGTTTCAAAAAGCCGCACCCATGACTAAGGTGCTCTGAATTGAACCGTTGACGGAAAACTCTGGATTCAATTCTCTGAGGTTTCCTCCGTTATTTCATGGCTAGCGAGGGATCAGCTTCTCGCCTTTTACCAGCATACAATGCTAAACTAAACCGAGGCTTTCGGGTAAACCGAACATAAGGTTCAAATTCTGAACGGCCTGGGAGGCAGCTCCCTTTAGCAAATTATCGAGAACGCACACGGTTATTAGCCGTTTCTGAGCAGGATCAAATTGAAACCCACCGATGATCGCCCGGTTAGTACACGCGACCGCGCGAATTTGCGGGACTTCTGATTGAATGTCGACGAACTCGGCGTCACGATAAAAATCTCGATAAAGATCTTCAATCTGCATATCGCTGAATTTGAAGGAGTCGAGTAGCGTGGCTGAAATGGTCACACTAATGCCCCGAAAAAACGGGGCGACATGTGGCATAAAGTGTATCGGGTGTCCCAGATGATGTGAGATTTCTCGCTCATGGCCATGCCCGATGAGCGAATAGGGAATAATGTTGTTTGCCAACAGTTCAGTGTTGTTTCTCTCGGAGGGTGTTTTCCCGGCTCCGCTGTATCCTGAAATTCCAAAAGCGATCGCTGGTGCATCGAGATAACTTCGCAACGGCAACAATGCAAGTTGCACGGCAGTCGCGTAGCAGCCTGGATTGGAGACGCGACTCGCATGTAAGATTTGGTGACGAAATCGTTCCGGCAGTCCATAAACCCATGCAAGATTAAATCGGAAATCATAGCTGATATCGAGAAAGCGGGTGTTCTTTTCAGCGAGTTGCGTGACCCAATTTGCCGCCTGCCCATTTGATTGTGCCAAGATCCAAACATCGACACCACGCTTGCGCATGCTGGTCGGATCGAGGGATTCGAAGATCAAGTCCGATTGAATCGACTTATCGAGATTTTGATTGACACTTTGACCAGCTAAGGAACTCGAACCGACAAAAGTGACATCAAATTGTGGATGGCGATCCAGAATGACTAGCAATTCTTCGCCGACATAGCCTCGGCCGCCCACAAGCCCGACGTTAATCATTTTGCATCAGTCCAAAATTGAGGACGCTGCGCCGCATCGATGATGCACCGATTAACCTGCTCGAAATCATCAACTCCATAACCAAAAATTATCCAAGGTTCCGCACGAAAGGAAAAATCCGCATGCCGATGATACCAAGGATTAATAGGGTTTGCAGACCGACTTCGCCAGTAAAGCTTGGGGAAGGCTTGCTTGACCTCTTTCCACAGAGCACTGGCCAATCCTTCGCCTTGCGCTTGTGGTGTCACCGCGAATTTATCCAGGTAGTGAATGGAGTCTTGGCCCTGTGTGATCACCGCAACTCCACGTCGCGACTGCAACCACAAAATTCGTGGTTCATTGAGCGTTTGCAGCCAATTCGGCAGCAGTTTTCGGCCAAAGCAACTCTCGACAAGATCGTAAAGTGCCCGCTCATCATCGGGCGTCAATTGACATGCCTCGACGATCGTCTCGCCGCGTCGAATCAAAGTTCCGGCACCACCATGTGTGAATAACTCTTTCGTCAAGTTCTCGGCGGATGTAATCGAAACCGATGCGGAATCCGGTAGCTTGTCTAATAGAGACTTGATTTGCTCCAGCTTAAGCCGCATCCCAGAATGCACCCAGTTTGCACTAACCAGACGATCGTAATCGGTGACGAGGTTGACGCTCGACATGATTTGGCCGTGCTCGTTAAGCATACCACCAGTCGGCGTAATAAAAATAATCTTATACGGTTCGATTTCTTGAATCAGTGCGTTTACTGCATAATCCGCGTTGACGTTGAGCACCTGGCCACTCGTCGACTCGCCCAAACAGGTGACAACGGGCATCGCATTCGCCTCAATGGCGGCCTCGATTTGGCTGAGGTGTACACGCTCAACGCTTCCCACCAATCCTAAATCGGGGTTATCGGCAACACGACATTCAAATACGCCGTGTTGAATCGAACGAGTCCGTGCCCCCAATCGCTCTAACGCATTAACCAATCGCAGATTTTCCTGATAGATCGTTTGGCGAACAATGGCCATGACTTCCGGGGTCGTGACTCGCAAGCCATCAATCTTGCGTGATTCGATACCGGCATTCCTAATTGCTTCGTCAAGTTGAGGACCGGCGCCGTGCAGTACGATGGGGTAAAGACCAGCCTGATACAAGAAGTGCAATGCTGATGCTAATTCTGCAAGCTGATCTCTTATTACCTGACCGCCGACTTTGATTATGGCAAACTGGACCGAGTCAACGCTGCTGAACCGCTTCAAATATTCACGAGCCTCTCGGCTACTTCCCAGTTGGCTGAGCAACTCGGTTATGACCTCTCGAATGTCGTTATTGCTGGCGTAGCGGTTCATAAATGAGACAGGAGAACTACTTGTGATTGTGAGCATGTGTATAAAAAGAATTGCAACTCGAATCTGGAATTTCCGGGTGTTCTAAAGCGAAACTAGATGCGACATAATGGCCTTTTGAACATGGAGCCGATTTTCGGCCTCTTGGATCGCAACACAATAGCTGGCATCCATGACTTCGTCCGTTGCCTTAATGTTTCGTCGCAACGGTAGACAATGACTAAACAACGCGGAATTGGTCAGGCTCATTTTAGACTGATCAACAATAAAATGACGTTGATCCTTGCGCAACTCCCATTCAGATTCTGGATGACCGATATGCGCAATAGCGCCCCAACTCTTGGCGTAAACGAAGTCGGCATTAGCATACGCGGTTTCAATGTCGTAGAAAACATCAAAAGCAGCACGGCCGTCGCTAGCATTGGTTTTCGCGGATTGCATGAACTGCTCATCAAGCAGGTACGCCTCACTTGGAATTAGCAGCCGCACATTCATCCCAAATTTGGATGCCATTAAAATTGCAGAGTTTGCAACAGCAGTATTCAACGGTTTAGGATGCCATGTCCACGTGAGCAAAAAGTTCTTTCCGGACAAGTCTCGACCGAAATGCTCCTGAATTGTGAGCATCATCGCCATCTCTTGGCATGGATGTACGATCGTTTCCATGTTGATCACGGGAACCGATGCATGCTTGGCGAGTGCTTTGATAATCGGATCAGTGCGTTCCTTGCTCCAATCTTGAAATTTTGGGAAAGCTCGTAAAGCGATTAAGTCACAATAGCGCGATAAAACTTCGGCGACCTCGCTGATATGTTCTTCTGCTTCGCCATCCATTGTCACACCAGGATTGAATTCAATCGGCCAGGCATCTTTGCCCGGCTGCAAGACGATTGCCAGCCCACCTAACTGATGAGCGCCAAGTTGGAAAGAAGTTCTCGTCCGCATTGAACTGTTCAGAAATAGCAAGGCAATGCTCTTCTGATGCAAAGTTGATTGAAACGGTGACTTCTTCAGATGCCCCGCCAATTCTAGAATTTGTTGCAGTTCAGCTCGTGACCAATCTTGTGTCGTTAGAAAATGCTTCATAATCAGTTTGACAATTGGGAAGTGAATCGCCAAGCACAAGGCTCTTCAAGGAATAGGTTATATGCAGCTTTGTACAAGAAAAACCAAGACTTCTGAACAAGCGTGGCCGCGACCTAAACTCCAAATCGCGCGAGAACGAGTTCCGGTGCTGGTTGATATTCAAGGGGCTCGATTGAGCACGCCGCACGACCTTGGCTCAGTGAGCGAATTGCGTTCGCGTAACCAAAGAGTTCTGCAAGCGGAGCGTGAGCTTCGATAATCGTCATATCCGCGAGCGAATCGGTCGATACAATGATGGCACGCCGTCGACTTAAGTCGTTGGCCAAATCCCCATGATACTCAGTCGGGCTGGTGATTGCGAGTCGCATGACAGGTTCGAGCAGAACCGGACCAGCTTCATTCAAACCCTTCTCAAAACCATCGCTGGCGGCGATGCTGAAAGCCATCGCGTTTGAGCCTTGTTCTTCGGTTTCAATGTCCAGAATCGATATGCGTATTTTTGCCAACGGAAAACAACCGATTAGTCCGCCCCCCTGTCCGCGCGCCGTTAACTCTTCAACAATCGTATCACAAATCTCCGGAATGAATTTCTCGGGAGGTATCAAGTTCAAGACGCGAATTCCAGCTTCACAGGTTTCATCCGGTTCGATCTTGAGACGAACCTTCGCAAAAAGTTGCTGGCCGCCAACAACCCGATGGCATTCCCCAATCACATCGCTTACGCCAGCCACGGTTTCACGGTACGAAACCCGCGGTTGATGTACTTTAACGTTCAAATTAAAGTCGCGCAACAAGCGGTTCTTGATCACCTCAAGATGCAATTCCCCCATACCGGCGATAAGTGTCTGACCAGTATCAACGCTTTCGGAGGCCTTAAATGTCGGATCTTGGCGCTTGAGCATCTCCAACGTGTCGGCTAACTTTTGCCTATCCGCCGTGGATTCAGGTTCGATCGCCATCTCAATTACTGTCTCAGGAAATGTAATGGACTCCAATTGAATCGGCGCCTTTGCATCGCAAAGCGTATCCCCAGTCACCGCATATCTGGGCCCGATAGCGCAGACGATTTCTCCTGTAGTCACCTTGTCCACTTGACCATCGCGTTCTTTTTTGCTGGCATGAATCTGCCAAAGTTGTGCAATATTCTCTTTCTTGTCTTTTGCCGGACAAAGGACGCGGGTATTTGCTGCCAACGTGCCAGAGTAAACCCGAATCCAATAGAGGTCACCTGTCTTTGCCGGAAGAATCTTAAACACCAGAGCACAAAACGGCTCTTTGGGATCAGGATTGCGGATTTCCTCGGCATTCTTTTTGTACAAATTAATTCCCCGCACCGGCGGACGATCTAATGGGCTGGGGAGATAGCGTGCGACGGCATCCAACACGAGTTGTACACCGATTCCATGCAGGGCCGAACCGCACAACACTGGCTGGACCATGTGGGAAAGCGTCGCTTCCCTTAGCACTTTATGGATCAATTCTGCTGAAACAGGTTGCTCTTCGATGGCAAGTTCCATCAATTCATCGCTAAAGTTGCTCAAATCGCTGATCAATTGAGATCGCCAATAGTCGGCTTCTTCCACATAGTCGGCAGGAATGCTGTGCCGATTGATCGTTTTGCCCTCATCTTCAAACGTGAGAAACTCCATCTCGATCAAGTCAATCACACCGCGGAACGGATTGTCCACATGCGATGGTCCTTGGCCAACAGGAATCGTAATGCGAACTGGGTAAGCTTTGGTCTCAAAGCGTCCGACACCAGAAAATCGCTGTTGAATTTGTTCGATTACCCGATCAAAGTCCGCACCTTCCCGGTCCAATTTGTTGATGAAGGCAATACGAGGCACATGATATTTGTCGGCCTGACGCCAAACTGTTTCACTTTGTGCTTCGACTCCTTCCCGTGCGCTGAAGACGACGACGGCACCATCTAAGACGCGCAGGCTGCGCTCGACTTCGGCCGTAAAATCGACGTGGCCGGGAGTGTCCAACAAATTGATATGGACACCTGCCCAGTCGAACATGACGCAGGCGGAATAGATGGTGATCCCTCGTTCTTCTTCTTCCGGGTCATCATCGGTGGTCGTTGTTCCCTTATCAACCATGCCAACCCGATGCTTGAATCCAGACAAAAAAAGCATGCGCTCGGTGACTGTAGTCTTGCCAGCATCGATATGAGCGATGATTCCGATATTTCGAATTTGCTCAATGTTGTGGGGCATTTTACGACCAAACCGATAAGGCAAAAACTCTGTTCAATGATTCGAATAGCCTTGCCCTTTTACGTTGGGCGCAGGTTCCAAAGTCAGCCTTTGAAATCAGGCTGATGCGATTTTAACGCTCTCTTTCGTATCCGACCAACCATCTCCTGTTGCTGAAAAACTCGAAGGTATTTTGAAATGCCGACGCAATCTTGATTCGAGAAAACCTCCCCAAGGTTGTCGCTCAGCAGTAAGTTTCGCAACGCGAATGTTGGCCTCAACCAGCGGTCAAATCGATCAAAAAAGCGTGAACACTCATCTGCCGACTAACGTGTTCGACATTGAAAAAAGTCACGTTGTTCGTCCACTTAGAATTGATTGACACAGCCGACTAAACAAACCAACGCAGTCTCTAATTTTCATGAAACTGGCGCATAATAATAGCCGAGTCGACTTCAGTCGTCCCGGCCAAAAATTGGATCTATCAATCTTAAAACGCGAAGTGAGCAAACGCTTTGTTTGCTTCAGCCATACGGTGAGTGTTTTCGCGTTTGGTAATTGAGGCACCTTCCTTATTGTATGCGGCTACCAGTTCGTCCGCCAACTTCTTAAACGTCGGACGCCCCTTCTTGTCTCGAACAGCTGCCAAAATCCAGCGGATTGCCAATGATTGTTGGCGGTTGCGATTGACTTGCATTGGTACTTGATAGGAGGCACCGCCAACACGCTTCGAGCGAACTTCGACGTGAGGCTTAACGTTTTCCACCGCTTGCGTGAAAACATCAATCGGTTGCACGTCAGGCAAGCGATTCTTAATCTCGTCCAAGCAGTCATAAAAAACGCGTTGCGCGACGCTTTTTTTACCGTCCCACATCATGCAATTTATGAACTTACTAGCCAAAACAGAACCGTATTTGGCATCAGGTTTCAATTGATCTCGGCTGGCAGTAAAACGACCCATGTCGGCATGTTCTAATCAAAAATTTACAATTTCATCCATTGCGAGAACGCGCGTTCTCAACACTCTCACATTATTCAGTTTCCACCGCGGTTGTTAACGACCGCAATTATTTCTTTTTCGCACCGTATCGACTACGAGATTGTTTACGCTTGTCAACTCCCAGGGTATCGCGCGCCCCACGCACGACTTGATAGCGAACACCAGGCAAATCGCGCACGCGACCGCCCCGCACAAGCACGATCGAGTGTTCCTGCAGATTGTGACCTTCGCCCGGGATGTAAACCGTCACTTCTTTACCATTTGACAAACGAACGCGCGTAATCTTCCGCAACGCGGAATTCGGTTTTTTCGGCGTCATGGTGCGCACTTGCAGGCACACGCCCTGCTTCTGAGAGCAACGCTCCAATACTGGCGATTTTGAGAATCGTCGTTTCTTCTTACGCCCGTGTTTAACGAGTTGATTGATCGTTGGCATTCAAACTTCCGAAACTGAGTTAATTTGGCCGGTATTCGGCCAACTGTCGTAATTCGTAAAAATATCTAATTGGTCACAAAAGTCAACGGCTAATTGCAAAATGCCGAAAGCCAAATGCCCTTCAGCATTTCTAGCAGCCATTCCAGGTCCCGGTCGACTGGACAACAAGGTACCTGAGCCCCTGTACAATCCAGCGAAAATCGCTGATTTCCACTGGAACACAGTCGAAGTGACTAAGCACGCCCGCCATTGAGTTGATTTTGCCATTCGACTAGCCGATCCCACTCGCCAGCCGCAGCTAAGCGGGCTTGATCCGGCCAAGTTGTCGGGTCGTGCACCACCAAGTTTCCATCGGTAGCGAGCAAATCCCGCAAATAGTCGACTGTACAGTTAGCCAATGCTGGAAAACTGCTAATTCCGTTTGCATAAAGTAGTTGCTGAATCTTCGGACCAATACCTTCAATTCGAGTTAAATCATCGACGTTGTGGGCCACGACCCGACCACCGTCCAACTGATTTTGCCACTCGATTAACTTTTCCCATTCGCCAACCGCAGCCAATTTGGCTTGATCCGGCCAAGTCGAAGGATCATGCATTGCCATGCTTCCTCCCTCTGACTCAAGGATGCCACGGATGAAGTGGACACTGCAATTTGACAAGTCTTGATAGGTGCAAATACCGTTCGAAAACAGCAACTGTTGGATCCTTGGCCCAATGCCCTCAATCTTGGTCAAATCTTCGTAGATATTGCCCGTTCCGTGAGTGACTCGACCGCCATGCAATTGATCCTGCCACTCCCGCAAACGGTCAAATTCACCAGCAGCAGCTAATTTCGCTTGATCTCCCCAAGTCGAAGGATCTTGCATGGCAAATTGCGATCCGCCAGAAGAGAGAATGGAGCGGAATTGGTCTGGCCCCAACTGGGCGAGATCAACATAAGTGTAAAGCCCATGCTTGTTTAGAAGCTGAGCGACGGCTGGTCCGATACCTTCAATCAATGTGAGGTCATCACCACCCGCCACTGGACCAGGAACATGCATGTTTCCGGCCTGCTCGTTGCCGTAATAGTCGCCAGCCCCGGTGAACAACCCAAACGTGTCTCCGCCATTATTGTCTGCAGCATACCCGCCCGACATATTGGCTCCACCATACGGCTGGTCGTACATCGAATCTCCTCCATAGTTTGCAGCCTGCTGCTGTTCGGGCTGGAATGACCCTTGAGCCGATTCGAGTAGTGGGAAAGACTTGGTCAACGACGGTCCACCGTGATCTGTAGTTTCATCCAAGGCTTCCAATTTAAAGTGAACCTCGGACTCTTGGAACGTACGGAAACCAGTGCCGGCTGGAATCAAGTGCCCCAGAATCACGTTTTCTTTGAGGCCCACCAAGTTGTCAACTTTTCCGGCAAGTGCTGCCTCTGTAAGCACCTTCGTGGTCTCTTGGAAACTGGCAGCCGAGATGAAGCTGGAACTCTGCACGGAAGCCTTCGTGATCCCCAACAGTTGCGTGCTGCATGTGGCCATTTTTGGCTTAGTGCACTTGGCAGGAGTGCCACCCAAAGCTTCGATTTCTGTATTCGTTTGCTCGAATACCTCGCGCAAGACTAACGTCTTTTCGATGAAATCACTATCTCCACGACTTGTGATTTTTACCTTTTTCATCAGTTCGTCATTTACGCGCTTAAAGTCAAATCGGTCGCAGATGAAACCAGGTAGTAATTCTGTATCTCCCGGAGTTTCAATTCGTACCTTGCGCAGCATGCGCGACACGATAATTTCTATGTGCTTGTCATTGATTTCCACGCGTTGACTTCGATACACGCTCTGAATTTCGTGTTGCAGATATTGTTGCAGCGCTTCTTCGCTTGACACACGCAAAATGTCGTGCGGTACCAAAGGACCATCAACTAACGACTGGCCGGCTTTCACCACGTCGCCTGAATGTACTAAGAACCGTTTGTTTGGCGGAACCAAATGCTCGAATTCCTGCCCAGCATCATTGCGCACGATGATCACGCGTTTGCCGCGCTTTTTCTCAATTTGGATTTCGACAACACCATCGACTTCCGACAAGACAGCCGGATCCTTCGGCTTACGTGCCTCGAACACTTCTGTGACACGTGGCAAACCGCCCGTGATGTCGCCGACCCCCGATGATTCTCGTGGTGTTTCCGCGATTGCCGTACCGGCCGAAATGTAATCACCTTCATTGGCGATAATGTGGGCTCGCTCTGGCAAGTAATAAACGTCCAGCGGTTTGCCGTCCTGATCTTCGACGACGATTTGTGGATGCATTACGCCTTTGTGATCAATGATCGTCTTGCGAACGGTTCCGCTCGGGTCCCGTTCGACGCTCATTGTCTCACCCTCAATCACTTCTTCATATCGTACCCGACCACTAACTTCAGCCAAAATCGGAATCGTATGCGGATTCCATTGGCAAAGAACTGTGTTCGCCTTGACCTCTTGGTCATCCTTTACATTCAAGACAGCACCCATCGGGACTTTGTGAACTTCCAATTCACGTCCTTTCGGATCGAGGATCGCGATTTCGCCGTTTCGACCCAAAGCGACTGTGTCCCCTTTGTCGTTGGTCTTGTAGCGAATTCGCGTGAGCTTCACGATACCAGCGCGATTACAGCGCTTTTCAGATTCCTCTGTAGTTGTACCGGCCACACCACCGATATGGAACGTACGCATCGTTAGCTGTGTTCCTGGTTCACCGATACTTTGAGCGGCGATAATACCAACCGCCATACCTTCCTCGACCATTGCCCCAGTTGACATGTCCATGCCGTAGCAGAGGCGGCAAACCCCTAATTGACTATCACACGTCATCGGGCTGCGAACTTGGATTTTTTCCAGCCCCATTTCCTCGATCTTGCGAGCGATATCAGGAGTGATCATTTCGTTTTCGCGAACGATTACTTCATCGGTCACTGGGTTTACAATATTTGCGCGGCTCACGCGACCGTTGATCGCGGTTGCCAAACGCACCTCAACTTGTTCACCACGATAGATCACACCCTTGGTTATGCCCTGTGCTGTACCGCAATCGTGTTGGGTCACAACCACGTTCTGGGCCACGTCCGCGAGCTTGCGCGTTAGATAACCTGAATCCGCCGTTTTCAGAGCGGTATCGGCCAAGCCTTTCCGCGCACCATGTGTCGAGCTGAAATACTCAAGCACATTGAGCCCCTCACGGAAGTTCGCTTTGATCGGCGTCTCAATGATCTCTCCAGTGGGCTTGGCCATCAAACCACGCATCCCCGCGAGCTGCCGGATTTGTTCCACACCACCGCGGGCACCCGAATGCGCCATCAAGTAAACTGGATTGACGTAACCGCCGCCCCGGTCGTCGTGTTCCATTGCGCTCATCATGTCTTTCGTGATTTTTTCACGCGCATGTGTCCACGTATCGAGCACTTTGTTGTAGCGTTCCTGTTCGGTAATCAATCCTCGCGCGAAGACGGCCCGATATTTCAAGGCGACTTTTTCCGCTTCGTTGACGATCTCGGTTTTCGACTCGGGAGTCACTAAGTCGTCCGTTGCAAACGACAAACCGCTACGTGTACTTTCGCGGAAACCAAGCTGATTCATATCGTCGAGCAGATTGATCGTGTCGCGTCTCCCCAACTTTTGGTAACAGTCCGAAATGACCGTCGCCAAGTCACCGCCGCGCAACGTATAGTTGTAGAAATCCATGCCTTGCGGCAGAATTGAATTGAACAAGATACGTCCATAGCTGGTTTCAATAATCCCTCCGAGACTGCGCTCTTCTTCGTTTTTGCGCACGTAGCGATCATCTCCCAACCGCAACTTAATCTTGGCATGCGTACTGATCACGCCTTGATTGAATGCCATTTCGGCTTCATCCTCGCTGTAGAAAGCCATCCCCTCCCCTTTTTGGCCTGGCATCGCAAGTGAGATGTAGTAGCAACCCATCACCGTATCTTGCGAAGGGCTCATGATTGGCTTGCCATTGCTCGGTGCGAAAATATTGTTGGTCGACATCATCAACGTGTGCGCTTCCACCTGGGCCTCGATCGACAAGGGCAAATGCACAGCCATTTGGTCACCGTCAAAGTCTGCATTAAAACCACGGCAGACAAGCGGATGTAAATGAATGGCGTTTCCTTCGACTAACACAGGTTCAAACGCCTGAATGCCCATGCGGTGCAAGGTCGGAGCGCGATTCAATAGCACTGGGTGATTCTTAATCACCTCTTCCAAAATATCCCACACCTCCTCGTCGCGCCGTTCCAGCATCTTCTTGGCACTCTTGATCGTGTCCGCGTGCCCTTTATCTTTGAGTTTGCGAATGATAAAGGGTTGGTACAACTCCAGGGCGATCTTCTTGGGCAAGCCACATTGATGCAAACGCAATCGCGGACCGACAACGATCACCGATCGCGCGGAATAATCAACTCGTTTACCCAATAGATTTTCACGGAACCTTCCTTGCTTTCCCTTAATCATGTCGGTGAGGGATTTCAAGGGACGGTTGCTGCTACCCAAAACCGGTCGCTTGCACCGATTGTTATCAAACAATGCGTCTACCGATTGTTGCAACATGCGTTTTTCGTTGCGAATGATGACCTCTGGAGCGTTGAGGTCAACGAGCTTTCGCAAGCGGTTGTTGCGATTGATGATACGGCGATACAGATCATTCAAGTCGCTGGTGGCGAAATTGCCACTGTCAAGTAACACCAGCGGCCGCAAATCGGGTGGAATTACGGGAATCACATCCAACACCATCCACTCGGGTCGATTGTCGCTATCGCGGATCGATTCCACAATTTTGAGTCGGTTCGTGATGTCCTTCTTACGCTGTTTGGAATTGGTTTCCGTTAGTTCCTTCCGCAAATCAAGCGCCAATTGAACCAAGTCCAGATTGACGAGCAGTTTGCGAACGGCTTCGGCTCCCATTTCAGCTTCAAAGCTGTTTTCGCCATGCGTGTTCTTGGCATTTCGATATTCTTCTTCGTTCAACAACTGGTACTTTTCAAACTTGGTCGAACCTGGATCGATGACCACGTAATCTTGAAAGTAAATTACTTTCTCGAGGCTACTGGTCTTCATATCCAGCAAGTTGCCCAAACGGCTTGGCATGGCCTTGAAGAACCAGATGTGCACGACCGGAGCGGCAAGCTCAATATGCCCCATCCGTTTACGACGGACACGGGAGTGCGTGACTTTCACTCCGCAGCGATCGCAAATCATGCCTTTGTATTTCATGCCGCGGTACTTGCCGCAGGCACATTCCCAGTCCTTTTCCGGCCCAAAAATTCTTTCGCAGAAAAGTCCGTCCTTCTCAGCCCGATAGGTACGGTAATTGATGGTTTCTGGTTTTTTTACCTCACCCATGGACCAACTGCGAATGTCTTGCGGCTTCGCCAAGTTGATTTTCACGGACGAATAGTCGTTGATACGATCATAGGAGATGTCGGCAGTTGCCATAAGCTCCTGACTCCTTGTATGAGGTTAAAGAAAATTTCAAGTAACTCGATTGACCGAGCCTCAATCGATCAGCCCAACATGGCTAAAGGCTCAGATCCTAATGGTTGATGCGCAATCTGTTGCGAATGCCGTTTTGTTTCAATCACAATTAAAGGGTTAATAAACTCCCGATCGCACGTCGCCAGTTGCTGCGATGGGTTAAAGAACACGCTAATTCTTGCGCTTTTCTAAGTGCATATTCAGGGCAAGTCCCCGGATTTCATTGGTAAGGACGTCAAAGCTCGCCGGAGTACCCGCCTCCAGTGTATTTTCACCTTTGACCATCGACTCATAGATCTTGGTCCGCCCTTCTACATCGTCGCTCTTGACCGTTAACAGTTCCTGCAAAATGTACGCGGCGCCATAGGCTTCTAATGCCCAGACTTCCATTTCACCAAACCGTTGGCCGCCAAACCTTGCCTTGCCGCCAAGAGGTTGTTGAGTGATCAACGAATAAGGACCAGTGCTTCGGGCATGAACTTTGTCGTCAACCAAATGATGCAGCTTCAGCATGTAAATGTAGCCCACGGTCGTTTCTTGCTCCAATGGCAATCCAGTCCTGCCATCGTAAAGGCGTGCCTTTCCGTGACGCGGCAACCCTGCATGCTCCAAACAATCGTTGATTGTCGTCTCATCTGCGCCATCAAACACAGGCGTGATCGCGCGAAAACCGGCCTTGACTCCGGCCCACCCCAAATGCGTCTCCAGAATCTGGCCAACGTTCATACGGCTGGGAACGCCCAACGGATTGAGGAGTATCTGCAATGGAGTTCCGTCCTCAAGATAAGGCATGTCTTCCACAGGCATGATCTTGGAAATCACCCCTTTGTTACCGTGCCTACCCGCCATCTTGTCACCCACCGAGATAACTCGCTTGGTAGCAATGTAAACTTTGACCATTTGCAGGACGCCGCTTTTCAACTCATCGCCCCGTTTCATGCTATTAAGTTTGCGATCACGCATCTCAATTGAGATGTCCACAACCGGCCAATGTTCATCGTAAATAGCTTGAATCTGGCTGATTCTATCGGCACTTCGCAAGTTGTCCAGAATCGAATCGATGCGGAAATTACTGGCTTTTTCCACAATAAATTTCACGTCCTGGTCTTGCGTGTAGTGGTTACCATCTTCGTCAGTCAATTTTTTGCCGATGACCTTTTCGATTTCATCCACCATAACCGCAAATGCCTTAGCAATTTTCTCGTTGCCTTCCAGCTCAGCGGCCTTGCGGTCCTTTTCCACAACCTTGCGCTCTTCGTCAGTTAGACTAAGCGTGCGTGCGAAACGCTGGGTGTCGATGACAATGCCCTCAACTCCAGACGGCACGACGAGCGAGTCGTTCTTTACGTCTTCACCAGCTCGGCCGAAGATCGCGTGCAACAGCTTTTCCTCAGGCGTAAGTTCCGTTTTTGATTTTGGTGAAACTTTGCCCACAAGGATATCGTCAGGTCGCACGTACGTACCCACCTGCACGATGCCGTTTGCGTCCAAGTTGCGTAACATTTTCTCACTGACGTTGGGAATATCTCGCGTGAATTCTTCCCGTCCCAACTTGGTTTCTCGAATCTCGACATCGAATTCTTCAATATGAAGCGAAGTGTACGTGTCGTTCTTTACCAACTCCTCGCTCAGAATAATCGCGTCCTCGAAGTTGTAACCTTCGAACGACATGAAGCCGACCAAAACATTGCGCCCGAGCGACAAGACACCCTGATAGGTCGCAGCACCATCAGCAATAATCTGTCCACGCGAAACTTTCTCGCCAAGTTTCACAATCGGTTTCTGATTCAAGCAAGTGCGCTCATTGAGACCGACGTACTTTTGCAAGTGATAAATATCGTTCTCGATCTCAATTCGGGTGGCATCAACGTAGGTGACCTTCCCAGCTTTCTTGGCTTTGATCACCATACTCGAGTTTTCGGCAATTACTTCTTCCAAGCCGGTGCCGACGACGGGCGGTTCCGCAACCAGCAAAGGCACTGCTTGCCGCTGCATGTTGGAACCCATCAACGCTCGGTTGGCATCATCGTGCTCCAAAAACGGAATCAATCCCGCTGACACACCAACCATTTGACTTGGCGAAACATCAATGTACTCCACCTTTTCCGGCGACACGATTTCAAAGTCAGAGCGATGCCGGGCAATGATGTTGCCCCCCATGGTCTTGACACCCTCAATCACGCCGTTGGTCACCACGGTGTCCGCTGGAGCAACGTACGCTTCAGCTTCTTCGTCGGCACGCAGCCAGACAACATCTTGCGTGACCTTGCCTTTGTTGACGATTCGATACGGAGTCACCAAGAAGCCGAAGTCATCCACTCCAGCATACAGGGCCAAACTCGAAATCAATCCAATATTGGTTCCTTCTGGCGTTTCAATAGGACAGATGCGCCCATAGTGTGAGATGTGCACGTCGCGCACTTCGAAACCGGCGCGTTTTCGATTCAATCCGCCCGGACCCAATGCCGATAGCCGCCGCTCGTGAGTAAGCTGGGACAATGGATTCGTTTGGTCCACCACTTGTGAAAGTTCGCCGCGACCGAAGAAATACTCGATAGCCGCTGAAACGCTCTTCGGATTAATCAGACTCCTCGGGGTCATGTCCTCTTGGTCTTTTAAGCTCATGCGCTCTTGGACTGTGCGACGCAACTTGAGGAAACCCTTACGTAATTCATCACCAGCAAGTTCGTCGATCGTTCGCAAGCGACGATTTCCCAAGTGATCGATATCGTCAATTTGCGCGTCCGAACCAACCGTTGAAAGCTTAAGCAAATAGCGGATTGCCGCAACCAAGTCATCGGCGCAAAGCGTCATAACTTTTTCGGAAACATTCGATGCCAGTTTGCGGTTGACGCGAAAACGCCCTACCCGACCGAGTCGGTAGCGATTGGTGTCAAAAAACTTCTCGTGGAACAAGGCTCGCGCTCGATCCAGTTGCGGTGGATTGCCGGGGCGCAATCGCTGATAAATCCGCAGCAGCGCCTCTTCGTGGCTTGAAGTCGAATCATCGACCAAGGAATTGAAAATCAGCGAATTCTTTGGTGGATCAATTACTTCCACCATTTTGATACCAGACGTACAAATCGTCTCGGCCATTTCCTTAGCGATGGCTCCGCCAGATTCAACAATAATCTCGCCAGCACGATCGCTGGTTGAAGGATAGACAACGTCATCCACCGCGATGCGCCCTTCGATTTTGATCGCACTGCGACGATCGACGACCTTGACCTTCGTCGACTCGTAAAATGCGCGAATGATATCGGCGTTTTCACTGTATTTTGGATCCATGGCGCGCAGCAAAGTCAACGCAGAAAACTTTCCGCTTTGATCGATGCGGACGGTTAACAGGTCCTTCTTGGTCGCGTTGATCTCAATCCAACTTCCGCGTTCCGGGATTACACGGCAACTCGGCAACTTACGATCGCTTGTTCCCTCGGTCTCCATCACGAAGTCGATACCTGGGCTGCGGTGGAGTTGGCTTACGACCACACGTTCAGCGCCATTGATAATAAATTCACCACCACCCATCATGATGGGAATGTCACCCAAGTAAACTTCTTCCTCTTGAGGCTGGTCCTTCACCAAACGCAACCAGACTCGAAATGGGCGACCGTAAGTAAGTCGTAACTGACGGCATTCTTCCGGTGTATATCGCGGTTTTCCCAGTTCGTATTTTACATATTCCAATCGAACTAGCTTATCGTAACTTTCGATCGGAAAAATCTCGCGCAACACAGCTTCGATTCCTTGATCCTTGCGTTTTTCCGCAGCGACTTCGTATTGCAAGAACTTCTCGTAACTGGCTGTTTGTATTCCCGTCAAGTCGGGAGGAGCCGTATAGACTCGATCGCTTCCGAAAATTCTTCGTTCCTTGGGCGTAATTCGGCGCTCAACTAAAGTTGCCATGGTTCAGAACTGCTCCTGGGCATGAAATGGATCTTAAAATTACTATTTTGGAACAATTGACATAAACGGACGCAGCAAGCTGGCTCATGTAAATTGCCAAAAAATCATCAGCACTATTACCGTTGTACCCCGTTAAATACAAAAGTCTAAAGTTCGCTTCGAGCTTTGAATTTCGTATTAACTTGTGGAAAATCACTTCACTGTCGAAGTGACAAATTTGAATTCACTTCCTTGCCACCTGGCCAAAGCCAGTCAAATCATTGCGCACGTAGCTTGGACCAATCCCTCAAAATTCGTGAAATACTTGGACCTTAATCCCCAAGAGAAAAAATGAAGATGCGTCCCTTGGCAGTGCCGAAACGGATGGAACACAACCATAGCGCGCAAGTAGAACGCCAAACGACATCGGTCGTTTTGCGTTCATACGCGGTTTAGTAAAAACTTGGAATTGCTGGTGCAAAACAGGGCCAGTGACGTACGTTTCGTGCTACCGATTTGCTACACCCACAAATTACTTGCTGCCTGAGCAAGAATTCGGTCATGAATGCGACTGAAGGAGTATCGAATGCCAGAAATCAGGGAACAAGCCGTGAAAACTGTTGGATGCATCAATCTCCCAATCCCATCGCAAGTGCAACAAACGAAAATTGAAGTGAAATTCCTGCCTGCGACTTCCTTGTCTCCGTATCCCTAAGCCTATTTCAATTCGACGCTTCCACCCGCAGCCTCAATATCGGCTTTGATCTTGTCTGCTTCTTCCTTCGATGCACCTTGTTTCAGCGTTGCTGGGACGCCTTCAACCATTTTCTTAGCATCCATGAGTGATGCTCCAGTAATGTTCTTCACGACTTTGACGACATCGAGTTTCTTGTCACCAAATCCTGTCAAAACGACATCGAACTCAGTCTTAACGGCTTCGGCCCCACCGCCACCTCCGCCATCTCCGCTCGGTGCCATAACCACTGCACCACCTGCAGCGGGTTCGATACCATGAACATCCTTCAAATAGTCACTCAACTCTTTGGCTTCTTTGAGAGTCAAGTTTGCGATTTTATCTCCCAGTTCTTTCGAAAGACTGGAAAATTCAATTGTTGCTTCAGTCATTTTGCCTTTCCTTTAATAGGTTGATTGTATCAGTTTGTTGCTCAATGGAGTGATAGTTTTATTAAAAAATCTTGTTGAAGTCTACCAACAACATTATTCTTCCGCTTTGGTTGAGATTTGACTGGCCAATTGACCACCAGGACCAATGATTTGACTCGCCAATTTGGCTCCCGGTGACAACAACTGACCCGAGAGGATGCTGAGTTGCTCGGCCCGGTTCGGCCATTTGCTGATTTCACGAACTCGATTGGCAGTCAACGGCTCGCCATCCATTGCCCCGCCACGTGGTTCAAATTTCGGGTATGCACCACTCTTGTCGATCGCAGTTACTTCTTTCACCAGCGACACGAAATCCTCGCAACCCCACAGAACAGCCGCCGGGCCGTTCAAACCTTGGAAGGCCGGATTGAGGGGTGTGCCTTCGGTTGCGCGTCGTGCCAAGCTGTTCTTGACCACGATAACTCGAATACTCTTCTTTCTCAATTCGCTACGCAGGGCTGCGGTTTGGTCGGAATTGAGGCCGACTACATTGGCAACTACGCAGTTCTCAACACCTTTGAGCCGACGCTGCAACTCTTCGGTAATCAAATTCTTGACTAATTTACTCATCGATCTTACTCAATATTCAATTTAAAAGCCGCATCACAACAACCGTCTACTCGGTTCTTTGGCCATCGGTGAATGATATTAACGCCGCCCCGCAGTACCTACGAAACTCGCCCTACTTGCATAAATCCTTGTGAACTCGAGTTGCCATTGAAAACCCTTAAGTGAAATTCTCAATCGTCAGATACGACCGCGACAAATGGCCCAAACGTATGCAATCGATCTTCAATCGTTTTTCCGGAATTCGACTCGTGCTCAAATTATGGATGTGAAGCCTGTTACGCCGCGATCTGGATCCCCGGACTCATTGTCGCAGCAATATGAATTCCCTTTATAAAATTACCCTTAATTGAGTTCGGTTTCAATGACTCAACGAAGCGAATAAAGGCGCGAATGTTCTCTTGCAGCTGTTCGGGCGTGAAGCTTAAACGTCCGACAATGGCGTGAACGTTTCCGCCTGAATCATTGCGGAATTCAACCTTACCGGCCTTGTACTCGGAGACTGCGGTCGCGACATCGGGAGTTACGGTGCCCGCTCGGGGGGATGGCATCAAGCCGCGCGGTCCCAATACTTTTCCGAGCGGCCCGACGACCCCCATCATATCTGGTGTCGCAATACAAACGTCAAATTCTAACCACCCACCCTTGATCTTTTCAGCTAAGTCCTGTTGCCCAACAAAGTCTGCACCGGCAGAATTGGCTGCGTCGGCATTTTCGCCTTTGGCAAAGACAACCACGCGTTGCGACTTGCCAATACCGTGGGGAAGGACGATGGACCCACGGACCAATTGATCAGCCTGTTTCGCATCGATCCCCAGTCTCATATGAACCTCGACCGACTGCTCGAATTTGGTCCCGCCAAACTCCTTCAGCAGACTGACTGCCTTGGAAAGATCTTGCGGTTGTCCAGGAACCTTTTCCGCATGTTGTCTGTATCGTTTTGATCGTTTTACCATTGTCTTTACTTCAATTTCTACTTCTACTTCAAAAGCCTTTTGGCAATTCCCTTGACGCCGAAAGGGGACGTATCCTGATGCCGACTGCTTCCTCACTGTCCGCCATTTAGCGATCGTGAACCGCCTAAACCGTTAAACCTGGTCCTTTAACCACATGGCACTCTACAATATGGCCCTGTTCAGCCTAATCCTCGACGACGATGCCCATGCTGCGGGCAGTTCCTTCGATAACACGCCGTGCCGCTTCTGGGCTTGCGGCGTTTAACACGTCTTGTTTTTTCTTGACAATTTCATCGATTTGAGCGCGTTTGATCGTAGCCACCTTGTTGCGATTCGGAACACCAGAGCCCTTGGCAATTCCAGCAGCCTGCATCAACATCGCGGCAGCCGGTGGGCTTTTCGTCACGAACTCAAATGTACGGTCACTGTAGACCGTCACGACGACTGGAATCGGCGTGCCATTATATTCCTTGGTCCGGTCATTGAATTGTTGCACGAACTGCCCCAAGTTAATGCCGAACTTACCCAAAGATGTTCCCACTGGCGGTGCCGGCGTGGCCTTACCACCGGGAACTTGAAATTTTGCCTGACCTGTGATTTGTTTTGCCATTGCTTACCAGCCCTGCATCTATTGCCGCATATAAATCGGATCAAATTGTAAAGTACGAATCAACCTAGTCTAATTCCCAGGCCAACGCGTACCACTTTAAGATGATCCCTATGAGAACTCTTCAACCTGCCAATGATCCAATTCAACCGGGTTGGGTCGGTTGAAGATATTAATAATGATTGTTACCCTGCCGTTTCGCTCATCAATGTTCGACACTTCCCCTTCGTAGTTTTGGAAGTTCCCCTCTTTGACGCGAACACGATCACCGACTTTGTACTTGATTCCGATCTTAACGGGCTCTTCCGACTTATCTTTGTCTCCGGGCCTGGTCGTTTTCAGGATCTGTTCAATTTCCTTGCTCGTCAAGGGAATCGGCTTCCCAGAAGCACCTGTAAAATCGCCGATGCCGGGAGTTTCTCTAACGAGGAACCAAGATTCATCATTAATGGCCATTCGCACGACAACGTAACCGGGGTAGAGCTTGCGTTTAACGATTCGCTGTTTTCCGGTCTTCGTAAACTCGCGAACATCTTCGGTGGGGACTAAGATGTCAGAAAAGTAGTGATCTAGTCCCGCTCTCGCGACTCGGCGCTTTAAAGAATCACAAATCGATGTTTCTCGGTTTACTTGAACTTTAAGAATGTACCAATCGAGATCGCTGTCATCAATGCTTGATTTCGTATCTTCGACTAAACTTTCAATTGGCGCGGCATTCTCGTTAAGGTCTTCGTCTTCGTCGACGTACGAGTCGTCAAAAAAATCGTCTGATTCGTCAGATTCACCAGGCAATAAATCGTCGGCCAGATCGGGACCTTCCTCAGTCGAACCGGCTTCATTCCCGACTGGATTTTCCCGCTCATCTGCCGCGGAATTCCCCGCTGCGGAGGCATGAACAATTTCCGCGCGGTTTTGATCGTCCTGTCTAGCGTCCGCGCTCAATTCTGGCGACGATGCAGCTACTCGCTCTTGGGATTCTTCTGAGCTGGGCACAGTATCGCCTTCAGCAGCACTGGACTCTGCAGCATGTTGATCATGTACCTGCTCTTTATTTTCCGTCATGATAGAAGATCAAACGAGTCATTCGACTCTTAAAATTTCAACGGGGTCGGCTTCCAGCTAAACCCGGTGTAATTCAAACGATAATCGCTTATTGTCCTCAAAGCGAATTTGGCGAACTCCGATGCGTTGCCAATTAAAGCTAAATCGGCTGGAATTTACGCTCTATCGGCGCCTTTAAGGCAGGCCAATAAAGCGACCATTTCAAGTTGCCACAACCGATTCTTAAGGCAACTAACCCAAATAGCGCACACCCAGCAAACCGAACAACCAATACCAAACGATGTCAAAAATATACAGCACCAAGGCCATCACAAAAATGACGAACATGACGACCAAAGCTGCACGCCAAAGTTCCGGCCAACTAGGCCAAGAGACCTTCTTCATCTCCGCCTCAACGGCGATCAAGAAGTCTGCAAAGACCGAATAATTCACAACGCGAAAGGCGAACCACAGACCAATTACGCTGAATAACAAGCCCCAAAGGTATTTGGAACCCGTAAACATTTCACCCAAAAAGTCCCAGTAATTTGCAATGGCCAATGCCGACAGAACCGCCACGATCGCGATGGCTACGAACGTCACCTGGCGAGTGATTTTGCCTTGGGTTGGTTTGTATAGACCAAGCAAGAACAACTCACTCCAAAAACTTGTCCTCGTTGATTGGGTTTTCGCCATTGAGTTCATGTTTACGATTCCTAATCGCAATAGCGATTCAAATTACCAATGTCTGCTTAAACTCGAGCCACTTCTTCCAGGTGCCAGAAGACGCAATTCCAGAGCCAACTGATGCACAATGAAAGCTGCTACTCCATGTAAAAAGTTCTCATTGCAATCTTGTCCTGCAACTTTGTCCTGCCGATTTGGCCATTCAACAGGGGCGGAGGGACTCGAACCCGCAACCGCTGGTTTTGGAAACCAGTGCTCTACCAATTGAGCTACACCCCTTAATGACGGTGTTTTCAGTTAAACGCGAATAACGTTGTCGCCCCGCCTTACGGGCCAAAATCTAACCCGTTCGATCCCGACATGCTCCGACAAAACCGGATCCGAAAGCCGAGACGTCCAGGCCACCTATTATTAAGGACAGCCTGGACGAAAATATTAGCCGATCAAGATAAAATCTTTGTTACGACGCCCGAACCAACGGTTTTTCCACCTTCGCGAATCGCGAAGCGAATTCCGTCGTCCATAGCGATTGGCTTGTGCAATTCAACTTCGATGCGGACGTTGTCGCCGGGCATGCACATTTCAGCACCAACCAAATTGGCCGTACCGGTTACGTCAGTTGTGCGGAAATAAAATTGCGGGCGGTAACCGCTGAAGAAAGGCGTGTGGCGCCCACCTTCGTCTTTGCTCAAGCAATAAACTTCTGCCTCGAATTTGGTGTGCGGCGTGATCGAGCCTGGCTTTGCTAGCACTTGACCGCGCTGGATATCTTCGCGCTTAATACCACGCAACAAGCAACCGACATTGTCTCCTGCGCGACCTTCATCGAGAATTTTGCGGAACATTTCCACGCCAGTACATGTCGTCTTGCGCGGTGCGGCTTCTAGACCAATGATTTCAACTTCTTCACCAGTACGCACGACACCACGTTCGATTCGACCGGTCGCAACCGTTCCTCGACCTTCGATCGAGAACACGTCTTCGATGGCCATCAAGAACGGCTTATCTTCTTCTCGCACTGGCTCTGGGATGTACGAGTCAATGGCGTCCATCAGGTCAGAAATGCACTTGCTGGCCGCTGGATCGGCGGGAGTGTTGTAAGCGGGCGAAGCGCTGCCGCGGAAGAGCGGCACGGTATCACCGTCAAAAACGTACTTGTTCAACAGTTCGCGAATTTCCATTTCGACCAGTTCCAACAATTCTTCATCGTCGACCAAGTCGCATTTATTCAAGAAGACGACCAGCGCAGGGACGTCAACCTGTCGCGCCAACAGCACGTGCTCTTTAGTTTGCGGCATCGGACCATCAGCGGCAGAGACGACCAAGATCGCTCCGTCCATTTGGGCGGCACCGGTAATCATGTTCTTGATGAAGTCGGCGTGTCCAGGACAGTCAATGTGTGCATAGTGTCGGTTTTCGGTTTCGTACTCAACGTGAGCCACAGCAATCGTAACGGTCTTCGTCGCGTCGCGAACTGTACCGCCCTTTGCAATTTCCGAATAGCCCTTGGCTTTGGCCAAGCCCTTCGCAGCTTGGACTGCCAAGATCGCACCCGTCGTGGTGGTCTTGCCGTGGTCAATGTGACCGATTGTCCCAACGTTTACGTGGGGTTTACCCCTTTTAAATTCTTCCTTGGCCATTTCGTATTACACCTACTCTTTCGAAAAACAATGACCTGATACTTACTCTTGGATCAAAATGCAAAATATATGAGTCTAACCAGCATTAGCAAGTTTAAATGTTTCCATTGAAACATTTAAAATCGACTCAGCATGCCAAGCCAAACTTTCTTGACAGAGCTGCTGATGGGGATTGAACCCATGGCCTCGTCCTTACCAAGGACGCGCTCTACCACTGAGCTACAGCAGCATAAAGCCAACACCTATGAAAAAATGGTGGCTGAATACCGTCGCCATCGACGGACCAATCAACACTACCCCCCGGGCGAACCTGCTCCAAATACAAAACAAAGGAACCGATGTCGCTGCGTCACTCAAGAGCGGGTGAAGGGAATCGAACCCTCACAACCAGCTTGGAAGGCTGGGGCTCTGCCATTGAGCTACACCCGCTTTTCACATACTCGCCTATTTTAGCCCTGCAACATGCAAGTTTTCAAACGGACTTGTCCAGTGATGTTCTCAGTGGGGGGAACAGGATTCGAACCTGTGAAGGCATGAGCCAACAGATTTACAGTCTGTCCCGTTTGACCGCTTCGGTATCCCCCCAAGTTTTTACCGCAATTACTTTTCTCCCGCAGTCCGCGGAAGCAGGCTGACTTCGTTCGCCAAAATTGCTCGCCGCGAACCACATGTAGATCGATTACTGACCCCCTACCGAGTTAGGACCGAATCGCTCCAAGATCTAGCGACTTTATGCCTCTAAAAGCCAGCGGAGGGACTCGAACCCACGACCAGCGGTTTACAAAACCGCTGCTCTACCAACTGAGCTACGCTGGCGACCTTCCACCGGATGTGCGGCAAATCCATCACGTAATCGTTACACCACGACGAACAGTGTATCGAATTGCTTTTTTCGACACTTCTCCATTGAGCGACCCACAGCAAACAGCATCGCGCCAAAATAATTGGTCATCCTGTGCTCAATTAACTCACCCGCCTGGGCACCGAATCTATTGGCAAAATCCACTGAATGCGCAATGCGACCGCAATTGAGATCTGAAAGAAGAGCGGAAACCAGCTAATATATCTAACTTTGATTTTCCGGCAATACCAATTCAGAGTATCCAGGGGTCGAAAAGTTCACGAATTGTCAAAATTTTGCCATGATTTCGCGGCAAGTTTGTGCTCGACAGGTATAGGCCAGTTGCCACGCCCTTGGGGGGCGACTTCGGCATTTTCCGCACCAATGTTTGGCTGGCCCAATCTACAGCGAACACAACCTGTCTCGCCAATCGCTCCCAAAACGAACTGGCAAAATCGGATACAAATTCGATGAATTGATACTCAGACGCAGCGAAAATTTCGAAGGGAATACCGCCAACAGCGAGCATTTCCATGAAATAACGCGTCAAATTAGATGTTTAGGAGAAAAACGCGGGCGATCGTAGAGGCGAGCGTAGAGTAGTGTCAAGCAACGATATTTTGCTTTCCGAAACTCGAAGTACTGGCTGAAGAAAATCGCGAAATGAATTTTTTGCTCGTTCAAATCGGCATTTTGCGGCAATACAATCGACGGGTGCCACTTTCCGTTTTTTCATCTTGATCCAACGAGCAACTGCATTGATTCACTTCATGAGGCCGGAGAAAGGTTCCCGTGATCAGCGCGAGGTTATGCCAAATCGCGATCTTCAAACAGCACAAGCGACAAAAGCAATGCGATGGTGGAGTAAATCAATGAGTAGACAATGGCCCATCCGATATAGCTGGATGGGACGAAGACCTCCCCAATAATCGCCGGTTCAATGTCGTAGTGGTCGAGTACTGGGACAATCACGGAAATAAATTGGCCAAAGACAACGACCGGCTCAAACGCTTGAACGGCCTCGGACGAATTGACGATCAACGGCGTCAGGTGCCCCAAAATATAAATGGCGAAACACACCATGAAATTCGCCAAAATGCCCAGGCGAGTCGAAATGGCGATGCTTATTGCCACGTAAACAACGCTTTCGAGGTAAGCGAGCACAAGACCAGGAATGATCTTTACGATCT